>JAHEAQ010000194.1 GCA_024642705.1 Bacteroidota bacterium | reverse complement strand
ACATTGTTCTTTATACCGCCATCAATTATTGTTGGAGCAGTGGTGCTATGTGCATTTAATTCTTTAATAATGGTTCAGGAGGAAAAAATTATATCAATTTCATTTAAAAATAATACAAATCTTTAAATGCAGTATGCTTTATTTCTTTTTCTAGAATGAAAATTTTACAACTAAATGGGTCCTAAAAATTAGAGTGATGTTGGCATAATTTTAACAGAATATTTACTAGTTTGCTTTCAATTGGATTGCTCAACTTTACTCTCAAAAGGGCATCAGTGTGCATTTCGATATTAACTTGGTTTCAAATTCTAATTTTTCTTAAAAAATTGTTTGGAAAACCCACTCCTTTATTTAGAAGACTTAGCAAATTTATTGACTATTGCTCTTTCATTGTATTATCGTGATTTCCTCAATTCTCTCTAATCCATAGATCGAAAAAACTATGTGTATCTCCATTTTATTGAATTAAAGAAAAGGAAAATAACTAAGTCAATACTGACAATTTCTTCACTCCGTATCGAAATGTCGGTACTTTAATTCAGCAATTGACTAATTAGTGATACGCTAAATATCGTCAACATAAACCAGCCAATAAAACCTTGAATTATAGCAAGGTAACGTGGTAGTCCTTTTATAGGGATTTCACCAAATCCTAGTGTAGTAAAAGTATTAATAGAAAGCATCAGTGCGTTAAGCATTTTTATAAAGATGTCATAAATCATAGCAATGAGAAATGCTCCAATCAATAAGAACGATTTCCAAAAACGTTTTTTTTGTGGTAAGTCACTCCAAGTACCTTTCATGATATCGATGCGTTTTAAAAAGAAAGCAGAGAGCCTGGTCCCAGAAACCGCCCATTTGTAGAGTGGGAGCGCTGTGATTGCAAAGAATTTAGGAACTGTTTTGCCATAGCTTTCAACCACTGATTTAAACTGGTCATACTGCATGAGTTCCTCTTCTTGGCCTTCAAGATATACTTCATGGATTCCCGCATCTTTGTTCATATATTTCATAAAAAAAGCATAGCGATCTATAATGCGGTTTTTGCCATGTTTGTCCCAGGAGTTGGGAAAGAAAAGGTAAATAAGGGCAAAGGCTAGAATTACATTGAGGGAAAAAATAATGGCTCTGGCAGGTTCTGTACCATAAGCTGAAAATACTTTTAAAAACTGATTGATTTTCCAGGTAAAAAATGTTTTGAAACTAGGATTTTCCTGATAAATAAATTTGAATCGAGCTGTTTGAAGATCCTTTAAATCAATGTACACTTTATTGGCACTTTCAATATCCTGACTTTCTTTAAATTTTTTATAAAATTGTCCATATAGCTTGGATTCTTCTCTAAAAGTCTCTGTGTTTTCCACTCGGTATTTGTCAATATATTTTGAAAAAATGTTGGGATTAACATAGGATTCAAAATAATCAAAGTCATTAGAAGTAACCAGTTTACTCAGAGATCTTTGATAACTTAAATTGGAAATCACTCCGTTTTTTAATTGTTCCCATTCAAAAACGAGCTTTCCTGATGGATCAAATTGAACCAAAAGTGGATTTTCAAAGACGTTTTTGGATATTTCATAAATATAGACATCACTATACGATTGATTTTCAGTAATTTCAACTAAAGGTTCGATAAACGAGTTTTCAGACAGAAAAAAAATCTTGCATTTTCCACCATAATGTATGGAGACCCTTCCCTTACCTTTAAATATACATTCACTTATAGTTAAAGTAATAATTGATTTTAAATCAAATAAACTGTGTAGGTTGTTTTTGCTTTCTAGTGGGTAAATCATACATTTTGAAAAATCGACTTGTGTTCGTGAAATTTGATCATCATCTAATTCAAAAACATTCAAGGCCCTTACACCTTTTAAAAAGGTACAATCTTCAATTTTTATTATACCTACAGTATTTTTCATATAATTGGTAGAACTCAGATCTACAAGGTCTTTATCAACTGAAAAATAAAAGGTTTCCTTAAAAAGAGAATTTCCAAAAGTAATTTCACTAGTATTTTTTAAGGTGACCTTCTTATGAAAAACCATAAATAAAAGACCAGCCCCATTATAATATTCTCCTGACAAGAAATGTACATTGTTAAGATCCAATGCCTTTGTAATTTGGATGCTGTCTTTCCGTGCAGAATTTAAAATAAAATTCCCTAATGAGTCGCGAGTTCTAGTGTATCGGTATATGGAATCAATAGTTGCATCAAATTGAATAATGGCATCCTTCAATTTAAAAATTGTGTCTTTTTCTTCCTCTATCATTTTAAAGAATTCGGTATACGAGTATTCTTTAAACTTTATTTCCTGAGAAAAACAACTCAATGACACCAGAATAAAAAAGAAAAGGTTGGCTAGTTTTTTCATATCAGTTGAGTAATTGAGAAATTAGTGATACACTAAATATTGTCAACATAAACCAGCCAATAAATCCCTGAATAATGGCAAGATATCGAGGTAATCCTTTGATAGGTATTTCACCAAATCCTAGTGTAGTAAAAGTATTAATAGAAAGCATTAAAGCATTTAACATTTTAATTGCAATATCATAGCTTAATGCAATCAGAAAAGCTGCCACTAAAAGAATAGTTTTCCATAACTTTTTCTTTTGTGGTAAATCCGACCAGCTTCCTTTCATAATGTCTAGTCGCTTAAGCACAGAAGCTGATAACTTTGTACTTGAAATCGACCATTTGTATAGAGGTAAAGCTGTAGATATGAAAAACTTAGGAACCGTTTCTTTTGAATTACTGATCAAGTTTTTAAATGCGTCATATTCCATAATTTCTGGCTGCTTGTCTTCAAGATATACTTCGTGAATGCCAGCTTCTTTTTGCATGTATTTCATAAAGAAGGTATAGCGATCTATGATTCGGTTTTTACCATGGTTGTCCCAGGAGTTTGGAAAGAAAAGGTAAATGAGGGCAAAGGCTAGAATTACATAGAGGGAAAAAATAATGGCTTTGGTAGGTTTGGTGCCATAATCACTAAAAACATGCATGAATACATTTAACTGGTAAACAATGTAGTTTGAAAAGCTTTTGTTGCTGGTATAAATAAATTTGGAATAGGCCGTTTGCTTGTTGCGCATTTCAATATAACAGGCATTATAACTGTCCATTTCTGAACGTGATTTATATATGGCTAAAAGTTTGGAATAAGATGCTATAATGCGGTCGTAGGCTTCTTTATCTTCAAAATCCTGTTGATAATTTGCTGCGTAAAAATTCCCTAAAGCATCAGCTGGAAGGCCAATTTTATTGCTCAATTGATGAAAAGGGACATAAGTATTTTCGATGGGTAAATTACTGCCATCCAAATTAATATAATTCAAGTTTGATGTCTTAATCTCAAAGGCATTGTCTATTTGTAGATGACTAAAAATTAAGCTATTTAAAAAGGTGCTGTTATTTATGGCAATGGCATTGAACCGACTTGATTTACCAAATAATGCATAAGAATTAAAATTACAATCAATAATAAAAATAGATGGAACACCTTGATCGCTTGACAACACAAAACTCTTTTTAAAATCACACCGGTAAAAATTAATATCTAAAGGTTCAGCTGGGTTATTCTGCATGTAGTGTCCATTGAATTTACAGTCCAAATAGCTTAAATAGAATTTTGTATTTACCAGTCGAATTTGATGGAGTTTATCAAACTCGCAATTCTTGAATGCAAATCGTCCATTTTTCAATTTATATAAAATAAATTTGCCATTGAAATGTATATTTTTTAAAGCTACATCATTAAATAAGTTTTCATCTGTATGAAATTGAATATTAGATAGACTAACAGATTTATTTACTTCAAGTATTGGAACTGTATCAATGGTGCTTTCTAAAATCGACCTATCATTTAATGCAATATAATTTTTGTCCTTTTCTAAATTAAAAAGCACTTTAATGTTGTCCTGTCTATAAATTGAATCTGGCCAATTGTTAACCTCCTCAATCCATTCAGTCACTGAAGGAATAATACGATAGTTTTCTTCATTGCTTTGGCCAAAACCATTGAAGATTTGACCTAAAAAAATAAACAGTACAAACGTAATTTTGGAAGCCAAATTCATGTTTTAATTTTTTTGGTTGATTTGATGGTTTATTTGTGCAATCATCTCTTCCATTTTTGGAATAATGGTTTTCAAATATCTGCCAACAGATTTTCCTCGACGACTTATATCCCCTACAAGGTTTATAAATTCCTTATTTTTAAATAATCCTTCAGGAAATATTCTTTCAAAATCATACTGACCATTGTTGAGAATAACTTTTGTGTCTCCCAAAAAGGAGGTTAATTTCACATTTTGTTTTTCATAATCTCTATCAAACCATTTAGTAAGTTCTTCGTGTCTTGGAAAATCAAAATCATAGAGTTTAATCAGTTTATTTCTAAGGCTATCATTGGATATTCGGTCAATTCCTGAAGATTTAATGGCTTCATATGGTCCTCTGTTATATTGATATTGTATACCCGTTCTCAATAAATACCATCTGGAATCTCCTCTATCAGACAGCGAGTCAACAAAAGTAGATTGCTCATAAATGTGTTTTGCCATGACATTGGAAGCAGAATCTAACTTTTCCATTCTATTAACAGAACGTTCAAAGGATATAATATCATTTTCCAAAGCCTTGCGGATTTCCAATAACATTTTCACTTCAAAAGCTCTGTCTTTTCTCGATTCGTTCCAGTTGTTGATTTGCAGAGCCAATAGGATGCCAATCATGACGAGCACGATTTCACCAATGGCATATTTAAAGTATTTGGAGCTTTTGTTTTCTTTGATAAGGTTTTTACGGATGTTTCTAAAGAATTTGATCATTTTTTAATTCTTTTCTTAATAAAGTTAAGGTTTGAACGCAATTTTCATAAGCTTTTGATGTAGTAATATATTGTGTATGCAAATAATTGAGCAGCATTTGATTCTTAAAAAAGTTGTCTTTTAAAAGTGCATAAATTTCATCATTGGTAATTGTAGTAACATTGTTAACATGTTTACTCGTATACGACCATATTATTTGGGATTTTTCTACGCCAAGTTTAAGTTTGAGAATTAGGTCGTCATAACTGTTGTATAATGTTACAATTTGACGTCTCAATTCGGCGTTTGAAATTAGATTAAGGCCATTACTATATTTTAATTCATCTATAGTGGTGGAATTTGGGACAAAGTCAGTTATAAGATCTGTTTGATTACTAAAATTAATAGATAAAGAATCTTTTGATACGGTTTGCCCTTTAATTATTTTTTCAAATCTCCTTTTTGATTTTACAGCTAATTCAAGATCGAGTTTCAGTTCGCTCAGTCTTAAAGAATCTGCTAAAATATCTTGTTGTAGGTTAATTAAATAACCTCTTTCTTTTTTGGCATTTTTATAATCCTCATTCCAATTATTGACTTGAAGGGCTAAAAGTATTCCAATCATGACGAGCACAATTTCTCCAATGGCATATTTAAAGTATTTGGAGGTTTTGTTTTCTGTTAAAAGGTTTTTTCGGATGTTACGAAAGAGTTTGATCATTTAAGCTGGTTTAATTCCATATTAATTTTTGATTTTAGATCTTCGGCCTCAGCTTTAAGCAAGGTTGCAAAATTAAATTTGGCTTCCCAATGAAAGGCGTACCGCGATAAAGTATTAACCACTGTTTTATTAGCTGATAATACTGAAAAATCATAAGTGAAAATTAGCTTTTTCATGGAGCTTTCTTCATTAAACTTTACAAAGGGATCTAAAAATTCTGATTGATTAACTTTACTATTTAGTTCGGCATAAATATTAGTTATATTGTGATGCTTTCTTAAATAATTTGCTAAATTTTTCCTTAAAGATTTACTGTAAATTAGCTTAAGTTGTCCTGAGCTTTTCATTTCTTCATAACTGGTAATTTCTGGTAGTTGCCTGTTAAGCCTGAAATAATTTCCAAGCACAAAATCAAGTATTTCAAAAGTAGAGTCATTAGGTATACTTTGATCTAAAATTACAGTGGCTTGATTGATTTTGTTTTTAACTATTTCTGCCCAATTAATATCGGCATCTAATGAAGAAATCACTATTTCTAAATCATTGATAAGTTGTTCATGATAAAAAACAGATTGATTTCTTTCTTTTCTTTGTTCATTCCAGTTATTTATTTGAAGTGCTAAAAGTATTCCAATCATGACGAGTACAATTTCGCCAATGGCATATTGAAAATACCTAATTGCATTATTTCCTGAGGCCAATTTTAGGCGACTGTTTTTAAATAAGCGAAGCATATCTATTTAGGGTTTGTCAATTCAATGATTTGTTCTTGGTACTCTTTAATGTTTTCAAGTTTTTGGACTAAATATTCTACTAAATACAAATTATTATCAATGAGGTTTTCAAATTTTATGTCGTGGAATACGGGATAATAATCAGTCTCTAATTTGCTCTTACTAGCCCAGCTTTTCTGATTATAAATTTCCATTTGTCTATAAGAAATTACACTAAGCATATAGGGCATATATTGATTATTCTGCCAGTTGGTTTGTGTGTCCTTATTTGCTTTAAATATATCTAAAGCTGCATTCCATGACAATATTGTATTTTTTAGTTCTTCATTATCAAGCAGATTCATACGTCCCGATTGCATAATATCCTGTAGCGAATTACTTGTAGGCAGGTAGAGTTCAGACATCAATGAAGCATTGAATATGCTGTCGAGATTGTATTTTGCCAATTCGAAGCTATCAGCACCAACCAAGTTAATCAGCAGTTTACCAGCACTTAATGCATCTTCATTCAATTTTTGTGACTCTTTAAGCAGTTCTTGGTTTTTGATGAATTCTTCGTTAATATTCTGTTTTATGAGTTCGCCTTCTTTCAGGTCTTTTCTTTCCTGATTCCAGTTGTTTAATTGCAAGGCAATCAATATCCCTATAACCACCAACACGATTTCACCAATGGCATATTTTAGGTATTTGGACGATTTATTTTCCATAATTAAGGTTTGACGGATATGACGGAAGAATTTGATCATTTTAATGTTTTATGTTGTCATCAATAAGTCGAATCATCTCATTCATATTGTCAATAATATCCTGATATCTGGGTATTAATATCTTGTGAAAAATACGATAGTTGCTTAAAAAATTCTCATAAATTTTATCCTCTAATAATGCATCACTTTTCCATTTAAATGCAGATATTCCCACTTCATCTGACGAAAGGTTTCTTAAGGAAATGTATGGTGTTAAATAAGGTACAAATCGAGTTGTACTTTGTTGTATTCCTAAAATTTCAATTTCTTCTGCATCTTCGCATAGACCTTTCCAACTGGTTATTTTTAATCTTAATGAATCATTGCGGATTAAATTAATTTTTCCTGAAGCAATAATTTCATCAATGACTCCGTGAAAGGGATCAAATGTTGGAAAATTGGATATAGCCATTGTTAGAGAATCAAGTTTTTTTGAGGGAATTGATTTATTTTTTGAACTGATTTCATTCAAAATGTATTTGATTGCTGCCATATCATCAAAACAATCCTGTTGTTTAGCTTTGACTTGTTTTAAATTGGGTATTAACTCAGATTTTAAATTCTTAAGAATTTCAAATTCATATCTCCTGTCTTTTGTGTTCTCATTCCAAGTATTAATTTGTAAAGCAATCAAAATGCCAATTACTACAAGCACAATTTCGCCAATGGCGTATTTAAAATATTTGGAGGTTTTGTTTTCCATAATTAAGGTCTGACGGATATGACGGAAGAATTTGATCATCTGTTTTTTAATTCATTTTGAATCATCATTTTTACGTCCATTGCATTTTGTTTGATATCTATAAAAGTTTCGCCTGTTCGGATCTGACTCTTAATGATTATAGGTAATATGGCTAAAAAATCTGGTTTCTGAATCATTCGTTCATAGGTAAGTTTGGCTTCGGTTTTATTAAATTGACGTGGATCTGCAAAACTTCCCATGCTTATTTGCTGTTCCGCATTAAGAACGCCTTGGTTTTCTTTCAGATAACTGAGCTGTATATCTTCACGAATAAAGTTATATTGATTGCGTTTAGATGTCCATGAATAATATTGCTGAAGAGCGCCCCTAATACTTTCATTTGTGATTAACGAAAGCTTACCACTTGATTTGATCTCTTCAAATGTATTATCAGAAATTACCGGAAAAGATGTGTAACCTGCATATTCAATACTTTTAACAAAGTAATTGGCAGAGTCTTCAGCCAATTGTGGGTTATCAATGGTTTTCATAATGAATTCGGCTCGTTCTTTTCTTTTTTTTATGGCATTAATGTTTGAGGTAATATTATCAAGATCTGTGTTAAATTCTTCAACTAAACGCAGCAAATATTTTTTTTCAAGTATACGTTCTTTTTGCTTTTCATTCCAGTTGTTAATTTGTAACGCGATCAAAATACCAATCACCACCAGCACAATTTCACCGATGGCATATTTTAGGTAGTTAGCCATTTTGCCTTCCTTTAGATTTGCTTTTCTAATGTTTTTGAAGAATTTTATCATGTTTTAATTTATTATTGACGGTCCTTATTTAGTTCTAACTGAATACTATCAATAAGATCATGGATTATCTTTTCAATTCTACCTCAATCATTCTCATTATAGTATTAATGTCTTCAAGTATTATTTCTTGCTTTTTCAGCCATAAAAACTCGACACTTACAATATCTGAAATTCGGTTTGCAAATTCATACATATCAATCCTATTTAATATCTCTGTACTTGGCACAATCCCTTTCTGAATTAGGGTAAAGCGGTGAATGCTGAGTCCAGATTCTTGAAAATACGGTATGAGGTTACTGGTCCAAAACTCATCCAAATAAGCCTTATCGATTTCTAGATTTACAAAATCAGCCTTTAATTTTCTTAACATATCAACCAATGAATCCGATCTAAAAATATTAACCCTGTTGCCCTCAAGAGCCACATCCAAAGAATTTATATGAGTACTAACAGGAAAGTAATCTCCAAAAAACAATACCTCTTCCATGGCAAATGTGTCTTTCTGATGGTTTAATTGAGACATTATAAATTGTGATGAGAGGTCATGTAATTTTTTATTGTATCCATATTCTTCAAGCAGTTGCTTGTTTTTGATCTCAAAATCGGTTCTCATAGTTCGAAGTAAAGCCGTCTCTTCAATGTGTTGTTTCCTGGCTTCATTCCAGTTATTAATCTGAAGCGCAATCAAAATCCCAATAACTACAAGCACAATCTCACCAATGGCGTATTTAAAGTATTTGCCTGCCTTCGCTGAAGCTTGTGCCTCCACTAAAGCTTCCTGCGACGCGCGGTCGGCAGATGAAACTGTTTTATTTTCCATAATTAAGGTTTGACGGATATGACGGAAGAAATTGATCATTTTTTATAGGATTCGGTAGCAGCTATAATATTTAGTATCAAATCATTGGTACTTTCCAAACTCAATCTAATTTTGTTATGATACCAAAGTACATTGTCCATAATGTTTTCAAATTTTAACTTTTGAAACAAGGTGTAATAGTCGGTTTTAAGTTTGGTTGTTCCGCTCCAGGGCATATTTCCATTATGGTCAATTTCCTTGAACGATACATAATCACTAATAAGAGGAATTAATTGATTGTTGATCCATTCCGATAATATTTTGTCTCTTTCTTTGAGCAATAAGGTTTGGGCTTCCCATTGGTTGATGAGTTGAATGATCTCGGGGTTTTTAATGATGTCCAACTTGCCGGTTTGGACAATATTTTTAATGGTATTGTCCGAAAAAACAATTTGCAGCGAGGGAAGTGATTCATAGAACAAACTATCGAGGTTGTGTTTTTGAAGAATATTGGCATTGCTTCCCATTAGACTCATTAAAACCAAATTGGCATCCATTGCTCCTTTATACAGGCCAACACTCTTGGCTACTTCAGTTTTATTTTCAAGAAATTCGTCATGGAGTTTGGACAAAATGTTTTTTTCTTCAATACGTTCCAACCTAGATTGGTTCCAGTTATTGATCTGAAGTGCAATCAAAATGCCAATCACCACCAATACAATCTCACCAAGGGCATATTTTAGGTACGTGCCTGCCGTAGTTTTAGCAGAGGTAGGGTTGCCTGTTTTGTTTTCCATAATTAAGGTTTGACGGATATGACGGAAGAATTTGATCATGGGTTTTCAATCTCCTTGGTTATTAGGTTTTCCAGTTCAATCATTTTATCAACGAGATTTATTAAACGTGGGGTGATGGATTCAGTTAAAAGGTTGGCTTTGTGTAGTAATTTATCAAAATCTTCTAAAAGGAGAAGTTCTTCAAAGTTATTGTACTGCAGTTTAAGTTGGGCTTTTCCATCGGTGCCAGAATGAAGAGTTGATGGAAATATTTGAGCAAATAGTGTAAACTTTTCTATCATTGTTGGTCGTGTAAGTTCATTAATGAAAATGGAGATACTTTTAAAAGAATAGCTGTAGAGATGCACCAATTCGTTTCTAATTTCGTCGTTGGATATTTTATCGAGCCCACTGGATTTTATCGCTTCAAAAGCACCATCAGTGAATGGGAAAAATAATCCAACGCGTTCTAAATTTTGCAAGTGCACTATTACCGAATCTCTTGGGTAATTGGAATCCTCTCTCATCTTTAGCAATTCATTTATGCTGTTTTCAGTACTTTTGAAAAAATCAACGACATATTGTTTGTCTTTGATATCCGATTGAAGTGACTTTTTAACCTCTTGTAGCATTTTCACTTCAAAAACCCTGTCTTTTCTGGTTTCGTTCCAGTTGTTGATCTGTAAAGCCAAAAGGATTCCGATCATGACAAGCACAATTTCACCAATGGCATATTTTAGATAGTTGGTGGTTTTGCCTTCGGTTACAAGTTTTTTGCGAATGTTGCGAAAGAGTTTGATCATTGGTTGTTAAGGTTAATTTTTAATGATTTTATAAAAGAAAATAATTGCTATTAATTCGTCCAAATGGTTTTTGGTAATCCATCCAAATTATTTTCAATTTTCAGTTCTCTATCCAAAACTTTCAATAAATGTTCACTAGATCTCAATAAACTTTCTAAACGACCTATGGCATTGCTGTTGTATCCCGTTCTAGTCATGATATAATCCATTAAGGCTGAATTGCCTATAAAAGATTTTTTTGGTGTGATGTCAGGAATTGTTTGTCCATTAGGCATTTTTATAAATTGGATGTCTGCTAATAACCTAAGTTGTTCCATTCTGCTCATTTTTTTACTATCATCATCTTCAATGAAATTTTGCGCTCTCGGAAGTCCAAAATCATAAAAATCTGTAAGGAGCATTCTCACAGAATCGTTAGATATTTTATCTATCCCTGTAGACTTAATGGCTTCATAGGCACCTTTATGATAAATGTATTGAAATCCAATTTGCATCATTTTGCCATATTTGGAAATAGAATCTGAATTTGTTTCAGTTTCAGTATAAATTTGCATCATATACATTCCACCTTCAAGAGCAGATTCAGCTCTTTTTTTAATCATTTTAAAGTACATGGTATCCTTAATAAGCTCATTTCTTACTTCATGTAACATTTTTACTTCAAAAGCTCTGTCTTTTCTCGATTCGTTCCAGTTGTTGATTTGAAGAGCCAATAGGATGCCAATCATGACCAACACAATCTCACCAATGGCATATTTGAAGTAGTTGGCAGTTTTGCCTTCTGTTAAAAGGGTTTTTCGGATGTTGCGGAAGAGTTTTATCATATATCAGAATCATCTTTTAATATTAAAATAGCTTTTTTAGACTGCTCTTTTATAGTTTCCCCAAATCGTTTTATATAGGAATACAGTATAAGATTGTTTTTAAATAATAAATGTTGGTGGAGTAGCCATTGTAATTTTTTCTCTTCGCTAACCTTGATGTCCATTTTTGAATAGAAATCATTTGGATACCCTAATACATTATCTTTTAAACTCAGCTGATCTTGAGCTCTTGAAATGGTTTTTTCAATTATAATCTGTATAAGATCTTGACTTGAAGAGAGCTCTATAAGTGCATTTTTCTGTTTTTCATTCAACAAATTAGAGTTACCTGAGGATTGCATGTCCAAATAGGTGTAGTTTACCGGGAAATACCTTATGAAACCCAAGTTCACCTTTTTTGAACTATCAATTAATTTGTCTATATCAATATTTCCTTGATTGAAATAGGAAAAATAACGATTTCCTTGCATTTCCATGTCATCGCAATCTTTTATTAAAACATTAATGTTTAAGGTATCGGAAATAATGTCATTAATAATTTTATCACAATAGATTTTAGATTTTTGGAATTCTTTTCGATCTTCATTCAAATTATTAATTTGAAGCGCTATCAAGATCCCAATCACAACAAGCACAATTTCGCCGATGGCATATTTGAGATACCTACTGATATGGTAGGCAGGCTTTCCAGTTTTATTTTCCAGAAGCATGTTTTGCCGGATAGTTCTAAAAATTTTAATCATTATTGTTCAATTTAATATTCAGAGCTTTAATTAACTCTTCATTAATCTCTAAGTATTCCTTCGTTCTTTTAAGTGCTGCAGCAATCGCCCTTTTTAGAACATCAATTACTGATTGCATCTCTTCATCTCTGTATATAAATCTTAAAGCTTCTATTGATTTAGTTGCTTTGTTTTGCCTTAATTCTTTGTAATACCGCTTTGAAAATTTATCAGATTGTTGTTTTAATTCATTATTCAAATAGGTAAAAGAAGCGTTTAGGTAACTGTATTTAGAATTAATGTTTCTTAATATTGATTTAATTTCAAAGGATAGTAATTCTTTGTAAGCATCTGGATTATTGTTTAACAGGCTAGACTCAAACAAATAATACCTATTATAAAAAACATTTCCACTCCCATTTGTATTTATAGTTGCAATATCATACTCGGGTTCATCACCAAATAATCTTATAATATTAAGCGTACTATCTAACATGGAGAGCGCTTCAAATCTGGAGGTAAAAAACTTCAAATCTACTTCTGCATCGACAAGAAGTTGCTTTAATAAAAATTCTTGTTGTATTAATTGCTTACGGTTTTCATTCCAATTATTAACCTGCAATGCTAGTAAAATACCAATCATTACAAGCACAATCTCTCCTATGGCATATTTTAGGTATTTAGAGGTTTTATTTTCCATAATTAAGTTTTGACGGATATTGCGAAAGAATTTTATCATCTTATTATTGTTTAATTCTAACATATCTGTTTCGGCTCATATTTGAAGAGCGAAGGGTGGAATCATTTTCAATGATGATTTGTCCGATTGATTCGTAGTTCAGGAAACGATTCCTTCTTCCACCAACCATATAACTGATTTCTCCAGACGGGTAGGGAAATTGAATTTTTAAAGAATCGTTCAGTACAAAAAGCTTTAAACTTGTTCCATCAGCTCTAGAATAAGTGCCTAAAAAAGGCGCATAAATAGAGTCCGGAGGGCTATTAAAATAGGATGCAATGATTTCATTATCTGTTCCCTCACCGGTCACTTCAGAAATGGAACGATACAGATGTGCCATACCAGCCTGTAACTGATAGTTACCATAATTGAGATTTCCAATTCCTAAATTATGGTATCTAGCCACTCTATTTTTATATATAGGGTCGTACATAAGATAATCCAGCTCATCCTGTACAAGGCTATCTATGAGAACATCACGATTTGAATACCACCAATAATTTTTCATCAATTCATTATTATACTCATGTACGCTGTTACTATACCAATCTATAACGACCTCTAAATTGTGGTTTCCATCTACGTAAAGGCCTTTTAACTGATTCAGCAGATCAGAATCAATTAATTTTGATTCGTCAATAATGTTCATTAGGCCTGTAAAGCCATCTCTATTTAGTGTTAAACCTGCGCTAGAAGTGATTAAAAATCTTAAGTCTCCATTGGTTTTATATTCCAGCTCTGTAACTTTATTTTTAAGCACTTTTTCAATGAGACTGTCTTTATACTCAAGGAATGAAGTAAGATCATAACTTTCCTCCAGATCGCCCAGCAGTTCATTTTGAATCTGAATCAATGCGGTTTTAACGGCTTTTTGTTTTATGCGTTCCTCGTTCCAATTATTGACTTGTAGGGCTATCAAAATACCGATGACCACCAAAACAATTTCACCGATGGCATATTTTAAGTATTTGGAATTTTTGTTCTCAAAAATGTATGATTGACGAAGCTGGCGAAAAAATTTAAACATCTTTTTTCAGATTATTGATTGTAATATTGAATTTACAATTTTATTAATAAATGAAAAATTGGATATTAATTAGAAATATTAGAAATGAAACAAATTCTGAAATTTCAAATTGATTTGAATTCAAAGTTGAATTTTATAACTAATCCTATAAAATATTGAACCAAATTTTTCATTTTAGCTTGCTTTTTTTAAAAGTATGGATTGGTGAAAAATAGTTGCAATAAAACCCGAAAATTTCCTTCTATACCAATAAATATTAGGTTAATTGCCAGGAGCAATCAATTCAAAACATTTGCAGCAAAAGTGCCTTTTAATAAATTATAAATCAAGAACTATTTGTTCTCGCTATATTTCTTTATCATGCTCGTTTAACCACAGTAAGCACTTTTTGAAATCTGTAAATATTTGATCGGTAGGGATTAAGTCAGGTATTATATCGATACGTTCAAGCATGTATTTAGGCTGTTTTAAGATATTTACCAACAATACTTTTTTGCCAGCATTTACCAAATCAACTAAAATATCCTCCATTGCATACAAACCTGATTGATCCATATAAGGAACTTTACCCATTCTAATAATAATGGTGCTGGCGTTATCTGGAATTTGCAGTGCCAATTGTTTGAAATCACTCGTTGAACCAAAGAAAAGTGGCCCTTTTATATGCTTAATGAAAACCTTTTCTTTCAATCTTTTTGGGAAATCCAATTCATCTGGCCAAGCTTCTTCTTTTAGAGGAATTACATCTGATTCTTCTGACGTTAGGTCTCCAATTTTTTTCATAAACATTAAAGAAGCTATGACAAGACCAATTCCAACTGCATAAACCAAATTCCAAGTGCATGATAGGATTAATACAATCAACATAATTATTACTTCTGCCCTTGGCATATAAGGAATTGCTTTTAGCCCTTTATAGTCCATTACATTAATGCCTACTGTGATCAGAATTCCAGCTAAAACGGCTGTTGGAATTTTAGAAGCTATTGGTCCAAAAGCCAAAAGAATAATTAGCAATAATATTCCAGATATCATGCCTGAAAGTCTTGTTTTCCCTCCCGCATTGATATTGACAACAGTTCTAATCGTTGCCCCAGCACCAGGTATTCCACCAAAGAATGCTCCAATTGTATTCCCAATACCTTGACCCACCAATTCTTTATTTGGATTGTGATGTGTTTTGGTCATGTTATCAGCGACCACTGAAGTCAACAAGGAATCAATTGCTCCTAATAAAGCTAAGGTAAATGCAGTAAATATGTAGGGGACAATACTGCTAAAGTTAAAATCAGTAATTATATTCAAATTAGGTATGGGTAAACCACTTGGTATTTCTTCTATTGGCCTGTAATTTAGACCAAATCCTATGGCAATGCCTGACATAACAAACAATGCAACCAAGGTGCTCGGTATTTTTTTAGTGATTCTTTTAAAACCATAAATGATAAAGATGGTACCAAATGCCAATATTAATTCTAACCAATTGATGTTTTTTAAAGCCCTTGGCAATACTTTGATTGATCCAATAACGCCTGAAGCTTCTTTGCTTGCTAGGGTTTGCGATTCCTTCAAGATTTGTTCTTGTGTGATGAATTCAGCTCTTTTAATGGTTTCTTTAAAATCTTCTAGAACAAGAATATCTTCTTCCATTTCCTCTCTTAGGATATTGTCTAAGATAATTTCCTCAGCATGGGGCTTGAATTGATTGACAAAGGCGGCATCCTCTTTTGGATTATAACCAATTGAAGGAAATATTTGGGTAAGTAAAATGATAACTCCTATAGCAGTCATAAATCCAGAAACAACAGGATAAGGTATATATTTGATGTATTTCCCAAGCCCAATCACTCCCAGTCCAATCTGAAGTAATCCAGCTAACATAAAAATTGTCAATATTGCTGGTAGCGCTTTGCTCACATCTCCATCCGAAGCAGCAACTATTCCTGCAATTACAACCATACTTACCGCTGTCATTGGAGCAGTAGGGCCTGAAATTTGGGTGTTTGTCCCGCCAAATAAAGCTGCAAAAAAACTGACAAAAATTGCCCCATATATTCCAGCGCTCGGTCCAAGCCCTGAACTAACGCCAAATGCTAAGGCTAAAGGCAGAGCAATAATTCCTGCAGTCATTCCACCAAATAAATCGCCTTTAAAATGAGAGAAATCAAAATCAAATATTTTTTTCATTAAGTATGTTTTTAACTTATAACTGCCAATTATTTGGAGTTTAAATGCTTGTAAATCAAATATTATTAAATTTTCGCTAACACAAGAAAGTGGTTGCGTTTGGTTTCATTATGTGATATTCAATAGGAATTTTCACATATTAAATACCAATATAACAAAAGCGTTAGGAATTCATGTTATGATTTTGAGAAGATTTTAAACTTTATAAAATACTGATAAAGTTTTTTTTAGGTCAATTCTATTTATGAAGTAATTTTTATCAATTAATCTTAAAGCGTTATGCTTTATTTTTACATTAAATAACAAAACCGACTATAGTGTATGCTAGTATATTTGCTAATGCATGCGAAATCCAGCCTGGAAAAATGCTGCCGTTTGCCATTTTTTCATTTAGATAAACAGAAACATATGCTCCGATAGAAGGAATTATAAAAATAACAGCTAGGAAAAAAATGTTTGTGGTAATAAAAACAAATAAAATAGTATGAATAATTCCAAATATAAATGCTTGAAGTAAATTTCCTTTTTTATATCCTAATAGACAAATACATCTTTTTGCTATATAACCCCTAAACAATAATTCTTCAGAGAAGGAAGTCTTAAAAACTGCAATTATTACAATTAATATAACTGAATTGAAACCAAATTCCATTTGTCTGAATTTTCCTGTAATGCTGGTAGGTTCAAACATGATGCGCATAAAATCAGCATTTGTTATCGTTAGTAAAAGCATTGGAATAGCAATAATAAAGCAGGCTAATACAGCATAAAAATTTGCTTTTTTTGTAGATTTCTTTAGACCTATGTATTCAAAAAAACCTTTTATTGTCTTTTTTTGAATTAGATAAACAAGTAATGGAATGAGTGCAAAAACAAATATTTGCAATAGTGCACCAAAACTTTCATTTATCATTATTTTTTTAATCTTTTAGTATTTCATAACATAATTCTACCATTCCATCTTTGTATGCTTTCACATCTTTTAAATGCAGCTGCTGTTCTATTCCTACTTGATCAAAAAACAAAGTGCCTCCTCCAAGCAATATCGGCATAATTGAAACAATAATTTCATTTGCTAATTTAAAGTTAATGAATGCTTTGGTAAGCATAGCTCCACCAACCATCCAAATATTTTCGAATTTTGGTTTTAGTTTTTTGTTTACCAAATCTTCAAGATTTCCTGAGTAGAATCTTATATTTTCTTTTTCTGTTTGTAGGTTTCTGTTTGTTATTACTATTACAGGAGTATTTCCATACGGCCAACCTAATTCTAGGGCCATTTCATAAGTTTTGGAGCCCATAACATAGCAATCTATTTTTTTGATGAATGCTTCAATTTGTTGATCTGAGAGTGTAATTCCTTTTTCAAAATGATCGGAAGATTGGAGCCAAGAAACATCATTGTTTTTTTTGGCAATATATCCGTCCAGACTTGAAACCATATGAATAGTTACCTTGGAATGAGCTGTTTTCATTTTTATTAAATGATATCCTAAGTATTATCGATTTAAATTCATTTATACATCGTTTAACCCCTTTCCATCTAGTATTTGCTCCAAATATTTTTCCACTCGAGCTTCACGGGTTTTGGATTGTTTTGGGGCTGAAAAATAAAGATTATATGCTCTTTGGCGACCAGGAGTCAATGCATCAAAAGCTTTTTTTAATGCTGGAAATTCATTTAGTTTAGCTTGGAATTCTTCTGGAAAAACCAATTCTGATGTTTTTTTTAATTCAACTTTTAATCCTGCTTTTTCAACTTCAATGGCCTCAAAAATATAAGCTTTCAATATATCTTCTCGATCTGCTATTTCTTTAACACTAGTAAATCGCATCTGACGAGCCGCCTGGACATTTTCTGTTTGTTGGATTAAGATATTATGTTCATCATTTAAAAGCACACCTTTAAAAAATAGAACGGCACAGTATTCTTTAAAAACATGGATTAAAACAATGTTGCTTTTTTGAAATGTATAACAAGGAACACCCCATTTGAGCTCCTCTTCCAACCCACAGTCAAGGACTAAGTTTCTTAGTAGTTCTAATTCTTCAAACCAATTCTTTGCCTTTTTAAAATAGAAATCAACTTTAGGATTCATTGCATTGATTTTAAAACAATATAAATATTTTTATTCTTTTTGGCCTAATTCCATGCATTCACCCATGATTGTTTCTATGTAGTTTTGTTGTTCTGGCGTTCGATCCTCCGAAAAATCAAATCGAAATTCTGCCATATATTTTTCGAAATAACAATCAATAAATACATGCTTGTCGAAGCCATATTCATTTGACAATTGATCCAAAGACGGCTCACCATTAAGAATTGCTTTAAATTGTTTTATTTCTGAATCAATCCAACCATATTCATTTGGAATCTCTTTAGTTCGATTGAGATAAATTGAAATATCTGCCAATTTGCTATTGGCTCCTTTCCCTTTATATGCAATATAAAATTCTACTCCATTTAATTTTGCCTTGTAGAAATCAGTATTATTATCTTCGATTTCAAGTCCAGGAATTTTCCTCAATGAATCTAGTGATGTGTTGTAGTCAATTTGTACTCCATTCAGCAGTAATGAACCGATAAAAGGGTATTTAGGGTAAACATCATATCTAGATTTTTTTGAAAAATTAATTAAAATAATATTTATTACTTTTCTTTTTGGAAATTCATAGATTAAAATGCCTTTATCATCATAAGTATACATATTATTTGGGTCGGCAAACGAATCTTCTTCTCCATCATCTGATTCTGAAATTTTTTGAATAAATTCTTTGTTCGGATTTCCAAATCTTGCTTTTATATCATTTGCATTAAATCCGTCTTCAACTTTTACAGAATTAAGAAAAACACCTTCTTCATTAACTTCTATTATTGTATCATCTGGAGGCCTTGTATCCTGTTTTTCTGTGCAGGCAAAAAAGAAAAATAAAGTAATTAAGCTAAAGTAAGATGCAATTTTAAAATTATTCATATTCGAGTTGGTTTGAAAATTTTTAGTAATATAAGAAATATAGAAAGGATTTTCTTCGCAAATAGCAAGAAACCGAAGTGGATTTAAAGAAAGGCAGATTTGATTTTTCATTACAAAAAGGGCAATTAAACATAATCTTTTTCTACCATTAACTTAATATTTTCCTCATACTTTTTATCAAGTGTAAAAAGCCCAATTTTTACTAAAATATGAGCTCCGTTTCTTTTAATTTTTTCAATTTTAATGGGCATAGAGACAGCAACCCAAGGAGTACATAGCAATTGGTTTTTAAGTTTGGTGGTCAATTCATTCACATTGTTAGTAAATGGCAATTCAAATGTCAAATCCAATTTTTCTAATTTGTGGTGCTCGCCTAATGTTGAAATTACCTTGGCATTCAATTTATAATAATTGTAAGATTTTATGTTTCCTTGTTCATCTTCAATATTAAGAAAAAAATGACCAGCTTTTGTGATTCTTCCTTTTGAATCATCTATTTCAATGATGGTGTCAACTGGTAACTTATTTTGAGATTTAAGAAATATTCCAAATATAAAATCTCTAATCAAAATAAAAGCAGGGACTATAAGCAATATAAATGCCACAACTAAGAAAAGCAAAATAAATTTGTTATTTCCCCGATAAGCTACCATTATGACCCAACTAAAAAATGCTAGCCATATCAATAACTCCATTAGCGCAAGAGAGTAATCTAAATGTCTTTTTAATCTTTTTGGTAAGTGTAATTTTTGAAAAATTAAATTGATCAACTTTAAACCAAAAAAAAGGATTGTGCCTATTAACAGCATTCTTATAATCATAATATTAAATTATTCCTTTAGTTAAACATGTTTCTACTATTAATGGCTCAGAAATTCTGCCAAGTCTTAATACTTTACTATTCGTATGGACTATTAAACCTGAATTTTTCAAATTCAGAAGCAACACTTTTATTTTGTCCGCAGAATAACCACTCACACGAACCAATTTTGCTTCATCCATTTGTTTGTGTTGGATGAATAGAGAAAGGATAATGAGCCAATCTGATTGCATTTCCAGCAAAATATCTTGATTAGGATGTTCTGGTTTTTTGATTAATATAGTTTCATCTTTAGTATCTACAATATTAGATTTCCAAGTATTTAGTGCTATGCCAGGAATGCCTTTAGTTGTATTGAAATAGCTGTTGAATAAAAGCGATAGGGACAATTGGGAAACAGATTGTTCTGGAACATCCTTGTAGTTGAAACGAATTCCACTAGACTTGTGTCTGCTAATTATGAGCTCTTTTAATTCGTTCGCGTTAAATGGTTCACATTCCACTATTGATAAACAGTTGTCTTCCAATGGTACAAGTTTCTTAATTATATTGAAAGAGTGAATATTGCAATTCAATATAAAAAATATCTTATTGCTATATACTTGTATTAACTCTAAGATTTTTAATAGAACCTCATCTCCACCTGTTCTTCTTTCCCACCATAATTCCAAATCATTAATTACGATCGCAGTGTCGAATGTCATATTATTAAAAATATCAGAAATACTATCTTGACTCATTACCGCATTTTTAATGGCTTGGTAAAAATCTTCAACATCTGTGGATCCGCCAATAGGTGCATCTATCCAAAAAATATTTTTCTTTTTGAACATATGAGCTGTAGCATATCTTGATATTGCTGTTTTACCCGCGCCATGCACTCCTTTGATCAATAATGCACCTCCAAAACCTCTTTTATGCTTAAGAAGCGTATTTTTAATTTTTTCAATTTCAATTTCCCGTGGCACCCAAAATCCGTCATTTATCTTTGAACTGCTTTTCATTAGGTTTCTATAAAATGAAGGTACTTTATTATAAGTCTTTTGATTTGGTAATAATTTTTCTATAAGACTTAAAACATCACTGGTTCGTGCAAATGATTTTTCTTGAGTTGTCAAGTACTTTCGTGAAATCAACATTCCGGAACTGCTTGAGTTAATTAAATAAACAATGAAATTTGAAAACCTTGTCCTTGCATTGTTTATTGAGTTAGAAATTATTGCTGAAAGTTTTTTGCTTGTTTGCTCCCTTTTTTCAGAACTGATTTTACGTTCTGATTCTGCAATAGAGTGATAAAATAATTTAGAAAAAGCGTCATGCAAATAAACCATCGAAAAATGATCTAAATGATCTATTTCATTACATACTTTATCTTTTACTTTTATTATTTGTTGCAGCAATTTATTGTAAATCTGTTGATCTGTTTGGGCAGTGATATTTTCGTTTAAAATTATATTTTTTTGGTTATTTAAATTAAATATAACCAAACTGTGGGCTTCCTTAGTTTCAATGATAGAAGAACGTAGCGTGTTTTCTAATTTTTGCAGTGTTCGATAATATGGTTCATAGAACAATGTGTCTAAATAATAATTTGAAGATTTTTTAAGATTCACCTGAAGCGCTGAATATTCACTAAAATGTAAATTTCCATTTTTATCAAATATTGCTTCAGGAATAGTTACATCCTCATCAAAATTATATTGAATTTCGGTAATTTTATTCCATGCCTCTACAAATAAATTTTGAATTTCAATTGTATCGGGCAATTGAACTGGTTTGAATTCAATTTCTGGATTAGCTATTACTTGAGAAGTAACTTCAATTAATTTATCAATATGAACCAATAACTTTTCCGAAATAATATCATTTATCTTTTTGTTTCCACTTTTGATGATATTTTTTGCCACAGTCTTTATGGATAACAAATATGCATCCAATGATAAAGTGTTGTTCAACAATGTAATGCCAGGTCCGAAATGTTCTGCATAGGAAGCGAAATATTCATCATCATTTTCATTTTTTAAAGTTGAATATTTCTTTGTTATACCTTTTTGCTGAACTTCATCCATATCTGAACCAATGCTCATTGATACATTCCTGAATGCTTGCATAAGCATAGAATCAGTATGTTTTTTAAATTGAATCAAGTTGTTTTCTAATGCATCAAATTCAATTAATTGAAGGTGGAGACCATTGATTGTTTCTTCAAAATTTTCACCCTTAGTGAATTCCAATTTTTCATAACTGTCATTAATACCAAACAACAATGTTCTGGTTTGAACAATTTGCTCTACCGTAATTTCCTCAAGTAAGTTTAGTTGTTGTTTAAGTTCTGGCTTTACTAAAGTATTTACATAATGGGTTAAACCTTTTTTATATTTGAAATTTATTTCTTTGGTTTTATTATTATTTGCCAAATATGAAATGGTAACTGAATCTGGAATGTCATAAATGTAATTGTTGATTCCTGATATCAATTCAGAAATACTTTGCCTTAAATCGTTTTTTAGTTCATTAAGCAATCCTTCATTCCTTTGCTTAAATTGGTGCGCAATTTTTCTCAAATAAAGTTGATGATTACGTGAAATGATCTTGACGAAATTATGTTTTCCACCTTCTTCAATTTCTTTAGTCAGGGAGGATTTGTTTTGAGTTGCAATATATTTGAGTTCTAGCTCCAATGTTTGAACCGTTCCAATTACCTTACTAAAAGATTTGTCGATAAATTTTCTTCCCAACTTCATGCAATCAGCATCTAAATTTTCTATCCTGTTGGAAATGATGTTGCTTTTAAAGTCGGGCAAGTCAACTATAGCTGAAGATTCTTTGTTGAATTCTTCTACTTTTACCTTTGATTGGAGATTTTTGAATAATGAAATTTCATCAAACTCATTTGCTGGACTTAATAGCAAAAAGCTTGAAGGAAGATTTGATAAACGATTGATGTATTTTATGTATTCAGTTGAATAGGAGCTTTTATTTTGAGAAATTCCCAACAATAAAAGATCTGCTCCCATAGATTCAGTATTAATTATTTCTTCTCTAGAATGAGATCCAAAATCATTGTTAATGACTTTAACTTCTGCATTAATCCTTTTATCAGAAAGAATGATATTCGTATTCCTAATAATACTGTCTTCCATTGCAGTCTGACCATTGATAATAAGTATTCTTGCTTTTGCGTCTCTCCATGAAGGATCGGAAGAAAGAAATTTCAAAATATTAAGAGCAAAACTCAAAAAACGACCTCTTCCATTCCACCAAATGTCAATATTTTGCTTTTTACCAAATCCATTGTCTTGATCATAATCCAAAAATGCAGCATTTAGGTTTTTTGATTTAAGGTCATATATGATGTCAGCTAGGAAATTTGCATTCTGTACATCTCGACTCCACCCCATCAATACGGTATTGGGTTCAAATCCGCTAAAACCATATACGCTTGAAACTGTTTTAATTCCACTAGATATTGATTCGCAATGAAAGTCTCTAGTGAAGTGATTTTGTTTTTTTTCTTTGGCGTCTGATGGTACAATTTCGGTATTGGATTGCTTAGAATGGATTAAATTGAATGCAGTTAAAGCGCCCAACTTTCCAGTTAGCGAAAGACCCATTTCTATAAGGTGGGGACGTGTTGTTTCTGCACCACTGAACAGCAATATATTTGGTCTCCAATTCCTGTTGTTTCCCTTTTTCTGAGTCAGATTCAAAAGAGATTTTTTAGCTAGATTGGTCCAAAAACTACTCCATGCATCACCACTTTCAAGAATGAGTTCTTTCCGTTGCAAATAAAAGTAAAGCATTCCCAAAACAACAATCGCTCCTACAAGTGCTAAGAAATCCAATAATATCATAACAATAAAAGCAGCCAGCGCACCAAGCACAGATACAAATTTTGGAATCTTAAATGCTGGCCTATAATCTGAACTTGACCAACTTTCAATAGCTGCAGCTAAATTTAAAAAAGCATAGGTTGTAATAAAAAACATCGATACGATTCGCGCAATAACATCAAGTTCCCCAATCAAGATGCCTGCTTCTGCAATTACAAATGCAACCAATAATGCATTTCTTGGCTCATTCGTTTTAGATGTTCCTTTAGCAAAAAATTTACCGACAATTTTATCCATAGCGATGGCTTGCAAAATTCTAGGCGCCCCTAATATGCTTCCTAATGCCGAAGACAATGTAGCTCCCCATATTCCAATGATCACCAATGTCGGAGACAATGAAATCTTAAATAAAATTTGGGGATCATTCACCAATGCATTTGAATCTACAGTAAATGCATAGAAAAGTGCTAATCCAATATAAACCACAAAACCGACTCCTACCGCAAGCATTGCTCCATAGGGTAGTGATTTTTTGGGATCTTTCAAATCTCCAGACATTGAAACTCCTGCTTCAAACCCAGTTACAGCTGGAAAAAAGATTCCAAATAAAACCATAAAGGGAGCCGTAGTTGCTAAGGGCGCAAAATTAACCTCAGTTGGTGCAAAATCATGTCGGCCAAATCCAAAAAATATTGAAATCAATGACAATATTATAGCAGCCATAATAAAGTACTGCGATTTAATTGCCAATGATGTACTTATGAATGTGATTGTTGTTACGACAATAAGTATTATTGTACCTGTAATTCTTATGGTCTGAATGTTATTTTCAAGATTCCAATATTGCAAGAAACTTTCTGCAAACCCAATTAAATACAAACTGACACTAAAGGACAACCCAACAAATAATGCAAGTCCTAAAGTACCGCCAATAGGCAATCCCAAACTTCTGGAAATCATAAAATATGTACCACCATTCTGCACAGGTTTATCTGTAGAAAGGGATGCTACACTAAGACCTGTGGTAATTGAAATAATGTGAGCAATTACAATGATTCCAATGGTGTTGATCAAACCTGCCTGCCCAATTATTGCTGGGAAACGCAAGTACATGATCACACCTAGAATAGTTAAAATCGAAGGAGTAAAAACGCCACTAAAAGTCCCAAATTTTTTACTCTTTGCCATTATTTCTGAGTTTTATGAATCTAGAAATTAAAATTAATTAAATTTTATTCATTTTATGAAACCCATTTTCTATTGAACAAATAATGGTGAACCACATAAGCTAGCAAAAAGAAATAATTTGATGTGTTTGGCTTTTAGTAAGGATGTCTAATTTTTTCCAAAAGGAAGACGTAACAAACTTAAATTTCCATTGCTCATTACCATGATAACATCCTGGAGTGCTTTCGGGTCTTCAATTGGATTGTCAGGAACGGCAATTAAATCAGCCTCATAACCTATTTTCAATTTACCCGTTATTTTGTCAATGCCGCATAATTCTGCAGCAAGTGAAGTGGTAGTTTTTAGTGCTTCCCAAGGAGGCATTCCCAGCCTTATATACTCCTCCACTTCCATAGAGACCAAGCTTGTTGTCTCTTCAGCATAATTGTTATCGGCACCAGTAGCTATTTTTACGCCTATTTTCATTGCGGACTTGATGGTTCGCTCACCTTTAGGAATCATGTATTTTCCTCTCATATGAATGACTGGATCATCATAATCTCCTCCTGGTTCCACAAGATCTAATAAGGTTATAAAAGTTGGAACAAGAAAAACATCTTTCGATTTCATTAATCTTAAGGTTTCATCGCTTAGATAAGTCCCGTGTTCTATGCTTCTTGCACCTGCTTCAACTGCAGCTCTTGCCCCTTCATCACCATGAGCGTGAACCATTACAGGGATATTCTGAAGTGCTGCTTCCTCTACTATCCATTTTAATTGTTGAGTGGTAAAGGTTTGTTTTCTTGGGTCAGTATTGGGCAATCCAGCTCGCTCAGTGCCTCTGGTTTTGATAAATTTTGCACCTCTATCAATATTAATTTTCACCAAATGCCTAAGTTCTGCCTCGCTGTCTACAGAATCTGTTAAAATTCCGAGTCTTGGGTCCGCAAGGATTGTCTCACCTAAAACAGGAGTGACATATACGCCTGCAGGTATCAAATCAGGTCCTTCTAGTTGACCTTTGAAAACCATTTGACTTATGCTAACATCTTGATAAGCTGGAACACTTGCGCCCCTTACAGTTGTTACTCCTGACATTAAAGCTCTTTTTGCAGAGGAAATACTATTAAGATGACTATGCACATCAATCATTCCTGCCAAGAGATATGTATTTTCTAAATCTATTATTTGGTAATCATCAAACTGATTGAATCCGGGATTTTTTATGGCTGCGATTTTTCCTTTGTTGACAAGTACAGAACCCTTTGTAATAGTCTGATTTTCGATATCTACAATTTGGGCATTGATTAAAGCATATTTTTGATCGGAATATATTTTTTGAGCTATTAAAAAATTGAGTGAAAGCAATAGTCCTGTCAATACCAATAATATTCGAGTCATATTTATTATTTTTTATAAAAATATAAAATTATTTGTCCATTTATACTCAAACCCATTTAGATAAATCAAGTTATTCTTTTGCATAGGTTTCTAACTTTATAGATAGATAGGTTTTATTGGGTAAATTTATTTTCACAATTATTTTTTTAAATTTATTTATTAATTAGGGACTGATTCAAGGATTATTTTTTTAAAAAATAATAAAAATTAGATAAATCTTTTTTTATTTTGTTTAATTCCCTTTAGACCTAAAAATTTGTTTTGTTGAACATACTTAATTTGCATAATTATTTTTATAATCAATTGAATATTGATTATAAAAAATGTTTTGCAAAGATTATATCTTTAATACATATCCTATTTTTTTGGTTTTCTTTACTTAGCTCAATTTCCGTCTACAGTCAAAATTTTTCTAATCTCGTACAATTTGAAAAAATTGATTATTCTTTGGGCCTCAATGGTCCAAATTTACATTCTATTTATCAAGATTCACAGGGCTTTTTATGGATATGCTCTATAAATGGAATATTTAAATACAATGGTTTTGAATTCGTCCAATATAAGAGCAATGCTGAAGAATCAATTGGATTATCTGATGATGATATTTTGAATGTTTTTGAAGATAAAAAAGGACAATTTTGGGCAATTTCCTCCTCAGGGTTACTTTCTAAATTCAATGTAGAAGCGAATGGATTCCAAAATATTGAAATAACCTGGAAAAAAAAGGTAACCGATAAAGTTTATGTAACACAGATTCTAGAGGATAAAGCAGAGAATCTTTGGGTAGTTTCCAAAAAAGATGGGCTTTTGAAATTTAATCCAGAATTAAATACTGTCACTAAATCTGAAATTTTCTTAAAAGAACTCGAAAATGTGCGGCTAGCAAAGATAGAGAATGAACAGGATAAATTATGGGCAGTTACTGATTCTGAAATCTATTGTATTTCTAATTGGAGCGGAAATTCGAGTAAAAGATTTATTAGAAAATATGAAGTTCAGATTAAAAAGGTTCTTGATTTGGCATTTGACAAGCTAGGTTCAGTTTGGCTTGGCGGCTTTATGAATGATCTGATTCAACTGGACACCACAAGTGGAGAAATTACCAGTTATGCAATAGGTCTTAATAATCAGAAAGCAGGATCGGCATCAGAAAATAGGATTAATGCAATTTGTTTTGATGGAGATGGAAAAGTTTGGATAGGTATGAATTTTAATGGATTAATGGTGATTGATCCTGAAACTTCACAAAAATATTACCTTGCAAATAACCCTCTTGATCCAAAAAGTATTAGTCACAATACCATTACAGATATTAATATTGATAGGAATGGAGTTATATGGATTACAACTTGGGGTAATGGACTAAATAAATATGTCCCATCAAAAAACAAATTTGGACATTATCGAAGTGTTGCAATGCAACAAAATTCTTTATCTAATTCAATAGTCAACTCTTTTTATGAAGAATCAAATGGGATAATTTGGATTGCAACTGAAAATGGAATAAATAAATTTGATCCAGAATCAGGAAATATTGAACCTTTCAAAATACCTGCTGAAATTTCTAATGACCATATATTTGATATTTATTGCATTAAAAATTTTCTAGGGAATGAAAATAAGCTATGGATTGGGACAAATAATGGCCTATATATATTTGATAAAATATCTAAAAAATTTACAAAGTGGGAATCTAAAGGTTCAAAAACCACTACAGTGGAAGATAAGATCATATATTTTCTAGATCAAGATTCAAATGGAACATTATGGGCTTTATGTTATTTTCCATTTCGATTGTTCAAATATGATACTTATACCAAAGACTTTATTCCTGTCAATGCTGTCGAACAAGCAAAGACTGTTAATGAACCTTTGGCTATTATAGATCAGAACCACAATCTTTGGATTAGTGAAAAAGGAGTAGGTTTTTTTAAATATAATTTGGAAACTGGTCAATTGGCTGAAATTTCTTTGGAAAATGATAAATCAGGATTCATTGACGCAAAAATAAGTTTTGTTTTTTCCGAATCCGAAGATTTAATTTGGGTTGGGTCTAGACAAGGATTATTTAGGCTAGAAAATCAAAATGGATCATTCATTGGTCAAAGATTTACTGAAAAAGAAGGAATTATAGAACGAAATATTCAGGGAATTTTAATGGATGAAAATGGCAATCTTTGGCTGAGCACTGAAAATGGAATTTCTAAGTATAATCCAAATAGCAAAAAATTTAAAAATTTTTCAAGAAGTGATGGTCTTCAAGGGGAAGAATTTGGTTATGGAACTTGTTTAAAAAGCAAAATATCAGGGAAAATGTATTTTGGAGGTTTAAATGGTTTCAATGTTTTTTCCCCTTCAGAAATAAAAGATGACACATCATTTTTTAATTTAGTTTTTACAGAAATATCTTCAATAAAAGGTATTTCGGTCCTTAAAAAATATGAAAATCAAAGTTTAATCTTTCCGATCCCTCCTAAAATTATTTTTAAACATGATGAAAAAGTAATTAATTTCAACTTCGCTGCTTTACACTTTGCTGAACCAACCCTCAACCAATATCAATACAAATTAGAAGGATTTGACAATGAATGGAGGAATAGTGGTGCATTTGCTTCTGCAACTTATACCAATTTACCCTTTGGTAATTACATTTTTAAAGTGAAAGCTTCAAACAAAGATGGGGTATGGAAAAAAGAAGAAATATCAGCAAACTTGAAAGTCTTACCACCTTGGTGGAGAACATGGTGGGCCTATGGAACATATCTTTTTATTTTCTTTTTGAGCTTAATTATACTTTTCAATTATCAGCTACAAAGGCAAAAAGAAAGATCTGAAGCAAATAGGCTTGTTGAAATGGATAAGCTGAAAACACGCCTTTATGCTAATATTACCCATGAATTTAGAACCCCATTGACGGTAATTATTGGAATGGCAGAAAAACTGATTAACCAACCAAATAAAGAATTGATTATTGGTCTTAAACTTATAAAAAGAAATGGGATAAGTCTATTGTCTCTTATCAACCAAATGTTAGATCTTGCTAAATTAGAATCAAATGGCCTAAAAGTTAATCTAATTCAAGGAGATATAATTTCTTTCATCAAATATGTGTGTGAATCATTTGAGACATTAGCAGAATCAAAGGATATAAATCTTGAGTTCTTAAGTGACAATAGCCAAATTCAAATGGATTATGATCCTGTGAAAATGTTGAATATTGTTTCGAATATTATATCAAATGCAATAAAGTTTACCCCAATTGGAGGATTTGTGAATGTTCAAATGTTAGAGAAAAATTCTGATCTTCATGATTCATTGGAAAATGGAGGCGATTTTTCAAAGCAATTTTACCTAAAAGTTGTGGATTCTGGGATTGGAATTTCTGCAATAAATTTACCCCATATTTTTGATAGATTTTATCAAGCTGATAATTCAAGCACCAGAAAAAGCGAAGGTTCTGGAATTGGGCTTGCACTTACAAAAGAACTAGTAGAATTACTTGGTGGAGACATAAAAGTAGTTAGTGAAATTGATAAGGGAACAGAGATGCATCTTACATTTCCAATTACAAAAGATGCCCGTCAAGCGAAATTTGAAGATATAATTTCTTTTCCAGAAATTAGCTCAAATTTAGATGCTAATATTAATGGGGATAAACTTGCAAACTATTATCAAGAGGATAATTTGCCTTTGTTACTGATAGTTGAAGATAATAGTGATGTAATGTTTTTTTTGAAGAGCTGTTTAGAGGATTCATTTTACATTTTATCGGCTAATAATGGTAAAGACGGTGTGCAAAAAGCCTTTGAAACAATTCCAGATATAATAATTAGTGACGTAATGATGCCTATTATGGATGGCTTAGAAATGTGCAATATTTTGAAAAAGGATAAAAGGACGAGCCACATTCCTTTGTTAATGTTAACTGCGAGAGCTTCTATTGAAGATAAACTTGCTGGCCTCACTAAAGGTGCAGATATATACATGGCAAAGCCATTTCATAGAGAAGAACTCCTTTTGCAGATTCAAAACTTGCTAATTGCCAGAACAAAGCTTCATGAAAGTTACAGAAAAATTTCTGAAACCAATTTTGTTCCAATTCCAAACGAAGAAATTGAAAGTGATTTCCTTTTAAAGTTTAGAAATATAATTGAGAATGATTCAGAAAATTTAGATTTATCAATTGACATAATATGCAAAAATCTGTTGATGAGCAGAATGCAATTGCACCGTAAAATTAAGGCACTCACCAATTATTCTACATCTAAGTATATTAGGCTAATCCGACTTCAAAAAGCAAAAATTTTGATTTCAAATGAAAATTTTACGATTTCAGAAGTAGCCTACCGAGTGGGTTTTTCAGATCCCAAATATTTCAGCAGGGTGTTTTCTGAAGAATATGGAATTTCACCTTTAGAGTTTCGAAATAAAACAGAACATGAATTTGGAAGGTAAAACTCAAAATTGATTTTTTTTGATCCCATTTATTTTATAGAGCTCTCCATGAAACGGAAAAATTCAATAAAATTTATAAATGAATTTTATTGCAATTAACATCTAGGAAGTTTGTTTTGACGTCAATTATATGGGTTTTGTTACAATAGTCCACCTTTTAGTTACAATACTCCAACATGATATTTTTTCATTGATTTACTTTAGCTATTCAATTTTAATTAAGAAAAAATTCATGTTATGAAGTCACCTTATTTTTCCCTCATTTTGTTTTTAAGTTTTATTTTTTTGTCATTAAGCATCAATGGTCAAGCAAAACTTAGTTTTCAAGGTATATTGAAAAAATCTAATGGACAAGCTGTTTCTGACGATGTTTATGCTATGACATTTAAGCTTTATAATCAAGAGACAGGAGGAACATTGGTATGGTCAGAAACACAACCCCAAGTGGAAGTTACTAGTGGAATATATTCTGTGATTCTTGGCACAGTAAATCCAATGACTGGGGTTATGTTCGATACACCATATTGGCTTGGAGTTACCATAGGTGGTTCTGAACTAACCCCAAGATTTTTATTAACTCCTGCTCCATACGCTTTATCATTGATTGGGGAAAGCAACTTATTCCCAAGTGCTGGAGAAGTAAAAGCTGATAAAATTGCAGCATCGCCGCTAGCGGCATTTAGCAATAACAAAGCAATAAATGGATACTCTTTCCAGCCTGGTGGAGATGAGGATGGTGGCTTGTTTTCTATTGAGGATGGCCGATTGGGTTTATATGTTAATGGTGCAATTAGAATGGATATGCAGACCAATCCTGTGAATACTATAATTTATGGGACTCTAATTACAAATAGTCATGTAATTAATGGTAACCAAACCATTAATGGAAATAAATATATGAACGGGGACATTAATTTGAATGCTGATGGTAGAATAAAGTATGGGAATTTTTATGATTGGAAAATGGTTTACAATTCCAATTTCGATAGTGGTAATGATGGTTGGCAAGCCTTTGAAATAGGCAATCCGTGGGGTAATAGCACAAATTCTTTAACTGCTTCAAACTTGGTTATCAATAACCCTTTTGTTACAAATAAGGTTCTTGAAGTTCAACAAAAAAATGTAAACTCGGTATTAACAAAATTAATTGATCTTACTGGTAAACCTCATACAGAAGTGAAAGTTGAATTCAATTATTTTTTCCTGGGCTCATGGGATGCAGGAATGGCATTTGCTGGCTTTAAAACTGGAATAGGTGATGCAACAGAATCTATGACTGGAGCTTGGTTTGAAGAGGGACATGGAAGTATTGGTTTGTTTAGGACTTTGACTGATAACACTAGAGATGTATATAAATTGGTTAGTATGGTTGCGGATAATCCGAGCAATCAAATTAGGATAGTGGTAGGTGGAGATTCATTGGCAGATTCAGACGATCACTTTGCTATTGGAAGTGTAAAAGTTTGGATTCGATAATCCAAACAAAGAATTATCTCCAAAGTCAAAATTAATATTTATGAGCATTTTCCGAATATTTCCGACATTTTTTGTTTTATTTTTCTTTAGT
>JAHEAQ010000058.1 GCA_024642705.1 Bacteroidota bacterium | reverse complement strand
TAATCATTTGTGGTGCTTCTGCGTATGCAAGAGATTGGGATTACAAGAGATTTAGAGAAATTGCAGATAAAGTCGGAGCTCTATTGCTTGCAGATATTGCGCATCCTGCAGGTCTAATTGTGGGAAAATTTCTCAATGATCCAATGCCATATTGCCATATTGTGAGCTCTACTACTCACAAAACACTTCGTGGTCCGAGAGGAGGAATTATAATGATGGGTAAAAATTTCGATAATCCGTGGGGACGAAAAACAAAAAAAGGATTAATCATAAAAATGTCAGCAATTCTTGATGGAGGAGTTTTTCCTGGAATGCAGGGAGGTCCTTTAGAACATATTATTGCAGCAAAAGCAATTGCTTTCAATGAAGCGCTTCAGCCATCATTCAAAGTTTACGGCAAACAAGTTATTGATAATGCTCAAGCTATGGCAAAAGCATTTAACAATAAAGGATACGACATTATTTCTGGAGGAACTGACAATCATTTGATGTTAATAGATCTTAGATCAAAAGAGGTCACTGGTAAGGAAGCAGAACAAGCATTAGTGAAGGCCGATATTACTGTCAATAAAAACATGGTACCATTTGATACAAAAAGTCCTTTTGTGACCTCAGGAATAAGAATTGGAACTGCGGCGATCACTACTCGGGGTTTCAAAGAATCGGATTGTGTTAAAGCAGTAGATTGGATAGATAGCGTATTGTCTGATGTAAATAATATTGAAATTCAAACACAAGTAAAATCAGAAATCAATAAATATATGGATCAATTCCCACTTTATAAATAGATGTAGGATAAGAAACATTTGTTAGAAAAAGACCTTCAGCGGGAACGCTAAGGTCTTTTTTTAATCTTTGTCCTTTTTCAATTGCATTTTTCACATCATTGATTGTTATTTTGCCCAATGCCACATTTATGCAGCATCCAACAATCAACCTTACCATGCCTCTTAAAAAGCGATCAGCACTAATAGAATAGACAAGTTGATCGTCAGAAATATCCCAAAAACTTTCTGTTAAATCACAAATTGTAGTCTTAACATCTGTATTCGATTTGCAAAAGGGAAAAAAATCTTTGTATTCTAGAAGTACTTGAGCAACTTCATTCAATTTTGCAAGGTCATTTTTAAATAAAAAAGGGTAATAGTAGGATTGCCCTTGATTAAATGGATTTTTGTGTTTGTGGATAAAATATTTGTAACTTCTAGAAATCGCATCGAACCTCGCATGAGCGTCATCATTCACATTTCTTATTTCAACAGCAACTATGTCAACGGGTAACATCAAATTCAATTTAAATAAAAATTGATTTTCAAGTATGTCTTCATGATCAAAATGGAAATAAAACATAGATGCGTGAACACCGGAATCTGTCCTTCCACAGCCCATGATTTTTGTTTCTTTTCTTAAAAGCTTATTTAATTGAAATTCTAGAACCTGCTGAATAGTGGTTGCATTTGGTTGAAATTGCCATCCAGAATAATTAGTGCCTAAATATTGTATTTGTGCAAAATATCTGATCATGCTGTAAAAGTAAAAAAAATGGAATGAGATTGACACAAACCAAACCCATTCCACATATAATTTTAAAACCGTTAAAAGTTTGAAAAATTAAGCTGCTTTTAATTTATCAAGTTTAGACTTAGATAATTTCAATTCGACATAATCTCTATCCACCACAAAATCTTTTACTTCGCCCTTTTGAGACGGCATTTCGAACATAGCATCTGTTAATATAGCTTCACAAATAGACCGCAACCCTCTTGCCCCAAGTTTGTACTCTAAGGCTTTTTCTGCAATAAACAAAATGGCATCATCTTCAAATTTCAATTTTATTCCCTCTAATTCGAACAATTTAGCATATTGTTTCAGCAAAGCATTTTTAGGTTCCTGAATAATTCTTATCAGTGTTTCTTTATCTAAAGGTTTGAGATATGTCAAAACTGGTAATCTGCCAATTAATTCAGGAATCAAACCAAAGGATTTTAGATCACTATGGTTAATATACTCAAGGAGATCATCCTGATGGATTCTTTCATTTTCTCCTTTGTTATAACCAATTACTTGAGTATTCATTCTTCTTGCAATGTGCTTTTCGATTTTATCAAAGGCGCCACCGCATATAAATAAAATGTCTTTCGTATTAACTTTGATCATTTTCTGCTCAGGATGCTTTCTACCGCCTTGTGGAGGTACATTCACTTCCGTTCCCTCTAGCATTTTTAGCATAGCTTGTTGAACACCTTCACCTGAAACATCTCTTGTTATAGAAGGGTTATCGCTTTTGCGTGCTATTTTATCAATTTCATCAATGTAAACAATTCCTTTTTCTGCAGCTTCAACGTCATAATCACAATTTTGCAATAATCTGCTTAACATGCTTTCAACATCTTCTCCGACATAACCTGCTTCTGTAAAAACAGTAGCATCAACAATGGCGAAAGGAACATCTAGAAATTTGGCTATAGTTTTGGCCAATAATGTCTTTCCTGTTCCTGTCTGTCCAACAAATAAAATATTACTTTTTTCAACCTCAATATCATCAATAACAAGCTGATTAAGTCTTTTGTAATGATTGTAGACAGCAACAGAAAGATACTTTTTAGCATCATCTTGACCAATTATATAGTGGTCCAAAAAATTCTTAATTTGGATTGGAGTAATATTTTTAGGTAAATGAAACCCTTTTACTGAAGTTTTTTTCTTTTTTCCACCTCCTAATTCATCCTTAATCATATCATGGGCTTGTTCCACACAAACTTCACAAATATGACCTTCTAAGCCTGCAATCAGAATCAGGGCATCACCTTTATCTCTGCCACAAAAAGAACATTTATAACTTTCCTCTTGGCCTTTCATTTATATTATTTTGTTTACGAAATTATGCTTTTTCAGTTTTCTTAGCTCCTCTCTCTAACACTTCATCTACCAAACCATAATCTTTTGCTGCTTGTGCAGTCATCCAATTATCTCTATCAGAATCTTTTTCGATAGTTTCAAAATCTTTACCAGTATGTTTAGCCAAAATATTATACAATTCCCCTCTAAGTTCTTTAATTAGATTGTAGGAAATTTCCATATCCGTAAATTGTCCTTGCATTCCACCTGATGGCTGATGTATCATTACTCTTGCATGCGGAAGACAAGTTCTTTTGCCTTTTGTTCCGGCTGTTAGAAGCACAGCGCCCATTGAAGCAGCTAATCCTGTGCAAATAGTCCCAACATCTGGAGATACATATTGCATAGTGTCATAAATTCCCATTCCTGCGATAACAGATCCACCAGGACTATTGATAAACATCTGAATATCTCTTTTGGGATCAGTAGACTCCAAAAAAAGTAATTGTGCTTGAATAACATTAGCAACATAATCATTTACAGGTACTCCCATAAAAATGATTCTATCCATCATTAATCTAGAAAATACATCCATTCCCACAATATTCATCTGCCGCTCCTCAATTACTTGAGGCGTGAAACCATTAATATTCGGCACTGTTGCAGTGTTCATATATTTCTCTACATGCATTCCACTTAAGCCCATGTGCTTAGTTGCATATTTTAAAAATTCATCTTTTCCGTACATAGTTTTAATTTTTACTTACCAATATAACAGCTCAAATTCAAATAAGATTATAATTTAAGCCATTTCTGGCGTACGTGCATTAATTTTTTTGACCAATTCTCTAAATTCATCTAGAGAAATCACTTTTTCTTGGATATTTATTTTCTCAGAAATAGCTTGAAATAATTTTTCTGCTTTTTCTTCATCGTATACTTGTCGAAATTGTTCTTGATTTTTCATCATACTTTCTGCCATTTGATCTAAATCAATTCCTTGTGGATTTCCGCCGAAATAACTTGCAATTCTTTTTTTAAACCCTTCTTTGATGTCTTCAGGCTCAACTTTTATTTCAAATTGCTGATCTAACTTATCTTTTATTAAATTCCAAGATAAATTTTTTGAAAAAGCCTCGAACTCTGCCTCAATTACTTCATCAGTTGCTTGTTCATTGCTTATTTTAAGCCATCTTTTTAAGAATGCGCTCGGTAATTCTATTTCATTTGCCTCCATTAATCTATCCATTATGTCCCGAAAAAGCATATTTTTTGTTTGCTCTACATAATGTTTACTAATATTTTCTCGAATCTTAGCTCTGATTTCTTCTTCTGATGTTTCCACACCTTCTTCACCTAAATATTTTTCAAAAAATTCCTGTTCCAAAGGAGCAGGAGTAATTCTAGATACTTTTTCAATCGTTCCCTCAAAAAAATCACCTATTTCTTTCTCTTCATTTTCATCAAGATTTAACAGATATTTATTGATGTATTTTTCGTTTTTGTCTTTTTCAACTGTACGAATATTGAATCTAAATTTATCACCTTTTTTCTTAGTCAGTAATACTGCTTTCACTTCGTCTTCTACAAGACTCACCAAAAGTGGGAAACCAGTAACCCAACCATCTTTTTTCACATTGTCACCTTCTAATTCCACAGCACTTAAAGTAACCATGTCATTTTCTTCAATGTCGTCTTCAATAAAATTTTCAGTCCCCAATTTTTTTCTAGCAAGATCTAATTCTTCGGTAATCATTGCTTCAGGAAGGTCAATTACCAATCTTTCAATCTTGGAATCCAAGCCTTGAACTTCAAATGAAGGTGCAATACCGACATCAAATATAAAATTGTAAGCTCCTAATTCTTTGATGTTAAAATTAAGTTCACCTTGCTCATCTGAAGGAATTGGTTGACCTAAAAGGTCTAAATTTTCTTCTTTGATAAAAGTATTAAGGGACTCACTTAGCATATTATTGATCAAATCAACAAGTAAACTCTTGCCATACATTTTTTTTACAGCGCTTACAGGTGTTTTTCCTTTCCTAAAACCTTTTATTTGTGCTTTATTTTTGTACTTGGTTACTTCTTCCTCAAATTTGTTAACGTAATCTGAAGGTTCAATAGTAATATGAATCGACGCGTTCAATGCATCAACTTCATTTTTAGATATTTTCATAATTTAAATTGATTAAAGTAGTTGCCTAGAAAATATGGCAAGTAAGTGTTTCAAAAAGAAGTACGGGTGGAGGGACTCGAACCCCCACACCTCGCGGCACTAGATCCTAAGTCTAGCGTGTCTACCAATTCCACCACACCCGCAATTAAAATTTCCTGATTATAAATAAATAAGCATGAAATCTCTTCTCACTTGACGAAATTTTCGTTAAGCGAATGCAAAGATAAAATCTTTTTATAATTTTCAATGACTCTAAAAATCTTTTATTAAAAAAACATACTCAATTATTGATTTTTAGAATAAAAAGTAAGCATTTCTTTGAATTGATCTAAAATATTTTTTGTTGATGGAGGTGAAAATAATAGCTAACTTGCTGCTTATTTGATTATATTAGTTCAATATCAAAATATTTTAAAGAACAAATGGGCAAAGCAGCCGAAATAAATGAAATTGAAAACAAGCTAATTCAGAAGGCTTTTAATAAATTGAAAAGGTCCATTTCATCTTCTTTGACGGATGAAGACAGAATTCATTTAGACCAAGCATATAAAATAGCCGTTTCCTCGCATTCTTCCCAACGAAGAAAATCTGGTGAACCATATGTGCTTCACCCTATAGAAGTGGCTAGAATTTGCGTTGATGAAATTGGTTTAGGTCCAACTGCTGTAATAAGCGCATTATTGCATGATGTAGTTGAAGATACACCCATCACAATAGAGGAAATACAAGAAACTTTTGGCACTAAGATCCGAACTATAGTAGATGGGCTAACAAAATTAGATGGATTATATAATGTAGAGAGTCCGCAGGCGGAAAATTTTAAGAAAGTGCTCAGTACATTAGTGGAAGATGTAAGAGTCGTTTTGATAAAAATGGCGGACAGAATACACAATTTGCGAACAATTGGTCCAATGCCAAGGCACAAGCAATTAAAGATCGCTGCTGAAACTAGTTATATCTATGCACCATTAGCACATAGGCTCGGTCTTTATAAATTAAGAACAGAATTTCAAGATATTTGCTTAAAAATAACAGAGCCAGAAATCTATGCAGAAATAGAAAAAGAATTGGTTGATACAAGCAGAGAGAGGCAGCGCTACATCAATGAATTTGTTAAGCCATTAAAACCAAAATTTGAAGATCAAAAGATAAAATTTAGAGTTACAGGTCGTGTCAAATCAATTTCTTCTATTGCGAATAAGATTAAGAAGAAAAAGGTAGCTATGCAAGAAATCTATGACATATTCGCGATTAGGGTTATAGTAGATGTAGAACATGATCGAGAAAAAAGTATGTGCTGGCAAGTGTATTCAGAAATTACAGATGTGTATAAACCAATTCCTGAGCGACTAAAAGATTGGGTGACTACTCCTAAAAGCAACGGATATGAATCTCTGCATACTACTGTAATTGGCCCAAAAGGGAGATTTGTAGAGGTTCAAATTAGGTCTGAAAGGATGGATGAAATTGCAGAAAAAGGATTTGCTGCGCATTGGAAATACAAAGATGTTAAAAGCAATGATAATGTGTATGATCAATGGCTAGATAGTATCAGAGATCTATTGGATCATTCTGGAAATACTGCAATGGAATTTGTAAATGATTTCAAAACAAATTTATTCAGCGAAGAAATATATGCATTCACTCCAAAAGGTGATATGCGAATTCTACCTAAAGGAGCCACAGCTTTAGATTTTGCATTTGAAATTCATACGGATGTGGGGTATCATGCAACTGCAATTAAAGTAAACAATAAGCTGGTCCCAATGGGATTTAAACTAAATAATGGTGATCAGGTAAGTGTTGTAACTAGTAAAAATCAAAAGCCCAATGAAAACTGGTTAAAGCTTGTTGTTACAGGGAAAGCAAGAGCAAAAATTAGATCTTCTATGAAGGAAGAAAGGAAGAAAAAGGGCGAACTGGGGATGGAGACACTTCAAAGAAAATTAAAAAATATAAAGGCCGATTTCGAGTTAAATGTGGATATGTTGGTCAAGTATTTTGGATACAAATCTAGGGCAGATTTATATTATTCAATCTTTTTGGAACAACTTAATTTATCAGAACTAAAGACTTTTGGTGTAGTTGGAGGCAAGCTCATTCATAAAAAAGAAGATCAAGAAATTGTAGAAGAAAATCTTGAACAAGGATTACATGAAAAAGCAGTAAAGCATGGAAAAAAATTACACCACGGAGAGCAGAAAATTTTTATTAATGGAGAACCCGCTGATATCTATCAATTTACACTTTCAACGTGTTGTAATCCGGTTCAAGGAGATGATATTTTTGCTTACTTAAGTTCTAATGCTGGAATGAAAATCCATCGAACTAATTGTCCAAATGCCACTAATTTAATGGCAAATTACGGATATCGAGTGATGAAAGCTGAATGGTCGGGAGAATTAACTTCTTCAAATTTTGTAGTTGATTTGATAGTTACGGGTGTAGATTCAGGACCAGGTGTAATCCAAAGAATTACTGAACAAATTTCTTCTTTTTTAGGTTTGAATATTAGATCCTTTTCAATTGAAGGTAATGAAGGCTATTTTGAAGGTAAATTAGGCTTATTCGTTGCAAATAAAAATCAACTTAATCAAGCAGTTCATTCCTTACAGCAATTAACAGGAGTTTCAAGTGTCACACGAGTAGATAAGTCATATAATTCATGAATGTAAATGCAAACCATATAGATGAGATAATTAAGGAAGTCAAAATTATTTTTTCTGCTCACTTAGAAAAAAATCAATTAAGAAAGACTCCTGAAAGATATGCCATCTTAGAAGAGATATACAGAAGAACAGATCATTTTGATGCCGAAGCTTTGTATATACATATGAAAAATCAAAATTACCGTGTAAGTCGAGCTACAGTATATAATACACTTGAGTTACTCGTAAATAGTGATTTAGTAACAAAGCATCAATTTGGTAAAAACTTGGCTTTGTATGAGAAGTCTTATGGCTTTAAGCAACATGATCATATTATATGCGTGGATTGTGGTAAAGTCTTAGAATTTTGCGATCCAAGAATACAGCAAATAAAATCCATGATGGGGGAAATTATGAAATTTAAAATAACCCACCATTCATTGAATTTGTATGGAAAGTGCGAAGGTGCTTGTGAGAGCCATCAAATTGAGGTTGAGAATAAATAATCCTATCTACAAATTTTTACAAAAAAAATTGAAAATATTCAATCTTCGAGCTTTATCCAGAGGAATAATTCAAGCTTCAATAACATTTAAAGTTTGATGTAATATTATCTTTAAAAAACCTCAAAAAAGAATAAAAAAATGAAGTTCACATTCTTATATATAAATAAAATTATAAAATAACTCCAATTTAAGGTTTTAATAACCCGTAGTTTTCTATTTTTACGCTTTAAACTTTACTTCAACCAATTTAATTATTTTTTTTAAAATATTGAAATATTGATAATTGAAGTATTAAATTTTATGGACTGGTTTAACATGAGTTAAATTAGAACAATTAACAGAATTTTATACAAAACGATATTAATTTAAAGATGGCGGTAGATGTTATTTTAGGTTTACAATGGGGAGACGAGGGAAAAGGAAAAATAGTTGATTATTTAGCAGATAAGTATGATCTTGTTTGTAGATTCCAAGGTGGACCAAATGCTGGTCATACCATTGTTATTGGCAATGATAAATACGTATTGCATACTATTCCATCTGGAATATTCAGATCAAATATTACTAATATTATAGGGAATGGGGTTGTTATTGATCCTATTACTTTTCAACGGGAAATTGAGAAACTAGAGTCTGCAAAAATAAATTATAAAAACAATTTATTGATCGCAAAAAAAGCGCATCTTATCATTCCTTCCCACAGATGGCTTGATGCTGCATCTGAAGCTTCAAAAGGTATAAGTAAAATTGGCTCCACACTGAAAGGCATTGGCCCTACTTATATGGACAAAACAGGAAGGAACGGATTGCGAGTTGGAGATTTATTTAGCTCCGATTTTCAAGAAAAGTACAACTTATTAAAAGAAAAACATATGGGTATTCTGAACGGATATCCAGATGTTGATTTTGATATTGAAGCAGAGGAGAAAAAGTGGTTTGAATGTATTGAAAACTTAAAAGTAATTCCGACTATTGATTGTGAGTATTATATCAATAAAGCTATCAAAGATGGAAAAAGAATATTGGCAGAAGGGGCCCAAGGTTCTATGTTAGATATAGATTTTGGTACTTATCCTTATGTTACATCATCCAATACTATTACTGCTGGAGTTTGCACAGGATTAGGAATTGCACCTCAAAAAATTGGAGAAGTAATAGGAATTGCCAAAGCCTATTGTACAAGAGTTGGATCTGGCCCTTTTCCTACGGAATTACATGATGAAACAGGAGAAAAATTAAGAAAACTAGGACACGAATTTGGTGCAACAACAGGAAGACCTAGAAGATGCGGTTGGAATGACATTCCTCAATTAAAGTACACAATAATGCTTAATGGGGTAACTCAAATTGTATTGACCAAACTTGACGTTTTGGATCATTTTGATCAAATTCAAGTGTGTGAATCATACAATATAAATGGAACAAATACTAATTCCCTGCCTTACGACTTAAATATGGATGGAATTACACCGAAATATACTTCCATAAAAGCATGGAATTGTTCATTAGATCTAATAAACAGTTATGCTGATTTACCTGATGAAGCAAAAGATTATATTGAAAATCTTGAAACCATGCTTGAAACGAGAATTTCTATGGTATCAACTGGACCTGAAAGACATAAATTACTGCCTAAATAATTTTTATTTAGGCTAATAATTTGCATTTTCAGAATTCAATTTTCTCTTTTTTATTAGGAATAATGAAATTGATTAATCCATTCTCAAGTCTTCTATATGAACACCCGGAAATTTGGATTTGTCGAAAACAAATGTATTCGCAGGATAATCTAGGTTTGGTTTTATATTATTAATATTCAAAGTATAACTAGAACCATCTTTAGAAAATACTTTCATACTCTTTACGGTATTTGAGCCTTTCAAAACAATTAATCGCATTTTTGAATAAGGAGAATCTCTATCTAATGGTTTGAATTCGATAGACTGAATGGTCTTTCCGTCTTCAACTTTTTCTCCAGTAATTGCATAACCATATTCTCCAGTTTTATACAAATTAATTAAGGATGTTGGATCCATAAATCCACTTTCAGCCGCAGCATCAGCATCATTCCATTGGACTTCCTTATTTTTTTTCATATATAACCATAATGATTTACCATCACTATAAACAGATTGAATATCCATATCGACGAAATATTTTTTCCCTTGTTGAATTATTTTACCTTTTTGTTTTTCTGCAGGCATGCCTTGAAATTCAATGGCCAATTCGAAATCCATTTCTAGGCTTTTATAACCTTCTAATTGACTAGAGATCTTATCTAAAATTGCTTTTGCTTTCGGATCTTTTATATCTACCAAATTTTCTTGAGAGAATGCTGTAATACCAAATGTTAACAGTAAAATAATACTTAATAATAATTTCATTCTTGTTCTATATTTATTTTATTATAAGACGTGCAAAATATCAAAAAAGATATATGATTGTCTTTTAATGTTTTGTTAAAACTAATTTTTGACAGTGACGAAAAAAGTTACAATAATATAAAAATATAACAATTATCAAGTCCTTAAGTTCTAAAATTAGAGGGATTTAATTACCATGTTAAAAATGATTTGTATTTATAAGACGGTATAGAAAAATTTCGTATTAAGTTTTAATTCCCTAAAGTCAATATACTCTTTTCTAGCATCCCTGCTTTTACAGAGAAATAAATTAATAAAACCAGAGGGCTTGCAACATATAGAATAATATTTTATTCAATTCCTGTCAAAAAAAAACCGGCTACTAAATAGTAACCGGTTTGCTCTATTATAATTCCCGGATACTACGCCGGGCAGGTCATGAAGAAAACTACGTTCTCAATTTAAGTCAACAGGTTAAATCGACTATATAATTTTTAATTCTTAAGTTTTTCCATAAATGTATCTAGTTCTTGTTCGCTGAAGAATAATACTTCTCTTGGCTTCGACCCTTGTGCTCCACCAACGATGCCAAGGGATTCCATTTGATCCATTATTCTGCCAGCCCTATTGTATCCCAATGATAATTTTCTTTGTATTAAGGAAGTTGAGCCCTGTTGATTACTTACAATTAATTTGGCTGCTTCTTCAAACATTGGGTCCAAATCAGAAAAGGTTATTGCTGCACCATTTCCATCTTGGTCTTCTCCCTTGAATTCAGGTAAGATATATGCAGTTGCATATCCTTGTTGTTTGCTTATATGTGCAATTACTTCTTCTACTTCAGGGGTATCAATAAATGCACATTGCAACCTAATATTATTTCCACCTACTGATAACAGCATGTCTCCTCTACCTATCAATTGGTCCGCACCCTTAGAATCAAGAATGGTTCTTGAATCCGTAACAGAAGTTACTTTAAATGCTAACCTAGCTGGGAAATTTGCTTTAATTAAACCAGTAATGATTTTAACAGAAGGTCGTTGTGTTGCTATAATCAAATGAATTCCTACCGCCCTAGCCAATTGAGCCAATCTTCCTATCGGCATTTCAACTTCTTTTCCTGCTGTCATGATTAAGTCTGCAAACTCATCAATAACTAACACAATAAAAGGTAAGAATTTATGACCTTCCAATGGACTAAGTCTTCTTTCTTGAAACTTTCCATTGTATTCTTTTATATTTCTAACTCTAGCTTTCTGAAGCAATTCATATCTGTTATCCATCTCAATACATAGAGAATTCAAAGTATGAACCACCTTGGTTGTATCTGTGATAATAGCTTCATCATCTCCAGGTAATTTTGCCAAGTAATGTTTTTCAATATCACTATAAATTGGTAATTCCACTCTTTTAGGATCCACCAAAACAAATTTTAATTCCGAAGGATGTTTTTTGTACAGCAAGGACATCAAAATGGTGTTGATACCAACAGATTTTCCTTGACCTGTTGCTCCTGCTATTAACAAGTGAGGCATTTTAGTTAAATCCGCAATAAAAACTTCATTTGCAATAGTTTTTCCTAAGGCAATAGGAAGTTGCATTTTTGTTTCTTGAAATTTATCAGATTTCAATATTTCTTTAAGAGAAACGACTTGGGCATTTTTGTTAGGGACTTCAATTCCAATCGTACCTTTCCCAGGAATTGGTGCAATTATCCGAATGCCCAGAGCTGCCAAGCTCAATGCTATATCGTCTTCTAAATTTTTAATTTTCGAAATTTTGACACCTGGAGCAGGGATGATTTCATAAAGTGTTACCGTAGGTCCAATGGTAGCTCTAATTTTTACAATTTTAATATTGTAATTCATTAAAGTTTCAATGATTTGGTCTTTATTAGCCTCTAATTCGACTCTATCAATTTCTGTTTTGAATTCATTATAATCATTAAGGAACTCCAATTTAGGCATTACATAAGATGATAAATCAAGAGTGTGATCATAAGGATCAGACAGATTAGGTGTAGAATGTTCTGAATTAGAGTCGTCAGTGAGATGACCTATAGCGGAATTTGCTTTTACTTCTTCTCCATTGGCAGCAGTGATTTCCAGATCGGAGTTCATGTCCAAGATAAGTTTGGAACTGGAGTTCTTTTTGATATTTTCGAACTCCAGTTCCTCATTATCCATAGAAGCGTCTTCAGATAAATCGGTTTCTGAAACGACCTCGAAATCAGTATTTCTATGTTTGGAAGATAGATCAGGCCTGAGATAATCCTCAGCCTGATCTCCTTCTAGCGTCAGTTTCTGGGATGGAACTGCTTGTGCTTCTTTATTATTTTGAAATTTAAAATTTGTTAATTTTTCAAATGGGTTTTTAACATTAAAAGGCATTTTAACATTATCAAAAGATAGAGATAAATTAAAATTCCACATTGCATAAGTTAACAATACAAATACAATCATTACGAATAATCCCATATTCCCTAGAAAGTTGCTCAACCATTTGTATGAACTCTCTCCAAATGCACCTCCCCAAGTAAATTCAGAATTTCTAAACACAAATTCTAAACACAGAGAAAGGAAAAGCGAAATTATTATTAAGTTGGCTGCAAATTTCCAAAATGAATTCAATCTAAACCTTTTTATCAAATCATACCCTAGCCTAAAAAGCAAAAATACTATGGTTATAGATGGCAAACCAAAACCCCAATAGAAAAATGCATTGGAAGTTATTGCTCCTAATCGACCCAACCAATTGTTTACACTTAAATCAGCCTGAAACAAAACATGCCAAGTAAATTTTAAAACTTTGTCCTGATCTGCTTTCCAAGTAAACATATATGACAAAAATGCAATTGCCAAATATATAGCTACTAGCCAACAGAACAAGCCCAAAACTTTTCTCCACCTCTCATCCTTAAAGTTGGTTGCATTACCCTTTTGTTTGGATACGTTCTTCTTACGAGCCATAATCAGTTTTTGGAATAGAATTATAATTTGTTGTCTGCTACGACAATGTAAAGTTATTATTAAAATTAACAAATTAAAATATTTTGTTAATTGTTTTTAGTTCTTTTATAACATTTTATACATTATAATTTTTCTTAATATGTTTTTTAATTAAATATTAATTGATTTTAAATCAATTAGAAATTTGAATTTTTAGTATATGAAAATATTATTTAAAAAATATTTTTAATCGAGCACCTTCTTTTCTTTGTTCTAATTTGGATTCTGAGCTCAATGTTCTAATTTTGGGGTTTGAATGATCCAATATTTATGTTGGATTAAAAAGCCACAATAATGAATCCAACCATCGCAATTTGCGGGGCAGGCGGTATAGGTCGTGCTGCTGCTCTAATATTGGCATGCAATAATGCCATGACTCCCAGAATTTACATTGGTGATATCAATACCCAATCGCTTAATGACGCTTTAAGATGGATCAATGAAGGTCAAAATCGTAGAATTTCTGTCGAAACTTTCTTGATGCCATTACAAGAATCAAATGATGAAATGGACGCTATTTTCCAAAAATCAGACGTTATTCTTGATTGCCTCCCTGGAAGTCAAGCCCCAAGAATTGCAGCTATGGCTAAAAAAAGCCATTCTCACTATGCCAATTTAACCGAATATGTTGCGGAAAGTGATCAAATTATCGAAGAGGCTAGCGATGCAGAAACAGGATTTATACTACAAACTGGTCTAGCGCCAGGTTACATCAACCTCCTTGCTTGCCAACTATACAATGAATTCAAAACCAAATTCAATAATGACAAGCTGGAAAGCATCAAAATGAGGGTTGGGGCTTTATCTGAACATGCTTTGTCACCTTATTTTTATGCCTATACCTGGAGCCCAATTGGGGTTGCTACAGAATATGTAAAAGATGCAGTGGTTGTTAAAGATTATACCAGGCAACTTATCCCTTCCCTATCAGGAACTGAAACCATCATTATCAACGGTGAAGCTTTCGAAGACAATTATACTTCTGGTGGTGCTGCGGATTTGCCAAAGGCATTTTATGGAAAAGTAAAAAATCTTGATTACAAAACAATTAGATATCCAGGTCATTATGGTTGGGTTAAAGAAAAGCTTAAAAGTATTCCTGAGAGCAATAACAAATCACTCGTTTTGGACAAATTAATGCAATCTATAATTCCTTCTGTAGAATCAGATCGAGTAGTAATTTACGCCCAAGTTGTTGGATATGATCAAAATAAAAATTTAAGAGCGATCGAAAAATCTTATGATATTTATCCTAAAATTATAGGCACTAAATTATTAAGAGCCATTCAAACTACAACAGCTTCTGCTTTGTGCGAAGCCGCATATTTTTTAATTCATACAAATCCCAAAGGAGTTATTCTTCAAAGCCAAATTGAACCTTTAAGTTTTCTTAATGGTCCATATGTTAGCGAAATTTATGGAAAGTATGAATGATTAATAGATTCTTCATCAAAGGAATAAAGAGATAAAAGTTTTTGTGTAATTTAAACTTAAGATTATATTAGTTCGAATTGATTTAACAAACTATATTCAAATTATAAGCTTAATTACAATTTAATTTCATTCTTTACTCCAAAAAATAATTGAAAAGAAATCCATTTTTACTTGGTGTTATAGTATTTGCACAATTTTTTTGTACTTCATTGTGGTTTGCTGGGAATGCCATTGTAAACGATCTTATTGAAAAATATCATTTCCCCGAAACATCCGTTGCACTTTTCACTTCTTCCATTCAATTAGGATTTATAATTGGAACTTTGACTTATGCTTTATTGAGTATTTCAGATAGAATTTCACCTTCCAAAGTTTTTTTTATCAATGCAATAGTAGCTGCATTTGCCAATATTATTTTTATCCTTCCTGATTTGGAATTCCCCGTTGCATTATTGTCAAGGTTTATGACAGGTTTCTTTCTTGCGGGAATCTATCCAGTAGGAATGAAAATCGCTGCTGATCACTTTGATAAATCATTGGGCAAATCGTTAGGTTTTTTAGTTGGCGCTTTAGTATTAGGATCAGCGTTTCCACATTTGGTAAAGGATTATTTACAAAATTTTTCTTATTCGTATGTGATCATAACAACTTCATTCGCATCAATAATTGGCGGAACTGCTATTATTCTTTTTGTGCCTGATGGTCCGTTCAGAAAAAAATCCCAAAAAATAGAGTTGAGCAAAACTTTTGCGGCTTTCAATTATCGACCATTTAAATCAGCAGCATTTGGTTATTTTGGTCATATGTGGGAATTGTACACATTTTATGCTTTTGTTCCCTTAATGTTGAAATATTTCAATGATCATCATTCAGGGTTAATTTTGAATATTTCACTTTGGAGTTTTATAATAATAGGTGTTGGAACTTTAGGTTGTTTTTTTGCTGGATTAGTTAGTTCAATATTCCATCCAAAAAAAATAGCTTCTTTTGCATTAGGGATTTCTGGATTTTGCTGTTTATTTTCTCCACTGTTTTTAGGTTTGCAAAACCCAACTTTATTTATAATATATGCTTTGATATGGGGTTTGACAATAGTTGCTGACTCTCCGATGTTTTCAACAATCGTAGCAAATAATGCCATCCCGGAATTGAAGGGGACTGCGTTAACTATTGTCAATAGTATTGGCTTTGCTTTAACAATTGTGAGTATTCAATTGATCAGTTTTTTATATCAGCATGCAGAATTTAAATACATTTTTCTGGTTCTTGTAATCGGTCCCGTTATTGGACTTTGGTCTCTTTGGAATAGAAAAAATAAAAGAATTGATTAAAAATTATTAAATTGAAAAACTAAAAAAACAAAATATGAATTTCAATATGCCAATAAAGGTGGTGATCACCATGTTAATTATATGCTTTTCCATGTTTTACTCTTTTTCTGACCGTTCCGATCATGAAATAATTGAGTTCATGGAATCTTTGGAGGACGACCAATTGGAAAAAGTTATGTTTTCGATGGATGATATTTACAGAGAAAGATGGCATTATCTTCCAGCAACAGATTGGGCTAGACCTGGAATTAATTTAGAGGGAATGACAGAAGACCAAAAAAGTAAATTTCATATTTTATTGAAAAAATATTTAAGTGAATCTGGATATGAGAAGACAATGGCTACTATAGATTTAGAAAATGTATTAGCAGAATTAGAAAACAATCCAAAAAGGAGAAATCCTGAAAATTATTATGTTGCTATATATGGTGATCCGGAAGAAGATGACGTTTGGGCTTGGAGATTTGAAGGCCATCATATTTCATTGCATTTTACCACAGTAGATGATAAAGTAAGTATGAGTCCTAGATTTTTTGGTGCAAACCCAGCAATTGTAAAATCTGGCAGTAGAAAGGGATTAAAAAGTTTAGAAGTAGAACAAAGCTTAGGATTACAATTGATCAATTCTTTGGATCGTGACCAAAAAGAAGAAGCTATAATACAAGAAGCTTCCTATTGGGAAATTGCAACTTCTAATGCAGTTGAAGTAGCACCTTTTGCAAAAAGAGGAATTAAATATGAAGATTTGGAAAGAGATCAGCAGAAATTATTAATGGATATCATTACTGAATATATTTCTTCCATACCTGAAGATCTAGCAGAAGAAAGAATGGAAAGTATTTTGGAAGAAGATCAAGATGAAATAATTTTTGCATGGGCTGGTTCTACTACTTTAGGCGAAGAGCACTATTATAGGATCCAAGGCGAATCTTTTTTGATAGAATTCGATAATGCGCAAAACAATGCTAATCATATTCATACGGTTTGGAGGGATTTTGATGGCGATTTTGGAAGAGATTTGATTCGAGAACATAGAGAAGAACATCATCATTAATTCAATACATCCAGAATGCAAAACAAATTCCTAAGTCCATTTTCAATAATTGAAATGGTTTCATTTATAGTTCTTATGGCCATTTGCAATAGTTGCAATACAAAGGAACCTGATAAATTAGAGCACCCCAATGTACTTTTTATTGCAATTGATGATCTAAATGATTGGACTGAAGTTCTTAGTGGCAATTCTCAAAGCTTAACGCCTAATCTGAAGGCTTTTGCTAATGAATCTGTAAATTTCAAGCATAATTATTGTGCGAGTCCAGGGTGCAATCCTTCAAGATCTGCTGTTTTAACAGGTCTCCATACTTATAATTCGGGAATGTATTCTAATTATCAAGATTGGAGAAAAGTACCGGCAATGCAAAAAGTACCTACACTGCCTCAATATTTCAAAGCAAACAATTACTACACTGCAGGAGCTGGGAAAATTTTTCATTACTCACAGGTGGATAGCATAGGATGGGATGATTATTTCCCATCACAAAAGAAAAACATGCCTAATGATTATATTCCCAAAGATGCACCTTTAAATATGCCTCCATTTAAATATATGTATAATATGTTTGATTGGGGCCCAATAGATGTGGGAATTGAAAAAACCGGAGATTATCAGAGTGTTTCATATATTAACAGTCAACTTGGAAAAAAACATGACAAACCATTTTTTCTGGCTTGTGGACTTTATCGCCCGCATTTACCATGGTATGTCCCTCAAGAATATTTTGATCGTTTTCCATTAGATAGTATCAAATTGCCTGAAGTCCTAGAAAACGACCTTGATGATCTTGGTGACCATGCCAAAGAAATAATTCAAAGAGGAGGAAATTATCACAAACATGTTGTGGAAGCTGGTCTATGGAAAGAAGCTATTCAAGGCTATTTGGCTTCTATTTCCTATGCTGATGATATGGTAGGCAATCTTCTGGAGAATCTTGCAAAAAGTGCTTATGCAGAAAACACCATTGTTGTAATTTGGTCTGATCATGGCTGGCAATTAGGAGAAAAACATCATTGGCGAAAATTTGCATTATGGGAAAATGTGATAAAAACAGTAATGATGATAAAAGTTCCTGAAGGAACCAAAGCACTCCCCGAAGGTTCAAAGAATGGATTTGCAAATAACGGGGTAAGTTCTTTACTAGATATCTATCCTACTCTCAATGATTTATGCAATCTGCAAGGAAGAGAAAATTTCGATGGACAAAGTTTAGTAAACTTATTAAAAAACCCAGATACGAAAGATGAAAGAAGTGTAATAACTACTTATGATTACGGAGACTACTCCATAAGAAAGAACAATTGGCATTATATTCAGTACATTGATGGAAGCAAAGAATTATATGACTTATCAACTGATAATGAAGAATTCTTTAACTTATCTACAGATGTAAATTATTCAAATATTATAGATCAATTAAGTGCTGAAATTCCTAAAAACCCAATAGATCTCCCAGAGGAATCTTTATTGGAACTAATGGAGCACCATATTCCACCAATTAGATCAAAAGAATTTTATTATAGTAAAGAGCGAGCTGAATGGATGAAAAGATTTGAAAATATAGAATAAATTTGTTAAATATCTTTTACGGAATATTAATATATTAACAACAAATCATTGAGCTAATGAAACAATTGCTTCTTTTTATTTTTATAATCTCCTGCATATCATGCGCTAACATTTCACAAAATAAAAATCCAACAGAAAATAAAAAGTACAATATAATTTGGTTGGTTGCGGAAGATCAATCTCCACAATTTTTTCCAATGTATGGAGATAGTTCCATAAGCTTGCCAACTCTTGAATCCATCGCTAAAGAAAGTATCGTTTATGATAAAGCTTTTGCGAACGTTCCAGTTTGTGCACCAGCAAGAAGTACCATAATTTTAGGAATGTATACCATAGCAACTGCTACTCATAATATGAGGACTTATAATTCGCATTTGCATGAGATAGAACCATCCATTGGCTTAGTGGGATACACTCCTGTAATGCCCAAACATACCAAAGAATTTCCAAAATATCTCCGATCGGAAGGCTATTATTGCACGAATAATTCAAAGGAAGATTACAATATGCAGATTAGTGATGGCACTTGGGACGAAAGTAGTTCAAAAGCAACATGGCGAAACAGGAAAGAAGGCCAACCTTTTTTTTCTGTTTTTAATTTTATGGAATGCCATGAATCCGGTATATGGAGATTTGGAAAAGATTCCCTTTTTGTTGATCCCAAAGGAATTCCAGTACCGCCTTATTTTCCTGACAATGACATTATTCGGCATGACTTAGCTGTAAATTATAGCAATCTTAAGAGAATAGATGATAAAATTGGAACCATTATCAACCAGCTAAAAGAAGATGGATTGTATGATGATTCTTATATATTTTTTTATGGCGATCACGGTGGACCGTTTCCTAGACATAAAAGAGTATTGTACGATACTGGCTTAGAAGTTCCTTTTTTTGTAAAGCTACCTAAAGATTTAATGCAGGATAAAGGACAGACCCGAAATGATGATATTATCAGTTTTATTGATTTAGCTCCAACAGTCTTATCGATTGCAGGAATCGAAAAGCCAGATCAAATGCAAGGGAAAGCATTTCTTGGTTCTTATATTGGACCTAAAGACGAATATATATATGCTTCTTCGGATCGTTTTGATGCTATTTATGATAAGAGTCGGGCTATAAGAAGCAAAAAATATAAGTACATTAGAAATTATCATCCTGAATTACCTTATGCCATTCCAGTAGAGTATAGGGAACAAATGCCTATGATGAAAGAATGGCGTAGGTTGGATTCTATAGGGGCGTTAAGTGGATCATCTGCTTTATGGATGCGAAAGAATAAAGATCCAGAAGAATTTTACGATTTGGAAGTGGACCCTTTTGAATTAAATAATATAATCAATGAAGCAAATAAAAAGTCTGTTATTGATGCACATCGTTCAGCTTTAGATGCATGGTTAGAAAAATGCGATGACCAAGGTAAATTCGATGAAAGAGAATTAATTTCGAAATGGGCTACCCTGAAAGAAAAAACAATTTTGAAAGCTCCGACTATTTCCGTTGAATCTGAACTCATTATGGCAAAAAATGAAGGTGAATATGGCAACATTGTTTATAAAATTGAAAATGATAGCATTTGGCAGGTATATTCAAAACCTTTGGCAGGAATGAGTGATACCAAATTGGTTTTTAAAACAGTTCATATAGGATTAGATGACAGCCCAGAATCAAGAAATAAATAACTCTGAATGTTAAGAACAGTGACGAAATATTTAAATCCTTGTTAAAATGTCTTAAATTTCAGCACATAAGTTTGTAATGACTTATTTTTAAATATTAAAATCTAAAAAATGCTTAAAAAAACAATTTTTCTATACGCAATGGCTTTAATTTTTCTAAGTTCTTGCAGTCCGTTAACACCATTTTCACAAAGGTTATATGTAGAAAATGGATGGTCAGAAAGAGATTTACAATCGATACAATTCTATTTATCAAACGACGTAATTCTTACAAGGCAGGTGAAAGCCGGAGATTCTTCTATCAAGGATGGGAAAGTAAAAATTGTAAATGACAAGCAAATTGAAGAAATTAGATTTCCAAAAGGAACTCCAGGAGTTTTATTGTTCATACCAAAAGAAAATAGATTTGCAATAAGTTTTGAGGAAGGTGGAAATGATAAATACCTTATGTTTGGACCAAATAAAAAGTTTGGTGGCAAATATATGATGCTTGCTGCTGATTGGGACAAACAATACGGAACTGTCACATATAATGATAATATTTATAGAACAGATTACGACAGTGCATATTCAGCTATTATGATTGACTTAAAAGCAATTAAGAAAGTAGTAGTGAAAAGCAAAACTGCCAAAGGCAGAACCATTAATTAGGATAATATTAATTAATTGATATTGTTATTGAGGGATCTCCAATTCATTTTGGAGATCTTTTTTTATGCCTCTTTACTTGTTTCATCAAATAAATGAAAGCTAAAGTTTAATAATTTTTATGAATTTTGAAGAAATAATGATGATAAAACCATCAAAAATGAAGGATCAATAGTAGAATTAAATAAGGCATTTAACCATTTCAAATGCTCCTCAATACAAATATGAGCTAAGAAAAGCCTTAAAACTGCCTTATTAGAAATATCAATCTATAATTAAAAACTTAGGACTAGCGTTCAATTAAACCCCCATTATGCATTAGATATTCTATTCCTATTGGAAATGTCTGCAAAATATACCGCTCCACTTAGTTTTGGTCAAGCACCATAGGGTTAATTATGATTTAGTTAGGCCATCCCTTCCGACAGGTTTTCTGTCGGTTCTCTCCCTATTTTAATTTCATTAAAATTGCTTTGCATCGTTCGTTCATTTTTTATTGTCATTTCAAGTCTCATTGCGAAGCCCCAATGCATAATGCGGATTAAAATTATTCCAGTTTATTTTTCAACTCTTGGAGTAACAATAATATTTCTGAACTCAACTGCTCCATGATCACCTTGAATTAGGAAAGGCCCAGGTTCTCCTTCATGACTGTCAAGAGCACCTCCAGTAATTCCTGGAATCACTTGATCAGTTATGACTTCAATTCCATTTGCAATAATTGTAATTCTCCTTCCAATCAAAGTGATATCGAATGATTGCCATACTCCTGCATTCTTTGCTAGCATTTCATTAGGAGATAAAAATCCATAAACACCAGCAAAAAGAACATCAGAAGGCTCTAATCCAATATTGTCAGCAATTTGTACTTCATATCTTCCACGCAGATATATCCCACTATTGCTTTCTTCAGGATATCTAAATTCAATATGAAGTTTGAAATCCATAAATTTTTGGTCAGAAACCAAATTGGAACCTGATTTCGAACTTTTTAGAACTCCTTTTTCTACTTCCCATTGATTTTCTCCCATTGCAGTCCATCCTTCCAAATCGCGTCCGTTAAATAGCGTAATTGGTTCACCCCAAGTTGGGTTGGCTGTGTATTCTAATTTTGGAGCTTTCACTCCGGTAAAATTGTACTTTTTACCGTCTGTATAAACAAAAGAACCTGTCAATTTATCATTTTCAACCATTCCGTCAAACTCCAAATACTTATTACCTTGTTCCCATTGCGGTGGAATAGCAAAACTAAATTTTGAATCTTTAATTTTAACTTCAGAAATAGGTCGAGCACTCCCATTTGCAAAAACATATCTTCCAACATAAGTTTGAATACCTGAATGACGTACTTCCAACCATGAAGGCAAATCTTTCCCATCCATTTTCAAAGTCAGATCCCATCGTCCTTCTAAATGATTGGTCTGTTGTCCAAAAGATTTAGTCGTGAAGCTTAAAAAAAGCAAACACATCATTCCTGCAAATACTATTGATTTCATATTCATTTCTAAATTTTCTTTTATTATTGGTTGAAGGTTCAATATAGTTATTTTGGAAATTAATCTGAATTAAAAAAGGAAATTATCCATTCCATTTCATAATTCTCCTAAGTTTTTGGAAAGAAAAAAGGGATTCATCACGCGACAATCCCTTATTTCTTTCCACCTTGATAGGCAGTTACTAACTAACTCAAAACTCTTTTTGTTTCTATTGGTACATTGCTTCTTTTTCGCCAATCATCTTACGCATATTAATCAAAGCATAACGCATTCTGCCCAATGCTGTATTGATACTTACACTTGTAAGTGCTGCAATTTCCTTAAAGCTCATATCAGCATAATGTCTTAATATGACCACTTCTTTCTGTTCTGGAGGCAGTTGATCAACCAATGATTTGATTCTGCTGTGAGATTGACCTTTGATAATATAATCTTCCATATTATCATCCGGAGATTCTAATACATCAAAAATATCGAAAGTTTCAGAAGCAGATACCTTATTTCTTCTTTTAGATCTTCTAAAATTATCCACACACATGTTGTATGAAATCCTCAAGGCCCACTGTAAGAATTTGCCTTCGTGGTTGTATTTGCCTTTTCTTAAGGTATCAATTATTTTGATGAAAACATCTTGAAAAATATCATCAGCAAGCTCATGATCTTTCACGAATAAATAAATAGACGTGTAAATCTTACTTTTGTGTCTTGTTAATAAAACTTCGAAAGCTTGTTCATTACCTTCAAGATATTGTAGAATTAAATCTTGATCTTTTTGCATTTTTACATTCATATCACTAAACTTATAAAGTCGGTTAAGGAAAATATGTTATTTGTTCAGTGTAAATGTTGATTGCTTATACTCTAATTATTTTGGTAATGATTAAAATTGAATATTAAATATAGCGCAAATATGCTATAAAAATAATTCTAATACAAATAAAAGCTAAACTTTTTATTTTTTCCAGTATTATAATAACATTAACAGATATTTAACGGAGTTTGTATTTTTACTTTTTATATACCATAGAATGATCAGCGAAAAAGATTTAGAATTAGCAGTACCGAGTTCAATAATTGAAGAAAATATTGATTACCAATATTTCATTCATATTAAAGGAGCAAATTCCAACAATCTCAAAAATATTGAAATTGTACTTCCCAAGGAAAAACTTATAGTTGTTACTGGACTAAGTGGTTCTGGTAAATCTTCCTTAATCATGGACACTTTGTATGCAGAAGGACAAAGAAGATATGTCGAAAGCCTTTCATCATATGCACGTCAGTTTTTAAGCAGGATGAAAAAGCCAAATGTTGAATTTATCAAAGGCATAACTCCAGCAATAGCAATAGAACAACGCGTTAGCAGCACCAACGCAAGATCCACTGTCGGTACCTTAACAGAAATCTATGATTATCTAAGACTATTATTTGCTCGAGTGGGTCGAACCATCTCACCAATTTCTGGATTAGAAGTTACAAAGCATCAAATAAGCGATGTAGTAGATTTTATACTTTCAAAAGAAAATGGGACCAAAATCTCTATTTTTATTCCACTTCAGAATAAACATTCAGAAAGAAAAATTCAGACTGAACTTGAAATGTTGCTTCAAAGAGGATATTCCAGGGTAGCATATAAAAACGATCTAAGATACATTGAAGAAATTCTTGAAGAAAAAATTGATTTAGACAATTCTGTAATTCATCCTTCTTCAAAAAATTTTAAGGTTCTTATTGATAGATTTGAAGTAAATGATGTCGAAGAAAACATAAAAAGGATTTCTGATTCCATTCTCACAAGTTTTGGAGAAAGTGAAGGTTCATGCATAGTTTTTGATCATACGTCCGAACAGGAAGTGCTTTTCAACAATAAATTTGAAATGGACGGGATGGAATTTATTGAACCTAACCATCAATTATTCAATTTTAACAATCCTTATGGAGCATGTAAAGTTTGCGAAGGTTATGGAAAGATATTAGGAATAGACCCTCGAAAAGTTATTAGTGATGAAAGTCTCTCGATTTATGAAGGAGCAGTTAATTGTTGGAAGGGAGAAAAAAATAGTTTTTTTCTAGAGCAATTCATTCAGGCTGCAAGTCATTTTGATTTTCCAATTCATAGGCCTTATTTCGAATTAACACCAGTACAGAAAAAATTACTATGGCAAGGAAACCAATACTTTGAGGGTATCACTGCTTTTTTTAGAGAATTGGAAGAAAAATCATACAAAATTCAAAATCGAGTAATGCTTGCTCGATACAGAGGAAAGACAGAATGCAACAGTTGCAATGGAGGGAGATTGAGAACAGAAGCTTCATATGTAAAAATTGGGGGAAAAGATATCATGGAGCTCGTGGAAATGCCAATTGATGAAATGAATCAATTCTTTGAAAATCTACAATTAAGTGTTAGTGATGCTACAATTTCGCGAAGAATACTTTTTGAAATACAGAATAGGCTGAAAATAATGATGGAAATTGGGCTGTCTTACCTATCCATTAACAGATTATCAAGCACACTTAGTGGAGGTGAAACTCAAAGGATTAATTTAACGAGAACCATAGGCAGTAACCTAACCAATTCACTATATATATTAGATGAACCAAGCATAGGTCTTCATCCGAAAGATACCGCTAAGTTGGTTAATGTGTTGAAAGAATTAAGGGATTTGGGAAATACCGTTATTGTTGTGGAACATGAAGAAGAAGTAATCAAATCTGCAGATTATATTGTAGATGTAGGTCCATTAGCTGGAGTAAATGGGGGTGAAATTGTATTTGAAGGTCCTTACGAACAATTTAAAAAAACAAATACTAAAGGGCTTACAGCTCAATATCTAAATGGTTCTAAATCAATTGCTCTTCCAAAATCAAAACGAAGGCTTGTAAACAAATTACATATAAAAGGAGCTAGGCAGCATAATTTAAAAAATATAGACATTTCGATTCCGTTAAATGCAATTAGCGTGATCACAGGGGTTTCGGGCTCTGGAAAAACCAGCCTTGTGAAATACATCATTTATCCTGCCCTTAAAAAACAAATCGATGAGCCTGTGGGCAATATGATCGGTGAATTCAAAGAAATAAGTGGTGACTTGAGCCAAGTTACGAATGTGGAAATGATCAATCAAAATCCTATTGGGCGATCATCTCGATCGAATCCTGTAACTTATGTCAAAGCATATGATGCAATAAGAAAATTATTTTCTGATCAACAAGCTTCAAAAATTAAGGGTTTACAACCCAAACATTTTTCTTTTAATGTTGATGGTGGCAGGTGTGACAATTGCAAAGGAGATGGCGAAATTACGGTAGAAATGCAATTTCTTGCTGATGTTAAATTGGTGTGTGATGATTGTAAAGGAAAAAGGTTCAAACATGAAATACTAGAAATTGAATACAAAGGAAAAAATATTGCTGATATTTTGGAATTGACCGTTGAAGAAGCCATTGATTTTTTCGAAGATCAAAAAGAAATTATTAGTAAAATAAGTCCATTGAACGAAGTTGGTTTAGGATACATTCAATTAGGGCAGTCTTCAAGCACTTTATCTGGCGGAGAAGCTCAAAGAATTAAACTAGCATCTTATCTTGGTAAAGATAGGGTCTCAGAAAAAATATTTTTCATTTTTGATGAGCCCACCACGGGATTACATTTTCATGATATTGAAAAATTAATGATTGCCATGAATGGTCTTGTAGAATATGGCCATACAGTATTGATTGTTGAACACAATATGGATGTTATCAAATGTGCAGATTGGGTGATTGATTTGGGGCCAGTGGGAGGAAAAGATGGTGGTTACTTAATATTTCAAGGAAGTCCTGAAGAATTGACGAAAGTAGAATCTTCGTTTACGGGTCAATTTCTTAAGGAAAAATTTTAGAAAAAAAGAAAGAAATAACGTTGCACACAGTCAAATAGAATTAAGGAAAGGAAATACCAAAGAATCTAGTTTTGCTGGCATTTTTGATCCATTTTGTTCGGCCAAATCTGGGGAATGAAGGTTAACGCGTTTTGTTAGATTTCTTTGCGGATTATGGCCTTCAAAAATATCAATTTCCCCCATCAAAAGTGAAGTGTGATAAAACGCGAGAAAACCACAAAGAATCTTGGTTGGGCAATTGGAAATCCTTCATCTTAATTAGAGGTTGTGCAACGACAACTAATGTTGTGCTTTCGTTATTTATAGTTTTGGATCTCAATTAATTGATTGAGTACTTTTTCGGTTGCAGCCATTATTAATTCCCTATTGATATTTCCTTTATCATTCATCCACTTGCGTGATGCTATAAAACTTTCCACGCTTCTGTATAGATCGTCGGGGTCTAAGTTTGACCAGGCCTTTTCTGTTAATGGCCCGCTTAGCACTTTAAATTCTCCAATTGAATATTTTGACATCATCTCTTGAAATTTAAGATTATGGTCATTTATTTGTGTCTTGATGATACTGCTCCTTAATGTTTGAACGGTTTGCAAATCAATTAAATAATCATAGGTGGTTTCATCAAAATATTCAAGAGTCCCATTAGATTGCATGGCGAGCAAAGTATTCACATTCAAGGGCCTAAATGTTTTGAAGAGAGAGGGCAATTCGTTTCTTACTATTTTAATTAAAGTATCCTCATTGGCCTTGGGGCTGGATAGCCTTTCAATTAAATTTTGCAGAATTTCATTGTCACTTAAGGCAAAGTGAATCTGTTCGTTTAATATAATTGTGTCTTGTTTTAAGTCCTTGATTAAGGATTCTGTATAGCCAGACAGTGTTGCCCTATTCTTACGATTCTCGTTCCAATTATTGACTTGCAATGCTAATAATATTCCAATCATTACAAGAACAATTTCTCCGAAAGCATATTTAAGATACTTGCCAGTTTTGTTTTTCTCCATAAGATCCTTTCTAATACTTCTAAAAAACTTTATCATGTTATCAAATATTTATAGGCAATCCCATCCTCGGCGGGAGCCTCAGTTCCTTCATTATAAAAGAGGGATTTATCTTCTTTCATTTTTGTTTCAAAAAACCATTCTGTCATCTAAAAAATTTAATCATTGTTTAGTGTTTGTGATTTGGTCTATAAGTTTAATAATTTTTTGGTGCAGCTCTGCAAGAACCAATAACTGTTCATAAGCGTTTCCATTATTAATCAATTTCATTGATACTTGATTTTCGAAAACGGGACTTGATAATAATTTTGGAGCATTAACGGGAAAGCGACTAGGATTTGCGCTTAATCGATTATAAGACAAAGTTTTAAGTTGGTAATTTTCTTCTAAAAAAGGGTATATGGCATTATAGTAAAGATCATATATTATCTTAGTGTCATAGGCGTAACTTTCTAGTTCAAAATTCCATAGTGAAATTAACTTTTTAAGTTCAGTATTTTCAATTGTTTGAAGATTATCAGAATTAGTAAATGTTTTTATAGGATTATATACAGGCATAAAGGTCATATCAATGACTAAGGTGTCTAATTTGCTTCTTGTGATTGGGAAAGGGTTAGGGTCCATCAAGCTTGCTAATTCAATGAGATTATCGTCTAAGATCTTATGTTGGTCAATTTTTATTTTTAACTCCTTATCGTTTTGAATCACCTCTTTTTTTAAATTGTCCAAATAGGCTAATTGGTTATCATTTAGTTTTCTAGCTTCATTCCAATTATTAAGCTGTAGTGCTATCAATATCCCGATGACGACCAATACAATCTCACCAATAGCGTATTTGAAGTATTTACCAATTTTATTTGTTTCCATAAGGTTTCTCCTTATATGTCTAAAGAATTTAATCATTGTTGATTTCTAAATTAATAAGAGTAAGCAACTGTTCAGCTTGACTTTTTGAATCCCGGATTTTATTTTTGTCACTTTTAGCAATAATAATTCGTAAACTAATTGCATTTAACAATTCAAATTCCTTTATTGAATCATTCAAATTATGCTCAAAGGTTGTTTTCAAATTTTCCATTAAATTTATCTTGTTATTCTCAAATCCAAAATTTTCTGGATGTATAACAACCATGGATTTGATAATGGGAAATATTTGAGTGTAAATAACATTATTTATATTTCCATCAATTGCGGTTTTATCATACTCAGTTCTTTGATAATATCGAATTACTTCAGATCGAATTGATTTTTCCTTTATTAAGTTGAATTGTCCTGTACTATTTAATTCATTAAAAGTAGTTGTAATTTCAGGATATTGTTTGGTATACATTAAGGTAGTCAACTTACTATTTATACTATCAATTTCTGTTAACTTCCCTAATGAACTAAAATCTGCCAAAATAGATTCTCCTTCAACAATTATGCGGTCAAAAAATTGATCTGAAAAATCAAAAAGACGGATTTGTATTTCTAAATCATTTTTAAGTCCCAATAAATAGTCCTGTTGTTTACCAGTGTTAATTCTGTTTTGATTCCAATTATTTATTTGAAGAGCAATTAATATCCCTATAACAACAAGTACAATTTCACCAATAGCATAAACCAGATATTTATTGAATTTATTTTCAGTCAGTAATCGCTGACGTATGTGTCTAAAAAACTTAATCATATTATCAAATATTTATAGGGAATCCCATCTGCCTTCGTGATTTACTCTCTTGAAGGTCTCCCAAATCTTCATTTTGTTTTGCAAACCAGAATTCCGCCCCCCATCCGTGCCGGTTCGCTCTCTTGAAGGTCTCCCAGACCTTCATTTTGTTTTGCAAACCAGAATTCCGCCCCCCATCCGTGCCGGTTCGCTCTCTTGAAGGTCTCCCAGACCTTCACCCTTCGGGATCGTTCGCTCATTTAAAGAATTTTATCATTTTAATCTTTCAATTTCTTGATCAATATCTTTAATTAAAACATGTAGTTTATTTTCAGTCAAAGTCAAAAAATTAATTCTAAGTTTAGTAAAATTATACATATCTATCAGTGAGTTTTTAAAGAGATCATTTTCTTTTAAATTTTCAATATTCTTGGGTCTGTCATAGTTGAATATTATTTCTTTACCGTCTTTTGAAACCTCTGTAGTCATTGTAAAATTTTCTCTTTGATGTTTTTTAAACTCAGGGTAAAATTGTGTTTTGTAGCCATTTTCACGAACATCAATGTTTCTAAACTCTTTTTCGTACATCAGTGTAATACGGAGTCTTAAAGAATCATTAGAAATGATTTTATTGAGACTATTTTCTAGGTTTTTGTAAGCTGTGTTTGCATTATTAAAAATGGGATTTCTACTTATCTCTTTTAACCATGCAGAAATGGAATCTGTATTACTTTTCTCTGAGCTTAGAAATAATAAAAAAGATTTGGAGTTATTTTCTGATTGCGTAAATATGCTTTTTATTTCAACCAACTCCTCAAGATTTTTCTTAAGGTCTGTATTTAATTGCTCCAAAATAGTAATTTCATTTTCCTGGATTTTTCTGTTCTCATTCCAATTATTGATTGAAAGCGCAATTAATATTCCTATCACTACCAAAATAATCTCTCCGATTGCATATTTAAGATACTTGCCAGTTTTGTTTTTCTCTATAAGGTTGTATCGTATTTTTCTAAAAAATTTAATCATGCTATCAAATATTTATAGGCAATCCCATACTCGGCGGGAGCCTCGATTCCTTCATTATAAAGGATGGATTTATCATTGTTTAGTAGTTTCAATAATTCCAACTAATGTTCTGTAAGTCATTGATTATCTATTCGCTTTTTTTTGGTCATTAATCTAAGTTAACCATTTTGTTGCAAAGGCAAAGGTTAGCAAGGCAAATTAATTTGCCGTGGAAAAATGAATACCTTTTTTGATCCATTTTATTCGGCCAAATCTGAAGAATGAAGGTTAACGCGTTTTGTTAGATTTCTTAGGGGATTATGGCCTTCAAAATTATAAAGTTCCCTCATCAAAAATGAAGCGTGATAAAACGTAAGAAAACCACAAAGAATCTTGACTGGGCAATTGGAAATTCCAATCTTAACAAGAAATACAGAAATAAGCGCTCATTCCGCAATTATTTACTTTATTAAATGTCTCACATGGCATTCAAATCCTATATTTCAAATGAATATATTATAAAATCACTACGCTAAAAACAGCTTAAAAGAAGCCAGGTATCAGCAATTTTTGAAATCTTTCTACTTAATCGGGGTTGTGCAATGGTTACCGTTGTTGTGCTACTTATTTTTTAGAAAGTGTATTATTTAACTTTTATTCAACTCATTGGATATTTGCTCAACTAGCTGTTTTATAATATTCTTTAAATTTTCATACTCCATAAGCTGACCTTCCATCAAATAAATTTTGTTGCGTAACATATTTAGAATAAATACATCATTCTTATAGTCATCTATACTTTTAGGCTTGACAGACGATTTTGTATAATCAATTTCTGTAAATTCTTTGGAAGCTTGAGCTCTGTAACTGGTCTCTGGAACCTGTGGATTATGATCAAATTTTAACATGTAGGGAGCAAAAATATTCCTTGTGTACTCTATTAAGCCTGAATCCCAACCAATATTACTTCCTTCAGTATAATATTTAATAATAGAATCTGCTAATTTTTGATTTTGCAAATATTCCATTTGCCCAGAAGTTACAATATTGTCAAAGGTAGTTCGGTTTTGATTAAAGTATAATATCGTCAATATCGAACTTAGGTTTTCAATAAACGTTTCACGTGTAGTTTGTCTTTCATCCAAAAGAACCTCAGTACAAAACTTATACTGTTTTAAAAATAAACTTGCCTTGTCAATTTGGTATGAAAGTAAATCCAAATCTGAATTCAAATCTACGCTTAGACGTTCGAGAATAAATTTTTCCTGTATCAAATTTTTTCGATTCTCGTTCCAATTATTAACTTGGAGTGCTATTAAGATACCGATAACTAAAAGCACAATTTCACCAACAGCATATTTAATATACTTTCCAGTTTTGTTTTTCTCCATAAGATCGAATCTAATTCGTCTAAAAATCTTAATCATGTAGTATGTGTTTTTGCCTGTCCATCTGTTTCCGCGGTTTACTCTCTTTAAGGTCGGCAACCCATCCTCGCGATGTGCGCTCGGTTCGTAACCTAAAATGTCGCTGCCATTTTGCCTGCGGATTAATTACTCACTTTTCAAGATCATTCGCGCATCTAAAAAATTTTATCATTGGTTATTAGTATGTCATAATTAAGCGAAGCAGGTTGTATATGAGCTGTTTTAATGGCTTATATGTGTCATATGTTAGTCTTTCGTTTTTAATTATTAAAACTCCAAGATACACTCAATCATGAATTATGCTAGTTTTCTCATCCATTTGCAAATATTCATTTCGAATTAATGAATCCAGTTTCATATTCATGTTTAGTGCCTGAACCGTTCTTTTATAATTGGTTTCATCAACCCTTCGAACTTTGGACATTGAATTCAAAGTAAGCTTAATATCGAAGTCATCATAGCTCAGCAATTTCAAATCATTTGGATAAGCAACCTTATTCATATCTTCTTTATGTACAATTGCGCTTTCCTTCAGATGCTCCACCCTATATAGTTCATACATTTTATCATTAAGTAGAATATCGTTATTTATAAGATGACTGCTCCAACTACTTTCACTGAATCTTATTGATTCCCTCATATGAACATCATAATCCAGGACCGCATCAGAAATTTCCTGTTTTTGAATCATTCCAAAGCCTCCTGAGTTTCTTAGTTGAGATATTGTTCTATCATGATAAGTAATAAGAATTCCATTAGTGTACAGAAGGAAAAAATGATAGATTCTTTTCTCCCTTCCTTGTAGCGGTCTTTTTTGTAACTCGGAAAAAAGTGAGTCATTGTAAATTACAGGTATTGGCCCAAATTCCACATTGCGTATAAGATTACTTCTGTCTTTGGTCAAGTCACTAAGTAAGCTTATCATGTATTGCTTTTCTACTTTAGCTTCTTTTCTCGCCTCATTCCAAGTATTTATGGAAAGAGCAATTAAAATTCCAATCACGACAAGCACAATTTCACCAATAGCATACTTTAAATACTT
>JAHEAQ010000137.1 GCA_024642705.1 Bacteroidota bacterium | reverse complement strand
TCAGCGTATTTTGTTTTAGTGTCAAAATTACATAACCCCCTATCAATCAATGCTATTTTACCAGTGAGGTCAGTAGTAATGGGGTTGGGATCAAAAAAGCCAGTACATCCAGTATTAGGATCAACGTCTGACCATTCAGCACCTGAAATGGTAACATCACTAGGTCCGAAAGAAGCAGAGCCTGCGAAATTTCCATTCACTAATCCATCAGGATAATTTCTAATTTCATCACAATTGCTATCTACACCATTGCATATTTCAACAGCTCCAGGGTAAATATCGGGATTTTCATCGTCACAGTCACCAAACTTGTAAACCTGAGAACTAAAGATTTCATCTAATGAAATGTAACCTTCAGGTGGGCAAGCGGTATAATAATAATTTGCAATTTCTTGGTACCAGCCATCTCCATCATTGTCAATTGGCAAGGCCCAAAAATCAAATATTGGTTCTCCTTCAAAAGCAGACAGGCTTCCTTCTATAATAGCGTCATCAGGAATACCATCACAGTTGAAGGAAATATTTATACTAGAGCCATTGTTTACAATGGTTATGAAACATCCGTCAATGCCACAAGGGTCCGTTTCAAGATAAGTATACACATTACCATTTGTTTCTAATAATTCCCATGTTATTGCTCCTGGAGCGCAATAATCAGCATCAACGATCACATCACATGTTCCTTCAGCTATAGTTATAAAATAATAATTTGATCCCAAAGTTTCACCAAATTCATTAGTATAACTTATTTGACCGCAATATTGACCGGATAGATTGATTGGATCTTCATCATTGCAATCGACATCGCTACAGCCATTTGGTCTGTCAAATAGCCCATCTCCATCATTGTCAATGGCATCGCCATGCAATTCGTGAGCAGACCAGGCATTTCGGTTTATGTTGATGACATGTGAATCGCCATTACCGGTTACATGGCAGACATCAACTTTACTGTTTTTGTTTCCTAATTGTGAAATATCAGTTAATTGCAAATCATTAAACTCTTTGTCTGAAGTTCTCAAAGCATCTTTTTCACAAGAAAAAACTAGAAAAATTAGAAGAAAGGAAAATAAAATATTCCCACTAACCCGTAGGTTGGAATTTGTAAGGTTCATTGAAGTTAGATTTAGGTTGTTAAATTAAAAAAATAATATTGGGCATTAATAATTAACGACCAAATATTAATAAGGTATTTGCAATTTATATAATTTAATTGTAATAAAAATGCATTTTGTGCATTTTTATATACCTTATATATAATATAGTATTAATTAGTGTTTTATGCTTTATGTAATTAGTTAATATTAATTTAGCTTTTGTTTTATCTGCACTTTTATTGAATTTATCCTACATAATCGGACTCACATGATCATGATCCATAATCCTTGCCCCTTCCACCTAATTTTCATTTAAATCTTAACAATTAGGATTTAATCCACATTATGCATTGTTCTATTCCTACTGGAAATGACTGCAAAATATACCGCTGTACAAAGTTTTGGTCATGCACCATTGTGGTAACTATGATTTAGTCAGGCCATCCCTTCCGACAGGTTTTCTGTCAGTTCTCTCCTTATTTTAATTTCATTAAAATTGCTTTGCATCGTTCGTTCATTTTTTATTGTCATTTCAAGTCTCATTGCGAAGCCACAATGCATCATGTGGGTTTAAACAAATTATCTTTTAAATGATCGCTATCTAGTCTACAGCGTAATTTGTTTTTTACTTAGGGAGTAAAAGAGGCATAGAGGATTGCACAACATTATAACAAAAACCTTTGCATTGGGAATGGATTTTTAACTTCACTTTTTGAGGTTGTATTGTTCATGCTGATCTGCCTTCAAGGTTTTTTCTATTTCTATCGGTTTGTGGCTTGTTATGTTGTCTTTTTTAAGAGCATATCCTAATGATACAGCCAATAATGGAATTTCTTGTTTTTATTTAATGCCTAATTTATTTGTTAGAAGGCCATAGGGCAATTCCATTAAATTATTTATAGCAGATAAATGTTGCTTTTCTCGGTCCGACATTGCAATATTGAATATCAACATCAATTGAAAGTTTTTATAATCCTCACTTTTCTTTTCCTTTGTCCAGTCATATTGTGGTAAGATGTCAATAATTTCTTTTCCAAGCAATTGGTGAATGTATTCAAACTCAGTCTGGCCAAATTCAATGGAAGAATTTACCAATTCGAATGATTCTTTAATTTTTTCGTTCCGATTTTGTTTCAATTGAGACTGTATATTTTCCAATTCACTGTAATATTGAATCAAGCTATTTTTTAAATTGACATCATTCAAGAGATTTAAGTTTCCAGAAGAGATTAAATCTTGAAAGGCAACATTTCGAGGTACATAAGCGTCGCTTCTTATTGCAATTAAAAACTTGTTTAAGAGATAGTTCTTGGTTTTTGTCCCCGAATCTAATTCCACTAAAATTTCTTTACTTAATTTAATTCTATTGTCAGCTTTTTCTGATAATTCTTCTATTAATTTTTTGTCAAGATTAAAATCTTCTAGAATTCTTGAATAGTAAACAATTTCAGATTTTGAATTTTTATTTTGTTCATTCCAATTGTTCAAACTCAACGCAATCAAAATTCCAATGACAACAAGCACGATTTCACCTACAGCGTAAATGAAATACTTAGTTATTTTGTTAGTTTTCAACAATGCGTTTCTTGTTTGTCTAAAAATTTTAATCATGGTATCAAATATTTATAGGCAATCGAATCCGCCTTTGTGATTTACTCTCTTGAAGGTCTCCGTCCGTCGCCAAAGGCTCTAGCCAGCGGTGACCAGACCCTCATTTTGTTTTGCAAACCAGAATTCTGCCCCCATCCGTGCCGGTTCGCTCTCTTGAAGGTCTCCCAGACCTTCACCCTTCGGGATCGTTCGCTCATTTAAAGAATTTTATCATTGGTTAATGGTTAGGCATAATGAAGCACACATTTTGCGGCTTGGCGAAGGTGGCGATTTTACCATTGAACTTGATACGAAGCACATATTTCAAATTTACGAAAAAATGTCATACGAAACACTGAGCCGCCACTTTTGCCAAACCGCTGTTGCCTGCCGTTTTGTTCCAGAGCAACCCTTTTCACCTTATTTTCTTTCCTTCCATTTTGTTCCCGCCCTGAGAAAAGCTAAGGCTTTTTACAATTCCGTTCACGTCCAAATTAAAAACAACCAGGGCATCTATCTCTTTGGTAAAAAAACTATTCTCGGTTTCAGCGAAAAGCTCAATAGATGGCTGTCCAGTTGTCTTTGCAAAAAGGCGGTCGCCTTGCATTTCAATTTCAATTTGAAAGGATGGTTGCAATTCATAAACACCTACATATTTGACAAGAATTTCTTGTTCCAAAGTTATAACTCCTTTTTCTGTTATTGGCTTTTTATCAGTTTCAACACCAATACTTCTTTTAATTCGGTCTGCATAAAGAACTTGCTTTTTGCCTTTTTTTGAAGAAAATTTATAAGTAGCAAGACTATTTTCAAATCGAAATTCATTATCAGACAATGGCTCAAGTTTTATTGAACGACCACCTTCACGCATACTATAAAGTACATTTTTGTCATAAATTATAAAGCGCACAACATCTTCAAACTGATAAGCGCCCACCCATTGTTTTAACTTGCTTTCAGAAAGGATTACGGATATATTATCCTTAATGGGTTTACCCAAAAGAATAGATACAGCTTTAATGTTAGAAGTTTCAGGTCCCTTACCATCGTCTAAATTACTCAATACGATTACATAGATATTGGTGTCAGGCAAATAAATACCAGATGCAGAAAAGCCATTAATACCGCCTGGATGTTCAATTGTTGTTACGCCTGCTATTTCATTTATAAACCAACCATATCCATAATCGCTATGTTTTCCGTTAGTCAAAGTGTGGTTTGTAAAAGCCATTTGCTTGCTTTTTTCAGAAATAAGTATGTTTTTGTGAATAGCTTTATGCCACAAAAACATATCATCAATGGTGGACATCAATGAACCCGCAGCGTAAGGAATAGTCGCACTCATATACTCTGCATTTTCATAATTGCCTTCATAAAATTGGTAGCCATTAGCTCTATTGGGAATAATTTTATAAGTATTTGCATAATAAGAGTTCTTCATATCGAGTTTATCAAAAATGTTTTTTTGTATAAAATCCTCATAGCTCATACTGGATAGTTTCTCGATGATATATCCCAAAAGAAAATAACCAGAATTGCTATATTCATGCTTTTCATTGGGGTTAAATTCTAATGGCAAGTTCTTGAAATTACTAATCATTTCTTCTGGGGAAATATCAAGTCGAGTTTTGGCTCTCAATTCAGGAATTCTGGTGTAATCCTTAATGCCAGAAGTATGATTTAGTAAATGGTGAATTGTAATTTCATTGCCTAGCGGGTAGTCTGCAATATACTTTGACAAAGGGTCTTGCAGGGTAAGTTTACCTTGTTCCATAAGTATTAAGATTGCTACACTTGTAAATTGCTTGGTAATAGAAGCCAACTGGAATACACTTTCGGGTTTCATCTGAACTTTCAATTCCAAATTAGCCATGCCAAAAGCCTTTCTGTAAATAATCGCATCGTCTTTGGCAATCAAAACAGTTGCACCTGGTGAATTAGCAGGGTATGCCTGATTGAAAATGGCATCAATTTCTGCTTCTATGTTTTTTGTGGATGCTATACTAAAAGCTGAATTCTCAGTAGATGAAACTTGCTTTCCTTGTCCGAATACTATTTGAGCAACTAAAATTGCTATAAATGTGAATGTATATTTCATTGTTTTATAATTTTAAAATTATTGTAAGGCTTATTTTGGGGCAATATTTTATCAGCTTCACAAAGTGAAGTTTTAAAATCTTACAGTAAATGAGGAGATAAAATCTATCTACTTATCTTTTTTTTGGAGATAGAAGAAGTAAACGAAATAACTTAGCCCAATGCTAATAGCCATAATAGCTAAAGAATGAATATGAATGGGGGCATTTAAATAAATTAGTACCAAACCTATGCCAACACCACAAAATAGTATTGCTAATTTAATAACCTCATCCTTTTTATCATGGTCATTTTTGTTTAATAAATAAGCTGATAATTGTTCAGCCATACCTTTATCAATTAATTTGTTTTTTAAACGAGAATCTAAAAAATATCTGACTATCAAGGTTAGCATATATATCAAAAATGCAATAAACAAAATAGGAAGTATTATTCCGCTCAAATGCTCTATGGTGCCTGGTTCAATAGTGTTTGATTTGTTATCTGTTATTAGTTTGTCTTGTGCAAAACCCTGAACTGTTGTCATTGGGATTATCATGCTTACTAATATTTTTTTCATTTCTATTTTGCTTTTAAATTACATTCTATTAGACAAAGGTTTAAAGTATCGGTTGCAAATTATTATTAAATATTTTTTTCTCTTTCTTCTTGTACTGCTGAATAATATCTATCCATAAAAAAAGTAATACAACTACACCTGTTCCTAAAAGCAATTGTGTTGGTATAATAGATTTTAAATAAAAAACTTCAAGTATATTAGGAATAAAAGGAATGGAAAAAGAAGAAATGGCGATTAATAGAAATATCAAAATCCCCCAAAAAGTCAATTCTTGTTTTTTACTTTTCTTCTTCTCATAAAGGCTAATATTATTCATTACAATAGTTGTAACATCAAAAGAAAAAGTTTCAGGGGTAATTTTTTGCATACTTCCTATTAAGTATTGATAGCTTTCAAGTTTTGCCCGACAAACCGAACACTCAGTAAGGTGCTTGTCTATGCTATCGTTTGCTATTTCTTTTAAGAGAAATGCTTGCAACATTTCGTCAGTTAAATGTGTACTTTTCATAATTGCTCATTTTTATAATGATGATTGATGTTGTCTTTAAGAATTTTTCTTGCTCTATATAGGTAACTTTTTATTGTTCCTTCAGGCAAGTTTGTAATTTCCGAAATTTCTTTATTAGGTAATTCTTCCAAATGGTAAAGTGTGATTAACGTTTTATACAAGGGTGGAAGTTTGGCTAACTCGTCATTAAGAATTCCAACTGCTTCTGTTTTGATTGTTATCAACTCTGGATTTTCAGATAATTTATATTTATCCTCTATTGTTTCTGCAATTTCGATGATTGGTATTTTCTTTTTTTGAAGATAATTTATAGTAGTATTATAAGCAATGTTTGCAACCCAAGTTGATAATTTAGATTTAAATTGAAAAGAATATAAATTTTGGTAAACTTTTAAGTAAATATCTTGCACAAGATCTTTTCGGTCATCTTCATTAGTTGTCAATTTACCTACAATTTGAGCAACCAATTTTTCTGTGTTTTTGACCACAAAAGCAAAGTCCTGAATGTTTCCATTCAAGATATTGGTAACAATAACTTTGTCAGAAAAATGATTTTCTTCAATACTCATATTCCTTTATTAGACCAGAAACTTAATATTTGGTTGCACTAATATTTACCTTTTTATCTTTTTCGGTTTTGGCTTTTTTGGTGTGTCTTAAAATGGCAGGTAACGGGAGTCTACGCATTAACGTAATCTCAGATCCACAAAATATGGAAATTTTCTCATGAGCTTGCACTCGAGATCGAGCTTCTTTTTAGCCCAAATAATCAGAAAAAGCATTTTCAGTTTCTTTCCAAGGTCATTCATTGATAAGATGGAAATAAGTTTCTTAAGATTGAAGCAAATCATTTGCAATTGATTTAAATCAAATCATTGTTTAAAATTGTAAGAGAAAGTTTTATTTTTTCACACTATAATTTTACGAATTAAACTAAAAGGTGAAAGTCCTATTCTTGGTACTACTGTACAATTATCCTTAATCAAACAAAAAAAATATGTTTCCTTAACAGATTACTACCCATGAATTGGAATTTCGATTTATTGAACTATGACCGACTCTTTTGAAGCAATGGAGTGAAAGCATTCACTCCATAAAGTGGGAACTACAAACAACGGTTTTTTTAGGGTCTTTACTTTACCGTATTTACGGTGGCACTGACGCTTTGGTCAGCAGAACTGTGAGGGGATGCACCTATCAGTTTTTGGAGGGGCCGGTTACTCGACTAGCCTTTCGGTATTCATTTACGATATCAATTTCTTTTAGATCAATATCCTCTTTGTGTATCCAAATCCGATTAAACATACCATCGCTAGCTTCACTAATTCGTTGCCCTTTTTCATTTTTATAAAACCTTACAATACTAGTGTTAATGGGGGTGAAAAAATAGGTGCTTTCATTCCAATACAACTTTATTTTGTCAGATTGATAATATGAAATTAACTGACCATTTTCTATTGAAATTGATAAGTCAATATCTCTTGCAGTACCGTCAATCCATTTGTAGTCTCCTAAATATGGATTGATTACTTCATACGGTGGCAGAATACAAAGTAACTCAGGGTATTCAGTAATTTGATTGCCTATCAAGGAGTCTAATTTTTTATATAATGAAATTCCTTCAACACGAAAAATGTTTGCTATCCAAGATAAATACCTAAAACGACGAACATAATCGATAGTTTTATTCTTTAGCATTGGATCGTTTAATAAATAATTAGCAGTTTCTTCTTTAGAGTATTGATTCATCAAATATTCACCGTACTGTGGGCTGCTGTAAAGTCTATCAAACTTACTATCAACTCCAGTAGCTAGTAGATTTGCATTTGCATTATCAATATCTGCTTGCAGAACTTCATAGATACTATTGAAATATGGCATTAAATCAGTATACTTCTCAGGCAAATTCTCAAGATTATCTATTAATCGCAGATACCCTCCTTTATTCGTATTAAAATCCACTAATTTCTCTGTAATATCAATGTGCCTTGGATTCGTCTTAACAGTAACTTTATCATTTAACACGTTTCTGGATAAAGAATCTATTACTATAAAATAGTCAAATATACGTTTGGCATCTTTAAGGTCCACAAGAATGTTGTGTTGAGCTTGGGTAAGAATAGCCTTTATTTTTTCTTCATTCTTTTGAGTATTATACCAGCCATTTATTCCTACAGCAATTAAAATACCTATTACTACAAGGATTATTTCTCCAATTGCATAAAAGAGGTATTTGCTGAATTTATTTTCAGATAGTAATCTTCGGCGAATCTTTCGGATGAATTTTATCATTGGTTATAGGTTAGTCATAATGAAGCACAACAATTGGATTTGCGCAATGCTAATATCCCAAATATATTTTAATCCAAATTAATCAAATCTATCAAACTTATTATTTTTTGAATAGGTTTTATAGCCACCTGAGTATAAATTTTGGTTGTTTTTGTGCTTCTATGCCCAAGTAAACTCTGAATATAGCGCGGGTCTGTACCATTTTCATACAAGTGTGTTTCAAAGTTATTTTGCAATATATATGGAGAAATTATCTTCTTAATATTTGCGTTCTTTGAAGCTTTATTTTTAATAACTATTGCACTAGAAACACTTTAT
>JAHEAQ010000057.1:13736-33846 GCA_024642705.1 Bacteroidota bacterium | reverse complement strand
AAAATACTTTTCTTGATTAGAACCATGTTCCGGTAATTCATGGATAGGTTGATCTATTTCATAATTGCTGAGATATTTCTCCCATTTAGAAAATGCATCAGGATAATCAAATTTTAAATCAGGCATCATTTGAGCAATACTAGTGAACAAAGCACTTTTTTGAGCTTGCAAATTATATATTGCCTCCTTATTGTCAATCGAATACAATAAATCTCCTTTTTTAAAATATTTACCGGCACGAATATCAGCTGAAGTTTGTTCCATAATTCCAGTGACTTTAGAACTGATGGTCACCCTTTCATATGCTTGCAACCTTCCATCAACTTCGATTGAATTTATTTCATCTTCCGGATTAAAAAAAGTAACGTCGACTTTTCTTATTCCTTTTTTGATTTCGATTCCATCGACTGTAGATTTTTTCTGATTGGATAGTTTTCTGAAACCATATAATCCTCCTAATAATATTAGCAAGGTGATGAATGCAGATATAAGATTTTTTCTAGTTCCTTTGCTCATTTTATGATTCTTTTAAAATGCCATCTTTAAGTTTGTTGTAAAAAATTTTTAATACATTTTTAGCTATAATAATTTCTTCTTTATTAGATTCATTCATTAAGCTTAATTCGAATTGTTTTGATTTTTCTTCGAGATCTGATTGAAAATCTCGACCTTTTTCAGTTAAAAAAATTAATCTTTTTCTTCTATCCTTCGAATCGTTCCTTTTAACAATCATTTTTTCATTTTCTAATGCTTCTAACATTTTCGTCACACTACTTTTCATTTTGATCATAGAAGACCCAAGTTCTTTCTGTGAAACTCCGTCTTTATTCCACAAATCGGCTAAAATTCCAACACATGAAGTAGGAAAATGATATCCTTTAGATTTAATTTTTTCATCTAAAGAAATATCAATAAGTCTTGATATTCTGATAGTTAGAAAACCAAAATGGTTAAAAGGTTCAAAATTTGTCATAAACAATAGTTCAAAAATGCACTATTCAGACAACAAAAGAAGCAAATAGTTTTAAAACAAAACAATTTTTTTAAAAATTGAGTAAATCTTTTACTAACGGATGAATCTCAAATAAAAAAGTACAATACTAATTTGCATATCGTATTTACTTTTCAATTGTTATGACCAAATATTTGAAAATACAGACAAAGACATTACCTTTGCGGAGCTTTTTAAAAAGCAGACTTAACTTTATACTGAATTGTTGAATAAAACATTCGAAAATTAATTCAAAAATCAAATGGCATTAATAGGTAAAATAAGAAAAAATTTCTGGTTTGTATTGATTATTCTGGGATTGGCATTAGCTGCTTTCATTATTATGGATGCGCAAAGTGCAAATAGAGGAAATGTAATGAATCCTACATTAGGAAACATAAATGGGAAAAAAGTGGATGCCCAGGAATTCTCAAGAACTGAAGGAATACTTTCACAAAATTCAGGATCACAAGATCCAAATGCAAGAAGAGAAAATCTTTGGAATTATTATGTGAACAAAGCAATTGTAGAAACTGAGGTTGAAGATTTAGGAATTACTGTTTCTGTTGAGGAATTAAATGACCTCCAATTTGGACAAAACCTAAGTCCAATCATTCAGCAAACTTTCTACAATCCTAATACTGGTATTGTTGACAGACAGCAATTGGCACAAATTCAAAATATGATTCAGACCAACCAAGGAATGACACCTGAGTTCAAATCTTTTTGGAGGGTTCAAGAAAATCAAATTATTGCAAGTCAATTGCAATCTAAATTGTCCAATCTTGTTTCCAAGGCTATTTATACTCCTTCATGGCTAGCTGAACAAGAATTCAAACTTAAAAATACTCGCGCTCAAATTGCATATGTCAAAATTCCTTTTGATGTTATTGGAAATGACGCAGTTGAAGTAACTGATGCTGATATTAAAGCTTACATCAACAAACACAAAGAACAATTTAACAATAAAACTGAAACTAGAGTAATTGATTATATTACTTTTCCAGTTATTCCAACTGCATCAGATTCAGCTGCTGTTCTTACAGATATGGTTTCGAGAACTGAAGCTTTGGTTGCTGCAGCCAATGATTCTATTTATGCAGTAAATAATGGTGGAAGTAAACCAACCTTTTATTATTCAGTAAATGATCTACCAGAAGGCTTGAAAACTATTATTTCAACCATCAACATCAATGAAACTTATGGACCATATCTAGATAATGGAGTGTATTCAGCTATCAAATTAATTGATAAAAAAGTAATCCCTGATTCAGTACAAGCAAGGGTTATCTTCAGACAAGCTGCATCCACCAATCCTACTTTAGTCGCAAATGCAAGGACTTATAGAGACAGTTTGAAGAATTTAATTGTTAGTGGTGCTGCTTCATTTGATTCAATTGCAATTTCAAATTCTCAAGATGGATCTTCAACAAATGGCGGTGATCTTGGATATTTAACCCAAGGCAACCTTCCACCTCAATTAGACAAAGTTTTATTTTTAGACGGAAATGTAAAAGGAAAAATTTACGAAGCTGAAACACCGGCAGGCCTGTTTTTAATAGAATTAACAGACATAATTAATAGAACAACTGAAGACAAATATAGGTTGGCATATATAAATTCTTCTGTAATTCCAAGTCAAGAAACTCAAGACAGTGTTTTAGATATCGTAAATGATTTTCTAAGTGATAATAGGAATCTTGGAGATATTAAAACGGCAATTCAAGGTAAAAATTACGATTTGAAATCTTCTGAACCTTTAGATGAAAATGCTTACACTTTAGGAAATCTTGGTTCAGACCAAAGTTCTAGAAATATTGTTAAATGGGCTTATGATGCATCAGTTGAAGTTGGAGATGTTTCCCCTGACTTGTTTACTTACCAAGATCCAATTGAATACTATACCAATAAATATGTAATAATCGGATTGGGCGAAATTATTCCTGAAGGATTGAAAAGTGTTGCCAGTGTAAAGGATGAATTAATGCCTCTGGTAAGAAACATAAAAAAAGGTGAAGCAATAAAAGCAGCTATTAAAGGAACTGACATTAGTGCAATTGCAAATCAATATAGTGTTTCTGTTGATACCCTTTCAGCAGTTACAATGAACAGTGCAGTAATACCAGCTATAGGAAATGAGCCAAGAGTTGTCTCTTCAATTTTCAGCGTAGGTCAAAATAATGTTTCTGCACCTATTGTAGGGAATAGCGGGGTTTATATTGTTAAGCCATTGGCTATTGCACAAGCAGGAGAGCCAACAAACGTGCCATCTTTAAGGAATTCTTCAAGCATACAAAATAGATCAAAAGTTAGATTAACACTTATGGATTCTTTGAAGAAAACAGCAAAAATCGATGACGGAAGATCTAAATATGGATATTAGATTTTAAATCTATCGTTCCAAGAAAAAGGGTAATTGATTATTTCGATTACCCTTTTTTAATGTTTTCGAATAATTATACTTTAAAGGAATTAAACTTACCTTTTCTATTATATTGCATTTTAAAGATAACTTATAGATTCTTATCCCAGCAATTTGATTGTGGAAATGGTTTTATGGTTGGAATAATAAAATTTTCTTTATTTTCCGAATGAATAATCTATTTAAATTTACATCGTTTTCTTAATATTATTAATGTCATATTTATGAATAAATTATTAATACTCCTTGTATGCTTTGTTTTTTTTGCTTCTTGTGGCAAAAGATTAATTGAAGTTGAGAAAAAAGATGACAATGGATTAATCATCGAAAAATACTATTTGGACAAAGATTCTTTTAAATTTGGTACTTACACCTCATTTGATTCACAAGGTAAATTGTTTGAAAAAAGTCACTATAACAAGGGGCTTTTGGATGGTGAAAGAATAATTTACTTCCCTTCAGGAACAAAAGAAGTTCAGGAAAATTATGTTTTAGGAATTTATCAAGGACCATATTTTTCATATTATGAAAATGGCAAAGTAAATTTAGAAGCAGAATATATAGACGGAAAAATGCAAGGAATTGTGAAGCGCTATTATTCAAGCGGAGAATTAATGGAAGAAGTTACCTTTATCGACAATGAAGAAAATGGTCCATTTAAGGAATACTTTAAAAACGGCAATATAAAATGGGAAGGAAATTATGAGAATGGAGATCATGAAATTGGTATAATTAAAGGATATGATGAGCAAGGAAACTTGATTAAAAAAATGGATTGCGGAAAATACAATGGTGAATATATTTGCCAAACCATTTGGACCATTGAAGAAGGAGATAAAGAAATGCTACTCAAGTATGATTTATAGACTAATTATCTTAATATTTTTTATTTTCGCAACTACAAGCCTACCGGCGCAAGTGGGAGGAAAAAATATTTATGAATTTCTAAATCTACCGCCATCTGCAAGAGTCACAGCCCTAGGAGATTATGTAATTAGTGTATTCGATGATGATTCTAATCTTGCATACCTAAACCCAGCTTCTTTGAATAGTGAAAGTAAAAGCCAAATTAATTTTAGTCAAAATTTTCACTTCAAAGATATCAACAATGGTTATTTTTCATATTCAGATTATCTTAATAAATATCAGATTTCTGTTCATTCAGGAATACAATACATTACTTATGGATCATTTGATTTAGCAGATGAATTTGGAAATGTTTCAGGAAATTTCAAAGCATCGGAGATGGCATTTACTTTGGGAGCGTCAAAAGCCTTAAATCAAAACTACCATATTGGGTCAAATTTGAAATATATTTTTTCATCTTTTGAATCTTATAGATCTTCTGCATTAGCAATGGACGTAGGAGGAATGTTCCATAAAGAAGAAAAAAAATTATCAGCTGGATTTGTAATAAGAAATATCGGCAGTCAAATTTTTGCATATGACAAGGTAAGAGAACCACTGCCTTTCGAAATGATGATCGGCGTTTCAAAGGAGCTTGCACATCTTCCTTTTAGATTTTCAATTATAGGACATAATCTTCACAGGTGGAATATTACTTATGATGATCCAAATCTGGAAAACAATGTTTTATTTGACAATAAATTTGCTTTATCTACAGATAATTTTTTCAGACATATTGTTTTCAATGGTGAATTCTTGTTGGGGCAAGGAGGGCCACTAAGATTAAGGTTTGGCTACAATCATTTTCGGCGAAGAGAATTAAGGCTTTCTGATTTTCAAACCTTTGCAGGTTTTAGCGGCGGATTCGGGATTAAAGCAAAAAAATGGCGTTTTGATTATGGATTTAATATCTACCATCTGCATGGAAGTGTTCATCATTTAAGTATTGGAACTTCAATTAACTCCTTTCAAAAGAAAAAAGAAATCTAGTTCTATTTTTTCTTTAATAACCCAAACTATTTAAGACAATAAAATAAAAAAACCTCGCATAAAATTTATGCAAGGTTATATATCATTGAATTCTTTAAAGAAATTTTTATGCCGTTCCGAATTTTTCCATTCGGTATTTCGCTCCAAGAATTAAGTTTCTTCTCTTAACTGATGGTTTTTCGAAATTTTTACGATTTCTCAATTCCATAATTGTCTTTGTATCTCTAAATTTTCTTTTGTATCTTTTTAGAGCTCTGTCGATTGATTCTTCTTCTTTTATGTTAATTATCAACATATTATAAAATAATTAATTTTTGAAATTTATTTTTAATTCATTTTGGACTGCAAATATAAATTTATTTTTAAAATCGTACTATATTTTATGTAAAAAAAATCCTTGAAATAAATACTTAGAAAAGGTTTGGCTTCAAAACTGATATAAACTTGCCAATCAAATGAATTTGTCTAATTTTTCTATTGATTTTCTTTTCAACTTTTGGAACTAGTTCAATTAATGATTTGGTGTACGGCTGTTTTAATAATCTAAAAGAAAATTGAACTTTCTGAATTGGATTCATAGATGACATTTCGTTTTCAATTTGTTCTATTAACATTGAAATAGTCGATTTATTTCTTTTTGTGAAATGCTGTATATGTTTGTAAGTATTTCTATTAGAACTGTATTCCATAGATTCTTGGATAACATCATTTAACAATCTGGAAAATTGATTTACTTTTTCTTCAATTTCTAAATCCGAATGGACCAATCTTTTTAATTCTTTCTCATGATTTAATTGTGTATTCATCAATTTGATAGAGGTGCACCCATTGAAGAGGATAACTGATAATAGCAACCAACCCGTAAAACCTTTGTGATTCATTTACATAATTTCATAATTAACTAAAAATGACCATCAAATAGTTTGTGCATCTATAAATATTAAGAAAATTAACAATTGCTAGGCCTAAAGTTAAACTCTCTTAATGTTTGCAACTTCAATAAAATGCTGCCGTCTTTAATAAAACAAAACAACTATTATAAAAATCATTTTACAAATTCCTTAAAAGAAAGCCTTATGAAAAAGATCACAATTTTAATCGGAACATTTACAATGGTTTTCTTTAGTGCATGTACTTCTCTAGAGAAAATGGTAGAACGCGGTGATTATGATACTGTCATTGTAAAACTTGCTAGAAAAATAAGCGGGAAAAAAAACAAATCAACTAAAGATGTCAAAATCCTTGAGAAAGCATTTGAAAAAATTACAGCTGAAGATTTAGCATATGCAGAAGAAATGAAAATTTCTGGTAGACCAAGTGCATGGGATGAAGTTTATAGTGCATATGATAGAATTGAAGAACGACAAGATATCATTTTACCATTTTTACCATTAATAAGCAAAGATGGATATAAGGCCAAATTTAAATTTGCTAATGTTAGTTCTTTAAAAAACGAAGCGGCAAATAATGCAGCAATTTTCCATTATAATGAAGCAACAAGAATGCTTGCATTAGGTGAAAAAGGAGATAAGGCTGCAGCTAGAAATGCATATGATCATCTTATCAGAATAGATCGTTACGTTGATAATTATAAAAATAGTATTGATTTGATAGATGACGCCATCTATTTGGGAACTAACAGAGTCTTAGTAAAATTGTACAACAACACTTTTGGATTTATGCCAAGAGAGGTAGAAGAAGAAATCATGAGCATCAACGTAAAAGAATTGAATACATTTTGGACTAAGTATTATACAATTGAATCTTCAGATTTCGAATTTGACTATATAGCAAGATTAGATTTAGACAATATTGAAATTAGCCCTGAACAAGAATTTATTGATAGATATCAAGACAAGAAAGAAGTTAAAGATGGTTGGAGCTATGTTTTGGATGAAAAAGGAAATGTGAAAAAAGATACTTCTGGAAACGATATTAAAGTTGACAAATTTGTAACAGTAACAGCAGATGTTATTGAAATTCACAGAACTAAATCAGCAATAGCTACAGGAAGAATTGGTTTATTTGACCAAGTAACTAAAGAATTGATTCAGACAAGACCTTTTAATGTAGATGCACACTTTCACGATTACGCAACCAGTTTCAATGGAGACAAAAGAGCACTTTGCGATAGATCAACTGGCAGATTAAAAAGTAGACCTAATCCTTTTCCTTCTAACTTACTAATGAGCTTAGATGTCGCTCACAACTTAAAAGAATTGATGAAGAATGAAATGAGAAGGTTCAGTATCTAAAAAATTCAATTTCACATCGGTATAGTAATAAGGGGGCTTGAAAGCAAGCTTCCTTATTTTATTTTTATTAAAGTTTCAAAATCTAGGTTTCTAATAATTTGAAAAAACATATAATAATCAAGTAAGCTTTTTTTACTTTAAATATTAAGTTTATCTTACTAATCATTCAGAAGTACGTTCGAAAAAATTCTATATTTAACAATGGCAAAATTTATAAACTTAGATACATTAAAATTTCAATTATTCAATGTAATTGGAATAGCTGATTTACTAGCGACAGATCACTTTAAGGATCATGATGAGGAGGGCCTCAATATGTTCTTGCAGTCGATTATGGATTTTTCGGAACAAGAACTATATCCTTATTTTCAAGAAATGGATGAAAATCCCGCTTATTTTGATGGTAAGATAATTCAAACCCATCCGCAGGTAGCAAAAATCTTTACATTAGGAGCTGAACTTGGAATAATTTCCGCACCCATTGAGTTTAAAGATGGTGGCTTACAAATACCATTTTCAGTACATACAGTTGGTGCAGCAATTATGGATGCTGCCAACAATTCACTACCAGGATATGCAGGGCTAACTTTGGGGTCGGTGGAGCTAATAATTGCTTTTGCTTCAGAAGCTATTAAAGCAAAATATGTAGAAAAAATGATAACTGGAGTGTATAGCGGGACAATGTGTCTCACAGAACCACAAGCGGGTTCATCATTATCGGATATCACCACAACAGCTTATCCACAAGCCGATGGAACTTATAAGATAAAAGGACAAAAAATATTTATCTCTGGAGGAGATCAACAACATGTAGAGAATGTAATTCACCTGTTATTGGCAAGAATAGAAGGAGCACCAGCTGGAACAAAAGGAATTTCTTTATTTACTGTTCCAAAGATGGATATAAATGGAAATAGCAATGATGTCATTACTGCTGGGGAATTCAAAAAAATGGGCCAGAAAGGATATTGCACCACTCATTTAATATTCGGTGAAAACGACCATTGCATAGCCGAATTGGTTGGCGAGCCTAATTCAGGGTTGAAATATATGTTCAAAATGATGAATGCCGCAAGAATTGGAGTTGGACGAGGAGCTGCTTCTATTGCACTTGCAGCCTATGAAGCGTCTCTAAAATATGCCAATGAAAGGACTCAAGGTCGAAAAATTTCTGATACAGGAAAAAAAGATTTGACTCAAGGTCAAACAAAAATCATCAATCATCCAGATATAAGAAGACTTTTATTAAGCCAAAAAGCGATTGCCGAAGGTAGTATGAGTCTCATATTACAAGCAGCTTATTATTATGATAAACTAATCGTATCAACGACAAAAGAAGATAAAGACAAGTATAATCTATTGTTAGAACTTTTAACTCCAATGGCCAAGACCTACCCGTCTGAAAAAGGGATTACTTCCGTTTCGAACGGGATACAGGTTTTAGGAGGTTATGGTTTTTGCTCTGAATATATACTTCAACAATACTTTAGAGATATTCGAATTTCAGCATTGTATGAAGGGACAACTGGGATTCAATCTATAGATCTTTTAGGCAGAAAAATGACTATGAATGATGGGATGGCACCACAATTATTGGCGCAAGAAATTTCAAAATCCCTAATTGAAGCCAGAAAAATCGAAAGTTTTCAACTATATGCAGATATGCTTGGTAAACGATTAAAGGATATCGTGGACATTATGCAGCATTTGAGCCAATTTTCAATGGCAGGAAAATTCAATTCATATTTGGCTGATGCATCTCTATTTATGGAATATTTTTCTACTGTTTGCGTCGCATGGCAATGGCTTAAAATGGGTTTAGAAGCATACCATTTGAAAAATTCAGGGAATTCAAATTTTACGGATGATTTTTTAGATAGTAAAATTCATACTATGAAATATTTCTTTCATTATGAATTGGCAGCAACTTCAGGTTTAAAAGATATCATAATGGATCCAACCATGTTAACTCTAACTACTAAAAATGAAGTTATAATATAATGGAACCTAACATCAATGTGAAAGATAAAGTCGTCATTATTACTGGCTCAAGCAAAGGTATTGGACAAGCAATAGCTGAAAAATTAGCTATTTCTGGTGCAAAAGTGATTATTAGTAGTCGCAAACAAGAAGCTGTGGATATTGTCGTAGAGGAAATTAAATTATTAGGCGGTGAATGTTCAGGAATTGCATGTCATGTGGGAGATCATGAACAAAGAAAATTTCTGGTTTCAAAAACAATAGAAAAATACGGGCGAATTGATGTTTTGATCAATAATGCTGCTATAAATCCAGTTTTTGGACCGATTGAATCCTGTGAAGAATCTGTTTTTGATAAAATCATGGATATCAATTTGAAAGCTCCTTGGGCATTATCAAATCTCGTTCTTCCCTCAATGAAAGAAAATTCCAATGGCTCCATTATCAATATAAGTTCAGTGGAAGGAATTCACCCAGGTTTCGGGCTTGGAATATACAGCACCAGCAAGGCTGCTTTGATTATGATGACTAAAAATCAAGCAAAAGAATGGGGAAAATACAACGTAAGAAGTAATGTAATTTGTCCAGGCTTGGTTAAGACAAAATTTAGCGCAGCACTCTGGCAAAATGAAAAATTATTGCACAAACTGGAAAGTAATATTCCAAGCGGCCGAATGGCTTTACCAGAGGAAATGACAGGTTTGGCTTTACTGCTAAGTTCAGATGCATCATCCTATATGACGGGGGGTGTTTATACTGTCGATGGTGGATATTTGATTGCAGGTTAAAAAATTTAATATGAATTTTGAACATAGTGATAAGGTTAAAGAATATCAATCCAGATTGCAATCTTTTATGGATGAACACATTTATCCTGTTGAAAGTGAAGTCGCTAAATTTCACCACGATAAAAAAAATGAATGGCAATTATGGCCCAATTTTGAAGAATTAAAATTGAAAGCTCAAAAAGCAGGTCTTTGGAATCTCTTTCTTCCAGCAACTTATCAAAAATTTAGTCCTGGACTTACAAATTTAGAATATGCACCTTTAGCAGAAATGATGGGTCGAGTATTGTGGTCATCAGAAATTTTTAATTGTAGTGCTCCTGATACTGGAAATATGGAGGTTTTGGCAAGGTATGGCAATGCGGAGCAACAAAACAAATGGCTTTTACCATTGCTAAAAGGAAAGATTCGATCATCTTTTTTGATGACTGAACCCCAAGTTGCATCTTCAGATGCTACAAATATCGAGACATCCATTATCAAAGATGGTAATGAATATATAATTAATGGCCATAAAGTGTGGTCTTCCGGAGCTTTGAACCCAAATTGCGAAATTGCTATTGTCATGGGCAAAACAGATCCCACAGCTCCGAGGCATATTCAACAAAGTATGATTCTTGTGCCTATAAATACACCAGGTCTCACCATTCAAAGACCATTAACTGTATTCGGATACAACGATTCTCCAGAAGGTCATGGCGAAATAACTTTGGTTAATGTTAGAGTGCCCGAAGAAAATATAATTTTAGGGGAAGGTAGAGGGTTTGAAATTGCTCAGGGAAGGTTAGGTCCTGGTAGAATTCATCATTGCATGCGTTTGATTGGTATGGCACAAAGATCACTTGAATTAATGGCCTATAGAGCCAATAATCGCGTTGCTTTTGGAAAAACATTTAAAGATTTTAGCAGCATACGTCAAGAAATAGCCATCTCTCAATGTGAAATAGATCAAGCTAGGCTGTTGTGTCTTTCTGCAGCTGATAAAATGGACAAAAAAGGAAATAAAGAAGCAAAAGATTTGATTGGTATGATAAAAATTGTCGCTCCAAATATGGCTTTAAGAGTTATTGACAGAGCAATGCAAATTCATGGCGGAATGGGTCTAAGTCAAGATTTTCCGATGGCCCATTATTTTGCTGCTGCCAGAATGTTAAGATTGGCAGACGGACCTGACGAGGTTCATCTATATCAGTTAGGTAAAAGTATAATTCATAAATATTCAAACTAATATATGTCTAATTTGACCTCCTTATATCGAACTGTCTCGAAAGGAGAAGAAATAAACACCAACCTTCTACGAAAAATAATGTCATCTGCTGGTTTATTAGATGACAAAAATGAACCGATTCAACTATTTCAATTTTCACATGGTTATTCTAACCTTACCTATCTTATAAAAGTAGGAGAAAAAGAATATGTTTTGCGAAGACCTCCATTCGGAGCTGTAAAGAGAGGTCATGATATGAAAAGAGAGTATACAGTGCTTAATGCATTAAATGATCACTTTTCAAAGGCACCAAAAGTTTATTTTTTCGATGATAATCAGATTCTTGGAGCGCAATTCTATATCATGGAAAAGGTAAATGGCATCGTTCTTAACTATCAAGAAGCACTAAAACGAAATATATCTGCAGACCAATTTTCTTCCATAGCAAACTTATGGCTTGATGCATTTATTGAATTACATGCCATCGATTATAATAAGATAGGTTTAGCTGATTTCGGAAAACCTGACGGTTATGTTTCAAGGCAAATATCCAATTGGTCAAAACAATACATTCAGGCTAAAACAAAAGATGTTTCTGCAGCTGATAAGGTCATGAAATGGATGGAAGTGAATCAATTACAATCCTCTAAACATTGTCTAATTCATAATGATTTTAAGTACGATAATGTAATTTTAAAAGACGACTCTTGGAACGAAATAACAGCCATTCTAGATTGGGAAATGGCAACCCTTGGGGACCCTTTAATGGATCTTGGAACTTCAATAGCTTATTGGACCATGCAATCTGATGGTGATTTTATCAAAAAAGGAATACCATCTCCTACTTTTTTACCTGGCAATCCAGGTAGAGAGGCAATAGTGGAAGCATATGAAAAAAAATCAGGTACTCCGGTCGATAATATCGTCTTTTATTATGTATTTGGTCTATTTAAAATTGCAGTAATTGCTCAACAGATTTATTTCCGATATTCCAAAGGACTAACTTCTGATCCTAGATTTGCAGAATTAGATATTGCTTCTGAATTACTTTGCAAAATGGCTTTGCAATCGATCCAGAAAAATAGAATTGAAAATTTATTTTAATTTGGATTAATTGAAAATGAAAAAAATGAACGGAAAAACAGTCATAATTACAGGTGCAGGATCAGGATTAGGAAAAGCAATGGCTATAGCTTTTGCCCAAAATGAATACAATGTGGTACTCTCAGATATTAATATGGACAATGTTATTAAAGTCCATGAAGAGATACAAGCGATTAATGGAAAGAGTATCTATTTGAGAACAGACGTAAGTAAATTTGAAGAAGTGAAAGATCTTGTCGATAAAGCAATTTCTACTTATGGCGCGCTAGATGTGATGATTAATAACGCTGGAATTGGGCCAAAAAATTTAGCACCTACCGCAAAATCGACTCTTGAAGATTGGGACAACGTAATTGCTGTAAACCAAACTGGAGTTTTTTACGGAATGAAATTAGCGCTCCTTCAAATGACGATTCAAGGTTATGGAAATATTATTAATATTGCCTCCTTAGCTGGATTAAAAGCATCTGGAAATAATATTAGTTATTCAGCAAGTAAATTTGCAGTTGTGGGAATGACAAAGTCTGCTGCACTAGAATATGGTAAAAAAAACATTAGAATTAATGCGATATGTCCAGGTTATACACATTCTGCATTGTTGGATTCAATGTTTAAGTTTAAACCTGAACTAGAAGAAGGTTTGAAAAAAATGATTCCATTCCAAAGGTATGGTGAGGCCTCTGAAATAGCAGATGCTGCAATTTGGTTGGCTTCAGAGCACTCAACTTTTATGACAGGCCAAACGATTGTATTGGATGGCGGATTATCATTATAACGTTAGTTGTATAATTTCAATTTGCAACTAATTAGGCAACGACCCTATAAATACTCTCATATATTCACTCAATCCATCCATCAACATCTGTACAGCCATTATTAATAATAACATCCCCATTAATCGTTCTAAAGCAATCAATCCTTTGGTTCTTAAAAGTCTATAAAATAATGGAGATAATAACAATATAATGGATGAGATTGCCCAAGCGATTATTAAAGCCAAAAATAAGCCTGTTAAGTTTTCACTATTTTTATTTGACATGACAATAATCGTTGCAAGTGCCGAAGGTCCAGCTACCATAGGCATAGCAATGGGAACAATGAAAGGTTCTCCTGTCGAAGCAAATATATTACTGCCTTCTGATGGTGGGAAAATAAGCTTTAATGCAATAATTAAGAAAATCAATCCACCGGCAATAGTGACAGAAGTAGTTTCTAAATGGAACAAATTCAAAAAATTTCTTCCTGCAAACAAAAACAATATCAAAATAACTAGTCCAATAATCATTTCTCGGATAATTATTCTCCTATGCTTTTTTGCATCTACATCTTTTAATATAGTAAGCAGAAGTGGAACGTTACCAAAAGGATCCAAAATAAAAGTCAAGACAATTGCTGTAGATATGATCGAAAAATTAACTTCCATTTATACTTTTAAATTATTTGGATACAAACTTAGCTTTCTTTAAGTATTGTCTTGCTTTTTCTTGTCACATTTTTTCGCATAATGCCTTGCGTTCACAATAAAAATGGGTGGAAAAAGCAAATAACTATATCCCGAATTAGCCCATCAAAAAGGATTATTATTCAAAAGTGAAATTTAATTTGAATTAAAGATTTGCCAGAATAGTAAGCACTGTTAATACAATTATTATAAAAATGCAAATATTTCTGAAGGTATCAAATGCTTCAGTATTTCCCCTTTTTTTGGAGACAATCATTCCAATGACAGTACTAATGATAACAGCTGCAGCAAAATATAAATGAACAGAAACCCAGAAAAAAATATCCCCCAGAGCAATCAGAAGGCTTTGCAGCAAATTGGTCCCAACTTCTTTTTTTGAAAAGAATAAAGCAGAACTTACCCCATAATAGAGAAATGTAAAAACTACATAAATGAAGTAAATCTTAATTTTTGGCTTGTTCAAAACCATTTTCATTCGTTAAGCGATGATTACATTCTTAACTATAACGAAATATCGATAATTTAATTTCCAACATTAGAATTCTTGATCATAATAGGTGGTAGCATCCACAATTAATTCATTCAAATGCTTTTCTTCATTTTGAATTCTTTCCTGATTCCATATTAATTTCTCAGCAAAAAAAGCTAACACTTCGTTTTTGTATTTTTTTACACTTTCAATATTGAAATACAACCGACCCGTTCGTCTTACAAAAAAATCTTCGAGCGTATTGACCATCTCATTTTGAAGACAATAATTGGCCTCGGCAATCAATAAATTTATTTCGAAATTTGACAAATTGCCTTTTTCCGCTTGCTCAATTATTTGATAACAGGTTTTGCCATAATTTGTCACCAGATACCAAGCATAAAATGGATCGATATTCATTTGTTTGAAATCCGTGGATACTTTGTCAATATAATCGCTTACTTCTTTATTGGTTTGAAATGGTAGTTCTGTCAAAGCAATTTTTCTAGTTTGAGATTTCTTGAAGGTCTTTTGATCTTCTGTCTTCAATTGATTACAAACAAGATTCACAATTTTTTCAGCCATTTTTCTGTAGCCAGTTAATTTTCCACCGGCAATGGATATTAGCCCATTAGGTGCTTCAAAAACCTCATCTTTTCTAGATAATTCTGAAGGGGATTTTCCATCTTCGTGAATTAACGGTCTCAGTCCCGCCCAGTTAGACTCAATGTCTTCTGCTATAAGTTCTATATCTGGAAATGCGTCGTTAACTGCTTTTAACAAATAGTCCCTGTCATTTTTTGTGGCAACGATTCGGTCCAAACTTCCCTTGTAATCAGTATCTGTTGTTCCAATATAAGTTGCTTTTCCTCTTGGTATTGCAAAAATCATCCTACCATCTTGAACATCAAAATAAACGGAATGATTCAATGGTAGCTTTTCACGCGGAACAACAATATGGACACCTTTTGTAAGATGCAACCTTTTACCCTTCAAAGAATTATTCATTTTCCTCAATTCATCTACCCATGGGCCTGCTGCTGAAACTATTTTTTCTCCTTTAATTTCATATTGCTGACCTGAAAAAGCATCCTTTACAATGATTCCATAAACCTGTTGGTCTTCTAGAAAATCGACAACTTCAGTGTAATTTAAAATTACCGCTCCATATTTGGTGGCCTTTTTTGCCAATTCAATGGTTAATCTTGCATCGTCGGTTCTATATTCAGCATAAAATCCAGCTGCTTGTAAATTTTTACCATCTAGTAATGGCTCCTTTTTCAAAGCAGCACTTTTCGAAAGCATTTTCCTTTTATCTATTCCTTTTACACCAGCCAAAAAATCATATACCCAAAGTCCTATTGATGCAGCAAATTTTCCAAAAGTCCCCTTTTCTGTAATTGGCAAAAGCATTTTCTCAGGAAGGGCAAGATGTGGAGCTAATTTGTTAAGAACCGATCTTTCCTGCCCAGTTTCTCGTACCAAACCAATGTCAAATTGTTTCAGATATCTTAATCCCCCATGAATAAGTTTAGTTGATTTAGAACTTGTACCTGATGCAAAATCTTTTTTCTCCACTAAAGCAACTTTTAATCCTCTGGTTGCAGCATCTAAAGCGATACCACATCCTGTAACTCCTCCACCTATAATTACTAAATCAAAATCATTAGTTTGAAGAGATTCAATCATTTTGCTTCTTTCTAAATTAGAAAATGCAATTTCACTCATGGTACTATTTTTAATTTGCTTTTTAAAATGCGGCTAGAAAATATCGAACATTTTGCACCTTAATACAATCATAATGCTTTTATTTGAATGAAGTATATGAAATAGTAAAATTTAATATGAAATTATAAATACTTTAGTCGCCTAGAGTAATCATTGTTTTGTATTAAGTGAGTGAATTATTATTATAATTTAATGTGATCATGGTAAAATATGCTAAAGAATAAAGACATAAAGGCACATTTTGCTTTATTGGCAGTTACGATATTCTACAGTGGAAATTTCATTGTTGCCCAAGATATCATGCACGGCAACTTTATTGCTCCAATGGCATTGGTGTTTTTTAGAGTTTTTGGGGCAGGGATTCTATTCTGGTTATTTCATGCAATATTTATAAAAGAAAAAATTGCAAGTTCAGATATTCCATATTTCTTGCTGTGTTCTTTTATTGGGATTATTTTAGCACAAAACATTTTTCTTCTTGGTTTAGAAAAAACTTCCACCATCAATGCCTCCCTTTTAATAAGTACGACACCAATTATGGTTACCATCTTCTCTGTTGTCATCTTAAAGCAAAAGTTGACCAAGTATATTTATTTTGGATTGGTATTGGCTGCTTTAGGCTCATTTATTCTAATTTCTAGTAAATCAAAGTTCCAATTCGGTGAAGATTATGTTTTTGGCAATATATTGATTTTTTTAAATGCAGTTACCTACGGACTTTATTTGGTACTTCTAAAACCAATGCTGAATAAATACCATTCATTGACCGTAGTTAAATGGGTTTTTACCTTTGCATCGCCAGTCATTCTTATTATTTCTTTTCCTGAGCTTAAAAAAATTCAATGGCAAGAATTCACTAACTATGCATGGATTGGATTATTTTATGTTATCGTTTTCGCAACATTTTTCACTTATTCTCTAAATGCTTATGCTATAAATATTCTTACGCCAGTGCTTGCAGGATTTTATCTCTATTTACAACCATTTTTAACTTCAACACTTTCCATATTATTTGAACGGGATGAATTAAACCTTATTAAAATAGTCTCAGGAATATTTATTTTATCAGGCTTATATTTTGCGGCAATAAAAACGAATCCTAAGCATAAATAATGAATTTTTAACCTTCATAAATTAAAAATTGAAAATTTTATCCATCTTTTCCACTTAACACTTAGGAATAATTGTAATGTGTACAAGCGTGTTTTATAAACATTTAAACATAGGAATCTTTTATGTTAAAATAATTAAATATATGTTTATTACTGATTATTAGCACTATATAAGAAATTACAATTATTTATAATACCAAATCAATGTGGATAAAAAAAGAGTTCATTTAATTTTCTTGGTGTATAATTTTTTTATATTTACCACCTGTTACTTATAATCCTGTAGACTTAAATAATGGAACATAGAACAAAACGAGATCACAAACTGATTCATCTTGTTTCTGAATTTGAAGCTATGTCAGAAACTGGGAATCTGACATACTTGGATGAAAGAACCTTTTACCAACTAATAGGTTATTACGAAGATGAATACCTTATAGACAAAGCATTAGAAGTTGTTGATATGGCCTTGAGTCAATTTCAATATCGAGCTGAGTTCTATATAACAAAAGCAAAATTACTACTCAGAGATCACCAAATGAGTAAAGCCCTTGAAATAATTAATGAAGCAGAAAATATTTCGCCTTTCGAAAATGAATTAATTATTTTAAGAGCCCGCTGCATTGGTGCATTAGGAAAATCAATAGAAGCATTTGAACTTTTAGACAACATTAAAAAGATTGCCACAAAAAATGATCTTATCGACATTTATATTTGTGAATCTTATATATATGAAGCACAAAAGGACTACAAAAAAATGTTTCTGGTTCTAAAACATGCTTTGCAATTAGATCCTCTGAACACAGAAGGTTTAGAAAGAATATATATTGCGGTTGAATTATCTAAAAAATTCGATGAAAGTATAAAATTTCACAACGAGATTTTAGAAAAAAACCCATACAATTTTCTTGGTTGGTTTAACCTTGGACATGCCTATTCTTGCATGGGTGAATATGATAAAGCCATTTCATCTTTAGAATATAGCTTTATCATAAACAAGAATTTTGACATTGCATATATGGATTGTGCAGATTTATGCTGCCAAATAAGCGATTATAAAAGAGCTCTTGGAATTTATGAAGAGGCAAATGCGAACTTTGGTCCAGACAGCGAATTGTTGGTATTGATTGCAAGTTGTCATCTTAAACTTGAAAATTTAATTTCTGCGAAAGCCAATTTATTTTCTGCCCTAAGACTTGATCCTTACAATGACGAGACCTATTTCTTATTAGGAGAATGCTACCTAAAGGAAAAATCTCTTCACAATGCGATCAGCTCTTATAAGAAAGCAATCAAGATAGAAGATGGTCGCGAAGAATATTATGAAGGTATTGCTAAAGCATATGTTCAATTAGGAGAAAACAACAAAGCTGTCAAATATTTTGAAATGGCAACTGAAATTGCTCCTGAACAAGAATTTTTGTGGTATCAATACACAAGCATTCTTGTGAAATTAAACAGGGTTGAAGAAGCACTTGACGTTCTAGATGACGCAGAATTTTATGCAGTTGGACCAGAATTATTGTATTGCCGGGCTGTATGCTTGAGTTTACTTGGCAGAAAAAAAGAAGCATTAGTAATTTTAGATGAGGCATTGGTTGATAACTTTGAAATGCACGACAAACTTTTCGAACTTGATCCATCTCTAAAATTTGACAAAGATATACTTTCCATCATTCACTATTATGAAGGAGAAACCAAGATGTAAGAGAATCTCCTTAATGGAGTTTAACTCAATCTTTATTACCAAAACTCGACAGCCTTTTAATTTATTAAAAGGCTGTTTTTATTTGAAGCATAAGTAGTTATAATATTTTACTTATATTGATTTACTTTTAAATTTCTTGAAAAAATAGATTATGAATAGAACACTTTCTTTCTTGATTATTACGCTTTTAATTTTACCATCATTAGTGCAAAGCCAAGATAAAATCATTTCTGCTTTGGATGCCAAAACAGAATATTATGGAAATATAGCCCACCAAATTTGGGATTTTGCAGAACTTGGATATCTCGAAGAAAAATCTTCAACATTGCTAATTTCAGAACTTGAAAAAGAAGGTTTTAAGATTACTAAGGGAGTTGCGGGTATACCAACAGCTTTTGAGGCCAGCTTTGGCAATGGATTTCCAATCATTGGAATTATGGGAGAATTCGATGCATTACCAGGCGTTTCCCAAGAAGCAGTTCCAGAAAGGAAAGAAATTATTCAAGGTGGTGCTGGTCATGCATGTGGCCATCATTTATTTGGAACTGGCTCTATGGCTGCAGCTATTAATGTTAAAAATTGGCTGAAGGAAAATAAAAAATCTGGAACGATTAAATTTTTTGGGACTCCTGCTGAAGAAGGCGGAGCAGGTAAAGTATACATGGCTAGAGCAGGATTATTCGATGATGTGGATGTTATGCTTCATTGGCATCCTGGTGATGGAAATGCAGCTTCTGCAGCTTCTTCCTTAGCAAATAAATCAGCCAAATTTAGATTTTATGGCATTGCTTCTCATGCTGCTGCAGCTCCTCAGAACGGAAGATCAGCTTTGGATGGAGTTGAAGCAATGAATATGATGGCCAACATGATGCGGGAACATATTCCTATGGAATCGAGGATTCATTATGTGATTACCAAAGGAGGTGAGGCGCCAAATGTAGTTCCAGCTTTTGCAGAAGTGTTCTATTATTGCAGACATCCAGACATGGCA
>JAHEAQ010000057.1:0-13636 GCA_024642705.1 Bacteroidota bacterium | reverse complement strand
GAATTGCCTTCCTACAACATAGATTATAAATATGAATCTATTACGCTCAATATCATCTATCAAGCAAAAAAGTTTCTAAAAGCCATAAGAAAGGAGCACAAAAAAGTCCAACAATATGTCCAACAACATAATATCGAAGAAATAATATCCGACAATAGGTTCGGTTGTTATAGCAAAAATTGCAATAATATATTTATTACCCACCAAATTAGGCTGATTCATAAAAATGCCTTTATCCAAGCTTTAGGAACCAGAATAAATAAAACTTTTATTGAGAAATTTAATGAATGCTGGGTTCCTGATTATGAAGGTGATAATAATCTTTCAGGTGAAATGAGCCACAACATTGATTTAAATATTCCGGTATTATATATTGGACCAAAATCAAGATTTACTAAATCTACTGTTCCTCTCAACCCAAAATATAAAACGCTTAGCATAATTTCAGGTCCTGAACCTCAGAGAAGCAAACTTGAAGAAATATTAATCCTCCAACTGAAAGAAATTGAAGGACATCATGCTATAGTTCGGGGATATGAAACAGATAAAACTTCAAATGGAAATATTAACTTCTTTGGATTGTGTGAACATAAAGAATTGGAATCGCTAATTTCAGAAAGCTCTATTATCATTAGTAGATCTGGTTATTCTAGTGTTATGGACTATGAAGGTTTGGGACGAAAAGCCATATTGATTCCTACTCCAGGGCAAACTGAACAAGAATACTTAGCGAGAAAGCATGGCAAGCTAAAATCACATGTATTTATAGAACAGTCTAATTTTATACTCAAAAAAATACTGAGTAAAAATTAGATTACAGTTAGGGATATAAATATATTTTCAAACGAAGTTTTAGTTTGAAAAATAATGTTGAAAACGCACATTTTTATAAGAAAAAAGGTCATGAAACAATTGATTTTCATGACCTTACGTTTTTAATTGATTATTCAGGAAACATGCACAATGGGTTAATTGTACATTTCTAAACTGAAATTTAGTGCTAATTTTTCACATTTCCACCTTTCAAGCTAGATTTAATACAAGGATAGTTAAACATGCCTATTTGAATTGGAAATTGCCTCAAGCGTTACACATCAATTTTTGCATACTTTGCATGAGACTCAATAAATGCTCTTCGTGGTGGAACTTCATCTCCCATTAAAACTGAGAAAATATTATTTGCTCCAATGGCATCTTCCACAGTAATCTTTTTCAAAATTCTGGTTGTTGGATCCATCGTTGTATCCCAAAGTTGCTCCGCATTCATCTCTCCAAGACCCTTATACCTTTGTACCTTAATATTGGCCATATCACCACCATAAAATTCCATAGCTTCTTTTCTTTCTTCTTCATTCCAGCAATATCTGAATTGTTTTCCTTTCTTAACCTGATAAAGTGGTGGAGAAGCAATATAAATATGACCATTTGTAATAAGTGGCCTCATATATCTAAAAAAGAATGTTAGGATCAATGTTTCAATATGGCTACCATCTACATCGGCATCACACATGATAACCACCTTGTGGTATCTTAATTTTTCAATATTTAATATCCTCTCTCCATCTTTTTCCTCTATCGAAACTCCTAGACCAGTAAACATATTCTTGATCTCTTCATTTTCATAAATTCTGTACTCTAATGCTTTCTCCACATTGAGAATTTTCCCCCTCAATGGGAGTATTGCTTGAAAATTTCTATCTCTTCCTTGTTTTGCAGTTCCTCCCGCGGAATCTCCCTCTACAAGAAATATTTCTGATTCTGCTGGATCTTTAGATGAACAATCCGAAAGTTTTCCTGGAAGCCCACTTCCTGTCAAAACATTCTTTCTCTGAACCATTTCCCTAGCTTTTCTAGCAGCATTTCTTGCTGTGGCTGCCAAAATTACTTTTTCAACCACACGCTTAGCTTGGTTCGGATTTTCTTCCAAATAAGCTTTAAGCACATCTCCGACGCATCGTGATACAATTCCAGTAACTTCAGAATTTCCTAATTCCCCTTTGGTTTGGCCTTTAAACTGTGGTTCCGGAACTTTAACGGATACAATTGCGGTCAGTCCTTCTCTAAAATCTTCACCGTTAATTGCAAACTTTAACTTAGAGAACAAATTATTGTCATCCCCATATTGTTTAAAGACTCGCGCTAGGGCTCTTTTGAATCCACTTACGTGTGTTCCCCCTTCTCTGGTGTTGATATTATTTACAAAAGAATAAATGTTTTCTGTGTATCCAGTATTGTATTGTAACGCCACTTCTACCTCTACATTTTCTTCTTTACCTATTGCATAAATTGGCTCTGGGATTATAGAAGTTCTGCTTTCATCCAAATAACGAACAAATTCTTTCAATCCACCTTCAGAATGAAAAGTTTCATGTTTGAATGTACCATCATCTTCAGTTTCTCGCTCATCAATTATAGTTAAAGTAAGACCCTTGTTCAAGTAGGCCATTTCTCTAAGTCTGGTAGATAATGTATCAAACTTATACACTAAAGTTTCGAAGATTTCGGCATCCGGCTTGAATGTAATATAGGTTCCTGTTTTATCTGAATTTCCTATTTCTTTTACTGGAGTTATCGGCTTCCCTTGAGAGTATTCTTGTGTGAAAACTTTACCTTCTCTATGAATTTCGGCTTTTAGTAAAATCGACAATGCATTAACACAAGAAATACCAACACCGTGAAGACCACCAGAGACTTTATAAGTGTTTTTATCAAATTTCCCTCCAGCATGCAATACGGTCATTACCACTTCTAGAGCTGATTTTTGCAATTTCTCATGCATTCCTGTAGGAATTCCTCTTCCATTATCTTTAACAGTAATGGAATTGTCTTCATGAATAATTGTTTCAATCAGATCACAATATCCTGCTAAATGCTCATCAATAGAATTATCGATAGCTTCCCAAACCAAATGATGAAGTCCTTTGGTATCGGTACTTCCAATATACATCCCAGGTCTCTTTCTTACAGCTTCTAATCCTTCTAACGCTTGAATATTTTCCGCGCCGTAATTCCCATTTTCAGTACTCATATATTAAATAAATTTATTATAAATTATTAGGGTGCGAAGATACTAATTTTAAAGGTCTTTTTATAGGTTTGACCCCTTATAAAACATTAAAAGTTTAATTAAAAAATAAACTTATTTTCGCACTTGTGAATTAACTTAATATGGAGCAAGAATACATAGTAGAAACGCTTGATAATCTTGAAGTTTTATCTCAAAAAATTATAAAAATTATTGAGCAAAAGCATATTGTTATTTTCAAAGGTGACCTTGGTTCTGGAAAAACAACCTTGATAAAAATGATTGTGAAGCAATTAAGATCCAAGGACCATGTTAGTAGTCCAAGTTTCTCTATCATTAACGAATATCGTACCGATCAAAAATCAATTTTCCATTTTGATCTTTATAGAATTAAAGAAATTGAAGAGTTAGAAGAAATTGGTTTTTTTGATTATTTAGACAGTGGAAATTATTGTTTTATTGAATGGCCAGAAATCATCGAAGATTATTTGGACATGCCTTATATTGAAATAAAAATCTCTATAATGGAGAATAACTATCGAAATATTCTAATTTTAAGTTGAAGAATCGAAATAAATTATGAGTACTCCAATTAAACCAACTTCTTTTTCAACTTTTTTTTCAAAAGGTCAATATGAAACGCAGGTTGAAATGCTTGAGGTTGCGGGCAAATCTCAAAAATTAACCATTGGCATTCCAAAAGAAACCACTTTACAAGAAAACAGAGTTGCTGTTGTGCCAAATTCCATAAGAATTCTAATTGGTTATGGTCATAATGTACTTGTAGAATCTGGCGCAGGGGAAAATTCAAGTTTTACAGATAAAGACTACACAGAAGCTGAAGCTGAAATAACAAAAGATAGAAAAAAAGTTTTCCAATCCCACATTCTTATTAAAACTCAACCACCAACATTAGAAGAAATTGACCTCATGCAAGTTGGTCAAGTGCTAATTTCTCCATTACCACTGCCTATAATTTCCAAGCAGTATATAGAGAAACTCCAAGCTAAAAAAGTGTATGCACTTGCAATGGAATATATTCAAGCGGAAGATGGCACTTATCCTATTGTGCGAATGATGAGTGAAATTGCAGGAATGGTTGCAATGTTAACAGGTGCAGATCTGCTGACCAAAGCGAGAGGCGGAAGAGGCGTTTTATTAGGTGGAATTTCAGGAGTTCCTCCAGCAAAAGTGGTCATCTTAGGAGCTGGAGTAGTTGGAGAACATGCTACAAGAACTGCTTTGGGTCTTGGTGCTTCTGTAAGAATTTTTGATAATGATGTATATAAAATCATGAGGTTGCAAAACCAAATTGGTAGACCTCTTCATACTTCTGCCTTAAATCCTGTGTATCTCGGTTACCAATTATTGAGTGCTGATGTAGTTATTGGTGCTATCCATTCAAGGCATGGTCGTTCACCCGTTATTGTTACTGAAGAAATGGTTAGCAACATGAAAGAAGGTGCTGTGATAATTGATGTGAGTATTGATCAAGGTGGATGTTTTGAAACTTCCGAAGTCACCACACTCAAAAATCCAACATTTACAAAACATGGTGTGATTCATTATTGTGTTCCTAACATGGCATCCAATGTGGCAAGAACTGCATCCATTTCTATTAGTAATATACTAACACCTATCATACTTCAATTCAGCAAATCCAAAGATACCTCAAAACTTTTCTATGAAAATCGTGGAATTAGGAATGGGGTGTATATTTATCAAGGAAAATTAACCAATGAATATTTAGCCAAAAGGTATTCTCTTAAGTACACCAATTTAGATCTAATATTAACTTCAGGATTATAATTGATATATTTAAAGTTCCACAATTTTTAGAGTCAAGCTGTTTATTCCTTCGAGAGGATTTTCCCTATTGTATTGTTCAATGGTAATCTTGTGGTTTCCCTTTTCCTTAAAGTAAACATTGTTTTGGAGCAAAATACTGGTTACACAGTTTTTCGAGTTACATTTTCCTTGCCACTGATCCAAATGGTCTGCTAGTTGGAGCGAAACTTCATCTTTAACTTCCTCCCCATTAGGGAAAAGGGTATTAATATTCACATAAATGTTTTCAAACTTGAAATCTACACTATGGTCTATTTCTAAAATTAGATCATAATAAGCTTCATTATTGTCGATTTCGAATTCAAAGTTTTTGAGATCTGATTGATCCCATTTGTGATCAGCAATCGTCGATGTCTGCTTGTAATATATATTAGAATTACAAGCAGAAAATGAAAGTATTGCAAAAAATAGCAGAATTATTTTCACTTGAAATAATCTTTCATTTTTTCAAAGAAACCTCTTTCAGATTTTCCTGGTTGCGGTCTGAAATTTGGTAGATCTTTTAATCTTTCCATGATTTCTTTTTCCTCACTGTTAAGATGTTTTGGAGTCCATATGTTAACATGAATTAGTTGGTCTCCTTTTCCATAATCCTGAACTGAAGGCAATCCTTTACCTCTAAGTCTCAAAATCTTTCCAGCTTGAGTTCCTGCAGGGATTTTTATTTTGACTTTTCCAGTTAGCGTTGGAACATCCACAGCTGTGCCTAAAGCAGCATCTGCAAAATTCAAATAAAGGTCGTAAATTATATTTTTTCCATCTCTTGCCAGCTCCTCATTCTCAAGTATTTCTATGCTAATAAGAAGATCTCCAGAAGGACCACCGCTTTTTCCAGCATTTCCTTTACCTCTCATCGAAAGTTGCATTCCATCTTCTACTCCTGCAGGAATTGCAATTTCTATAGTTTCACTTTCATAAGTTCTTCCTTCCCCTTTACAAGTATTACAACTAGCAGTAATGACAGCTCCCGAACCTGCGCACGTCGGACATGCTGTAGTTGTTTGCATATGACCAAGAAATGTGCTTCTAACTTGTCTAACATAACCACTTCCTTGGCAAGTTCCACAAGTTTTTTTGGAACTGCTGTCTTTTGCACCACTTCCGCCGCAAGTATCACAACTTACTTGTTTCTTAACTTTAATTTTCTTGGTAACTCCAGCGTCTACTTCTTGTAGGGTCAAAGCAACTTTAATCCTTAGATTAGAGCCCTTTTGCCCGGTACCTCTACCTCTTGATGTACCGCCACCACCACCGAAAAAAGACTCAAACGGACTTCCTCCTTCACCAAAAATATCTCCAAACTGCGAAAATATATCTTCAACAGACATGCCACCCCTGCTGCCTGAAAATCCGCCGTTGTTATTTAATCCTGCATGACCAAATCGATCATATTTGGCTTTCTTATCCGCATCACTCAAAACTTCATAAGCCTCAGCTGCTTCTTTAAACTTTTCTTCTGCAGCTTTATTATCTGGATTCTTGTCTGGATGAAATTGCATTGCAATTTTACGATAAGCCTTTTTGACTGTGCCTTCATCAGCATTCTTGTCAACCCCAAGAACTTCGTAATAATCTCTTTTTGTCATATTAATTTTATTCGCCGACAATCACTTTAGGATGTCTTATGATTTTATCATGTAATTTATACCCAGTCTGAATGGTGTCAATAACTTTGCCTTTCATTTCTTCTGAAGAAGCAGGGATTTTTGTAATTGCCTCATGAAACTCAGGATTGAATTCTGCTCCTGTACTTTCCATTGCTTGCAGCCCTCTTACTTTCAATATATTGAACAACTTAGCATAGACTAAGTTAACGCCCTCGCTAAAAGGTTCTTTTGAATTTTCATCTTCAGAACTTTTCTTAGCTCTTTCAAAGTCATCCAGAACGGGCAATAGTTCTATTATTGTTTCCTGACCAGCACTTTTCATAAAGTCCAATTTTTCTTTGACGGTTCTTTTTTTGAAATTATCAAATTCTGCAAAAAGCCTCAAGTATTTATCTTTTGCTTCAGCAAGTTCAATTGTCTTCTCTTCTAATTGTTTGTTCAATTTTTCGTCTTTTCTAGATCTTTTCAAACCACCTTTTTTATCTTCAACTGGATTAAAATCTTCAGTCGATACTTCATTTGTCTCTTCAGTCTGCTTATTTGTCATATTCTTATTAAAATTATGATTTTTATAATAAAAACAATTTTTCTGCCATCTTGATTTGATTGCCAAAATGTCAGTAATTTTCATATTTTTCCTGCCAATAATAAATCTAGTTCACTCATTGTGGCATTTACTGAAATGATTTGTCCTTTCTCATTCAATAGATAATTGGTAGGAATTTGCCGGACACCAAATTGTTTTGCAATCGGAGATTGAAATTGTTCTAACTGAACGATATGATATTTCCAATGCAAATCATCTTTAATAATGGCATTTTTCCATTTGTCTTGGTCCGATTCTACTCCAATACTTAAAATTACGAAGCCATCAGCATTTTTAATTTTTTGGCCATTGTACTTATCATATAATTTGACTAAATCTGGACTTTGCTGTCTGCAGGGGCCACACCAAGATCCCCAAAACTCAACCAACACATATTTTCCCCTTAATGAATTGATATTGAATTCACTTCCATCTAACAATACTGCTTCAAAACTTGGAATGTTTTCACCAGTTTTAAATTTAGGTTTCATATAAAAATAACGAGCAAGGGCATAAATTAAAAACCCTGCTATTAGTATTGCAAATATTTTGTTGGCCATTTTTTATCAAAATTCAGCTTAATCAAAGCACAAAGAAACAAAGAAAAGACTTCTTTAAGTTAATTTAACAATATTTTGATCTTTATTGTTTTATGAAAAAAATTTATGGATAGGTATTATTTGGTCAAAAAGTATTTAGAGATTGGAAATTAATAAGCAACTTTAGAGAATAATTTTAGCTCCTTACTTTTCAATTAAAGACTGAATCTCACTCCTAATGTCCATATTCTGTCTAAAAGATTTACTTCTGTTGCTCCTAAACCTCTGTTTTGATCCACTCCATCTTGAACTTTATAAATATAAATTTCAGAATTTATATTTTCATAGTTCAACACATTAAATACACTTAAATCAATATAAATATTTCCAATTCGGGAATCGATTTTATAGGAAGTATTAAGATCCCACCTATTATAATCTGGTAATTGCTTAAACAAATTCTTAGGATCAATTTTTTCTCTGCCGCTTAGCTGGTCCAATTCAGCTCTGTTCAAAGTATAAACTCCAGATCCATAGATGTAGGTACTACTAAAAGTCCAATTTTTGAAATTATAAGTACCAAGTAAATTTAACTGATGTAATCTGTTATTTTGATCGTTCAAATATTTGTTATTATAAAGCGCTTTAAAACGATCTTCTGATTTGGAAAGGGTATAACTCAATAGTCCACTGAAATTCTGAAATTCAAAAGAGGTAGTCACATCCGCACCAATCACCCTATTTTCACCTGTTAATAAGATGTATTTATTATTGCCGAAAATATTACTTTCATTTTCATTTATCCCAGGGACATTTAATACTTGCTCAATTATTCCAAGATTTTTTCGAATGTACACGTCTCCATTTATACCAATCTTTCCATTTGAAAAATTAAAGCCTCCTGTTACTTGATTGCTTTTCATAATTGGAAACAACGCGTTATTAGCAATTACGTTAGCCGAAATACTTTGACCCAGCTGACGTTCCATTTCTAATGGCCTAAAATATTGTTCATTATGTGATATTGAAGTTTTAAAGTAAAGTTCATCTGTTATTCTGAATGAAGCATTCATTCTAGGGGACCAAAGGCTAGTTAATTTTTGGTTCAATGGAATTATCGCTGTTCGGTTTCCAAAATCAATAATGATTTGTTCTTCTATATTAATTTTAAAACCAAAATATGGAGTTATGGAGGGCAAGATAATATTCTGTCCAGCCCCATTTTCTGAATTAGACCTAAAAACTAAATTGCTTGATAATCGCCTTAAATCAAACCCATATTTCCAACTAAACAAATTTGTTTCATCCGTATTATATTGCAATTTTATATCAGAGTCCTTAATGGTATTTTCTACCCTTGAATCAAATAAATTAATTTTTTTTCCCACCCGATCTAAAAAGGAAACGTCAGCGTCTATTATATCTAACAATTTATACCTGCTGCTATAAAATAACAAAGTCAATAAAGCATTTGACTCGTATTTTTTTGAATAATTAAAGCTCAAACCAACATTAGCTTTCGTTTGTTCTTGCACAAACATTTCATTTATAGTAAGCCTATTATTATTACCATTATTTTTAATAAAAAAATAATCATTTTCATAAGAGGTACCACTCAAATCTCTGTTTCCAAAAAAAGTCGCTTTAAATGATGTATTGTTTTTTCCTTTTACAATAGCATTCAAATAAAAATCTCCAAATTTATTTTCTAAAGAAGTATTAAGTTTCTCAGGCCTATTAAAAAATTGTACAGATTGTGGATTGTTTTTTCTGATAGGGCTTATGGAACTGTAAAACTGCCTGTTGCTAATTTTACCATTCACACTTCTTATTGCAGCACTAATTTGTGCATTTTTTGTGATTGGAATTTGTATTGCAGCAGCACTTTTCAAAGTGCTAATGTCCACATCCAATCCTAATTTATCTTGTTGTGTGTTAAGTCCATCGCATGCCAAGTAAGCCCCTGTAAATTCACCATATTCTAATGGCATGGCATTTTTATAAAGTTGTGCTTTTTGAACAACTAAAGGGTTGATAGCACTAAAAATACCAAATGAACTTTCAGGATTATACACAGGAATACCATCTAATGTGATTAAAGATTGAAGATCTGATGATCCTCTTATGCTGAGTGACGATTTCAAATCATTTGTTGCATCTACACCACTTAACATCTGAACAGACCTTAATACATCCTTACCTAATGTACTTCGATTCACAGCTGAATTATTAATCAAAATCATTTCTGAATCGGAAATTCGCTCAATTTTAAATTGAACCCTTTTAGATTGAATGATCACATTTTTGATTTCAAAAGTTTGTGGTTCCAATTCAAATTCAATACTGTTATTTTTTATGTTTTCGCTCTTTATACATTGGACTTTATAACCAAGATATTGACAACAAACTTCATAATTACTAATATTTGGAACATTCAACACAAAATTTCCTGCTTCATCTGTTAAACTCGAATATTTCGAATCCGAGGTAAATATTAAGGCGCTAATCAATGGATTCGATTCATCTTCTTGAACCACACCACTAATAATGGAAATTGGTTCCTCTTTTAATTTAATTTCAGATTTTGCTTTTAAAAGCCATCTTTCTTTGTTAATGGGTTCTACTTCAATATTTGAATCTGAAAGTAATTTTTTAAAATCGTTTAAATTTCCAATTTGATTTTCATTGTCGTCAAATGTTAATCCAGAAAATAACTCAGGATTGTATGCAAATTGTATTCCTGAAGAAGCACTATAAGATTCAAGAAATTTTACAAATGAAATTGAATGAGATGTAGAACCTTGGCCATATAATGAGATTCCACTCAAAATAGTTACGACAAATATGAAGCATCTTTTTGTCATTTAATTATAACCTTATTTTCTTCGATTATATAGGATATATCTAATGGCCAAAGGATTTGATATATTGCACTATCTAAAGATTTAGTCGTGAAAAAACCCGTGTACGGCTTCAACTTTATAGTTTCTACATTTTCAAACTCAACATCATAATATCTGGAAACTTCTTCTAATACTTTAGAAAGTGGCATTTCTTTAATATCAACATAATTATTAAGCCAATCAATTTTCTCCACTTTCTTTTTCTCTAAATTTACCGGTGTCCCTTGCTTAGAAGATAATTTATCTCCGGCCAACAATACATAAGTGGTACCATCTTTTAAATCTACTTGAACTTTACCTTCCAAGCATTCAACCTCATAATACCCATCTCTATCATATATGTTAAATTGTGTTCCTAAGACAGAAACTTTACCTTGAGGGCTTTGAACAATGAATTTTGATCCTTTAGCTACTTTAAAAAATGCCTCACCATTTAGACGGACATTTCTTTTCTTATTCCAATTCTTTGAATCAAAACTTAGTGTTGAAACATTATTTAATTCAACTAAAGATTCATCTGGCAATGCAATCGTTTGGTGTTCTGCAATTTGCGTTGAAATTATTTGATTACCAGCATTAGAAAATGGATTAAACATCAATAAAAGCGTAATGGAAGCTGCAATTCCGATTGTCCAAATGGCAATTTTTAAAGCAGGACGCTTTGATTCAGTGAATTTCAAGTTTTGATTCTTATCAATAGTTGCATTAATTCTATTGAATATATCATCTAATTTGCTGTCTTCTATTAATACCGAAGTTTGATCCAATCCTAAGATTAATTTTTTAGCCTCATTTATATATGAAGCCATTTTAGGATCAACACTAATATCATTTAGGATCGAACCCATTTCATCACCTCCTTCATGAATGAAATGGATAAAGTCATCATCTGTGACCCAATCTTCTACCTGATATTTTAAGTATTTTTTTAACATTTATTTTTTAAATAATTCATCTAAATATGCTTCTCTTGTGCTTGCATCATAATTGTTTTTACAACCACTCAATCCACTTTGCATGATACTTTTGCATACTCGATTATTGTCTATAGAATCATCGTGTTCTCTTCTTAAGTAACAATGCCCTAATTCATGAAACACTATAAATTCCTTTTCACTATTATTATAAGCTTGCCAAAAAGCTTTGTCGATAAAAACTCTTCGGTTGCCTTCGTCACTGGTTTGACATTGGCCTACCGTAGAATTGTCTTTAATAAATTCAATCATTCCACCAATTCCTTCTGCATCTATGTCAATATCAAATCCTCGCAAACTACCTTCCAATTCAAATGTTTCGAAATAAGGCTGTAGTTCTGCATCCACTTCATATCCGTATTCTTTCGTGCATGAAGAAATTACGATTACCATAAATAAAATTAGCCACTTAATCATAAATAATATGCTTTATATAATAGAGCAGAAAAATATTGTTTTGTACTCATAAATTTTTTCTTAAATTTTGAATCGCCCTATACAACAGATTTCTCACAGATTGATTGTTGATATCCAAATGTTTTGAAATTTCTTCATTGCTGTATTTTTCAAAATATTTAAGATGTACAACTTCTCTCTCGCGATCAGAAAGAGTTTTTAAAGCAACTGCAAGTTTATTCAAATATTCTTTCTCACTCTCTTCAATAATCAATTCTTCTTCGACACTTGTTTCAAAAAATTGTTGCTCGTATTTGATATCCAAGTCATCAATGTTTTTTTGTTTTTCAATTTGTTTAATCAATTTTCTTTTAAATGATAAGAACAAATATGCTTTTGGGTTCGCAATGTTCCCAAGTTTAGCCCTGTTCTCCCAAAGAAATACAAAAAAATCATGTATACATTCAGAAACTTCATTTGAATTGCCGCAAATTGATAACCCATATTTAAACAAATCTTTTGCAAAGAGTTTGTATAAACACCCAAGCCCATCTCTTTTACCGTCCACCAATAATGTTAAACAATTGACTCCTTCCAACTATAGTTCATTTTTTAATAAAAGTAATTCAAAATAATGGTTTTGAATTGATATCATTCTGACAGTAATAATTGATTTTTTATTGTACTCAACTAATTCTAAAAAAAATAAATAAATAAATAAAATTGTAATGTTTTGTTTATCAATACATTAAAACATAAAAATAGATTCTATAATCATTAAAAAAAATTCTTAATAAAATTTTAACATTTATTCTTTGAGTACAAAATCAATTGCCAAGTCTCTTATAATTGTAAAACGATTATTTAACCCTTTGAATTAAAATTATAGAAGTTTTATTAGAAGGAAAAAACAAAATTATAGAAGTTATGAAAAAATTATTTGGAATTTTCGCAGTTGTTTTTCTTGCACTTGGATTAACGATGAGCTCATGTACAAAAGAAGAAACATGGACGGATGCAGACAACTTTGTATTTGGTACTTACAAAGAATTTAGAGATGGACCTTTGGGCGGACATCACCACTGTTACAAAGTTATATTCCCGGTAACAATTATGTTCCCTGATGGAACAGAACAAGAAGTGCAAGACAGGGAAGAATTATTGACTGTACTTAGATCTTGGAAAGAGGCAAATCCAGATGCTACTGAAAGACCTACCATTAAATTCCCTATTAGTGTTACAAATAAAGATGGAGATACCATTGTTGTGGAAACTTTAGAGCAAGCAAAGGAGATGCGCAAAGAATGTAGGGTAGAAAATGATCACAAAAAATGCAAAAATTTTGGCAGATTTCTAAACAACAAATGTTTCAAAGTTGAATTGCCAATCTCAATAGTTATGGCTGACGGGGAAATCATCGAAATTTCAAACAGGAGAGACATTGCAAAATTGCTTAGAGATTGGAAAAATGAAAGACCTGAAGAAGTGCCAGAATTGATGTATCCGATTACTGTTACATTAAAATCAGACAATTCTGAATTCGTAGTAGAAAATGCCGAAGCATTTGAAGCGCTTATTGCTGACTGTAAAGGCTAACATATAAAAACCCTAGAATAGAAATATTCGAAATAAAAATTAAAACAGATTAGATAGAAAAAGAGGATTCTCGAAAGCGAGGACCCTCTTTTTTTTGGAATCAATTTGTTTTTATAACCTAAAATGTATCTAATCAGGTAGTCTATTAATGGGTGTGCAATT
>JAHEAQ010000136.1 GCA_024642705.1 Bacteroidota bacterium | reverse complement strand
CATTTGTGTATATGCCATGGCATATATCCAATATAGTAAAGTTCACTCTAATCTAGGGGACTTTTAATAGATAAAAAACTATTTTTTGCAACATGTGTATAAATTTCTGTGGTTTTACTACTACTATGTCCAAGTAATTCTTGAATATAACGTAAATCTACTCCATCTTCAAGTAAATGTGTAGCAAAGGAATGTCTTAAAGAATGTGGTGTAATATGCTTGTTTATTTTTGCTGATTTCAAGGCTCGTTCCAGTATTTTTCTTATACTTGAAGCACTATATTGCTGACCTGAAGGGCCTTCGAATAAATAATGTTTTGGCTTATATTCTGCATAATACTTTCTTAATAGTTCTAAAACCTTTGAACTCAATATGGTGTATCGATCTTTATTCCCTTTTCCTTTTTGAACGAAAACAGTCATTCGCTCACTATTTAGATCCCTTAACTTTAAATTTATTAGCTCACTCCTTCGAAGTCCTGCTCCATAAATCATAGAAATTATTGACTTATGTTTTATGTTCTTAATCGATTTAATAATTAAACATACTTCCATTTTACTCAAAATACATGGTAGTCTCGTCTCTTTTCGAGGCCTATCTAAATTGTAATATCTTCCAGGCATATCCAATACTTGCTCGTAATAAAATTTAATACTATTGACAGCTTGATTGAGATAACTTGATGATCTCCCTTGATGTACAAGGTACTGAAGGTAATTTTGAATATTTTGAGTGTCTAAATTGTCTATCGATTCTTCTTTATAATAATTGATAAAGCGTTCAAAACAGGAAATGTAGTTTTTAGCCGTATTTAGGGCATATTTTCTTGTTTCTAATTTCTTAAGATAAGATTCCGGAATTGCCTTGTAATTATTCTCAATTGTTCGTCCTCTTACACTATCCAAATTTAAATTTACAAAACCTTCATTATTTGGCTTGTTGGGTGAAATATGCCTCATGTCAACCCATACTTTACCCCGAAAATAATCAAATAGCGTTTGTATTTCTTTTCCATCATTATTGATATATTTCTTTCCAACATTCACATCGAATTTCGCGTTTGTATATCTTGAAATTAATTCTTGCATATTAGTATTCGCCTGATATTCAATATAATAGATCTTTTTTGCTCCCATTATGCCGTGTTTAAGTGTAATTCTTTCCATGTTTTTTACGCTAACTTATTTTTAATAGAACTATTTATCGTATATTATGCGTATAGTATACGTATAGTATATTGTTAAATATCGTTTATTTAGGACTTCAAATAAATTAAATTCAATGAATATTAGATATTGCCCTTCTTGTAACCAAGAAATTATTGGAAGATCGGATAAAATATATTGTGATCCTTATTGCAAATCAGCACATCAATATGAATATAAAAAGAGGGACGAAAAGCTTTATTTTGAAATTGATAAGCAACTAAAAACCAATAGAAAAATCCTGAAAAAATATAATAGGCAAGGGAAAACTACTTTGAGAAAAGAAGCTTTAATAGCGGAAGGTTTTAATCCAAAATATTTTACGCATTATTGGAAAAGTAGCAAAGGGAATTTATATATGTTTTGTTTCGAATTTGGATTCCTAGCAATTAAAGAAAAGAATAATGACAAATACTTACTTATTCAATGGCAAGATTATATGAATTAATAAAAGTCCAGAAAATACTGTAGTTTTTGTAATGACCATCTTGACGATCTTGACGATGAATGTCAGGACCTTGTTCCTTTCAGCTCTAATTAATGAGGTTAAAACTTAATTAATGTGTACCCTTCGCTCACATATTTTGTGATCGCTGTCATTGCAGAAAGTGCAACTTTTACTTCCGTCAATATATGTTCTCGGTCTAATTTTCGAGCATTCATAGTTTGACCACATAAATAAAATTTCACGCCTTCTGCTTCTAATTTTTGGATCAGCTCAATATTAGGATTATCAACTCCTTTCTTCGATTGGTAATATTCATTATCCATTATATTTATACCGGCAGTATTGTGAAAAACTGCCACCAAACTAATATTTTCCTTTTTTACTCCAGCTCTCACGTGCATGTTTAAAAAACGAGCAAGCGTATTAATTGCTGGATTAACTTGTGAGGCATCATCAGGTATAGAATATACGTCAAATACAATATTGAAAACTTGATTAGAATCAATGATTAAACCAGGGTCACTAATATCCCAAGTATATCCGTAATCGAAAATAACAGGTCCATCATGGCTAAGATTATCTTGGGCAATAGTGCTATGAAAAAATAAAAATCCAGTAATGAATAAGAAAAAATATTTCATAATCTAAAAATTAAAACTTGTTATACATTAGAAATCTAAACCGTTTTTGAAATGTCAATGCCTTTTAATTTTCTGTACATTTCCATAGCATAAGCATCGGTCATTCCAGAAATGTGATCCAAAACATTCATCACCCTTAAATAAGCACTTTCATCCTCAATATTAAGCTGAAATTGCTTTGGAATTAATGCAATTATAGTTTTATCCAAAGATGACTTAGTCTTCTTAAGGACTGAAGAAATAAAAATATTTAACAATTCAGACATCACATGAAATCCCGCTATTTCAATTTCAAGAACTGATGCATGTCGGTATATTTTCTCATATGAAATTTCATTTATTTCTTTCATTGCTCCTGATTTGTTTTCAATTTCATCAATTAATGAGCTGTTGAATGTACCATCAATGATTTCTGCTTGATGTGTTATAAATTCTTCCACACACACTATCACCAAAGCGCTGATACACTTTGATCTCAAATATGCTATGGATTCATTGTCATCTTTAATTCTATAAAATGTATTTCTAACATTTTCATAGGCCACCTCTTCCAAATTCAGCTTTTCTATTAATCTCAAAAAAACTGAACTTACTATTTCCTTGGACAGCAAACCGATTCGATGCGCATCCTCCATATCAATTATATTGTAACATATGTCATCAGCTGCCTCTACTAAATATACAAAAGGATGCCTTCTAAAAACATTTTCATTATCATCCGAACGTAATCCTAATTTTTTAGCTAAACTCAGGAATATTTCCTTCTCAGATTGAAAATATCCGTATTTTTTCCTGTGTTTATAGGTCCTATTTCTAGTAGAAGAAGAACATGGATACTTCAAAATAGATGCTAAAGTAGTGACAGTTATCCCCAAACCTGACGGTGATTTTCCACCGAATTCTTGGGTCAACACTCTTAAAGCATTCGCGTTACCTTCGAATGAGGTGAGATCTTTCCATTCTTCATCTCTAAATAAAGATCGTATTGAATAGCCATCAATGTTTAAATTTTCGTTGGAAACAAAAAAATTGGATATAGCTTCTTCTCCTGAATGGCCGAAAGCGGGATTTCCAATATCGTGAGCCAAACAGCCTGATGAAATAACAGCAGCTAAATCCCGAGAATAAAAACTGTGCGCTTCTGGTGTAAGGTTTATTGATGGATGCTCTATCAATTTTTGACCAACTATTTCTCCAAGTGATCTTCCTACAGAAGCAACCTCCAAAGAATGGGTTAATCTATTATGAACAAAAGTAGTTCCTGGAAGCGGAAAAACTTGCGTTTTATTCTGAAGCCTTCTAAACGAAGAAGAAAAAATTATTCTATCATAATCTTTTTGAAAATTAGACCTACTGTCTTGCTTATTTGAAGAAGCGGTTAAACTTTCACTAGAAAAACATGTATTCCAATTCATAACAATCTATTCGCTGCAATAATATGTAAATTTTACTCAAATTTCATATTCTTTTAGTTAAGCAACTTGAGATAAAGATAATTCATTGATATTCAATCAATCTATAATATGGTACAATATTTTGATGAAATAAAATCAAAATAATATTTCCAAAATAAAAATCAATTGATATATTCGTTCTTAATTAGATTTAATCTAAATTAAAATAGCATGACAATTAGAGGTTTTTTCATTATTTCTTTTTTGCTTCTTATGCAAAATATTTATAGCCAATCTTCTACTATTAAAGGGGTCGTTCTCATTGACGGGACCAGCGAATCCGTTTCCGATGCTTACATCTTCATAGAAGGTTCATCATATTATGATATAACTAATGCAAATGGAGAATTCTCGATTAATAATGTTAAAAGTGGAAAATACTCGATTAGAACTTCTATTCTTGGATACCAAGAATATTCAAGTCAAATTGAAATAAATAATGGTCAAGATGTAATATTAAATATTAATATTAAAGAAATGATCAACAACTTGCCACTGGTGCAAATAAATGCGCAAAGTGGCACAGGTGGTGCACTTGGAGCTCTTGATTCACCAGGTTCTTCACATTTTATCTCAAAAAAGGAATTGACTAAACTTAATTCAACAAATATTCATGAAATCTTGCAATTTATTCCCGGAATCCAGTTGCAAGAGGAAGATGGTTTTGGATTAAGACCAAATATAGGATTGCGAGGAACTGGCAGTGAAAGGAGTTCAAAAATTACGATTTTGGAAGATGGTATTTTGGCTGCTCCAGCGCCTTACGCAGCGCCATCAGCTTATTACTTTCCCACTGTTTCTCGCATGGAAGCCATTGAAATTTTGAAAGGAGCGAGCCAGATAAAGTATGGTCCTTTCACAACTGGAGGTGTAATTAATTTTATTTCTACCACCATTCCAAACGAATTCTCTGGGAACTTAAATATGGGCTTTGGTAATTTTGGAATGAGAAAAATACATGCAAATGTTGGAGACAAATTAAATGGTTTCTCCTATATACTTGAAGGGGCGCAAATTTTATCTACAGGTTTCAAAAATATTTTGAATTCAAATAAAAATACAGGTTTTGATAAAAAGGACTGGTTGGTTAAATTGAAATACGAAACAAAAGCTAATTCTAAAATCTATCAAAGTGTGCAATTAAAATATGCTGAAACAACGGAACATTCTAATGAAACTTACTTAGGTTTAACAAAATTCGATTTCGATTCCGCCCCATACCAACGCTATCTTGCTTCAGAAAATGATGCAATGGACACAAAACATCGTCAGACGAGCCTCCATTATTTGTTGAATCCATTAACTAATTTATATTTCCAAACCACAATTTATTTTAATTCATTTTCCAGAAACTGGTATAAATTAGATAAGGTTCAAAATCAAGAAGGTGAAAAAACAAATATTGCTTCAATTCTTTCATCACCAGACAATTACAATCAAGAATATTCGCTTTTGAACGGTCGAACATCATTGGAACAAGAAGCATTGTATATAAAAGCCAATAACAGAAATTATTATTCTGAAGGCATCCAGAGTAAAATAAATTATTCTATTGAAAACCAAGATGTTGAATTCGGATTCAGAATACACTATGACCAGATGGATAGATTTCAATGGGAAGACAAATATGGTATGATTGATCAGAATTTAATGCTAATGACAACTGGAATTCCAGGTACCGAAAGCAATCTAATAGAATCGGCTTTGGCATATTCTAGTTATGCTAAATATTCAATAAAACATAATAAATTAGGGCTGGATATAGGCATTAGAAATGAAAACATATCCTTACAAAGATTGGATTATGGGAAAAATGATACTGAAAGAATTGGCACACAAAGATCTACTAGGGAAAATGATGTAAATGTTTGGATACCTGGCGCTTCCTTAAAATACGAAATCAACAGTAGTCAACAAATATTTTCAGGTATTCATAGAGGATTTAGTCCTCCTGGATCAAAACCTGATACAAAACCAGAACTAAGTGTAAATTATGAATTAGGTTATAAAATACAGCAAAACGCTTTATTTGGGTCTTTTGTATTATTCAGAAACAATTATTCGAATCTTTTAGGAGCTGATTTCACATCTTCAGGAGGAACTGGACAAGGTGGTTTTTTCAATGGAGGTGCTTCAGTTGCTCAAGGTGTAGAACTAGGGATTGCGTATAGGAAGATAATATTAGAAAATTATTATGTTCCTATTAACATTCAATATACCTATACTGATGCGAAGTTTTTAAGCAATTTCGAAAGTGATTTTGAACCATGGGGAACAGTGTCGAAAGGAGATCTCATTCCTTATTTAAGTTCAAATACTTTTAACATTCGAACAGGCATAAATGGACGTAAAGTTTCTTTTAATGTGACATCAAATTTTATCGGTGAAATGAAAACTACAGCTGAACCAAAGCAAATAGTTAATTCTGAAAATATTGAAGCACGTTGGATTCATAATTTCGATTGTTCATATTTAATTACAAAAAGAACAACACTTCAATTTGCAATTCACAACTTGACAAATAAAGTCTACTCTGTAGCTAATAGACCTGCTGGATGGAGACCAGGTGCGCCTCGTAATATATCACTTAGCTTAAATCACCATTTTTGAAAAAAATAATTTTAACTATATCAAATAATTATGAAATCAATAGCCTGCAGCTTGACCATCTTTTCTTGATTCTGATGCACCAAAAAAGACCTTGTTTTTCTCATCCCACATAATCGCTTGATAACCTCCATATATGCCATTTGCAAAACTTACTTGATGTCCTTTTTCTAAAAGATTCCTAATTTGCTGATAATCAATTCCTGACTCTAAATTTATTACTCCTGCATCCACCATTTTTTCTCCTGTAGGTTCTGATGATCCACTATGACTAATTCTTGGAGCATCTCCTGCTTCTTGCAAATTCATTCCAAAATCAATTAAATTGATCACAATTTGAGCATGTCCTTGAGGTTGCATTGCTCCTCCCATTAACCCAAAACTAATGAATGGATTTCCGTCTTTGGTAATAAAAGCAGGAATTATCGTGTGAAAAGGTCTTTTTGAAGGTTCTAAAACGTTAAAATGTCCTTTTTCTAAAGAGAACAATTCTCCTCTATCTTGCAACACAAACCCTAATCCTGGAGGAGTAATTCCTGAACCCATTCCTCTATAATTGGATTGAATCAACGATACCATCATTCCACTTTCATCTGCAACAGTCATATATATGGTCTCACCACTTTCAAGTTTACCGGCGTTCACTTTGCTTGCAGCTTTATTAGGATCAATTAGCCTTCTTCTTTCGTCGGCATATTCTTTAGAAATTAACCATTCTACTGGAATTTTATTGAAAGCGGGGTCGGCATAATACATAGCACGATCCTCAAATGCTAATTTTTTAGCTTCTACAAAATGATGGATATATTCTGAACTTCCAAAACCCATAGAAGCAATATCATAATGTTCTAAAATATTAAGAATTTGTAAGGCAGCGATTCCTTGCCCATTTGGTGGTAATTCCCAGACATCATAACCTCTGTAATTTGTTGATACAGGCGTTACCCATTCAGAAGTGTGGTTTGCAAAATCTTCATATTCCAAAAATCCACCTTGCTCTTTAACATGTTTGGCAATAATTCTTGCAATATCACCTTTGTAAAAAGCGTCTCTACCGCCATCAGCTATTTTTTTAAAAGTACTTGCTAAAGCAGGATTTTTAAATATTTCTCCTTTCTCTGGCATCCTTCCATTTTTCATAAATACATCACCAAAATTAGGATATTTTGACAACCCTGAAGATTGACCCATAGAATAAGCGATCACCTCTGACACAGGAAAGCCATTTTCGGCGTAACCTATAGCTGGAGCAAGTATATCTTTCATTTCAAATGAACCAAACTTTTCATTCATTTCATACCACCCATCCACACATCCTGGAACAGAAACAGGTAACGCGCCATGAGACGGAATGGAGGAATAGCCATTGTCCAAAAACCATTTACTTGTAAGTTTTTCAGGAGACCTTCCACTAGCATTTAATCCATAAAGCTGCTTTGTTTTTGGATCCCATATAATAGCAAATAAATCGCCACCCATACCATTTCCCGTAGGTTCCATAAGTCCCAGGCAAGCATTTGCTGCAATTGCAGCATCAACAGCGTTACCACCTTTTTTGAGAATGTCGAGAGCGACTTGAGTGCACAATGGCTGACTCGTAGCTGCCATTCCATGTTGGGCTATAATTTCTGAACGTTTGACTGAATTGGATCCGCTGATTCTGTCTTGGGCTTGGATATTGAACAACGAAATAAAAATTATAAAAAATGTTATTTTTGTACAAAGCTGAAAATTTCTCATTTTACTAGTTTTAATAAAGATATGGATAAGGTGCGAGCAATTAAGTTAAAAATATAAGAAAATTATTATGGCATATTCAAAAACAATTGAAGAATTCTTTGAAAAAAACCAATTGCGGACCGATGAATTGGCTAAACTTAGAGAAATATTAATTGAATTTCCTTTCGAAGAATCTATTAAATGGGGAATGCCTTCTTATGGTTTGGACAAAAAAAATCTGATTGGCATTGGAAGTTTTAACAATTGGTCTTGCCTTTGGTTCCACCAAGGTTGCTTCTTAAGAGACAAAGAAAATGTGCTTGTAAATGCACAGGAAGGAAAAACCAGTGGAATGCGTCAATGGCGATTTGACAATATTGAAGAAATCAATGCACCATTAATTCGTGATTACTTAAAAGAAACAATAGAAAATCATAAAGCAGGCAAAGAAATTAAAAGCAAAAAAGCTGGTAAAAAAGCAATTGAAATGCCAGAATTGCTTGCCGAACATTTTGCAACCCGAGAAAAATTATTTGAACAATTCAAGGCATATTCTATTGCCCAACAAAATGAATTTATGAACTATATTAATGAAGCAAAAAGAGAAGCCACAAAATTGCAAAGAATAGAAAAAATTGAAAC
>JAHEAQ010000135.1 GCA_024642705.1 Bacteroidota bacterium | reverse complement strand
ATTGAGTACTCTAAGGAATATATAGAATATAAGTATCCATCATATACTTCTATTTATAATTATTCATATCTGTTTTTTCTCAGGTCTGAAATATAAAGCAATTTCAAATAAGACATAAAAAAGTACTGTTACTAGAATATGTTCGGGATGATATGCTAAAATAACTGCAATATGCCAAAGAATGAAAGCACGTACAGAAGAGGCGATTGGGAAAACAGAGTTGGATTCGTTTTTGACTTTTGCAAAATAAGCATGCAATTGCCCAGATATAGAAATTATACTCGCAAGAGCCATAAATATTATGCCTTCTATCGAAGAATTTACTAATTTGAAGCAAAAAACAATACTGAATATTACAAATACATTATTAACCCAAACAGAGGCATTCCATCCAAAGAGAACAGGAAATGTTCTGTATCCTGTTTCTCTATCAGCTGAAATATCTTTGAGATACCCAATTAAAACAAAGCTGGTATAAGAAAAAAAAGTAAGGATGACCAATTGTTTTATACTTGTTGCTGATAAGTCTATACTTGTCCCTCCTAATATTGAGATGTAACCCATAATTGGCAATAAAGCGACTATCCATGCATTGTGAAATGGACCACCAAACCAATACCTTTTTTTTATGATTGAATAGCTCGACAATCCTATTATAGAAAGCAAACAAAGTAAGGCATTCCAGAAATTTAAATATACGAGTATTGAAGAGATTAGTATCAATCCACTTATACTAGTAATTAAAACCGATTTAACGCTAATAAGACCGCTGGATAATGGCCTAGATGGGGCTGAAATACTGTCAGTATCCATTTGGAAACAATCCGTTAATGCTTGCCCAAACCCATAACCTAAAAAAACAGGAATAAAACCTAAAAAATAGATTTTAAAATTAAAAGATTCCTGATACGCGATTGACATACCTGCCCATCCTGCCACACCAGAAACAAATAACAAGTATGGACGCATTTGGATAAAATAGGCTTTCCAAAATAAAAATGAACCGGGTGAGTAATAGTTAGATTTTTCTTTCATTGGTTATAATTTATCATTGTAAAATATTGATAGCTTTTGGATAAATCTTGTAGTTTATTTCTTTAATGAGCTCAATTTCACCATCTAACTCTAAAGGTATTAGACAATTTGTTTTTATCTGCAAATCTTTAATAAAACAAGAATGACGTTTAGATTTTCCCGAAAACTTTCCTTTTTTGAGATCCATCATTACACTTATCAATTCCCACTTACTCATATTTTCGCAAATATTCAAACCAAGATTACCATCATCTGGAGTAATCTCTTGATCAAATTTTAGATTTCCTGAAATATGTGGGTTTTTTATGATTGACATATGGCTTACTATAAGATTTTGCCTTTTACTATGAGTTTGAACTTCTATTTGGTAGTTTTTGAAATTCAGAATTGACTTTAACGTTACATAAGTAATCGCAAGATTTATCCACCTTGATTTAAGAAATTTAATAACAATATTTTCTTGATTAAATAGCCAATTGGCAGTTGCTCCGACTCCAATACTGGAATTAGCTATGAAGTATCTTTTAATAGGTTTATTATTTTGGTCTATATATGATGCAACACCAAGGTCAGTCTTCACTATTTTGTTTAAATTAATTTTAGCTCGAATGCCATCAAATATTGTTTCGCATGGTTTTAAAATATCATTACTTGAACCTATTCCAATAAATCCCATTGTTAGTTCTAATCTATTGTCATTTTGAAGCCTAATTAGTTCGTTCATTATAATATTAGCACTTCCATCACCTCCGGCTGAGATAACACAGTTTATTTTTTCTTGTAATATCTTGTCATTTAGACATTGTTTGATATCAAATGGTGTATGGTATTCAATTACTTTGGTGCCAGGCGGGAATTTTGAGAGTACTTTATCAGCTATAGCAAACCATTTTTTACTAGCTTTTTTGTTGTTGCAGTCTAGATTAACTAATATGATTATTTTCCTATTATCAGTCATCCTATTTTTTAGTTTTATACAATAATTGAAGTAATACAGGTACTAAAAACAAATCAAGTAACAGAGTAAAAAGAACCATAAAGCTTACCATGAATCCCACATAATAGATGTCTCCAAATGCCGAATGCAATAACACAATAAATCCTCCAAAAAGAATAACCGACGTTATAGATATGGCTTTCCCTGCTTCTAATAATGTGGTTTCTATAGATTGGTTTACAGAAAACCCCTTCTTTCGTTCAATTTGATATTTACTCAGAAAATGAATGGTATCATCTACTGCGATTACAAATCCAACAGCAAATATTATAGATGTGGTACCTCTTAATTCGATACCAAAAAAGCCCATAAGACCAGCAATGATAATGAGCGGAATGACATTCGCAATCAAAATAATTATAACTAGATTAAATTGCTTAAATAGAATACCAATTAAAGTGGTGATAACTATTATGGCCAATAGTATGCCCCAAATCATATTGTTTATTCTATGTTCATGCCCGTGGTCAATCATAAGATCCATACCTACAAATTGAAAATCCATTCTTGAAGTATTCATTTCTTGGCCAATCCATTTGTTGATTTGATCATTCAATTTCTTGACTTCCTTACGGCCTAAATCGGGTATGCGTGCGGTTATTCGTCCATATTTTAGACTAGAATCTACCAACTTCCATTTTTTATTTTTTGTATAGCCCGAAATCCTTTTTTCATACTTGTTTAATTGCCTATCGGATGAGGTAATATCTAGTGATGACAAATTATCCTCATAAATTTTACTAATACCGTGGTAATAAGTGATTGGTGATACAACATAATGTAATGAAGGAATAGTATTGAGGTAATCGTGTAATTTTCGGATATCTTTCAAGTTTTCGGCCTGATTTATCAGAGTAGAATCTTTGATTTTAATAATCAGTTCAAAAGACCTCGCTCCTCCAAGATTTTGATCAAAGTATGCATAATCTTTTTTTAATGTATGACTATTCGGGATATTGGCCATTTGAAGGTTATTGGTATTAATCTTAGACATTCCAATAAATGAGATGAGAATACAAATTATTGTCAGTCCAAGCACCCATCGTTTCTTTTTAGTAACTATTTGATAAATCCAATTTGAGATGCTTGACCAACTTAATATCGTTAATACACTTTTTTTCTTTTTCTTGTTTGGAAGAACAAGTAAAAGTGCTGGCAACAATAAAATTGAAATTAAAAAAGCTAGGGTAATACTTATAGACGCTTCAATACCAAATTTCTGTAGAGCAGGCATTACCGAAGTTGTTAACGTCAAAAATCCTATAGCTGTAGTTAGAGATGTTAAAAAAAGACTCATACCTACTTCATGAATTACTTTTGAAATTGCACTCTGAGAGGAATGGCCATTATTAATCTCTAATTTGTATTTATTCAAAATATGGATGCTATCTGAAATCCCTGCAATTAGAATAATCGTTGGGTAAAGACTAGACATAATTCCTAAACTACGTCCTGTAAATGCCAGAAACCCATAAAAGATTAATAACGTAATAACCATTATAATAAGCGGCAATACAGACTCTTTTAATGATTGATAAAATAATGCCAATAATAATATTATGAAACTAATACTTCCAAGAATAGACATTGATAATTCGCTACTCATTAATCGCTTATAATAAACTTCGATTAGTTTTTTTCCCATTATGTGTGTTTCGTGGAAAGCATACTTCATTAAAAGGTTTTCAACTTGAGTAATTATAGAATCATTGGTTTCCATTGTCAAGTTTTCCTTTAGCTTTATAATTACTATGACACATGAGGCATCACGGTCGATATATTGCTGAGTGAGCTCGTAATTTTTATAGATGAGAATACTGTCTTGTTTTACTTTTTCTTCCTGATCCAGATGAATGTAAGGGATGGGAAACAAACCAAAGAGTGAATTGGAATACCTTGATAGATTGGTGATTGATGAAGCCGATTCAATATTCGGAATTTTTGCACTCTCCTTTGTGAATTGGTCTACCTTCTTCAAAAAATTATAATCAAAAACAGTCTTTTCGGGAACAATGGCTATAGCGATAAAATGATCATTATTTCCAAGTTTTTTAGTAATTTTATTATAGTATAATAATTCTTTATCGCCTTTAGGGAAAAAGTTGGAAAACTCTATATTTGTCTTCAACTGAGGTAGAAACCATATAGAAGAGCATAAGAGAATGCCAACAAATGCAATGATTTGCCATTTATATTTTATGATAATTTGAGCAATCATTATGTTGTATTATTTATTTAGAGGCATCGCACATCTAATGTTAGTTGATGGCCATTTTGAACTCCAAAAGTATTTAACATGGTATATGGTAATAAATTCATTGCATATGGTTTTAATAGCTCGTAGGCAAAGTCATCTTTGGTGCAGCATACATTTAAATACTGTATGTTTTTGTTCTGTAAAATCTCTAACACTTCATTTATAGTTCGAATATTTTCAGGAGTATAATTGAATAACGTCGCAAATTTTAATACATCCCCTTTATTGGGTATTTTCTTTTCTTCTGATACAATTATGTTAGCTAGTTTTGCTCCTAAACCCATAAAAAAAGGTACATGCTGTATTTTTAATTTGTATGTTTTATAGGTTTCCCAAATACTTAGACCACTTTCCGTTTTAATTATAAAATTGTTAGCAATTGTTGGCCGACTTAATAGTTCTGTTGATAAAAACTGATTTCTATTAGTTGTAGTCAGAGATTTAATCCGCTTATAGGTAGGTATAGTAAGGTATATAAAATTGTATGTATCCCATTGTTTAGGTATAACATATACTGCTTTTGCTGCACCCTCATTTCCTGTTTTTAACGTAATAAAGTAATTCGAAATATCATTATTAATCAAATATTCATCTACAAGTATTTTTCCAAATTCTTTTGCAAGACCTTTTTTACGATGGTTGGGATCTATTTTGAGGTCATATCCGAATCCTACCTGCATAATAGCATCTTCATATTTTACAGGGACGATTGACACGCCTGCAACACCAATCAATGAGTTTTTGGATTGATTTACTGCAACAAAAATAGAGTATCGCTCAAAAACTTCTGAGCGACTCAGAAATTTTGGTCTAACCATTTCCAATTTCACGTTCTTTCCCTGTGGAGTCAGCTTTTCAAGAGCCATCAATGCATCATTGTATTTTTCGTCGAAAGGGAGAATTTGGTAGGTCATACTTTTCATATTGATAAATTCATTTCATATACTTGGTACATTTTTGTGTTTTCCAAATGACTCAGATCCTTTACTGCTCCAAATTCTATCTCCAATTGCTTTCGCTGATCTTCTGATAACCGATTCTTGATAAATGCTCTTAGCACTATTTTAGAACTCTTTTGTGATCTGGTTTTTATAGTTTTAAAAAGTTGCTCTATATAATCGAGGTTAACAAAACTTAGAATATCCGATAAAGAAAAAAAACATTTCCCACACTTAGTAAAATCAAAAGTTTTTACAAAGGCTAGAATGTCTTGGTTATAATAATTTATTTCGATTCTGTCTCCCTGAAGCAAGTTTTTAATTTTGTTTAACACGTCATAATTAAATGACGGTGGCCAGTTCTCTTTTGGCATCATATTAATATGGCCGTTGAAAACCAAGTGAAATAATGGGTTTTTATTGACATCATCATCTAACAATGTTTGGTTGAGGGCTTCTGAAATAAGACTCTGCTTCCCGTCTTTTGAAACAAAGGCGATGTCTTTATTACCAGCCAATAGATAGACTAAACGTTTTGAAAAAAACCATCTGAGAAGTGCCCATCTAACATTAGGAAAAGTTTTATTGGTATTAAATGGAATGCTAAAACATTGATAAAAATTCTTTCCTAAAAATATTTTTACAAGAGGTCGAACATTTGATAAGAATTTTTCAAAATGACCAGCATGTAATATGCCTTGATTAATATATTTTAAATTCTTTTCCCAAAATTGAATACAATCTTCACTTAATCTGTTTTTAATTTTATTAAATAGCATAAGTCTATCCACCTTACTCTCGTTTAATCCTATAAAATCCAGATACGTCTCTATTGGAAAGGTGTGCAAAACAGCAAGTTTTAATTGAGTTAGGTACAGTGCCTCTATATTATTGTCAACAATATGAATCCGTTTTAGGGATGGATAATCTAACAATGAAATCAGACGCTCACCACTTCCTGCAACACAAAATAAATCTTCAGACGATTCAGCATTTAAACTTTGTCGCTCCACAGCATTGTCTTCATTTATATGAGAGTAATAAATCACAATTCCATTGATTTATCATTTATTTCTATTTTGACTTTTGGGTTTGCCCAGACATCCGTTAGTACTTTTGCTAGTTTATTTAAATCTGTTTTTGAATGTTGTGCCATCAGGCTAATCCGAAATCGTTGTTTATTCTTTGGGACAGCCGGATATTCAATTGCATTCAAAAAGATACCACGTTTATGAATAATCGAATTTGCTTTCCGAATATCCATCCATTTAGGGACTAAAATTGCGATAATGGGAGTTACATCTTTAGACACTATGTTAAAGGGTGAAAGAATTTTATGAGCATACTTTATATTTTCATATAGCTGTTCTCTCAGCTGAGGACTTTTTTCTATTATGTCTAAACCTGCAAGAATTGCAGCCAGAGACATAGGAGGTAAAGCCGCAGAAAACATATAAGGTCTGGCAAAATAACGTATATAGTTAATAATCTCTTTTCGACCAGCAAGGAAGCCACCTGTTCCGGCAAGTGACTTGCTAAATGTACCCATCGAGATATCTATTTCTTTAGATATCTTAAAATGTTCGGCTGTACCACTGCCATCTATTCCAAGTATACCCAATCCATGTGCATCATCTAGCACACTTAAAGCACCATATTTTTTTATTATTGGAATCATTTGAGATAATGGACTTATGTCTCCATCCATTGAATAAATGCCCTCAAAACACACAAATATGGTTCCTTTTATAGTTGTTGAATACTTAGCGAGTTTTTTCTCCAAATCACCGGCATCATTGTGTTTAAAACTGATTCCTTTTGCATTGCTCAATTTTAGGGCATCATACAAGGAGGCATGGCTCAATTCATCATAAATAAATAAATCATTACTTTTTCCGAGTGCAGAAACAAAGCCAAGATTCGCATTATATCCAGCAGAAAAAATAAGGCAATCTTCCTGCCTTTTGAGACGAGCAATACGTTGCTCCAGCTCTTTCATCAATTGAGTATAGCCATTTAAAATTGGAGGTCCACCAAGACCTGTTCCGTATTTGTCAATAGCTTCTTTTACCTTATTTTTTATATGATTGTTATTGGCAAGTCCTAGATAATTGTTTGAAGCGAAAAGGAGCATTTCATGTTCTTCATGATTATCTTGAGACATCACAATTACTTTACTTCCAGGAGCTGAGGTAATCAATCGAAAATAACTATGTTCTTTATTTCTTTTAAGATTCCTAATGAATAATAAAAAGTCATTAACCCAAGTTAAAAAGGATTGTGAATTTCTTTTGTTTAAAAAACCTTTTAAACCAAGCTTTCCACTATTAATTTTTTTTTCAACTGTTGTATTTTTTATTGGAGCTTCCATAATTGATTCAATTTAATCAGTGCTTCTATATATGTTTTAGGATCGCCCCCTGATTCACCAAACAAATTGGTGATAGTGAATCCATCTAATATTATATTTTTCCCTTTATTTATGCAATGTAATTCTGGCTTTTTAATTACAGTGCCAATAATAATTGGTGTCCAATCTGTTTTATTAGCTTCAGTTAAAAATTCATCAAGTTTAGAAGATGGAATAGTAAATACTAGTTCAAATTCACCATGAGGTCCGGCTAAGAAGAACCAATTAGGTATTTCTGCTTTTTGTGCAATTTTTATAACTTGTTTATCAATTAAGTAGTTAAATTCTTTGCTTATGGCAAACCCCATATTATTCAGCTCTATAAGATTACATATGGCGGGAATGAATCCATCGCTTGTATCAATGCATGATGTAGCGTATTTTTTGATAAGTTGTCCATATATTAAATTGGGTTTGGGTAGATAAGGAATATTGTATTGTTTATAAAGCAGTTGGGTTAGGGCGAAACCCATTCCAATACCCATTGGATTACTAATCATTAATAGATCTTTCTCCTGACAGCCCATACGCGAAATAAATTTTTCACCTTCAATGATACCAATAGCAGTTGCGCCCATTTGGAGTTCACAACTGCTATTGGTATCTCCCCCAAGTACAAAAGTGCCATATTCACAACACGCTTCATGAATTCCCTTTTGAATTAATTGAAGCTTTTCAGCTGGATAATTTGAGGGTATATTTTCAATAAGTAAAATACCTAGAGGTTTTGCGCCAACAGCTACCAAGTCACTTATGGATGCCACAACAGTCATCCATCCTATAAGATAAGGGTCGGTATACAAGCCACTTGCAATCTCTTCAACAATACTATCAACAGTGACTGCCAGATACTCATCTTCTCTTAATTGAATAATTTCAGCATCGCTTTCTAACAGCTTATTCTTTTGATTTGGGGAACGATTAAAACTCCTAGTAATGGTTTTCAATATGTCGTTTTCAAAAATCAAATTATTATTCTTATTTCAAAAAATTCAAAATGAGTAGTTACTTTTATTTTTGACCACTAAGGCCCTGTTGATAAGGCGAGTAGTGTTAAATCTTACTGTCACAATTAACAGTAGTCTTAAGACGTTATTTGCTTTAAACTAGGTTTGGAATACGTAACAAAGGTACGCAA
>JAHEAQ010000056.1:20133-34902 GCA_024642705.1 Bacteroidota bacterium | reverse complement strand
GCATCAAAAAATGGACAAATCAGGTCATAATATCCATTGGCTACCATTACTTTCATTCCTGTATTTCTTTTCATTGTTTCCCCAAGTTTTCTTGCAACATTGACTGCTGAGGGTTCCCAATAATAGCCATCAGGCGTATCTCTCCACCTCCATTTACTTCCGATTTCGCCATTCGAGGTGAGATACGGTCGGTCCATTTTTACATTTAACTTACTTGCAAAATAATGATTTAATGCTGCGGTATAAGCAGAACTTATTTGATAACTAGCAGGATCTCCAAGTAGTGGTCCCTCCGCAACCTTATCAATTTCATCTCCCATAAACCTGCCATCTAATCTTCCAACAGAAAGCCCTTCATCATTCAACAATTGTTTCTGGAAGCGATGCATCAAAATTCGGAGATCAGATTTTAAAATATATGCTTTATCAAGACCAATAAAAGAAGAAAGTTTTTCAGCAATGGCTTCTTTTTCAATTTCGGTTAATAATGAACCTTTGTACAACGCAGGAGCATAGGTGTTGTAAGTAAATTCCCTTGCTTCATTAACAAATTCTTCTAGAGTTTTACCATTTCCAGCCTTTTTGTGGTACCAAGCCGTGGCTGCCATACTTGGCAGGTATGTTAAATAAGAGGTGATGTTGTCATTAGTTGAAGTGGAACCTGCATAATCTAAAGCTTGAGAAATTAAAATGAGTCCATTAAGAGCCATATCTTGTCCACCTTTCTCTAATACATTTGCAACGGCTACTGCTCTAGTAGTTCCAAAACTTTCACCAGCAATGTACTTTGGAGAAAACCATCTACCATTTTCTGTAATCCATGTGCGCATGAATTGTGCGATTGAAGCTGCGTCCTCATTTAATCCCCAAAAATCAGTAACCTTTCCTTTTCCAACCACTCTGCTGTAACCTGTGCCTACAGGATCAATAAAAACAATGTCCGTCAAATCAAGCAGATTCATTGTGTTCTGAACCAATTGGTAGGGAGCAGCACCATCGTCTTCCAAAGCTTCAGAATTGACTTTTACAATTTCAGGACCGAACATGCCCATGTGTAGCCAGACTGAAGCGGATCCGGGACCGCCATTGAATATAAAAGTAACGGGTCTTTTAGTCATATCTGGCGTTCCTTCTTGAATATATGCTACTGACCATACAGATGCTACAGCTTCGTTATCACTGTTTTTTAGATAAGTTTCGCTTGCCTTTGCAGTGTATTTAATGGTTTTGCTTCCAGCAAGAATCTGATGGTTGGTAAGGAAAGATTTTGCTTCTGGAATCGGTTTAGCTTCTTTGTTTTCTTCTGTTTTTTCTTGCGCAAATAAGCCAATTTGGAGTAAAATAAAGATTATGAAAAGTAGATTCTTTTTCAATTTTTATGTTTTTATTGATTAATAATTATTGCATTTTTTGAAACCATAAATTCTTAACTCGGCCTGCAGATACCTTGCAGCCGATAATATTATCATCATTGTTTCGGATGAATTCTATTTGACTAAAAAACCATGTACTTCCAGAAAAAATATCTTTTTTGGCTGGAGATAATTCAATATTGCTTAATCGACTATGAACCGCGACTAATTTTTCATTTTCAATGGTAAAAATGTATTCAGTTGATAATTCTTCACTGTAAAAACGGCCAATGTATTCGACTAAGTTTACTGCACTTTTATCAAATTCTTTCAATCGATGAATTTCTAGGTTATCTCCATTGATTTCAAGATTTAACTGATTCACTTTTCCATTCGCTCCAGTGATAAATTTGATTTTCCCCCCAACTTCCTTTACTAAGAATTCATTTGTAGAAATGGGGATAAGTACGGTATTTGCTTGACCTTGTGGTTGTGCGCTTAATTGGCCATCAGCAGCAGTTATTTTAAGAATAAAACCTGGTTGTATCTCATATTCTCCAATATATGAATCCAAAGTTTTTTGATCAATGATTACTTGGTTTTCTTTAGAATTATCCTCTTCCATTATTTTGGGAGGTTCAATTTTGAATTGATCTTTTAGGTAGATGTCTGATATTTTATTTCCCATTACAGAAGAAGCAAAAGAAGCGTCATTTCCAAAAACAACTACTGCAAAATTCTGATCCGGAAATCTGCCTAAATAAGACCTATAACCAGCGTCAGCACCGCCATGAGAAATTTGATTTAAACCTTTGTATTCACCAACAAATTGTCCTAGAGCTCCTCCAAACTTTTCACCATTGTTTAGAGTTGCTGGTGTATTCATTTTTGCAAATATGTCAGCATTTCCAATCCTCATTGACGAGAAATTCATAGCCCATAGACTTAAGTCTTCTACTGTGGTAAACAAGCTTGTCGCCCCAACATTAGCATAACTTAATACACTCTTTTTTAATCCCGTACTATCAGAATGATAGGAATAAGCCCTGTTTTTAACAATCTTTTCGTGATCATCATAGAATAATGAATGGTTCATATTCAAAGGTTCGAAAATTCTTTGCTTAGTGAAATCTGCAAAACTTTGGTTAGAAACCCTTGCAACCACTTCTGCTAATAAAGTGAAACCAGTATTACAATAAAGGTATTCTTCGCCAGGGTCGAAATTCAATTCTTTTTGTTTGCTTATTAATTTGAATACATGTTCTTTTGTGATTACATCATCCATTCTCCATCCTGCCATAGTTAGTAAATTCCATTGGTCTCGAAGTCCACTTGTGTGTGAAGCCAAATGACGCAATGTTATGGTTTTTCCAAAGTCCGGAACTTCCGGGATGAATTTTCTAATATCATCATCCAAAGACAACTTGCCTTCATCTTCTAATAAAAGGATAGAGAAAACAGTGAATTGCTTTGAAACAGAAGCAATATGAAAAATGGTAGAGGTAGTTACTGGAATGTCATATTCCAAATTTGCCATTCCATATGCTTTTTTATAAATGATTGAACCATTTTGTATTACGGCTACTGCCGCTCCAGGACTATTATTGTTGTCCCATTTGGCAAACAATTCATCCACTTTGTCATTCGGTAGAATTGCTTTTTTTGTTATTTTTTGTATAATTAATTCATAATTTCCATTTAAAGTTTCATCATTTGTAGTAGTTACTTCAATTTTATAATTTCCTTTTTCTGAAGAAGTAATTGGAAACATTTCAGGACCGTATCTTCCATTTGGGCTATCAAAAGATTCCATTTTTTCACCTTTGGAATCGAAAGTGGTGATCATAATATCTGAGCCTTTTTGTATTAAATTAAAAAAAGCAAATTGATCCTTTTGCAAATCAATATGATAAATATGCTTTTCCTGAGGTAGAATTTCAGATGCAATGGTGTTTCCAAGAGATAAAAAACCTTTTTCAATTTGAGCTGATAGATGAATAGAAAATGTGGTAAGGAAAAGTATGGCTATTAAACCAAGTAATGATATTTTCATTGTCTTTTTTATTGAGTTAAAACTGCTTTAAACTTTCACAAGATTGAAATGGAGTTAATCAAAACAAATATAATAATTAACGGCTCCATCATTAAGAATACAGCTTTAATATAGAGATTTATAGTGTTTTATTACTGAATGGTATTAAAAAGTAACAACATTGAAAAGGATGATTCTAAAATGTAAGTAATACTGTTATAGAAATTGGTTTTATTGACATTTTATTTGTTTTTTTGTATTTTGACAAATAAGCATACAAAATTTTCAAAAAGTAAAAATGCCATTATGGTTATAGGGATTAAATTTCAAATGAATCAAAGCCTTTATATTAGGGATCCACAAACGACAAAATTGGGCCAAAAGATTTTGCAGTACAGCATTTTAATGATGGCAGAAATGGGGTTTGAATCTTTTAATTTTAAGAAACTTTCCTTGGAAATTGATTGTGCCGAAAAATCTATATATAGGTATTTTGATAACAAGCATATGCTGCTTTTGTTTCTTACTTCTTGGTATTGGGAATGGGTTAATTATTTGATTACAATCAATATTAAAAACATTTCTTATCCAAATACAAGGCTTGAAGTCGCTATAAAATGCATTGTAAAAGCAACGTCAGAGAATGCTGCCAACGAATTTATTAATGAAAGAGCATTACACAAGGTGGTTATCAATGAAGGGAGTAAATCTTACCACACTTATACTGTGGATGAAGAGAATAAAGTCGGACTCTTTTTATCATATAAATCGCTGGTTGCGTGTTTGAAAAACTTGATATGTGATATGAATCCAGAATTCCCATATGCTGCAAGTTTGGCAAGCAATTTATTGGAAATGGCTAATAATCAGATTTATTTTGCTGAGCATTTACCTTCCATTACGGACATTCACAATACGGAAACTAAAGAAGAAGAATTGATTGGAATGCTTAATTATTTTGCCTCAAGGTTGTTGGCCTAAAAGAAGGTAGTTCTTATCTTTTTTGTTCGGGTTAAATGCCCTCCAATAATTATTTAACCACTTTTTATCATAGGCGCTTTTACTCTACTTATATCGACTTCTATATTCGAAGGAGCTTTGAAAGTCACAGTTAATTTTTGATTTTCGTATGGCTTTACAATTGCAATTAAATCCATGTTTATAAGAGATTGCCTATTAGATCTGTAAAATTTGCTAGGATTAAAAGTTCTTCGATTTCCTCTAGAGTGGCAAAATCTAAAATGTATTTTTCACTGGTGATCATATATATATGAAATTTAAACCGTCACGTTATAAAAATCAATTGTACATACCAAAAATTGGAACCCATTGTCTTTTGTGAATGACCAAGAACTTGTCATTAAATTTTCACCTTAATAGCTTGGGTTAGCTATTAAATCTAATTGTATGTAAAATTGAATTATATAAGCATGATTTATTCAAGACTTATGTCTTAAGTCAGGTCTAATGTCCCCTCAAAATCAAATCAGCAGCTTCTTCGCCGCTATTGATTGCACCTTCCATAAAACCTTGCCAATCAGCTAAATGTTCTCCAGCAAAAAAACAATGCATAAAAGATTTTTTCAGCGTTGGCATTACATCAAATCGCTGATATTTACCATAAAATGCGTAAGCTCCTGAACTATATTTGTCTTGTCCCCAATAATACATCATTTCTTCTTGGACATATTTTTTTACATTTCCAAAAGCTGGAGCTAAAGCTTCCAAGATGATTTCACTTCGTCGTTTTTTATCTATTGATGCTAAAACTTCTCCCTTATCTCCCGTCGCATAACAAGTTAAAACACCACTTTGACCTGGTTGTCCTTTTGTTCCATGATAAAAATAATGAGCTGGTGTATCTGTAATCATATCAAAGTCTTCACGTTGCCAAAATCTTTCCGAAAAGAGTATCGGATATTTTCCAATTCTCGCATATTGCAACTCTTGAAGTGCATCATAAGTCCTAGATGGAAGATCTGGCAACCAATTTATTTTTAATAATGAGAATGTAGGAATCGCACAAATTATTTTATCTGCTTCGAAGCTAGATCCGTTGTCGCAAATCACTTTGACTCCTTTTCTATTAGTTTGTTCTATAGATTTTACGGTATGGTTTAATTTTATTTTTTCTATTCCGATTGCTTCAGAAAATTTATGCGCTAAAAGACCATTTCCACCGCGTATTTTGAGATCCATTTCATTCTTTTCGCTACTTTCAGCATATTCAGAAAAGGCAGAATAAGCTGATGCTTGTCTGATACTTTCACCAAAATCAGTGGAATCGAGCAATTCTCTTATCTGCATGTCCTTTTCATCGATATTAAGGTTTGAAAGATATCTCCACCAGTCTGTTTTGTCAAGTTTGCGTTTTTCTTTCTCAGTCATATTTTTCCAAAGAGCGGCCTTTTTATTCCAAAATTCATTCATCACCGTGCCAAATTCCCATTCACCATCCTTCCTATGGATGCCTGATATAGAAGTATCTGTTTCAAATTGATTATTGTCTAGTATCAACCCAAATGTGTTACATAATGATATGATTCGTTCGTGTGAAGCACCGACCCATTCTGCACCTAGTTCGATGACTTGGCCTGCTGCATTTTCTGGGTTGTGAGAAAACACTCTTCCTCCAATTCTATTTCTAGATTCAAGGACAGTAACAGACACTTCATTTTGAACAAACTTATATGCTGCAGAAAGACCAGCGAAGCCTGCACCAATGATGATTACTGACTTAGGTTTTTTGCCAGTTGAAATGAGTGAATCAATAATTTGAGGACTTGCTATAGCACTTGAACCAGCGATGGATGTTTTATAAATAAAGTCTCGTCTATTCATCTGTTGATTATTTAGAAGCTGTAAAAAAATGTTTTAGATACTCTTTTTAAATTTATGCATTTTAGAATTTGTTTTCAATTTTAATTTTGTGAAACGAATAAAATACATTTTAAAACGACTTATTATTGAATCTATAGGTGTAATTAAGCTTCAGAAACTTGGAAGTTAATATTGCATTCTAATCCAAAATTCTTCTAATTTTATTAATCTGAAATGAATGGTTAAAATATTGAAATGGTTGCGAAACGATGAAATCCATTCATGGTCAAGTTTAGCCAGCAATAATTTTTATTTTCAAAATCTTAAACCACTAATTGCAGATATTAATGCAAACTATTTTTCTATGTTAAATTCCATTAGAAACAGTTTTTTAATGGAATAAAATCTAAATTGGGCACGATATAAGCTTTTGTAAGTATTTGTGGTTTCAACATTATAGATTATGATGATTGCATTATGAAATATTTTTTATGCTCTTTTTTAATATGTTTATCATTTACATTTGTTGTTGCACAACAAGCATCACAAAATGATAGTACATATATAATTCAAGATAGTGTCTTAATTCCAACCAAAAGCGGTGTTCAAATCTCAGCTATTATTGTTCGCAAAAAGTCTAATACAGGCCCTCTACCAACCATACTTTTTTACACTACATACAACCAAGGAAAAACAGATGATTATTTTGCAAAGGTTTCAGCAGATAAAGACTTTGTTGGTATAGTGGCTTACGCTCGCGGAATAAGAACTGATCTTAACAATTATGCACCTTATGAACACGAATCCACTGACATTTATGATATTATCGAATGGATCAGCAAACAATCGTGGTGTAATGGAGAAATTGGGATGTATAGCGGAAGTTATACAGGTTTTTCCCAATGGTCAGCGGTCAAAAATATTCATCCAGCTTTGAAAACCATTGTCCCACAAGTAGCTGTTATGCCTGGATTTGACACTCCATTGGAAAATAATGTAGAACAAAATCTAGGTTTGTATTGGCCACACGAGAACATCTATAAAAGAGATCCTATAAGAAGAAGTCTTCCTTTTGAATGGTTTGAGGAAGGATTTGCTTGGAATAGATTGGATAGTGCTGCTGGTTATCAGAACGATATTTTTCAAAACTGGTTAAAACACAATACTTATGACGACTATTGGAAATCATTGGTTCCATCTCCAGAGGAATATGCAAAAATTGATATTCCAGTTTTAACGACAACAGGATATTACGATGGGGCTCAATTAGGAGCTGTTCAATATTTTAAACTACATACAAAATACAATAAAAATGCAAACCATTATTTGGTAATAGGCCCTTATGATCATTGGGGCGGACAGCGAAGAGCTGCAACAAATTTAATGGGCTATGAAATAGACGGCATTGCAAACATCAGCATGATGGATTTAGCTTTTCAATGGTTTGATTACATTTTAAAAGGAAGGCCGAAACCTGAAATATTAAAAGACAAAATAAATTATCAAGTCATGGGTACCAATAAGTGGTTTCACGCTTCATCTATGCAAAACATAAACAATGACACTTTAACTTTCTATCTCAATCATAACTCACTTTCAGATCAAAAACCAAAAAAGAAAAGATTTGAAAAACAAACAGTAGATTTTAAGGATCGTGAAAATCAAAATAATTATTATACTCCTGAAATTATTTTTGATTCCTTGGATTCGAGTAATGGATTGGTTTTTAGGACTGAACCTTTTGAAAAAGAGTTTGCAATCAATGGTTCTTTCACTGGTAATCTATTTGCTACTATCAATAAAAAAGACATGGACGTTTCAATGGCATTGTACGAATTAATGCCAAATGGAAAATACTTTTATCTTACCCGATATGTGGGTCGAGCTAGTTATGCAAAAGACAATTCGAAACGCCAGTTGTTAATCCCTAATAAGAAAGAAAGTGTTCCATTCCATAATACAAGATTTGTAAGTAAAAAAATAAGCAAAGGCAGTAGCTTGATTGTTTTACTCAACATCAACAAAAGTCCATTTGAAATAATCAACTATGGAACTGGAAAGCCTGTGGCAGAGGAAAATATAAATGATGCTGGCGAACCTTTGCAAATAAAGTGGCACAACGAAAGTTATATCAAAGTGCCAATATGGAAAGATTAAAAAAATAAAAAATTTAAATTTGAAGAAATTGTTCTTTCAAAACTTATTCAGAAAACCAAAATGAAAATACACTCAACCAATTATAAAAATACATTTATTGAATGCGCAGAAGATTGTCCCGTTGATTTAGCTGAAATTCCTCCTTCAAAAGGTGACAAGAAAACAATTGCAAATATACAATTTGAAATATTAGTTAAAAATCCTTATAAATTCACTTCTGATGATGTTATTTTTCAAGTCTTTGTGGATAGAAATGACGTGATAAAACATGAATATAAAGGGGCCCGTGAAAAATTCTTTTCGAAAGGGCAACCGTGTTTTAGAGCATGTCCACTTACAAAAAGATACGAATACGGTATTCATAATAACGAAAAAGGCCAAATTGCCATGTTCGGAGTTGAGACGGATGATTACCAAAGATTTGTGAATGATAAATCTGTAGAAAAAGTAAAAGCAATGCGATCTAAAATAGGAATTTGAATTAGGATTTGCACCAAATATGGAGTAAAAGATGTCAGCATGTTAAAACTATCTTTTTGCAAGTAGAAATTATGCTTTTAACAAAGTCTCTATATCAAATTTTTTCATTTTCATAAAGGCTTCCACTACTTTGGGTTGTTTTTTTGGATCACTCATCAATTTGGCAAGGATAGAAGGAACAATCTGCCATGAAACTCCGAATTTGTCTTTTAACCAACCACATTGAGATTCCATTCCTCCTTTTGCTAAGTTATTCCAATAATAATCAATCTCTTTTTGGGATTCGCATTCTATTACAAAAGAAATGCCCTCATTAAATGAAGCATGATGGGGACCTGAACTATCCATGGCCACAAAAGTATTTTTGTCCAGATTAAAAAGTCCGTGTTTGACAAATCCGGTCACATCTGGATCACTTTCCGTATATTTCATGATATGATGAACATTTGAATGATCAAAAATGGATAAATAGTAGTGGATTGCTTCTTCGGCTCTACCTTTTTGATCACCTACAAATAAAAAGGAAGGAATAATTTTTGGAATTTCTAAATCTTTTGAAGCCAATGAAATTTGCCAGGATACGCCATATTTGTCTTGTATCCATCCGTATCTTTCATTCCAATCATATTTGTTTAGAGCCATCATGATGGTTCCATTTGGAGATAATTTGTCCCATGCCTCATTAATTTCAGCAATGGAGTCAAAAACAATTGAAAAAGAAATAGTATAATTTATTTTAAAGTGCGGGCCTCCATTTAAAGCCATAAATTTATTACCATCCAACTCAAAAATAATGACCATTCCATTGTCAGAAAGGATACTTGAATTTTTAAAAACTGAACAATAAAGTTCGGCGGCTTCTCTTCCTACTTGATCAAACCAAAGACAAGGGTAAATTGGATTTTTCATAATTTTATTAAACCATTAATCCACTAAAAATAGAAAAATATTTTTCACTTTGAGTTTTTAAACTGCATAAATATCTGCATTATATAGTTGTAAAATTCAAAAATTTGTGAATTAGGTAATAAATTGTATTATTACATTTTCATACATTCAATAAAATAGAAATGGAAAACCAAGAACCATCAATAAATAAGAAAAGAGTTAATGGGCGACTTTTATTATTATGCATTTTATTAGCCATTATTGTTCCTATAGTTATGATGACCCAGTTAATTGGGCTCACCTTTTTTTTAACAGTCTTCATGCATTCTATGTCTGGGATGACCATTGGATTTATAGTCTATTATATTTTAACATTCATAACTATTGCATGGAGTATTAAAGCTGGGGTAGTCCTTTGGATGATAAAGCCTAATGCTGTCAAAATCGCAAAGAGATTTTTAAAGTTTTCCATATTTTATTCAATCTTAGATTTAATATATGGCAGTTTTATTTCACTTATGGCTGATGAAGATGGAACAGAAATATTTTCAATCTTCTTTTATTTTTTAATAAAAATTGGTTTTATAATATGGATTATAAGTTATTTGAAAAGATCAGAAGAAGTAAAAGCTACTTATAGTTCGAATTCAACTTCTGAAGATTCTGGTTTGCCTAAGGAAGATGAATTGGTATAAAATTTATTTAAAATCCTTATTTGACCTCTTATAGATTTGAAAGGCATTTTTCATAATTTATGTTCACTCCAATTTGCAAGCTAGAGCTAGCTATTGATTAAGAATATGGATTTGATATCATTGTTGACTAAAAATGATGTCAAAATTATTCATTGCACTTCCACTAATCGATTAACTGAATAGATATAGAAAATATATTAATAGCCAGGAAAGTAAAATATTTTGTTTCTTCATTCCGAAATTTGATTTGTAAAAATGAATTCAATTAATTTTTGAAGTTCCTTTTCAATCATTTTACAAGCATTTACATTTAATTTACAATCTTTTGGCCATAAAGATTTAATATCCTAAGTAGATTGCGAGAAATTTCAATACATATTTATGACAAGAATTATTTTTATTTATCTATCCATTATTATACTATCCATTGCTTGTAATTCCACAAAAGGAAAACAAATCTCAACAGAAAAAGGCGATGAAATCGTAAAACTTTCCATTTCAGAAACACTTCAAAATAACAAACATCTACCCATTAAAGATCAAGTTGAACTTTATCGTAAATTGAGAAAAGAAAGCCCCAATAAATACAATTTTGAAAATGAAGATGAATTAACGATGTATGGTTATTCTTATTTGTGGGATAATAAGGTGATGGAAGCTATTGAAATCTTTAAATTAATAGTAGAACAATTTCCTAATTCTGCAAACCCCTATGATAGCTTAGGTGAAGGTTATATGGCTAATGGCGAAGATGAAAAGGCAATTGCCAATTATCGACGATCGCTTGAACTAAATCCTGATAATTTTAATGCGGAAGACCAGATCGAACGCATAAAGTTTCCTGATAAAAAACCTGAGACTTTTTCAGATAAATTTGCAAAAGTATATTCTGTAGATGCTTATAAATCTGATTTGGATCAACTAGGGAAAAAATTAATAGAAGTTAATCCAAGTACCCTCAAATTTATTTCTGAAAAAGATTTCTGGAAAACAGTAGAAGCTAAAAAAGCTCTAATCACAGAAAGAACCACGTTCAGTGAATTCTATTGGCATTGTAGGGAAATTATAGCTAATGTTAACTGTACCCATACTTATCTTTGGGATCATTTTGATGAACCTGATATTCCTTTGGCTTTAAGATTTCCTTTGGAAACTAGATGGGTTAACAATCATTTGTACGTAATTGACCCTTTAAATAATACAGAAAAAGTATCCAAAAAAGATGAAGTTGAAAGCATTAATGGCATCCTTATTTCAAATCTAATGACAGATATTCTTAACCATTTTTCATCTCAAGGTCATGTAGAAACGTCTAAAATAAAAGATTTCAATACGACGACGACAGCCATAATTCCATATGCTTTGAATTTTCCAAAAACATATAAAATTAAGTTAAAAGGTAAACAAGAGATTATTGAATTGAATCCAGCATTAACATTCAGAAAACCTATTCATGATCTTTTTAAAAACCCTTGTGATGATAATTTGTGTTTAGAAGTTCTTGAAGGAAATAAAAATGCTGTTTTAACAATTTCTTCATTCAATTATTATTCGTGGAATAATTTAGATCATTTTATTCAATTTATTGATCAAAGTTTTAAAGAAATCAAAGAGAAAAATGTTGAAAATCTGATTGTTGATGTTCGATACAATGGGGGAGGTTCAGCGGAATCAAGTATACATTTGTTGAAGTATTTAGTTGGCCAACCTTTTACTTATTTTTCAGAAACTACAATGTATGAAGAATTTGAAAATGGATTTAAAGGAAAACTTTTTTTTCTTATGGATGGGAATGGAAAATCCACTACGGGACACTTTATGGCAAAAGCGAAAGTGCTAAATCTAGGAACTATAATAGGAGAGGAGTTGGGATCCAATCAATTTTGTACAGCAGGGCAAACAATTTGTAGATTATCGAATACAAAATTGATTTTTTATGTAGCCAATACAGTTAGCAAACTTTCTCATACCATCCTTCCAGATGAAACTGGAATTTTGCCAGATCATTATGTATCACAGTCCATTGATGATTATTTGAAAAACATAGATTCTGTTAAAGAATTCACTATTAAACTAGCAAATGAGTAATATACAATGAACCAAGATATTTGTATCCGAAAACCTTTAAAAGTTAGTTGCAAATCCAATAGCGATGTAACCTATTTTTGAATAAAAAATTCTAATTCTTAATTCATTCTTTAATTTAAAGTCTATTATTACAGAATAAAAACATATGGCAACTTCAATCGAGCCAACCTATTTTGCACCAGAATTACATATTCCAAAAGGAACATTTAATATTGATTTTTATAAAGAATTCGGTGCTATAGAACATTTTTGTTTTCGGAACGATGACGATAGCATCCACGTTGCTGAATTAGAAATCAATGGAGCAATTTTTCATCTGCATGAAACAATGCGAGATGCACTTGAACCTATTAGAGCAAAAGGAGTTACGACGATAATTGGCTTATTTGTTCCAGATGTGAAAGAAATAATGACGAAAGCCATTAATGCTGGAGCAACAGAAATTAATCCTGTCGAAGACCATGAATATGGTTATAGGCAAGGAATGTTCAAAGACCCATTTGGTCATTTGTGGCAAATTCAGAAAAAAATTTAACGGTTTGCATTTCAGGATTGATTATGAATATTTTTCAAACTTTAAAAAACCAAATTATGAAATTTTATATCTGGATACTTTTTTTATTAATCCCCTTTCTTTGCCTTGCACAAGCTTTACCTGAAATTGAAGAATTGATCGAAAAGGAAATGAAGACGGATAATGTCGCTGCATTAGCTGTGGCAGTTATTGACTCGGGGAAAATTGTTCATCTGAGCGCTAATGGTTTCAGTGACATAGAAGCAAAGTCAAAAGCTACTGTTAATACACCATTTCATATAGCCTCTGTTTCCAAAACAGTAACCAATATGGCTGTTTTTAAATTGGTAGAATCTGGAAAAATTGATCTGAATACAGATATTAATAAATATTTACCTTTCACTATTCGGAATCCTTATTATCCAAATGATATAATAACAGTAAGAGCATTGTTAAATCATCGCTCTGGGATTCGAGATGATTATGAAATATATCAATCGCATTGGAATGAACCCAAAGGCGATCCGGTTTTAGAACTGCCATCATTTTTAATGGACTATTTGAACAAAGATGGGAAACTCTATAAAGATGAGCATTTCGAGAGTGGCTCTAGCTATAAATCATTTTCCTATTCCAATACAGGAGTAGCACTTTTGGGCCTCATAGTAGAACATGTTTCAGGAATTAAATATGAGGATTTTTGTCAAATTAATATTTTCAAACCTGTCGGTATGGAAAATACCAGCTGGTTCCTAAAGAATCTAGATGAAAATCTTGTAGCCAAAACATATGTTAATCATAAATTATTTGGACTTTTTTTTAAAGGGCATAATGGATATCCAGATTATCCAGGAGGCCAATTACGCACTTCTATTTCTGATTATTCAAACTTATTAGTCGCGTATTTAAATGCTGAAAACGACGAATTCATTTTAAAGGAATCAACCACTTCATCCATAACACCTGTTCCTCAAATTTCTCAAGAAGGTTATTTTACATGGTTTCTGACTGCAATTAATAATCATTTATATTATACTCATAGCGGCGGCGATACAGGCGTAAGAACAGTGGTTATTATGGATGTAAGTCAAAAAAGAGCAGTAATCGTTTTTGCAAATACAGAGCATGATAATGGAAATTTATACAAAAGTATTGAAAAGGAAATGTGGGGTAAAGGATAAGTTGAAAGTCAAGATAAATGGAATAGTTATCCAAATTAGAAGTTTTTAATGCGATGTTATTGCTAGTTTAACCATATTATTACTTACTGAAAGTATTATTTCAATGAACCAAAAGAATATTGCGAACCTTAATAAAAACAGCCAATAGAAGTGTTATGTTTTTATCCATTTGGCAAGAATATTTTCAATCATTAACCTTGATAAAGTGGCATAATTAATTATTTTTAATAATGTAATTAAAAATGCACTTAATTGACAAGAATTCTAATTCAATGAAAGCAATACTCCTGTATTCTTTTTGCCTTATTTTTTTTATTCTTAAAATTCAAGAAATAAAGTCCCAAACATACTGCTCAGAGACTGATAATTCATATTTTGCTGGAGTACAAGACAGTTATAGTTATAAGTTGTGGAATCAAAATGGACAAGGAACAGCTTGTATGACAATTGGTAGTGGTGCACTTTTTAGTGGGGAATGGGACGGCGTTCTCAATTACCTTGCAAGGAGAGGACTATCTTTTGATAAAACACAGCAACACGAAGAAATAGGGACATTTTATAC
>JAHEAQ010000056.1:0-20033 GCA_024642705.1 Bacteroidota bacterium | reverse complement strand
CAAAACTTCTAGAAATGTAATTTTTACTTAAAAAAAAAGATAAAGAAGATTTTTTAAATGGTTATAATTTAAATAATTGAATTTATTTGTAATATTTGGGACTTACGGTGTAAATTGTTGCAGCAAATTTATTGTTTACTTGAGCATGTATAAATAATCATGTTTTTCTCCATAATTAACATCAAATAAAAGGCTGATGAATAAAGATATTTATAATGTAGAACAGTACATTGCAACATTTCCATCTGAAGTTCAACAAAAGCTAATTTTATTTAGACAGATTATAAAAGAGAATGCTCCAAGTTCTGTCGAAAGCATTTCATATGGTATGCCTGCTTATAAATTAAATAGAAAACCTCTTGTTTATTTTGCAGCATTCGAAAAACATATAGGATTTTACGCAACACCAACAGGTCACAGCAAATTCAAAAAAGAACTTTCCAAATACAAACAAGGAAAAGGATCTGTCCAATTTCCTTTAACGGAGGATTTGCCTGTAGAACTAATTGTTAAAATTGTGCAATTTAGAGTTGCAGAAAATAATCAAAAGCTTAAAGAAGACAAAAAATAATACTTTACTTGGAATAACTTATTATAATAAATCAAGTTGTCTTTTAGAATCTTTATCAAACACCTATAGAATGACAAATAAATTTAGAATAGATATTTGGATAAAAATAATTAGAATTTAGAAAATTTATAAGTACAAACCAATAAATTGAGGATTGATTTAAACAATTGAAAAGATAAATTTAAGAATGGAAAAGATAATTATTGAAGCGACAATTGCGGCAGGCCGGGACCAAGTTTGGGATGCTTACACCAATCCTACACACATAGTAAATTGGAATTTTGCCTCGGATGACTGGTGTTGCCCAAGTGCCGAAAATGATATGCAAATCGGCGGTACATATAAAGCAAGAATGGAAGCAAAAGATGGGAGTTTTGGGTTCGATTTTGAAGCTATTTATAGCTCAATTAAGCCATTAGAATCCTTTAGTTATGGATTTGGTGACCGCCATTTAACTATCAATTTTAAAGATGTAGGTGACAAAACCAAGGTAGTTATTGAGTTTGATCCAGAAACTCAAAACCCGATTGAAATGCAAAGAAATGGATGGCAATCCATATTAAATAATTTCAAGAATTATGTTGAAAAGAAATAATTTTCTTGGCTTATTTTTAATTGTTGCCATGATCATAAAATTAATTTAATAAGAACAAAGTTCCAATAAGATAGATAACCTTATGTGTGGATTCAATCGTTTTGAAAGGTTGTAATTTCTCAAAGATTCCGACAAAAAGATATGCACAATATGAATATTATAAAGCCTATCACTTTGAAAATAATTCATTAAGAAATGAATTGGGAAACCACTTGGCATGTTCTTTAAGGATTAGGTTGTTTCATCCAAATTTTAAATTGCAGAACAAATTTGACAAAGTAAATCCAATCGAGATGCCCTTTTCTGTTAACAAAGAATTTATTATACATCAAGGAAATTACACTAATTAAAAGCCACAAAATGAAAAGAGTACTTATCGCTTTCCTTTCCATATTTTTAATAGCTGCAATATTAATTTTTAGACCTGTCCCAATAGTAGCCGAGCACAAATTAATTGCTGAAACAGGAATTGTTTCAGATATTTACGAAGGAGGTGAAAATGATGTAGTTTTTCGTATGAAAAATATTGAACGAAAATTTTATATCAATCGAGGATTAGAATCCGGTCTGGAGATAAATAGTTTAAAAGAAAAACTACTTGGTAATATCATTATCGTAAAATATCCAAAATATTGGACGCCACTTGATTGGAATAACAAAATTAAGCACATTTCAAAGGTGCAATTTCAAAATGAAGTCATATTTAGTGAAGTGAATAATTGAAAGCCATCGAAATTTTCAAAGAATAGGTTTTTATTAAATGATGGGCTCAAATATTAATGCAAAAAACACAAAATCCATTGAATTGGTTTTTTATCTATTGGATTCAAGTAAACCTTTATTATATTAAAAATTAACGTTTTATATTTTCTATCAAACGGACGCTAAAAGAGGAAGAAATTATAAATTGAAATTTATCCACAATTAGATAAATATAATTCTTCTTTCAGAGACTTTATTTATATTATTTTAGCCGATATTCGATTCGTAAATTTTAAAAGTAAATAAGAATAATTAGGTCAATGAAACCAAGTTCAGCATTTGTCGATTCAAAAAAGCATTTCAAAATTCTTGACGGATTACGAGGCGTTGCTGCTATAATGGTTGTTTTATTTCATATTTTAGAAGTGTATGCTGGCGGAGATCATACCAAACAATGGATTAATCATGGTTATTTAGCAGTTGATTTTTTCTTTGTTCTTTCTGGTTTTGTAATGGCTCACGCTTATGATGATCGATGGGATAAAATGTCGATTAAAGACTTTTTTAAGCGGCGACTTATCAGGTTACACCCTTTGATTGTTTTAGGGATGGTCATTGGCGCACTATGTTTTTATTTTGGAGCATCTGAAATGTTTCCAAAGATTGCAGATACATCTTTTTGGAAACTGATTTTGGTGATGATCATCGGATTTACTTTGATTCCTATTCCCATTTCCATGGATATTAGAGGATGGAACGAAATGCATCCACTTAATGGCCCAGCGTGGTCTTTGTTTTTAGAATATGTTGCTAATATATTACATGCTGTAATACTTCGAAAATTATCAAATACTATTCTTGCGATTTTAGTTTTCATAGCTGCTATTGCTTTAATTCAATTGGCTGTATTTAGCCCAAATGGTGATATAATTGGTGGTTGGTCAGTCGAGATTGAACAGTTAAGAATTGGATTTACGAGGTTAATGTATCCTTATATGGCTGGTATGCTATTGAGGAGATCTATGCGATTTGGTAACTTTAATAATTCTTTTTTTTGGAGCAGTTTATTGTTAATTATCGTGTTAAGTTTTCCTAGAGTAGGAGGTTATGATCATTTATGGGCAAATGGTTTATATGATTCATTATCGGTCATATTGGTGTTTCCTATCATCATTTATGTAGGAGCAAGTGGAACATTAAAAGGTAAATTTGCAGATAAAGTTTGCACTTTTTTAGGTGATGTTTCTTATCCAATTTATATCATTCATTTTCCATTCATCTATATTTATTACGCTTGGATATCAAATAATGGATTATCTATGCATCAAGGATTAAGCGTTGGTCTGGGTTTATTGGTTTTGTCTATAATTTTATCTTATGTGGCATTAAAATTTTATGATGAACCAATAAGAAAATGGTTAGCAAATAAATTTTTGAATCAAAAGTCTGAGTAAAATTTATTTTTTTAGGGATAGCGAATGTTGCAACATTTAAATACAAATTCCTTCATTCTAGATTATTTTTCAATATTTAAAAGAACTATACCATTTCGAAACCATAAGCTTAATCATTAAACCCTAAAGAAACTTAGTCTTGAAAGAGATCAAAGTACTTTTATTTTTAATTTTAATTATTTGTTTGACTAGTAATAATAATAGCATTATTAAAGATCCAGATTCCCTATTCCCGATCAGTTATGATACCTTTTTATTGGACACTATTTCTCGAAATTTTACTTTGACATAGGGAATTAAGGCTTGTGAATTTTGGCAAAAAATATTTTTAAGGAAAGAATCAAACCTTGATAAAAAGAAAAAACATTGCATTCGATTTTCTAGATATTTTGCTTATGTACATATTCCTTCTAGGCACGAAACTCTAAAATCATAAGGGCGAATGAATAAATAATGATTTATTGATATCGAAAATTGTTTCTCTTTTATAATTGAAGGTGCAAAAGCATTATGAATTTATTTCTATAAAACTATTTGCTTTTGAATTCAATTATAAATCGAGATGAAAAGATTAACTTTAAACTTATTGTATAAGCTAACTTCTTTATGGCAATGGATTATTATTAAAAGCTTGGAAGATGAAACAACATAAAAATCAATGTGAACGAATAATTATAGGATTATCTTTTTTACTTTTTTTTACCAATTCTAATGTTTTTTCACAGTCCCTAGAAAATCTAAATCTCCTAGAAGGAAATTTAATTAAAACCTATTACAGCGATGGCTCCCAAGATCAAGCTGTATCAATGGCAAGTCGTTGTGAAAAAGTAATGTCCTTTTACAAATCTAGTTTGAGTTTTGAGCCTAAGGTCATATTATTGGTTTTATCACCAGTTGATTGGAGTTCATATACCACTTTCCCTGTTTATGGAATGCCCCATTATGATGATAAAGAAACGCTTATTGTTGCTTCAGAGGATAATGAATTTTGGCAAAGTTTTATCCCTCCATTAGATCAGTTACCAAAAGATCTTGCTGGAGCGATATTTAATGCATATTCTGATAGGAATAATGAATTATCTATGCGAGGTTTTTTTGACTTATTGGCTATCCATGAGCTAGGACACGCATACCATATTCAAGGAAAGCTTACCATGCAGCGAAATTGGATGGGAGAATTATTTTCTAATATATTTCTTCATACTTATGTTGCAGAAATGGAACCTAATCTATTGCCAGCTTTGACCGTTTTTCCTAAAATGGTAGTCTCATCCACCAATAAAGAAGAATTAAAATTTACGACTTTAAATGATCTAGAAACTAATTATTCCTTAATTGGTCAGCAATTTCCTAACAATTATGGATGGTATCAGAGTCGTTGGCACATGGCTGCTGGAAATATTTATGACGATGGTGGCATTTTGGTTATCCAAAATCTTTGGCAAATATTGAAAACTCAAAAAGAAAAACTCGATGATTCAGAATTTGCTAAACTTTTGTCAATGAAGGTTCATCAAAGTGTTGCAGATGTTCAGCTTAAGTGGGATGAATAAAGCAAAAATTGTAAAATTAGCTGAGAATGGAAGCGGACAATAAAAATGCGATTTCAAAATTGGCTTTCATTTTATTTGCCTTGTATTTAGGTGTCTTATTTTGGATTTTGGTGTTGAAATTTGGTGTTAGATTTTCTTATATGGATAACAGAGCAGTCAATTTAATTCCATTTAAGGGACTTTTGATTACTAGTGACGAAATAGATATAAGTGAATGGATTTTGAATACCATAATATTTATTCCGCTTGGAATTTATTCTTTAGTTATATTTCAGAAGTGGACTTTTAGAGTTTACATTTTCTTTTTCATTTTAATAAGTTTAACAATAGAAACACTTCAATTTACTTTGAAAATTGGAGCTTTTGATGCAACAGACATCATTACTAATACATTAGGCGGTTTGATTGGATTAATCACATTAAAATCCATTGAAAAACTATATGGAAATAATTCAAAAGCGAGAAAATTTATTATCGTTTTGGCCGCATTTGCAACAGTATTAATAATTGTATTGCTTATTCTCCTAAAATTGGACATGTTGCCCATTAAGTACCAATAAGAAGAAATAGAACTAAATTAATTATAACTTTCATTCCTAATTCATCTTAAATTTAGAAATCGATCCAAAACGGAAACGTAATGATTTTTATATTGAAAACATGATAGAAGGATTTAAATAATGGAGAAATTATGAAAAAAATAAAGGAATTGAAATTTATGAGAGAGATGACCTAAATTTCAATTTGAATAAAATTAGAGTTGAACTCAGGGAAAAGACCAATTTTTGGACATTTTATAATTCGGCTGTTTAGGTATATGAGAAGGATAATAACATTCCAAAGGCTGTAAAATTATTTAAAAGTATTTTATTTCTTAGCTTAATACCTATGAGGTTGAAAATTGGTTTTTTATCAAGCAGTTCAGAAAAACTTATTTTGGATGCGGAAATGGAAATAATACAATATTATGAATTGCCGATAACCAAGGTTCGAAGATTTCGACTCAATAGTAAGTAGGGAAAGAAGTTATATGAAAATGAGATTGAAATAATAAAAGAAGAATTAAATATACATCAAAAAAATATTGAACTTGAATCCTTAGGAAAACAAACCAAAAACGAAGTCAAAGAATTAATTGAAGTATTTGAAGATAAAAAAGAAAAAAACAAAACAAATATGACTTTTACAGTACATGTGAAAAAAACTCATTAAAAATAGAAGAGCAGATAAAGTTAAAAAAAATCCATTGAAGAATCATGGTTGAAACTTGAAGAATTAAAGGAAAGAAAAGTCGAAAAATCCAAACAGAAAGAAATTCAAAAAGAATTTGAATTATATCCATATTCTGGAAATTTATTAGATAGCATTTCTTCAAAAATGAAAAAAATCGAATCTGACAAAGAAGGTCAAATTCAAGAAATAGAACTCAAAGAAATGATTGACCAGATAGAGTTGTAAAATTAAGGTTCGAGACAATAAAATATTTTGCTTTTTAAGAATTAAAACTTAAAAAGTTCGCTTCGCTCTTATGATAAAGGTTTACTTTATCAATACATTTTATTAAATTGGTTGTTTTTTGCTAGGATTAAACCAAATTAATACACCCCAAACCAATTTATCATAAAATGATAAACAATTTACCCCAAAGTCTTAGTGTTTTGTTTATTCTTATAGTAATTGCAACCATTGTCTGGTTTTATATTGCTTCCAAATCCAAAACTTTTATATTGATTGCTGTTGGATGGGCCATTATTCAATCTATAATTGGGTACCAAGGAATTTATCAAAGCACTTCAAATATGCCCCCAAGAATCATGCTTTTTGGAATTTTTCCTGCACTGGTTTTGATATTGCTTGTTTTTGTAACTTCCAAAGGTAAAGCGTTCATTAATAATGTAAATTTGAAACCACTAACCTATTTACATTCTATCCGAATTCCCATTGAGTGGTTTTTATTTTTGCTTTTACAACATGGAGTTCTTTCTATTTATTTGACTTTCAAAGGCACAAACTTTGATATATTTTCTGGTGTATCCGCGCCAATTATTGCTTATTTTGCATTTAGGTATGTTAAAACAGATTATCTACTTTTAATAATTTGGAATGTAATAAGTCTTTTGTTATTACTCAATGTGGTAGTCACAGCAATTTTGGCAATGCCATCACCTTTTCAAAGAATATCTTTGGAACAAACAGAGATGGCTATTTTATATTTTCCTTTTTGCCTATTGCCCACAGTTGTGGTTCCAATAGTATTGTTTGCGCATTTGATTGCTATTAAAAACTCAAGTAAAAATCTAGAATAATAAGTTGTTTTCTCTTCTCTCACTTTTAATGGCAACAATCACTTTTATTTCGAAATGGAAAAATTTAGTTATATTTTTTTATTACTTAAAGGTGAAATTAGCTTGATTATAAATTTTGTAATGATCAAGTTCTTAAATGATCACAAAAAGGAGAAATTTATAGTAGATGGCAATTAATAAAAAGGCTGAGTATTTAATTCAAACATGATCTTTAACCCCATACATCAATAATTTCTTGGGATTCACTAAAAGATTAAAAACCACTTTTCAGAATAATACAATTTTCATTGGTGAAAATTTGAAATCAGAAAAGATACAAATCCAAATCAATAGTACTAGGGCGAGAAATGAGGTCAACAAAAGCACAAGCTGATATTTTTAAAATTACATTTACATAAACTTTCTAGGAGATTTAATATGAATAATGTTTTTAATCCGAAATTTTTTACTGTCTTAAAATCTGGACTCGATAAAAAACAATTATCAACCGATATTTTATCTGGGATAGTAGTTGGGATAGTAGCTTTACCATTAGCCATTGCATTTGCTGTTGCTTCTGGGGTTTCTCCCGAAAAAGGACTTATAACTGCTATAATTGCAGGTTTTTTAATTTCACTTTTTGGAGGAAGCAGAGTTCAAATAGGTGGTCCGACAGGTGCCTTTGTTGTTATTGTATATGGTATTATCGGTCAATATGGTATAGATGGGCTAATCATTTCGACCATACTTGCTGGAGTAATACTTATAATTTTTGGCTTGTTAAAATTAGGAACAATATTAAAATATTTTCCACATTCATTAATAGTGGGATTTACAAGTGGAATTGCTTTGGTAATCTTTTCAACTCAAATCAAAGATGCATTAGGATTGCCAATTGAGAAAGTTCCTTCAGAATTTCATGAAAAATGGTTGATTTATTTTTCCAATTTTAATCATATAAATTGGACTGCATTTGTGCTTACATTAATAACAATCTTGATTACTGTTTACTCAAAAAAATTAACAGCGAAAATCCCTGGTTCTTTTTTGGCAATTATAATAATAACATCTTCTGTTTATTTCTTCAATTTTGATGTCCCAACTATCGAAACTTATTTCGGTTCTATTCCTAATAGCTTTCATTTAAGCATTCCTAATTTTCGACTAAATGAGTTGCCAAACTACATTGCACCTGCGCTAACGATTGCTTTGTTGGGTGGGATTGAATCGTTGCTTTCAGCAGTAGTCGCGGATGGTATGATCGGTGGGAAACATCGTTCTAATACTGAATTGATAGCTCAAGGCATTGCGAATATTATTACTCCTTTCTTTGGTGGTATCCCAGCAACTGGCGCAATTGCCCGAACTGCTACCAATGTAAAAAATGGAGGCAGAACTCCAATTGCAGGAATGTTTCATGCCATTACATTATTGTTAATTATGCTTTTTTTAGGTCAATGGGCGAAATTAATTCCGATGCCTTGTTTAGCTGGCATATTAATAGTTGTGGCATATAATATGAGTGAATGGAGATCCTTTGTTTCAATTTTGAAAGGTGCATATTTTGATATTGTCATATTGCTAGCAACATTTTTTATCACAGTATTCTATGACTTAACTCTTGCAATAGAAGTTGGGGTGATATTATCTGCAATTCTTTTTATGAAACGAATGGCTGATATTAGCGAAAATAGAATGGATAGCATAGTAGATAATGATATTATTGAGAATTATTCAAACCTGCCAATAGGCTTGAATATTTATGAGATTAGTGGACCGTTATTTTTTGCATCTGCAAAAAGATATTCCGAAGCAATAGAAGAGATTGGGCTAAAATGCAAAGTATTAATCATTAGGATGCGACATGTTTCTTTTATTGATCAAACTGGCTTGCATAATTTAAAAGATGCAATAAGAATTTTAAAATCAAAAAACATAACAATTCTATTGTCTGGTGTGAACCCTGAAATTAAAGAAGAATTTAAAAAATACCAATTGACCAACTTGATTCAAGAAGATTTGATTTTTGATAGTTTTAATAATGCCACTACTAAGGCTTGTGAGATTCTTGATATTCCATCATCGAAAAACAGTTAAATTATATTGGTTTGAAAAAATCAAAAAATTCTGATGAACAAGAATAACTCATTAACTTATTTTCGATTGCTATCGAATGAATTATTTTAAGGATGTATTTGAACAATATATTGATTACTTAAGAAATAGTTAGCACATGATTTAAGGAGATTCTAATTGAAAAATTTGAATCTTCATGATTTAAAAAATAGACTCCATTGGTTTTAAGTTTTTGTAGATTAGAGGTTAATATTCCATTCGAATTTTATAGTATTAAAAAACAGGAAGGCACGGCAAAAGGAATGATTATCGTCATGATTTTGCTTCATTTTCTACAGAGATTTCAGAAAGAACCTAAGATTTCTAATTTTTATGAACATTTAATAGGCAAAAAACCTACTGATTTAAGAACATTTGCTGCTAATGAAAAGAGCCTATTTGAAAGTAAGTAAAAGCTGGGGTGGTAGTCTTGTAAAAAATGTCTTATTTTGATTCCTTTTATTCCAAAAAGATTATTTTCTTGATTCACTTTAGAAGTGGATTGTTAATTTTTTTTGAATTATTTGAACGATCACCTTTCATTTGTTAAGTCAAATACAAATAATGTTATTTATGCTGAGTAGACTTACCTCCAATAATATAAATTATAATTGAAATGGATTTTGAATTAACTTAAACTAAATCATAACTCAATAATATTAAAGTTTCCTTAAAATTTTAAACTTTTCTATATTTTAAAAGTCATAGTTTAAAATTGAGTAAAATGAGTTTTATGCGTTTATTTGTATTAAGTGGCTTTGTCGTATTTTTCATTTTTTCTTGCAGCAAGCAGGATGGCTTAGAGTCCATCAATAGGAATGAAATTGATATTAATTTACCTGAAATAGTTTACAATTATACAGATATTGATATACCAATACATTTATCAACGAATGCTTTATTAGGTGTTGGACAAAACGCTGCTACTGATAATGATAACACACCAATATCTAATCCTACTACCAATTATGGGGCTACTTTAGGCAGAGTTTTGTTTTATGACAAAAGTCTTAGTGCAAATGGAAGTATTTCATGCGCATCTTGTCACAAACAAGCGAACGGTTTTTCTGATGACGAAGTATTAAGTAAGGGTTTTGATGGAGGCAATACCAGAAGACATTCTATGAGTTTAATCAATGCAAAGTGGTATGCTAGAGGTCGATTTTTTTGGGACGAAAGAGCAGCAACATTAGAAGAACAAGTTTTACAACCTTTTCAAGATCCTGTAGAAATGGGATTGACCTTGAGTGAAATCGTTAGCACTGTTCAGAACCAATCCTTTTATCCAGAATTGTTCAATAATGCGTTTGGATCCGAAGAAATCAATGCAGATAAAATTGCTAAGGCTTTAGCTCAGTTTGTAAGAAGTATTGTTAGCGTTTCGAGTAAATATGATATTGGAAGAGCAAATGTTAACATTCCAATTAATGATTTTGCAAATTTCTCTGAAAGCGAAAATAATGGAAAGAGACTATTTTTTCTTCCAAAGTCGCTTGGTGGGTTAAGCTGCATCGGATGTCATTCTACTGAGGCATTCATAAATCCTGATGCAGGGACAACCAATAATGGCTTAGATTTGATATCAACAGATGACTTTGGTGTTTTTGAAATCATTCCGAATCCTAGATTCTCCGGTACTTTTAAAGTGCCATCTCTTAAGAATATCGAATTAACTGCTCCATATATGCACGATGGCAGATTTGCATCTTTAGAAGAAGTAATAGAACATTACAATAGCGGTGTACAAAATCATCCCAATTTAAATAATTCTTTAAAAGATGAAAATGGCATGCCTCAGCGTCTTAATTTATCAGCGCAAGAAAAATTGGATGTTGTCAATTTTTTAAAAACGCTTACCGACAATAGTGTAACGATGGATCCAAAATTTAGCAATCCATTTAAATAATATTCAATTTATTAAATTGTGCGCGTTGACGAACTGAATTAAGTATAAAATGACTTTAGATATTTTTATATTAATTGAGGTAATCGTGGTAACCAATTATTATTTGCGATTACCAAAATTTAAATTTGAACACAATAAAATTCCAATAAATTAAGATTATTTCATATCTTTTCTGAGCTTGAATTAAGCAATGGTTTCTTGATAAAATAAGCTGAACACTTTTAAACATTAAAAAAAACTTCTAATAAAATTGTCATTATGCAACTTAAATTGAAAATAGGCATAGAAAGCTTTGGTCTCATGCTATTGATGTTAAGCCTATTCGTAGGCTGTGAAGAAAAATTACCTCATCAAAATGCACCCGCCAACTCTGGGTATTTTGATTATTCTAATAGCGATGATCAAGTAACTGGCGGTATAAAAATGATTCCAATTACGACACCAAAAGGCACATTTAATGTTTGGACAAAACGAGTAGGCAATAATCCAAAAATTAAATTATTACTGCTTCATGGCGGACCAGGAGGCACTCACGAAGTATTTGAAGGTTTTGATGGGTTTTTCCCAAATGAAGGAATTGAGTATATTTATTATAATCAATTGGATTCCTATTATAGTGATCAACCTAATGATTCTACGCTTTGGACTATTGATCATTTTGTAGATGAAGTGGAGCAAGTTCGAAAAGCTTTGAAATTGGATAAAGAAAATTTCTATCTTCTTGGACAATCTTGGGGAGGTATATTAGCTATGGAATATGCACTTAAATATCAAGAGAATATTAAAGGTCTGGTAATTTCAAACATGATGGCGAGCATTAATGAATATGAAAAATATGCTAAAGAAGTATTGGGGCCTCAAATGCCCCCCGAAGTGTTAAAAGAAATAATGGATCTTGAAGCCAATGAGGATTTTAGCAATCCTAGGTATACTGAACTTGTCACCCAATATTTTTACACTAAACATGTGTTGAACATGCCACTCGAAAAATGGCCAGAATCAGTAAATCGTGCATTTAAACACCTTAATCCTAATATTTATATTTTTATGCAAGGCTATAGTGAATTTGGCGTTACTGGAAATGCTAGCTTAAAAGGATGGGACGTATCTGAAAGACTCAAAGAATTAAGTATTCCCACTCTTATGATTGGGGGGAAATATGACACAATGGACCCTAAATATATGGAATGGATGAGTGAACAAGTTCAGAATGGGAGAAGTATAACCACTAACGGTAGCCATTTATCTCAATATGATGACCCTAGAACTTATTTTAGCGGATTAATTCAATTTATCAAAGATGTAGATGGGAATTCTTTCAAATAATTTTTTGGAATAAATTAAAGGCCTCAAATAATATTTAGCCTTAATCCTTAAAATTTGGGTTGTTTTCAAAACTTTATGGTGCTTAGAATTTTATTGGTCAATAAATAGGAGTATCATTAGAATAATTAAATATTCAATTTCATGAAAGTAAAGCTGATCATATTTGGATTTACATTATTTGTGTTTGCTTGTTCAGAAACTAATCATTTTCAATCTGAAGTAATAATTTATGGGGGTACGGCAAGCGCTGTTATTGCAGCAGTAGAAGTTGCGAAATCAGGAAAATCAGTAATCGTTGTTTCACCAGATCAGCACCTTGGAGGATTAACTTCTGGTGGTTTAGGTTGGTCGGATACTGGAAACAAAAATACAATTGGAGGATTATCTCGTGAATTTTATCATCGAGTCTGGCAAAAATATCAAAACGATGAGGAATGGAAATGGGAAGAAAAAAGTGAATTTGGGAATAAAGGTCAAGGTACCACAGCATTAGATTCGGTAAATAAAACGATGTGGATATTCGAACCACACATTGCAGAGGAGGTTTTTGAAGATCTTATTCAAGAGTTTCGCATCAAACTCTTTAGGGATGAATGGATTGATAGAGAAATTGGCGTTGTTAAAGAACAAGGTAAAATAAGGTCAATTCAGACATTGTCAGGAAAAATATTTAAAGGAAAAATGTTTATTGACGCTACCTATGAAGGAGACTTAATGGCATTGGCTGGAATTTCTTATCATGTCGGAAGAGAAGCAAATAGTATTTATGGAGAAACATGGAACGGAGTTCAAGTTGGTACATTGCATCATAAACATTGGTTCGATTCAGATATTTCACCTTATAAAATACCCAATGATCCAGAAAGTGGTTTACTACCGCGAATTTCTGCCGAACCACCTGGAGAATTTGGCGAGGGGGACAACAAAATTCAAGCATATTGTTTTAGAATGTGCATGACCAATCATCCAGATAATAGAGTTCCATTTCCCAAACCTGCAAATTATGACCCAGAGCAATATGAATTACTTGTGCGAATGTTTGATGGAGGTAGGCGAGATTGGTTTGAAAAATTTGATTTGCTACCTAATAGAAAAACGGATACCAACAATCACGGTCCTTTCAGCAGTGATAATATTGGAATGAACTATGATTATCCTGATGCAAGTTATGAGAAAAGAAAGGATATAATTCAAGAACATAAAGATTATCAAATGGGGCTGTTATATTTTGTTGCGAATGACACTAGAGTCCCTGATGAAATTAGGCTCAAAATGCAAGATTGGGGACTAGCGAAAGATGAATTTGTAGATAATGGAAATTGGCCCCATCAATTGTATATTAGAGAAGCTCGTAGGATGATTGGTGAATATGTGACTACTGAAAATGATGTGGCTAGCAGAATAAATACGCCTTCTTCAGTAGGAATGGGATCTTATTCAATGGATTCACACAATGTGCAAAGGTATGTAAAATCGGACGGATTTGTTCAAAATGAAGGAGATATAGGTACACGAGTTAAAAACCCTTACAAGATTTCATATGGTTCTTTGACACCAAAGAAAAACGAATGTGAAAATCTTCTTGTGCCTGTTTGTGTGTCATCAAGTCACATTGCATTTGGCTCCATAAGAATGGAGCCGGTTTTTATGATTTTAGGTCAATCTGCTGGAGTCGCTGCTTGTATGTCGATTGATAAAAATATAGCAGTGCAAGACTTGGATTATGATGAGTTAAAAGAAGCACTTTTGGATAAGCATCAGATCTTAGAATATCAGGCAGATTAATGGAAAGGCTAAAGGTTAGCAGTCTAGATTATAATATTATTTAGCCACAATAATTGATTAACATAAATAATATCAAAAATGCAAAGTTTTGATAAAATTGATCTTTACCTCTTCTTGTAATTGATTTGTTAACCATGATAAAATAAAACTGGATTGACTGAGCATTAAAAATAATATCCAAATTTTGTAATATTTTTTCCGATCTTCGATATTGTATAAATCTTTAGTTATTTGGACTGATATTTTTAATTTACTTTTTGAAATCAAGCAAAAGAATTAAGACGAAGACAATAATGATAAGTGGAGCAAGAGCTCCGATTGCTCTAGAACTTGCAAGAAGCTTTAAAGCCAATGGGAATAGAGTAATAATGGTAGATAGCTTGCATTTGACCATTGCAAGATGGTCTAATTCCGTAAATAAATATTATTCAATTCCATCGCCAAGATTTCACCTTGAGTTGTTCGTCTCTAAACTGCAGGAAATTATTAAATTTGAAAAGGTTGATCATTTTATACCAACTTGCGAAGAAGCTATTTATGTTTCTCAATTCAAAGAATATTTTCAATGCAAAGTTTGGACTGCCGATTTTAAAATTACTTGTGATCTACATAATAAATATATATTTTCAAATGCTGGGATACATTTTTTACCAGTACCAAAAACCATTTTACTCAGTGATTTTAAGGGTTGGGAGAACAGTGAAAATTATGTTTTTAAAGCCATTTATTCGAGATTTGCATCTTCAATAATTATTCGAAAAAACATTAATAAGGATTATTTTGTAAAAAAAGAGTTGAATCAATGGGTAGTTCAACCTTTTATAAAAGGAAAGGAAATATGTATTTATTCCATTTGGGACAATGGGAAATTAAAAGCATACGCAGCCTATCATCCTTTATATAGGGCAGGGATTGGTGCTGGCGTTTTCTTTGAACCAGAAATGAATGAGCTGATCCTTGAATATGTAAAAACTGCAGGAAGTAAATTGAATTACACTGGTCAGTTGAGTTTCGATGTTATCTTAGACGAAATAGGCGCGCCTTATTTTATTGAGTGCAATCCAAGGGGCACAAGTGGTGCTCATTTGCTAAATGTGCATTTATCAGAGTCATTTTTAGGGGAAAAAACATATGTCATTTCAAATAGAAAAGAGTATTCTATAAAATATGCGATGGCTGTTTTGCATTTTCGTTCCTTTTTTAAAAAGCGCGTTTGGCAATCGAAAGATGTAATTTTTAAGCGGAATGATATGGCGCCTTTTTTCTTCCAATTCCTTAGTTTAATTGAGATTACTTATATCATGCTGAAAAATAAAACAAATTGGCTAAATGCAACCACCAAAGATATAGAATGGAATGGAAAATAATCTAAAATGGATTAATTGGGAAGATTTACCAGAAGGGCAATTCAAATCTTTTGCTCAATTATTTTCGACTAGAAGTTCCAATCAATCCATAAAAAATGTGTTGACAGATTTTAGGATTCTGAAAGTTTCAGACAATCTTTTTTTTCCTGTAACAATAAATGATCTTGAAATTGAAAATTCCTTTGTTTGCTCTCCTCACACTGCTTATGTTCTTTATTCAAAGGAAGAATTGAAGAAAAAAATTAAAAACCGATGGGTTAAATATTTCCTTTTAGCCATTATTAGTCTTATTGATAAATGGTTGAAATTTGGTAAAATTGACAAAAATATACATGTCAATAATTTTTTGCTTTCTACAAATCCTTATCCAGAATGGGATGGCTCTCAAATAGGGGCAATAACTGATTTTATAAAAAAAAATTATCCTGAACATGCAATTATTTTCCGATCATTGAATAGATTTCAGCACCAAAGTTTACTTGATATTTACACTGAAATAGGATATAAATTAATTGGAAGTAGACAAGTTTATATCATTAATAGTTCGAAAGAAATCTGGTCGAAAAAAAGAAACAACAAACTAGATAATAAAATAATTAAAGAGCAACAACTTACTTATCTGAATCATGAAGAAATGAGGGACTATCTTGAACAAGCGCTTGAATTGTACAGTCAATTGTATTTAAGAAAATATCCAAAGCATAATCCCCAATTTACAATATCCTATTTTCGGCATTGTTATTTCGAAAAAATCATGGTTTTTCAAGGATTTAAAGGAAAAGATGGTTTATTAAAAGCATTTTCAGGGTTATTTATTATTGGCAATACCATCACTTCACCTTTACTTGGATATGATACTAAGGCGCCTCAGAAAGATGGATTATATATTCATGCCGCAAGATTAGCACCAATGCATAAATTCGTTAACGACCAATTATTAAATCTTAGTTCAGGAGCCTCCCAATTCAAGAGATCCAGAGGAGGTACCCCATCCATTGAATATTCGGTCGTTTTTACTAAGCATTTACCTTTCAGAAGAAGTTTTACTTGGTCTATTCTTCAATTTATATCAAATAAAATTGGGATCCCTTTATTAGAAAAATATGAACTATAAATTTCATACATTGGGCTTCTTTATCCTAAACATTGATGTTGTTTTTGAGGAATTAAAGGTGTTCAAACTTAATATACCTTTTCAATGTAATTGATAAATATGACAAAGCATATCGTAGTAACTGGTGCAGCTGGTTTTTTAGGTGGGCGTACAGCTAAGTTTTTGGCTTCTCATTTTGATAATTATCGGATTGTGGGAACATCCCGAAGAAACAATAGAGTAGGGGAGCTAGCGGAAAATAATTGTGAATTTATGCAAGGTGATTTGACAGACATTTCATTTTGTAATACTTTAACTAAAAATGCTGAAATTATTGTCCATTGCGCAGCCTTATCTGCTCCTTTTGGGCCTTATGACTCATTTTATAAGTCAAATTTTATTGCTTCTCAATCACTTCTTAATGCAGCTATTAAAAATAAGGTTGGCAAATTTATTTTCATTTCAACCCCAAGTATATATTTTAATTTTGATGACCGATTCAATGTGAGCGAAAGTGATATTTTGCCCAAAAAAATGGTAAACAACTATGCAAAAACTAAATATTTGGCAGAGCAATTGGTGTTAAAATCGAACAATAAGGGCATTCAAACCATTGCGCTCCGGCCTCGTGCTATCATTGGTGCAGAAGACACCGTGATTTTTCCAAGAATGTTAGAGGCATACCATAAAGGCAAATTGAGAATTGTTGGGGATGGAAAGAATAAGTGTGATATGACTTGTGCAAGGAATGTAATTGAGTCTATTATATGTGCAATTGCAGCGCCATCTCATGCATATGGTGAAGCATACAATATTACAGATGGGGAAGCTGTAAATTTCTGGGAGGCCTTGAATTATACATTGACTTCGCTAAATTTGATGCCACCGCAGAAAAAAGTACCAAAGAATATTGCCATGTTAGCAGCTCGGGTTTTAGAAATGAAAACAACTTTACTTCGTGAAAAAGAAGAACCACCTTTGACACGATATGGAGTAGGCATCCTTTCTAACCATTTTACTTTAGATATTTCAAAGGCCATTTCAAAGCTTAATTATAAGCCTATAATGAATACTTATGATGGTATAAATGAATACGTAACATGGCACAAAAAGAAAATATAGAATTGCGTTTTTTTGCATCTGGTTTTTGTGAAGCACACGAAAAAATTGTAAACCCAAAAGATGGTCATGGAAAATGTAAATTTTATGCAGTCTGGGTATTAATATTTGTGCCAGAAATTGGTTATGTGTTATTTGATACTGGATATAGTGAAGCATTTCATAAAGCTACAAAAAGTTTTCCGGAAAGATTTTACAGATGGGTAACGCCAGTAACTTTAGATCCAATTCAGACTGCTAAGTCTATTTTGGAAGATTCAGGCATCAAATCAGAAGAAATCCGTTTTGTGATAGTTTCTCACTTTCATGCGGATCATATTGCGGGATTAAAAGATTTTCCAATGGCGCAAATTATTTGCTCGAAAGTTGCTTTTGAAGAAGTATTGAAGCTTAATAGAATTAAAGCTGTAAGCAAGGGCATTTTACATAAATTACTTCCAAAAGATTTTCAAAAAAGAATTCTTTTGATTGAAGATGTTGCTCATGAAATATGTGTTAATGATAATGGAATTACTGAATTTCAAGTATTCAATAATCCTTCATTCAGACTTATTGAAATACCTGGCCATGCTAAGGGAATGTTAGGTTTTATTTATCAAGATGAAGCCAAATCTATTCTTTATGCAACAGATGCATCATGGAGTTACGATACCTACAATAAAAAAATTCTTCCAAAAAAGATTGTGAAATTATTTTTTGATTCTTGGGACGATTTTATTGAAACTCAACGCAAGATCAGAGCATTTGAATTGGATAATAAAGAATTTATAATACTTTTCACCCACTGTCCAAATACGCTAAACTATATTTCAAATGAGATTTAAGCTGAAAATAATATACTATTGGCTTAAAATAAGATTTGCAACAAAGCTTTCTTCCAGGATTGCTATCGAAAAATACCAAAGCAAACGATTGAATCGATTTGCAAATAAAACACTTTCCAAATCCAAGTTTTATCAACAATACTTTGTCAATAAAACATTCAATTGGCAATCGGTTCCTATTATCGAGAAAGCTGAATTTATGGATTCTTTTGATAGGATTAATACTTGTGGCGTTTCTTTAGATGAAGCTATGCGCACGGCTCTAATTGCGGAGAAATCTCGTAACTTTAACAGTGAAATTAATGGAATTACGGTTGGACTTTCTACAGGAACTAGCGGAAAACGTGGATTGTTTTTGGTTTCTGAGAATGAGAGAGCTTTATGGGTCGCTTTTGTAATGCACAAAGTGATCAAACCAAAGTTATTCAAAAAGCAGAAAATTGCATTTTTTTTAAGAGCCAATAGTAATTTGTATGCTTCTGTAAAATCTTTTTTGTTCGAGTTTAAATATTTTGATATTTTTCAACCAATGTCAGATCTTTTGAAAGAATTGAATCAATTCTCACCTGACATTCTAGGGGCTCAACCTTCTGTGCTTATTGATATTGCTGAAGCAAAGTTCAAAGGCTATATATCAATCAACCCTATTCAAATTATTTCTTTTGCTGAAGTATTGCACGAAAATGATAAAACCTATATAAAAGATATTTTTAAAGTGCCAATTAAGGAAGTGTATCAATGCACGGAAGGATTTTTAGGGGTGAGCTGCGCATATGGAACTATGCATTTAAATGAAAACTTTATAAAAGTTGAAAAGCAATGGATTGAAGAGGACAAATTTTATCCTATAATTACAGATTTTTCGAGACAAAGCCAGCCTATAGTAAAATACAAATTGAATGATGTGTTGGAAATTCGAAAAACGGAATGCCCTTGTGGTTCTAAATTTATTGCAATTGAGAAAATAATCGGACGGGATGATGATGTCCTAATTTTTGACGACATAAAGGTTTACCCTGACATAATTGCTAGAAAAATTGCGTTGTCGACTAATAATTTTCAAAAATATTCCATTTCACAATTGGGGCGTAAGAAATTAGAAGTTTGTATAGAAAGCAAGGATTCTGAATCAGGAACGTTAAAGCAAGTTTTTGAAGAAACAATTTTATCGCTTTTGGCTGATCAAGGAATTTATAATATTGAGCTTATTTTTAAAAACAAGGTAACTGTCATTCAAGGAAATAAAATGAGAAAAATTAAACGAATTAATAATGAAGATTAATATTCGAGCCATTGAAAAGTATCTACCAGAACAAATGTTGAAATCGGAAACACTGG
>JAHEAQ010000055.1 GCA_024642705.1 Bacteroidota bacterium | reverse complement strand
ATAATTATAAAAAATGAAGAATTATGACACTGAAAGAAAGATATTCAATAGAGAATAATGTTACTCTTATTTCAATGATAGATGATAAAGAGGTATATACTGAAAACTGCAGAAATATTGTTAGAGAAATTCTTAACAATCGAAAACTTGACCCAGAAGACATTAAAAAACTTGCAATAGAAACTCATTTTCAAAAAGCAAGACAACAATATCAAATGTTGGATCCACTTAATGATAATATTAGAATATTTGAGAGTGAGTTTTTAAGTGAGGCTGAATTAAGAGATGTCTATGTGACAGCTTTGAAGCAATATATGAAAGACAAGGAAGCATTTCGTTATAATGTGTGGTTCAATACTTTAAAAGAAGACCTTTAAAATTGTTATTATATTCAAAGTTCAAACTAACTTTTAGTTTGAACTTTATCTTTTAAAGATAAACATGAAAAAAGTAAATATTGAGGAGAAATTATCCCTTTTCAATGATTTTTGGCATCCAAGAATTATCGGTGAATTAAATGGGCAACACGTCAAAATTGCAAAACTGTTGGGCGAATTTCCGTGGCATAAACACGATAATGAGGATGAAATGTTTTTGGTTTTAGAAGGAGAATTATTATTAGAATTTCGTGATAAAAAGGTCTATTTAGCAAAAGGTGAATTTTTGATTGTTCCTCGAGGAACAGAGCATCGCCCTTTTGCTGCTAAAGAAGTTTCAGTTATGCTTTTTGAACCAGAATCAACAAAGAATACTGGAGATTTAATTGAAAATGAGTATTCTAAATATAATTTGGAAAAGCTTTAGTTTGGTTTTGCTCATTTTTGTAATTATCAAAATACAAGGCTGATTTAGCTTACACCCCTTTTAATTATATAGGAATTGTATTCTATAATATTTGTAAGTACTAGTTCTGGCTAGAGTTTTGTACTTATAAACCTAAAGAGCTTCAATAATTGTAGTCCAATACGGCCATCCTTTTGTTAGGAATTAACCACGAATTTGGTTTTGGTAGAATTTTTGCCCAAAATGGATGACAAAATTATTCATTACATGTCAATTAATTGTCTACCTAGGTTATTAATTTGCATTTAAAATGAGATAGTAATTGATTATAAGCAAAGAAGAATACCGACAGAATCAGTGATCAAATATATATTGAAGTAAATGATATCTTTTCATTTTTTGATTGAGCAAAAAACGAAACAAAACAACGCCCTTTTTCAAGGTCATTTTTCCTTGAATAGCGGCAGAGATTATTTTTTCCAAGTGCGATTTTCATCTCTTATGCTGTTGAAAAACACATCTTAAATATTATTTCATTAACCAAGAACAATTTAATAATGGTTGAAATTCTTTTATCTGTTAAGTTCAAAATTTAATATATTGGTTGGTTTACATTGGGATTATTTATTGCTATTATTTGAAAAGAACAACAAGATTTTTTGCCAATAAAATGGAACTAAAATTAACGAAAAAAGTATCAAGATAGCCACTTCAAGCATCAAAATATATTCTGGCCAAGGTCCAAGTAAATCATAAAATGTTTTCCCAGCTGGTTTAGCATTGAGAAACATATAGTTGGAACCTAAAAATAAATTTATTGGATAAATTATTGCAGCCAAAATATTCATAGCTATTGCAGAATAAATAGCATCTTTAATGGTGGGAATAAAACCAAAAACATACCATCCATAGAATGCAGCAAGAATTATAATTGCATGTACCGACCAATATCTGATGGCTTCATAATGAGGCAAATTTTCTGTAAGTGTAGGAGTGAAAAGAGATTGTGCGCAACCAGCAATAATCCAAAAAAAAGTGATTCCCCAAAAAAATCTCGATTTGAAATAAACCACAAAGGGAATTAAAAGTGTCAATATATTGCATAAATGAAGCGGGAAATCATTGGTTGCGTCAAATATTCCAGCATAATATTTGTATACAACTTTGAATATTTGGGCGAAAGCTCCAAATAAACATATGATTGTTAAAAATTTCACTTGTTGTTCTGAAGACCATTTGTGCCTGCCTAGTCTTAGAATATACATTATAAACCAAATGCAAATTATAAAACACACCAAATGTTCTATACTGTAATTTTTAAAACTTGCATTTTCTACTAAAAAATAATCTAGCATGTAAATGTTTTGTACAATAAAAATAAAGAGAACTCCGCATTTAAGATATTAAAATTTTTTCTGGTAGACTTCATTTATATCAATTTCTTCTCACTTTTAGTTACTATAAAAAGAATTGGTCAATAATTAGCTCATTTCATTGGCACAACCGGTAAATAAATAGTGGACGGATATTCTTTAGAATGATATATTGTATTATCTGCTGTTATCATTCTTCTATGCTCTCCCATTGGTTCCCCAGTATTTGGATTGATATCCCATCGTGGGAAATTACTACTCGAAATATCAACTCTGATTCTATGCCCTTTTTTGAATACATTAGCAGTTGGAAATGGGTTTAGTACTACCTCATATATTTCATTTGGATTAATTAAATCTCTTTCGGTTCTACCATTTCTATAGCTCATTCGTACAATGCCATCTGTCAAATTCATTTCAAAACCTCCTGGAAAATCTATACTTGGAGGATACACATCAACTAATTTGAAAGTAAAATCTGTGTCTGTTGCAGTTGAAGAGCAATATAGTTTCACTTCAATTGGACCAACTATTTGAACATCTTTTTCCAAAGGTTCTGTCTGAAATACAAGGATATCAGCTCTAGATTTCAATGGCAAATAGGGTGGTTGACTACCTATGAAGTCAGACCTTTCCCTTTGATTAAATCCACCGTCTTTAACGCGAGCGGAAACATTTCCACCTAAAGTGGGGACTGGATGATGAGGGTCAAAAGTAAAAGTTGTTGATTTTTCATTGTTGGCATATTCTATTTCATTCAGATCACCATTTGGATGGATATAATATTTTTTGATGGTTGTATTTTCTAAAGGCCAGTTCTCTGTTTCCAACCAATAACCTCCATGATTCAACCTCCCATCACTATTTTTTGTGCCATCGCCAGTGCCCATAACAAATAATTTTATCGGTTTAGTAGGCAATAGTGCATCTTTCTTGTTTTTCAGCAGATAATCAAACCATAAAACTTGGTATTGAGTTTGAAAATCAGTAATTGCTGAAATAGGCCCAAAATCTGCGTCTCCAGCATATGTCCTTTGATTTCCACTATGTGTCCAAGGTCCAATAACGAGCCATTTAGGAGATTTTTGAATTTTTTTCAATTCTTGAAAATTCTGTATGGTTCCTCTCAGAAAAATATCATACCAGCCCCCAATATGTACCATTGGAACATCCGCAGTTTCCTCATAATATTCTATCCAATTAATGCCTTTTTCTTTCCAATAATCGTCATAATCAGAATGTTTGGATTCTTCCAACATGTATTCTTCGAAATTTGGAGCAATGGAAAGTGGATTTAATCCTTTCCTGAATGGCCAAGCAGTATACCAATCTTCAATATTTTCCAATTCAAAATGTGCTTGAACCACACTGTCTTTTATTTCTGCAGGAATTTGTCTAAAAGCCCATGTTAACTCTCTTCCCAACTCGAAAGCACCTCCTTGTCTAACAGCATGATCCCATGCATTAGTCATTCCGCCCATATTAATAATCATTGCTGCTAAGCCTTTTGGGTTAAGTTTTGAGGCATCTGCTTGAGTATGTGCTCCATAAGAGGTGCCCCACATCGCAACTTTTTTATTAGTGTACGGTAATTCAGAAAGATATTCTACTGTGGCTGCACCATCTGGAGCTTCTAAAGGATTATACTTGGTAAATATGCCTTCAGAATCATACCTTCCTCTTAAATCTTGTATTGCCACAACATAACCTTTAGATGCGAAATATTCCGCAATTGGCACGAATCGATCTTCTGATTTACCGTATGGAGTTCTCTGTAAGACAACAGGTAATGGGTCAGTAATTAATTTTCCATTTATTTTAGGACGATAAATATCTGTAGCCAGAAGAGTTCCATCTTTAGCTGGAATCATTACATTTTTTTCAACCTGAACGCTAGTTTCTGAAACTTCAGTTGAACTGTTTATAGAAACTTGAGTAAATCCTGATTGAATGCTTAAAAAGCAAACCAAAAAAAGACTAAAAAATATTGATTTATTCATGTTGAAATTAATTTTTTGAAAATATTTAAATCAGAAAAATATTATATATAATTCTATGTTTTGGTATTAATTATGGAGTTTAAATATATCACTTGCAACTAAACAATTTATTTTTCCCAGAAAATTGCCCATTAAATTATGAGTAGGTTCAATTTTCGGATACTAAGTTGTTTTGTCTTGCAGATCTCAGCATCACAATGGAAGTATAAATAATAACAGCTATTACAATCCATCTAAGCGTATGTAATGGAAGGGATTTTACAAAAAAAGCTGCTATTAAAACTGCAATTGCACCCGGGATTGCCATACTTAAGGATGCTTTCCTATTGTATGCTCCTTCCTTAATAAATTTTGCAGCTGCAGGCGGCATTAAGAATGCACATGAACCCATCATTATTGGAAAAGCAACCAAAGGAGACATTCCTAAAGCATAAATTAATGCCATGCATGGTGCATATAAACCAATCCCAACTGTCATTAAAGCTCCAAGTACAAAATTTGCGGCAATGGCCAAAAACAATTTCCAACCTGTCAACCCTATATCTTCTCCTCCTCCTTGAATCCAATTCATTTGACCTGAAAGCATAAAAAAGGCTGTCACCAATAAAGCAATTCCCATCGTAATTTGAATGACCTTTAATGGTAATTTAGAAACTATTCCTGCTCCTATTATTGCACCTATTGTTGCTGAAATTAACATTGTGATTAATGTTATAGGTTCTACTTCAACAATTTGTATGAAAATTAATGCTTGAATTAGGACAGGAATAGTGTTAGACACATTTAATGTTCCTGGCAGCAATCTGTCTTCTGTCTGTTTTGTAAATTTCAACAAGGCAGTTTGTGGCGCAAAAGCACCGATACCAAGCACATCGAAAAAATTTACGACAAATCCAATAGCAGCTGTTTTTGCCACGCTAACTTTTTCTAATATATTTTGGTGTTTTATAATGTCTTTACTTAACGTATATATAAAAAAAATGGATAAAATTATCAGAGTAAACCATATAGCAATGACCATAATAAAAGAGTTTTTAGGATTTATAGTAAATTTTTAATAAGCACAACAGTTCTTGTTTAAATTAATATTTCGAATATTATAAATTTTGTATTAATATTTTACAAAAGAACTAAATTAGAGTATAATATTTTTGAAAAACTAAAAAATCAATTATTTAAACAATAATAAAAAAAATTGAATCATGCTTAATCTTTCAGTAATTTTAGAAGACAGTGCAAGGAGATTTCCAACCAAAGATGCATTCATATTTATGGATACTCACCTTAATTATGCACAAATTAATGGTGCAGCAAATCAAGTTGCAAATGGATTAAGATCGATAGGGATTCAACCTGGTGATAAAGTTGCTTTGAGTTGTCTTAACATTCCATATTTTCCAATAGTATATTTTGGAATTCTGAAAGCTGGGGCAGTGGTGGTACCTTTGAGCGTACTTTTAAAAAGAGAAGAAGTAGAATACCATCTCCAGGATTCTGATTCAAAAGCTTATTTTTGTTTTCTTGGTGCCCCAGGTTTGCCAATGGTAGAAGAAGGATATGCTGGTTTTCAAAAGGCTAATAATTGCGAGTATTTTTACGTAATTACAGCTAAACCTGCTGACCCATCTCCGATTGAAAATACCAAGACGCTTGGGATGCTTATGGGAGGACAATCCCCTACAATGGTAACTGAACCTACAGATGCAGAAGATACTGCTGTTATTATTTATACATCAGGAACCACTGGAAAGCCAAAGGGTGCCGAACTCACACATTCTAATTTGTTATTGAATGCAATTGTTTCAAAAGATATTATAAATACTGGAAACGAGGATACTCAACTTATAGTTTTACCATTATTCCATATTTTTGCCATGACTTGTCTAATGAATGCTGGAATTTATAAAGGGAATACAAGTGTTTTATTGCCAAGATTTGAAGCGGAAACGGTTTTGGAATTAATGACCAAACATAAGATCTCTTTATTCGCAGGGGTACCCACGATGTATTGGGGTTTACTAAACTATGAAAATACAAAATTTGATCTTAAGGCCATTTCTGATCAGCTTAGGATATGCGTTTCTGGAGGTGCTTCATTACCCATTGCGGTTCTTGAAGGGTTTGAAGCAAAATTTAATGTTCCCATTTTGGAAGGATATGGAATGTCCGAAGGGTCACCGGTAGTTACTTTCAACCATATGGATGTTGGAAGAAAACCAGGAAGTATAGGAACTCCAGTATGGGGAGTCGAGGTGAAATTAGTGGATGATAATGACAATGAAGTTCCTGTGGGAGAAAAAGGAGAATTATTATATCGAGGACATAATGTTATGAAAGGTTATTACAAAAAACCCGAAGCTAATAAAGAAACTTTGAAGGGAGGTTGGCTTCATTCAGGTGATGTTGCAGTTAAAGATGAAGATGGATATTATTATATTGTTGATCGAACTAAGGATATGATTATTAGAGGTGGTTTTAATGTATATCCTCGAGAAGTTGAAGATGTAATTATGAAGCATTCTTCAGTTTCTCTTGTTGCTGTTATTGGCATTCCTGATGAACAATATGGGGAAGAAATAAAAGCTTATGTTGTTTTAAAGGAAGGAAAGAAGGTTTCCGAAAATGAGATAATCGAATTTTCAAAAGATCATATTGCAGCATATAAATATCCAAGATCAGTTGAATTTTTAAGTGCTTTACCCATGAGTGCTACGGGTAAAATTCTAAAAAAAGAACTAAGGAAGTAGTAAAATATATTTGTTTGTTTCGACATTTTAATGGACGTTATTTTCTATTTTATCATTTTTATTAAAAAATGATAAAATAGCATTAATTAGGCTGCATTATAAATCTTTAAATTTCTTGAGATATTAAGTTAAACATATGGAACAAAAATTCGACTATATTATCATTGGAGCAGGGTCCGCAGGTTGTGTTTTGGCTAACAGATTAAGTGAAAATGGAAAAAATTCAGTCGTTATTCTGGAAGCTGGAGGTAAGGATGATGATTCGAATATCAAAATTCCCGCTGCTTTTCCTAAGCTATATAAGAAAGATGTAGATTATGCTTTTTATACTACACCTCAATCAAATATGAAAGATAGGACGATGTTCCTTCCCAGGGGAAAGGTTCTAGGGGGATCTTCAAGTATAAATGCTATGATATATATTCGTGGAAATAGGCATGATTATAATGAATGGTTCGCAATGGGAAACAAAGGATGGTCCTACATGGAAGTTTTACCTTATTTTAAAAAAGCAGAGAACCAACAGGTGATAAAATCGGAATACCATGGAACGGATGGCCCATTATATGTTACCAATAGGAATTATACCAATGAATTGTCGAAAGTTTTTGTAAAAGCTGGAATGGAATTGGGGTATAAAAACAACCAAGATTTCAATGGGCAAGAACAGGAAGGGTTTGGTTTGTATCAAGTTACGAATAAAAATGGTTCTAGATTCAGCGCGGCAGATGCATATTTACATCCTGCAAGTAAAAGAACTAATTTGACCATTGAGACAAATGCAAAGGTTACAAGAATTCTTATAGAAAAGGAGTCGGCCGTAGGTGTGGAATTTCAACAAAATGGCTTAACCCATAAATATGTCGCTAACAAAGAAATTATTCTATGTGCCGGAGCTTACCATAGCCCTCAAATTCTGCAATTATCAGGAATCGGAGATGGTAAAGATTTGAAGAATCTTGGAATTCCTGTTATTAAAAATTTAAAAGGCGTAGGCAAAAATCTTCAAGATCATTTGGTTTATTTTGCAATGTTTCATAGCAGTTACCGAAAATCTTTGGATGCGGCTGAACGATTTCCGAACATCATAAAAAATTTATTCCAGTATTTAATTTTTAAGCAAGGCCCATTTAATAGTAATATAGGGGAATCAGGGGGCTTTGTGCAATCTTCTAATGATCAGCCGGCTGTGGATACACAATTCCATTTTGGGCCAGCATATTTTGAGGAACATGGGTTTAAAGGCCCTAAAACGGGGAATGGCTATTCTATTGGAGGGAAGGTTTTAAATCCTAGCAGCAATGGAACTGTTAAGCTATCTTCCGCGAGACATGACGTTGCTCCAGCAATTGATCATAATTATTTGGCTACAGAAGATGATATGAGGAGATCCATCTGGGGATATAAATTGGCATATAAATTAGGAATGACAGATGCTTTTGCACCTTACAGAAAAGGAGTTTACTTGCCGAACCCCTTGCCAAAAGATGATGCTGAAATTGAAGATTTTATTAGATCCACAGGAGAAACATTATATCATCCAACTAGTACTTGTAAAATGGGAATTGACGAAATGGCAGTGGTAGATCCGGAATTAAGAGTTTATGGTATTAAAAATTTGAGAATTGCTGATGCTTCTGTAATGCCTAATGTTACCAGAGGAAATACGCATGCACCTACAATGATGATAGCGGAAAAAGCTGCTGATATGATATTGCAAATAAATACAGATTAAAGCAAGTATTGAATTTTCATTGTGAAAGTTTAATTTTTACAAAATTAAATATCTAGATTTTATCAAAATTCAATATATAGTATATTAATAAATAATAAAATCAGGTATAATCACTGAATTGTACCCAAATTATAAGTGTTTCATCTTATGATTATGGGATCTGGTCAATATTATTTTATTAATTAGTCCATCAAAGTAACTTTGCAAAATATTAAATGATTTAGACACTTTTATCAAGCAATTCATCACAACAAAAACCAAAAATAAATGGATTTAATTATTAATAATTTATCTAAAACCTATCCAAATGGAGTAAAAGCTTTGGATAATATTTCTTTAACTATTCCTACAGGGATGTTTGGTTTACTTGGACCAAATGGTGCTGGAAAATCTACTTTGATGCGCACCATTGCAACTTTACAAGAACCAGACAGTGGAAGTATTAATTTAGATGATATTGATGTATTGGTTCATAAACACGAATTGAGAAAAGTTCTTGGCTATTTACCCCAAGAATTTGGTGTCTATCCAAGCGTAAGTGCTATCGATCTTTTGAATCACATGGCTGTATTGAAAGGAGTCAGCAATGGTAAAGAAAGAAAGGAGTTGGTGTTAGCTTTATTAGAAAGGGTAAATCTTTACGATCATAGAAAGAAAGCAGTAAGCGGGTATTCAGGAGGAATGAAACAGAGGTTTGGTATCGCACAAGCATTGATTGGTAACCCAAAATTGATTATTGTTGATGAACCTACAGCTGGTCTGGATCCAGGGGAACGAAATAGATTTTACAATTTGCTTTCTGAAATTGGGGAAAACGTAATTGTGATTCTTTCTACACATATTGTGGATGATGTCAAAGAATTGTGCTCGAATATGGCCATTATTAATGATGGAAAGCTTTTGTATAATGGGACCCCACTAGCTGCTACAAATGCCTTGGAAGGTAAAATTTGGGAGAAAGTTATTTCTAAAAATGAATTACCACAATACCAGAAGGACTTTACAGTAATATCAACCAAATTGGTAACTGGAAAACCACTGATTCATGTATTAAATGAAAATGATCCTGGAAATGGGTTTAAGCGTGTTCCTGTAAATTTAGAAGATGTATTCTTTACGAACATTATGGGACATGTAGAAAGTTTAATTGAAGCCTAAAATTAATTGATCTTAAAGTCAATATCCTTTGGTTCTTACCACAATCATTAAAATTATAAAATAGACAAGAATGTTCACTGAATTTTTTCTTTTCGAATTGAAATATCGGCTTAAGAGGCCTATCATATATATTTTTACATTAATCAATTTTTTATTGGTCTTCGTAGCCACTTTTAGCGATAATGTTCATATTGGAGGAAGTACAGATGCAGTCCATATAAATTCTCCACTTGTTATTATGAATACTGTTTTGTTAATGACATTGATTGGAATATTTATGAGTACTGCGATCATGAATAGCTCAATTTTAAAAGATTTTGAGCACGATTTTGATGGAATTGTATTTTCTACACCATTATCCAAAGTTGGATATCTTGGAGGCAGATTTCTTGCAGCAACCTTAATTTCTCTAATACCTTTTATAGGAATATTTGCAGGAATATATTTTGGAAGTATGATGCCATCCGTAGACGAATCGCAAATTGGCCCATTTTATCCAGGAGCTTATTGGTCAACTTTTATAATTGGAGTAGTTCCAAACACATTTTTCATTTCTGCCATAGTATTTATGTTAGCAGCATTGTTCCGATCAGCTTTATTTTCGTTTATCGGGTCAATGGCAGTATTGATTGGGTATTTGGTAATGATCAATTTAGGAGGTGATTTAGAAAATGAATCTGTAGCTATATTGATGGATCCTCTTGCAATCAACTCTCATACATTATTGACCAAATATTGGACAATCGATGAAAAGAATTCACAATGGCTAAGTTTTTCAGGTCCCATTTTATTAAATAGAATGATATGGATATTAGTGGCGATGCTTATGATTATTTTTACTTATTTCAGGTTTTCATTTTCAAAGAAAAAGTCATTTTTTAAACGAATTAAATCAAAAAATAATTTAGTAGAAAAGGAAATCATGCCAATGATTTCTTCAACGAAAACTTTGCCAAAAGTTAATATAATAGAAAATACACAAACAACTCTAAAGCAGTTTCTGCATCAAACTATGATGGAATTTTGGAGCATTACAAAGAGTACTCCTTTCATAGTATTGTTGATTTTTGGTTTGATCAATATGATAACTGCAATTCAATTTGTAGATGAGAATTATGGAACAGGAAACCATCCTGTAACCTATTATATGGTGGATGCGATTAGAGGATCTTTGTATTTATTTCTGGTGGGAATACTAATGTATTATTCTGGAGTTGTTATTTGGAGAGAAAGGGACTACAAAATGAGTGAATTTTTTGATGCCTCACCTTTTGCGACGTGGATACCTTTCATTTCAAAAATGACTGCCCTAATTGGTATGCTTTTTTTGATTCTTATATTGTCTATCCTTTGTGGGGTTGCTGCACAAGCATTAAATGGATATTATAATTTTGAACTAGGAGTATACGCACGCGAATTATTAGTCTACGACTTAATGGCATTTGTTCCTTTGATCCTATTGGCGATGCTTTTGCAAACTTTGGTCAACAACAAATACTTGGGATATTTTGTATTTATAGTTTGCTTGGTCATCATAGCATTTGGTGGATTAGCGCTCAAAATTAAAAGCAATTTGTTTTTATTTGGAGAAACCCCGCCCTATATATATTCAGATATGAATAAATGGTCTTTGTATTCGAGGGGTTTAGCATGGTTTAATGCATATTGGATGTTTTTTACAGCATTATTGTCAATTGGAGGAATCTTGTTTTGGGTGAGAGGAAAATCATTAACATGGGCCAATAGATTTGCAATTGCAAAGGAAAGATTTTCAGGTAAAATTGTTTTTGCAACCATTGGTTTTGGTTTATTATGGTTGATTACAGGAAGTTTTCTTTTTTATCAAACTAAGATTGTAAATGAAATTGTAAGTGACAAGACCAACGAAATGAGGCAGGTAAATTATGAGGTTAAGTATAAGAAGTACCAGCATATTGCTCAACCCAGAATAACGGATGTAGATTATGAAGTTTCAATATTCCCGAAAGAAAGAGATTTTGAAGCAAAAGCAAATATTAAAATTAAAAATAAGACATCTGAAAACATTGATAGCATTCACTTTTCCATGCCTACAGATATTAAAGTCGAAATCAAAATACCAAACGCTCAACTTGTATTTGAAGATAAAGAATTGAAGTATGCCATTTACCAATTAGATAAGCCTTTATTGCCAGGAGATACAATGAATTTCGAAGTAAATTCATCTTATATTACTAAAGGAATTGAAAATGAAGTGAGCAATACTGATATTGTAGAAAATGGAACATTTCTAAGCAGTTTTAAACTTATTCCTGTCATTGGTTATACAGCTTCGGGTGAATTAACAGATAAAAAGAAAAGGGAGAAAAATAATCTGCCATATAGACCAAGAATTGCTAAGTTACATGAAAATTGTGGAGAAGCTTGCAGAAACACTTATATCAGCAGCGATGCTGATTGGGTAAATGTTTCGAGTAAAATAAGCACCTCAGAAGATCAAATTGCAATTGCTCCAGGTACTTTGATGAAAGAATGGAAAGAAGGAGGTAGGAATTTTTATCAATATAAATTAAAGAAGCCTGTACTTAATTTTTACAATTTTATCTCTGGTAGGTATCAAGTAGAGCGAGATATTTGGACTTCTCCAACCGGACAAAAAGTAGATGTAGAGGTATATTATCATAAAGGGCATGAATACAATGTTGATAAAATGATGAAATCTCTAAAAAAATCATTGACCTATTATTCAAAGAATTTTATGGAGTACCCACATGAGCAAGCGAGAATAATAGAATTTCCGAGATATGCTACATTTGCTCAGGCATTTCCTGGAACAATGCCGTATTCAGAATCAATTGGGTTTATAGCAAATCTAAATGAAGAGGATGCCATTGATATGGTTTATTATGTCGTGGCTCATGAAATGGCACACCAATGGTGGGCACATTTGGTAATTGGTGCAGAAGTTCAAGGAGCAACTATGTTGTCAGAAACCTTTTCTCAATATGGAGCACTTATGGTAATGAAAGAGGAATATGGAAATGATAAAATGAAGCAGTTCATGAAGTATGAAATGGATAGATATTTGCGAGGTCGAGGCACAGAAAGAGAAAAAGAAATGCCTTTAATGTTAAATGAAAATCAGCAATATATTCATTATAGAAAGGGAAGTGTAGTGATGTATGCTTTACAAGATTATATCGGTGAAGATAGCTTGAATATGGCGTTAAAAAGATATGTTGACGAAGTAGCTTATCAAGAACCACCTTACACAACAACTTATGATGTGCTTAAATATATCGAACAAGTAACTCCAGATAGTTTACAATATTTGGTGGATGATATGTTTAAGAAAATAGTACTATATAGCAACAGCACTTCTGAAGCAAGTTTTACAAAATTAACAGAGAATCAATATGAAGTTCAAATCAATGTTAAAATAGAAAAGTATGAAGCTGACTCATTAGGAAAAGAAATATTAGTGCCGCATAATGATTACATAGATGTAGGCGTTTTCAGCAAAGAAAAAGAAAAAGACCATCAATATGGAAGGCCAATTTTATTAGAACGACACAAGATCAGTGCAACCGATACTACTTTTACTTTTATTGTAAGTGAACTTCCCTATGAAGCAGGAATAGATCCAAATTTCTTATTAGTGGACAGGTTGCCTGCAGATAATGTGAAAAAATTGACCGAAAAAAAATAAGCCAATAAATTTGATGTTCAAAGTCTGAAGATTAATCCATTTAATGGTATTTATTAATTGATTTGGTCCAATAAAAGATTTATCTTATGTCAATTAAAAGTATATCATAATTATAAATGAATTAAAACAAATTGGATCGGAATGTAATAAGGAGTTTTTTTAGAAAATTATCATCTTTCCAAGTCATTGCAATATTTTGGGTTGCCGTTTATGCAATAAATATTGGTCAGGATTACTTGTTTTCTTATATTCGAAATTCAAGTTTTTATTGGTCTGAAGCACTTTTATTTAATTTTTATTGGTTGTTCTTTATTCCTTTATTGCATGTATTGATAAATGTGTTTGAAAAGTTAAAGCAAAAGAAGCTTAAGTCTTTACAATTAGGTGGTACATTTTTGATGCTATCCACTATTCTTTCATTTTGCCATGTTATTTTTTTTTCTGCTGTCATTGCAATACTCAGTAATATTTTTTTCCAACCTCCACATCCTTTTCGACAAACATTATTGGCAAGTATTTCAAATGACTCCATCGTTACGATATTAATATATGTTTGCTTTTCATTTTATTTAATTTGGAAGTCTAATAGTGTTAATGAGGATGACGTTGTTGTAAAGAAATACAAAACAATGTTAAGTGTGAAGAAGGGAAATAAATTTGTTTTGATTGATGTGCAAGATATCGTTTATATTGAAAGCAATCGACCTTATACATCGATTTATACTGATAAAGGAATGCATTTAATGAATCAAAGTCTTGGAAAAATTGAAGAAGTAATTGATCCCTTCCAATTTTTAAGGATTCATAAATCAACTATTGTGAATAAAAATGCAGTAAAAGAAATTATTTCTCGTCAAAATGGAGATTATGATTTAATTCTAGAGAATATGAAAGAGCTAAGAATGAGCAGGCACTATAGGAAGAATTGGGAAAGTTTGATTATGCCCTCTGCTTAGCTTTTAATTTACTCCACTGAGTAATTATCCTCTTAAGATGCTCCACAACTAAGTTAGAATGGTGTTAACATTATGACATCAAAATAATTTATGTACGATGAGAATTATTCCTATTTTAATCCTAATAGTTATATTAAGTATTGGTTGCGAAGCACAAAATACTTCTATTTCGAAACCTAATAAAGTTGGAGGTCCATTCGAAAATGGAGATTTTTTTTATGTGGATATGCCTGAAAACATAAAATCAATAGATACTTCTCCAGGATGGCATCAAGAAGGGCAAAAAATATGTATTACAGGGACAATATTTGAAATTGACGGTATCACTCCTGCGCCGAATGTGATATTGTATTATTACCATACGGATATAAATGGACTATATTCAGCAACTCCATATTTGAATCCCAAGGTTAATCGGCATGGAAGTATTAGAAGTTGGGTCAAATCAGACGCTAATGGTAAATATACCATTTATACAGTTAGGCCTGGAGTTTACCCAGATCGGGGAGAACCAGCTCATATACATCCGGCAATTAAGGAACCTATGATTGACGAGGAATATTACATTGACGATTTTGTGTTCGATGATGATATTTTATTGACGACTGCAAAAAGAAAGAAAATGGAGAATAGGGGAGGAAGCGGTATTTTAAGGTTTTTACAAAAGGGTGATCTTTTAATTGCCGAAAAAAACATCATTTTGGGCTTAAATATTCCTAATTATCCAAAGGATAACAAGAAGAAATCAATTTCAGGTAATGAGGTAGGTGAAGATGTAATTTCATTTACTCCGTTTCATGCATGGGGTCCAGACAGAGGAAGCAAAACTTGTCCAATTTGTAAATATGGTAGATATCAAGGAATTTTGTATTTAGTTGGTAATAAACCAGATTGGCTAGAAATTAAAAAATGGCTTATTTTTCTTGAATCAGAAAGTGTTAAGCGAGAAAAATATTTAAAAGTTTATTTTGTTTATGGAAATGAAACAAAATACAATAAAGAATATAGGGAAAAGGAATTAGCAAAAATTGGAAGAGAACTAAATCTTGAAAAAGTTGCATTAACTTTTGTACCCTCGTTAATGGATAAAAAGTCAGAAATCAATTTGAACAATTTTAATCCAGAAGTTGAAAATACGATCCTATTATATAAAAATAGGAATATAATTGGAAACTATACTGACCTGAAACCAACGGCATCAAATTTCTTAATGATTAAGAAAAGACTGGACGAAACAATAAATGAGCTATTTTATCTTTCTGAACCTGATAGGAAAAATTGACTAAGAATTAATATCTATCCATTTAATTAACTTGGTTGTCATTCCATAAATAGGTCTATTCGAACCAATATTCTATCTAAATTAAAATCTCATTTAACTTCCTCATCCAATTTCCATTAAAAATAGCATCAATATTTTGAGAACTGTAACCTCGACTTTTGAGAAGTTCATTTAATTTTTGCAAATCTGAGATGGTGTTGATATCTGAAGGTCCTTGCTCCGTTCCAAATCCACCATCTAAATCTGTACCTAAAGCTATGTGGTCGCAATTCCCAGCAATCTGACAAATATGATCCATATTATCAATGACATGTTGAAGAGTAACATTAGTAGTGCTAGGATGAGAGATTCTTCTTTGCCAATTAGGCACCAGCATCCATGCATCCATTGGCATGCCGATCACAGCATTGCGTTCTATTAATATTTTGATTTGATCATCAGAAAATTGACGATTGTGATCTACTAGTGCTCTGCAATTATTGTGACTTGCCCATATATGACCGTTGAAATGATCCATAGACTCCCAAAAACTAATGTCACAAAGGTGAGTAGCATCAAGGACCATCCCCAATTCGTCCATCTTAGACAATAATTCTTTGCCTTTAGAGCCAATACTTCCTTCACTGTCAGTTCCGAAGGCATAGGTACCGGGACCATAATGCGCTGGTCCGATGGCTCTTAATCCATCCGCATACATTAGATATAAATGATCAAAGGATACAATGGAATCCGCACCTTCTAAGGTTAAGATAAAGCCTATAGCATTATAATTTTCATCTTTATTCCAATGGTTTAAATGTTCGTCTAAGCTTTCTTTATCCTCTATCAATATCATTTCACCTTGTCTGTCCATTTCATTGTACCAAGCTAGTTGACCTTGAGTAGTTGCCCAAGCTTGTTCTGGAGATTTACAACCTCCAAGAGGGTGAGTAGGTTTTGCATATCGGGCAATCAAAGTTGCAAAACAAAGACCGATGTTTCCCTCACGCATATCTGGCAATGATACTGTATTATTGCCTCTATCAGGTTTGTCTGTCATTCCCTTTTCAGAAGCTCTAATTTCATCAACAGGCAACCTAACATCCCTATTCCATTGCATGGCATTCATGCTTATATCAAGATGCCCGTCTATAATGAATTTTTTATTGTTCATACCGTGATTTTTCTATTTCTAGCTGTTACATCCCATTGACTAACAATTTTGCCATTTTCAACAATATTTGCCTTATCGTATAATGCTACTGTAGGACAAATATGAAAAGGATATGCCGTTAAAACTTGACCTACTTCTAAAGCATTTTTTTGGTTGCATTCAATAACCAAATGTTCTTCGCTTTGGCTAATTTGAGAACAATCTAACTTTTCTGTAAATTCAATCCTTGGAAGAGGAAATTCGGCTGCAATACTTTTGTGGCCTAAATCTAAACAATAAGTATGATTGTTTATTTTTGAAATAACTCTAGTTGCAACGACAGCAGCTTTATTGAAAGTTTGCTCTTGATAATCATTTCCATATCTTGCATCCCAAAAGATAAAAGTACCTGGACTACATTCTACATCATGGAATTTTGAGTGAACACTAAATGAAGGGCTTCCCCCAGCGATAATAACGATTGTTTTGTTTAAATTTTTTTCAAGGAAATTTTTAAATTTCAGGACTTTTTTAAATGCCTTAGTGGACTCTTTTACTCTATTTTCATAAGATTCCATTCTAATATGACCATCGTAACAATGGATTCCCATAATAACCAGATTAGCCATTTGATCGATTGATTTGAATAAAATTTTGGCATCTTTGACTTTAATCCCCGACCGGTTTTGGCCATTATTTATATCAAAATAGACATTTATTTTTTGCTCAATGGATTCAAAAGCATTGTTAAGTTGTTCAGCACTCCATACATTATCTATTAAGACATTGAAAGTAGTAGCAGGAAATTTATTAATAAGCTGAATCAGTCTATTTATTTTTGGACCTTGCACTGCATAAGCAATGACTACATCTTTTGCTGCAGCCATTCCAAGCATTTCAGCTTCAGCAATTGTTGCGCATTTAAATTTATTTATTCCTGCTGCCATTTGCATTTTTGCTACTTCGAGCATCTTATGAGTTTTCACATGTGGCCTTAATTTGTCCACAGATTCGACATAAGAAATGGCAAGATTAATATTTTGTTGAACCATATCTTTGTCAATAAGCAATGCAGGAGTGTCAATGGTAGACAAGTCTATCTGATTCCAATATTTTTTATTCATTTCAATAAAAATTGAGCTTCTATTTCAACAGGAATATTGTTTGGAAGACTTCCCATACCAACTGCACTTCTTACTCCTACACCATTTTCTTGTCCCCAAATAGATCTAAATATTTCGCTACAACCATTGATAACATATGGATGTTGATCAAAATCTGAGGTGGAATTCACCATTCCTAAAACTTTCACAACTCTGGATATTTTATCCAAGGATCCTAAATTATCTATTAAAGTAGAAATTATAGCGAGACCAACTTGGCGAGCCGCTAATTTGCCTTCTTCAATATTTAAATCTTCACCAATTCTTCCGATTATTAATGTTCCATCTGATTTTAATGTGCCATGTCCAGAAACATAAGCCATATTTCCAACAATTAGAAATGGTTTGTATACACCCATTGGTTTTGGTGGTGATGGTAACTCTAATTCTAATTTTTTAAAGTTTTCGTCTGCATTCATATTTATAAAAATTGATTTATTATTAAAACACCAATAATACCAGAAATAGAGACAATCATTTCCATGACACTCCATGTTTTCAAAGTATCTTTAACACTCATATTAAAATATTCTTTGAAAAGCCAGAAACCAGTATCATTAACATGAGAAAACATCAAAGATCCTGCACCTGTAGCAAGAACCATTAATGCTGGATCTGCCCCAGTCAATGGAATAAGAGGAGCAACTATACCTGCACTAGTCAGACCTGCAACGGTTGCTGAACCAACGCAGAATCTAATTATAGATGCAATTCCCCAAGCTAATATTAAAGGAGACACAGGAATTCCTTGCAAAATTTCTCCTATATAATTACTCACTTCACTTACAATAAGTATTTCTTTCAAAGCTCCAGCTCCAGCTATAATTAATAAGATCATAGCAATATCCTTTGTTGCGTCCAACAGAGATTCAGAGATATCAGCCATAGTCTTTCCCCTTGCAATTCCAAGTGTGTACATTGCGACAAGAATTGTAATAATCATTGCAATTACTGGGTCACCTATAAAATTCATAAAGGGTAAAATGAAACTGTCTTCTGAAAGAAATAATTTAATTACTGTAGAACCAGCCAGGAGAATTACGGGAAGAAGTGCGGTTAAAACACTTGTTGAAAGGCTGGGCATTTCTTCTTCTGTAAATTTTTTCCCACTAAAAAGAGTTTTTAGTGGGGTTGGATTATATTTTTTTAAAGTTCTCGCAAACAATGGTCCTCCAAGAATTATTGCTGGAATCGCTACTATTAGTCCATAAAGTAAAGTTAATCCTATGTCTGCCCCAAAGCTTTCAGCTAAAGCACTGGGAGCTGGATGTGGAGGCAAATATCCATGAGTCACACTTAATGCAGCTAACATAGGCAAACCAATGTATAGTAAGGGTAATTTTGTCCTCGCTGCAACAGTAAATACTAGTGGAAGCAGAATCACAAAACCTACAGAATAAAACAACGGAATGCCAACAATAAAACCAGTCAATACGACTGCCCATTGAACATATTTGTTTGGAAAAATTTTGATCATGGAATCAGCAATTTTTTGCGCTGCTCCGCTGTCTGCAACCATTTTTCCAAGCATCGCTCCACAACCCAAAATAATTACCAAGAAACCTAATGTTCCACCAATTCCTTTCTGAATTGCACTACTAACCTCTTGAGCAGGAATACCAAAAGCCAGCCCTAATCCTAACGAAACGATTATAAATGATATAAATGTGTTGAGTTTAAAATAAGCAATGAATAAGATGAGAAAAAAAATACCTATTAGAACAATGGCTATTTGCATAATGTTAAAATTGTTAGAAAAACAAAGTACAATTTTTCTTTGTAATCCAACAGACAGGCGTTGTGTTTTTTTAGATTGAAAGTTTTAGGTTAAATAAATACCGCGAAATAATTTGGTCAAATTGATTTAATGTCTTGAATTTTTTGAGATAGTTTTTGTCATATTTTGTCAAAAGAATTTGATTTGAAATAAGATCCCTAATGGTTTTATATATATTTTTTTACAAGATTGTATTTTTAAGCAATGTTAAGGTATACTATTCTGTATTGGTTACTAGTTTAAATATTGATATTTGCTTTATGAAATAATTTTTATAAATTAATAAAATTTCGATTATTCTTTAATATCTAAATAAAACGGTTTGTTGAATTTAAAAAAATGCTTTTTTGGTTTTGTTATTATTTTCATTCTTATTTCAAGCTGTACTGTGGATGAAATACCAGGAACAATTAAACCAGAAGGGCCTCAATCAACTTGGGAGATTATCCAATCCCAAATTTTTGAGCCTAATTGTGTGCAATGTCATAGTTCAGGAACCACTTTTGCCAAAGAATCCGATCTTATCCTAACTGCTGATGAAGGATATAAACAGCTTGTCGGGAGAGAACCATTTAATATTGAAGCAAAGAAGGATGGTTATCTGTTAGTTGGTGTTGAAGGCGTTGCTTCACTAGAAAAAAGTTTTTTATGGGAGAAAATTAATACTCCAGCTTATGAGCATTTTTATACAGATCATCCTGAATATGGAAGTCTTATGCCATTAGGCAGCAAATCATTAACAAATGGTGAACTAGAATATATAAGAAAATGGATATTGGAAGGTGCACCAGAAACAGGAAGCGTGGTGGACACATTATTATTAAAAGATGACTCTATATTTGATCCTTCAGATTATGATTTTTTTCCTTTAGAACCGCCAATATCCGGATTACAATTTCATCTTGATCCATTTATAGTTTATCCACAAAACGAAAGGGAATTTTTATATTATTGGCCACTTAATAATTCTGAAGCATTATATGCAAATCGATTTGAGGTTACTATGAAACGCGGAAGCCACCATTTTTTATTCTATAAATATCCTGAAGAAGCGGCAAGACCAGAACCTTTTGCATTTAGGGATTTTAGAGATCCAAGCGGAAAAGATAATTATGAAACTTTATTTTCGACTCTGAATCAAATCTTTGTTTGGGGAACCCAAATTCCGAGAACAGATTACAAATTGCCACCAGGTGTTGCACTTAAAATTGAAAAGAATCAGGGGTTTGATATCAATGCTCATTATGTAAATTATTCTAATGAACCTTATACTGGTGAAATCTATGCGAATGTTCATACAATCCCAGAGACTGAAGTAATACATGTCGCAGATAATTTATTTTTAAATAATACGCAATTTGAATTGCCACCTGGCAAAGAAACGACGATAACTAAAACATATACCTTTGATGAACCTAAAAATATTATAAACCTTTGGTCACACGCACATAAAAGAATGACGGAATTCAAAGTTTTTATCAAAGGAGGGAACAGAAATAATGAGTTGGTATACTATACAAATAATTGGGAACATCCTCCATTAATTGAATTTGATCCGCCTTTGAAACTTAACCCAAATGAGGGACTAAAGCTACAAGCTACATATTTTAACGAAACTGCAGTGACAAAATCATTTGGACTTTTGAGTGAAGATGAAATGATGATCCTATTTGGGATGTTTTATTAATCTAAAGCTATAATTTTTACAAAAATTTAATTATTGCCATACAAGCTCCTAAGTGAAGTGCTTCATGAACATTGTTGAATTGGATAGCCTCTTCGATATTTGTTAATGTGAAATTATAACTCGTTGTATACAATTTGTATTCCTGAAATAATTCATCTTCATAATCTTTTTCTAAATCTTCAATCGTACTTTGAGATAAAGTTAGTAACTCTTGATATTCTCCTTCAGAAGCCGCATTTAAAGGTTTAGTGCCTTTTCGATAAGCTGCAACTCTTGCATCATCGGTATACATTTTTAGTCCACTTAAACCATAACATAATAATTGCTGAGTTACGATAACATGACCGAAATTCCACATAAGATTGTTGTTAAAACCTTTTGGTATGGTATTCAATTGGTCAAGAGTTAGATTCTGTAATAGATTAATAGTGTTATCTCTTGTTGTTTTGAGTATTTTAAGATCGGTTGAAATATCTTGCATGTTATTATTTTATTTTACGAATGTATAAAATGTAAATTCAATGAATAGTATCTTTTTAGAAATTCTAGAAAAATATTAAGCTTTACATATAATATTTACTTTCTATCTCTTTTATCCCTATCAACTTAAATGAATTTGTTAGTTTTATCTAAATTGGAACATTTATAAAAAAAGTAAATTCACCTATAGCTAATTTTGTCAACCAAATTTAAAAATTCAAATGATAGCAGTGAGTGCGCAAGAATCATCCTAAAAAAGACTCTATGGAAAAGATGTATGTAATTATATTATTTTATTTTTTTGGACTTTTTAGTCTAATTGCACAACCAAGTGCAGCAAAGTCATTAGAATTCAAGCCTTCAGAAGTTGGAATTTCTAGCGAAAGGCTCCAGCTTATCGATCGACATATAGAAAGTTTTATTGCTGATGGAAGCATTCCTGGTGGTGTTTTTCTTCTTGCAAGAAAAGGTAAAATTGTGTATAATAAGAGTTTTGGAAACAAAGACCTTACTCAACCCTATCAAAATGATGATATTTTCAGACTAGCATCTATGACCAAGGCTTTTACTACAGTAAGTATAATGCAACTATTTGAAAACGGCAAGTTAGGTTTAGATGATCCTATTTCCTACTATATCCCAGAGTTTAAGGATGCTGTAGTTGCAGAAAATTTAAGTCAAGTAGATTCTAGTTATACCACTCGGCCAGTTCAAAAACCAATTACAATCAGGCATTTGTTAACGCACACTTCAGGAATTACGTATGGTGTTTTTCAGAGAGGTGCAATTCAAGCAATGTATGAAAAATTTAATGCAAATGGATTTGGACTTTCGCATGAGAGCATAAATACTGTAGATATGGCGAAAACTATTGCGAAGGTCCCGCTAATTTTTGAACCGGGAGAAAAGTATAGTTATGGCTTAAATATGGAAGTTTTGGGCGCAATTGTTGAAATAATTTCCGGTCTTCCTTTCAATGAATATATACATAAAAACATTTTGGATCCATTGGGATTAAAAGATACTGATTTTTATTTCCCAAAAAACTACCATGATCGGATTGTTCCCGTATATACGTTTGATGAAAATAGAAAAATAATATTGTCTGAAGACAAAAATGCTAACTACCCAAAAGAAATTGGCAGGAACAACTTTCCAGGGGGCGGAGGTATGTCTGGAACAGCAATGGATTATTATATTTTCTGCCAAACTTTATTGAACAAAGGCGTTTATAAAGGCAAGAGGATACTTTCAAGAAAATCTATTGAAGTGATGACTTCCGATCAATTAATCATTCAAAATAAAAATGGAACGGGATTTTCTAAATATCCCGGAATCACATATGGCTTGGGTTTTCAATTGAAAACTGAAGAAGCTCAAGCCTATTCTCATAAATCCCCAGGAACTTTTGAATGGGGCGGTTATTTTAACACTAAATTTTTTATAGACCCAGCGGAAGAATTAATCTTCGTCGGAATGACTCAAGTCGTTCCTTTTTACAGACAAGATTTTTGGGAAAAATTTTATGCTATTATTTATAGTTCTATAGAAGATTAGTATAAATTTTAGAATGCAATTTTTGGCTTCAATGAAATTCAATTTGGCACTTATTTTAGCGCTATATTTGAATTATTATATTTTATTTTTACAAATTGGAATTTAGATTTTTCATTTATTGCTTATTATGAAATATTCAATACTTTTTTTCAGTACCATCTTATATTATTATTCGGCGTGTCAGAATGAGTCACAAACTATAAATTTGTACAATGGTCATGACCTAAGCGGATGGCATATTGACATTCCGGAAATGGATACTTCGGCGACAGCTGTTAGCCCATTTTCTGTTAGTGGAAATTCTATAATTACTGCAGGTTCCCCTGGAGGACATCTTATTACCGATAAGATTTACAAGGATTACAGATTAGAAGTGACATATAAATTTCTTGGAGATCCTGGAAATTGTGGTGTTTTGGTTCACGCTTCGACCCCTCGAGCTTTATATAAAATGTTTCCGAAATCAATTGAGTCTCAAATGATGCACGAAAATGCTGGAGATTTTTGGGTGATAAGAGAAGATATTACTTGTCCTGATATGGTTGAAAGAAGAGGTCCTCAAGAAGAATGGGGGACTTCAGAAGGAAAAAAAAGAAGAATAAAAAACCTAACAGACGGATCTGAAAAACCATTAGGAGAATGGAATACCATGGTGATAGAATGTTATCAAAGAGAAATTAAAGTTTGGGTAAATGGAGATCTAGTTAATTATGGATACGATTGTACGGCTTCAGAAGGTCAAATTGCCTTACAATCTGAAGGTGCTGCTGTTGAGTTCAAAAATATAATGCTCACGCCAATAAAAGGGATTTCAAATTGAAGTAGTTAAAAGCTCTAAGAAGCTGACAAACGTATTTAGTTTAGGGATGTGATTAGAAAGATCTTTTGGCAAGAAAATCTTTAATTTACAAATTTAATTAGAAAACATCTTAATTTCGTTGGATAATTGAGTTTAATGCAAATCAAAATAACATTTTTATTTATATTTTTCGGGTTTTTGCTTTCCGGGCAAGATACCATTCCAGTCCAAGAAATAGAAACCATTTTTGTTGAAGCCACCAGGATTAATGTAGATATTTTGAAATCTCCTTTATCTGTTGAAAAGTTTCAAAGTAATAAACTGAATGCTGCAAATCAGAACTTTGCAACAAATGAATATTTAAATCAAATTCCCGGCATTTTTTCAATCAACCAAAATAATAGTGCCCAAGATTTAAGAATTTCAATTAGAGGGTTTGGTGCCAGATCGGCCTTTGGAATCAGGGGTGTAAAATTAATTGTTGATGGAATTCCTCTAACTACTCCAGACGGACAAGGACAAATTGATAATGTTTGGGTAGGTGGAATTAAAAATACTGAAATTATTAAAGGCAGTGCTTCGTCCCTTTATGGAAATGCTTCAGGTGGAGTTATTTTGTTGAATACTTTTAATTCTAAAGCTGAAGATTTTTCTAGATTAGGATTGTCTTATGGATCTTTTGCCAATCAAAATTTCAATTTAGAGATAAAAAAAACTCTGCACAAGGTTCTTTTTCAAGGACAACTTGCCTATACTAATGCAGATGGCTATAGAGACCAAAGTAGATTTAAGAATCTTAATTTTAGCACCAGTTTTGCAACTCAAATAAAGCAAAAACATAGCTTTGAATTACTTTTTTCACTGCTCAATAGTCCAATTGGGGAAGATCCCGGAGGTGTAAATCTAACTTCAATTATGAAAGATAGAAAAGCAGCAAGGGATCAAAACATACTTTTTAATGCTGGAGAATCTCTAAATCAAGTGAACAATGCTCTAAAGTATAAATTTGAAATTGGTGACCATTTGGAATTGAGTGCCAATGCATTTTATAGTTATAGAAAATTAGACGCTTTACTTCCTTTTGCGAATGGTGGATCTATAGATCTGACTAGGGATTTTGGGGGCATTATTAGCCACATGAATTATAATAAGGAAACTAAAAATGGAAATTTACAATTGGTATTTGGTATAGATTATTTATACCAAAATGACCTTAGACAAAGATTTTACAACAATGAAGGAGTAAAAGGAATAGAATCAACCAACCAAAATGAAATTTTTATTAACAAAGCAATTTATTTAACCTTTCAGCAAGAATATTTGAAATTTTTAATCCAAGGTGGTATAAGATATGACAATAATCAAATTTATTTGGAGGATAACTTTCTTCAAGATGGAAAAGACGACAGTGGAGATTTAAAATTACCCAATTTTAGTCCTTCATTGGGTTTGTCCTACGAAATTTCAAAATATCAATATTTGTTTTCTTCCTTTTCTTACGGTTTTGAAACGCCAGCAATGAGTGAATTGAGCAATCGACCAGATAATCAAGGAGGTCTCAATGAGAACTTGTTATCTCAAGATTCATATAACTATGAAATAGGTTACAAAGCTAGATTTTCAGAAAAGCTTAATACTCAAATGTCTATATTTAATATTATTACAAATAATGAAATTTTGCCATATGAAATTGCATCTTTTCCTGGAAGAACCTTTTATAGGAATAGTGGAATAACGAATAGAAAGGGTATTGAATTGAGCCTGAAATGGCAGGTTTTGAAGAATCTTGATTTTTATTTTGCATATACTGAATCAAATTTTAAATTTTCCGAGTATTTTTTAAATAATGAAGATCTTTCTGATAATATTATTCCAGGTATTCCAAAAACAAATCTTTATTCAAGTTTAACTTTTGAAAAAGGAACATTTTATTTGCAATTTGATACTCGATATGTATCCAAAATTTACTTGAACGATAACAACTCTGATGTTGATAAAGACTTTATCATAGGGAACATAAAAGCTTCCAAAATATTTGAAATCAGAGACTTATCAGTGGTTCCTTACTTTGGTGTTAACAATTTATGGAACACAAAATACAATGATAATATTAGAATAAATTCTTTCGGAGGTCGATATTATGAACCAGCACCAGGGATTAATTTCTATTTTGGTCTTAAGTTTGAATTCTAAAATATTAACTTTTAATGAATGTCGAATTAGAAATGGAGGAAAAGAAAAAACGAATTATTCTTAAATTGGGTACCGCCACATTGACTAAAAATTCAGATTTTATTTCTAGAGGTAAAATTGAAGAGATAGCTCGGGAAATTCAGAATTTAAAAAATCAATATAGTTTCATAATAGTGAGTTCTGGTGCAATTGCAGTAGCTAAGCAGTTTGTAAATCTAGCCGGTAAGCAATCTATACATGTGAAGCAGGCATTAGCTTCTATAGGACAGCCGCATTTAATGAGAATTTTTATGGAGGTATTTGGTGATGTGGGACTTTTTTGCTCTCAGTGTTTGATTTCTTATAGAGATTTCGAACATGAAGATTCTAGAGAAAATATAAAACAAACAATAGATGTTCTTGTTGAAAATGGATATATTCCTATTATCAATGAAAACGATACAGTTGCTACAGAGGAAATTAAGTTCGGGGATAATGATAAACTAGCTGGAAAAACAGCTGCGCTTCTTCAATGTGACTTACTAATCGTTGCTACAAATACCAATGGCATTTACAGTAATTTTTCAGATGAAGCAAACAAAGAAACCATTGCTGTGATAAATAATATTGATGATGTAAAGAATTTTATTGGGCTTGAAAAGTCTGAACAAGGATCTGGTGGAATGTTAAGTAAAATGGAAGCTGCAGGCATTGCCCAAAATGCGGGCATTGAAACCTGGCTGGTAAACGGGCATGAGGAAAATTTTATAATAAAATCACTTAATGGAACAACTTCATTTTCGAAAATATTACCAATAATTCAATCATAATAATTTTTTGTTGTTTCAATAATTAAAATTGTCCAATAAAAACGTTTAAAACCGACCAATGACAAATAAAGAATTAGCATCTAAATTCAATCTTCTTGGCAAAATCATGGAGCTTCATGGCGAGAATCAGTTCAAAACAAAATCTTATACTAATGCCTATTTAACATTGCGAAAATTGCCAGATGAACTTGATGGTAAAACTGAAGCAGAGCTCAACGAAATTCCGGGGATTGGCAAAGCAATTGCTGCAAAAATTCGAGAATTGTTAGACACAGGAGAGATGGCTACCTTGAATAAATATTTGGAATTAACTCCCGAAGGAATTAGAGAAATGTTAGATATCAGGGGATTTGGGGCAAAGAAAATATTAACCATTTGGAAAGAATTGGGAATAGAAACCATTGGCGAATTGCATTATGCTTGCACCGAAAATAGATTGGTGGAATTGAAAGGTTTTGGATTGAAAACCCAAGCTCAGCTTCAAGAACAACTTGAATATTTCATGGAATCTAGAGGTTATTCACTTTATGCTTATATCAAACCAGATGCAGATGAATTGCTCAATATTTTGCGAAAAAGGTACATGGACAATACTTTCATATTGGTGGGAGAAATTGCAAGAAAATTGCCTGTTGTTTCTAATATTGAAATACTAACTGATAAAAAAGTCGATAAAATAAGTTTTCATGATATTGAAGGAATTGAATTAGAAAAAAATAAAATAAAATATTCAGGACATAGTGTGCTATTTCATCAAGTTGAAGAGGAAGAATTAGGTCTTCAAAATATCATTTTAAGTTCTTCAGATGGTTTTAGGGATGCATTTTTAGAATTTGGTCCAGAAAATGCAATTGAAGAAGAAGCAATTTTTGATGCTTTGGATTTGGCATTTATTCCTAGTGAATTAAGAGAAGATGAATATTGGTTGACAAGAGCGCAGGATTATTCTATACCAGAATTGATTGTAGAGAAAGATATTAAAGGTGTTGTCCACAATCACAGCACCTATAGCGATGGCCTAAATACAGTCGAGGAGATGGCTAAGGAATGTATAAAGTTGGGATATGATTATCTAGTAATGAGTGATCATTCAAAATCTGCATTTTATGCAAATGGATTAAAAGAAAATGATGTTTTCCATCAGCAGGAACTAATTGATGGATTAAATGTCAAATATCCAGATTTTAAAATTTTCAAAAGTATTGAATCTGATATTTTAAGCGATGGATCATTAGATTATGAAGAAGATGTGTTAAAAACTTTTGATTTAGTTATAGCTTCTATTCATTCCAATTTGAAAATGGAGGAAGAAAAAGCAAATATTAGACTTATCAAAGCAATCGAGAATCCATATACTAGAATATTGGGTCACCCAACAGGAAGACTTTTATTGGCAAGAAAAGGCTATCCAATTGATCACAAAAAAATTATTGATGCTTGTGCAGCTAATGATGTCGTTATTGAATTAAATGCAAATCCTGTAAGGCTAGATTTGGATTGGGAATGGATTTCATATGCAATTGAAAGAGGTGTAATGATTTCCATTAATCCTGATGCTCATAGCACAAAAGGTATTAAAGATATTAAATGGGGTGTCGCAGCTGCGCGAAAAGGGGGATTGACAAAAGAAAGTTGTTTGAATACAAAATCTTTAGTAGAATTTGAACGTTGGATTCAATCTAAGAGGAGATGATCATTGAATTTGTCAATGAAATGTGAATAATTGTTAACAAATTGCAAATGTTATTAATGTATAAATTAAAACACCTACATTTGTAGAAGATATTTAAAAAACAAAATTTATAATAATGAAGTATTTAAGTTTATTAGTTTTCGTATTTGCTCTTGCTCTAGTATCTTGTAAAAGTGATACTGCAACGTCTGCAGATACAAATTTAGCAACTCCTAACGCACCGGCTGCTGCTGTTGCTACTCCTGATGCTGCTGCTCTTCCTGCTGTTCCTACTGGACCAACAACTACAATTGCATTTGCTGAAAGCGATTATGATTTCGGCGAAGTAATGGACGGTGACAAAGTAGAACATGTTTACAAATTTACTAACACAGGAAGTGAGCCATTGGTTATTTCAAATGCTAAAGGATCTTGTGGATGTACAGTTCCTGCTTGGCCAAAAGAACCAATACCACCAGGAAAAACAGGTGAGATTATGGTAAGATTTGATTCAGGTGGAAAAGGTAGAGTAGGTGGAGCTGCTCAAACAAAAACAGTAACTATTACTGCTAACACAACACCTCCTGACACTAGAATTACAATTCAAGGAAAAGTTAACAAAGAAGAAACTGCTCAATAAGCACAATTTTCTTTAAAGAATTAAGAGCCTCGTTTCTAGGAAGAAGCGAGGCTTTTTTTATAATTTATAGGTATAGATTCAAATACAGAATGAATGCAAAGGTCTTCTAATTTCAAAAATGAATTTGAAGCCAAGAAAATTGTAGAATCATTTTGAAAATGTGATATTGACTAATTTGCTGTCTCAAAATAGGCAAAAATCTTGTTTAGGAGTCTTAAATATCTCAATAATGGGTTCTCAATCTTCAATCCTGGAAGATTTTTAAAGTAAGCTTCAAGGTCGTTTTTTTCAATTTGCAATTTGTTGCAAACAACATCAGAAATTTGCATTTTCAGCCATTCATATTGCTCCTTACTCGACCTTCCGCCTTTATTCTTCAGCCTTTCAATTTTACTAATCGCCCATTCTCCTTTGTGTGGATTGCGAGCAATTAAATGGTTCAATCTTTCAATTTCTGCCACAAGTTCAACTTCAGATTCTATCAATTCTTTTTTATATCTCTGACAAAATAATGCACCTACTCGCTTATTGAGCCAATTAAAATGCTTCACAAATCCTGATTGCAAATTGGCCATTTCTTGGCTAAATATGTAGGTGGATTCTGGAATTAAGGAATTTTCGATAAAATTGATCTGGTGTTTTTTTTTGTAAAAAGCTTCAATTTCATTTCGAGATCTCATTTTAACAATCAATTCCCATTGATTATTGTTAAATGAAAAGGCCAGAATTTTGCACAATGGTTCTAAATATTGAGATGACTTTTCTTTGAATCGTTCATAATTCGCGGTATTCCTAAATATAGGATTTCTTGCTACCCCAGTGTTACTTAGCAAATAAATGCCTTCCTCAAAAATGTGTTTTGCTATCATACTATTCCTTTTAAATTGTTATTGTATATAGCATTAGTGTTTTTAAAAGGTTTTTTGTACCCAAAAAATGAAAATATTTTCAAACTTTAACATTTGGACTAACAAAGAACAATAAACTTGAATCAGAAAAAGAACGTGATTTCTAATCGTATGGTAAAAAGATGATGAAATTATCTCTGATTTTTTAAGTTTCATTTTGAAACAATAATTAATCATAGATTTACATCATCATGGCAAATGGGCTTTAATTCTAGCAATTGGATTTATACCTATTGATTTTTGAAAGCGTAAATATGGAGATTGTATATAAAGCCAATGGCCTCCTTTTTCTTTATGTTATTTAATATTACCAAACTTTAATTACAATAAAATTAAGTTTTAGTCCTATACCAGCACTTCAATATTGGTTGAAACTTAAAACAAAAAAAGAAGAATATTTACAATTTTTCAATGATTTGCCCTGCTTGATGCAATAAATCCTCAGTTTTTGCAAAACAAAATCTAATTAATTTTTCTTGCTTTCCCGAGGAATAAAAAACTGAAATTGGAATGCTTGCTAATTTTTTTTCTTTGGTCATCCAAACAGAAAAATCTTTATCTGGAAGATTGCTTACTGCTGAATAATCACATAGTACGAAATAACTTCCTCTGCTTGGGATCAGTTTTAATCTGGATTTATTGATATAAGACGATAACAAATCTCTTTTTTGTTGATAAAAATTGGGCAAATAATTATAATGTTCTGAATCCTTTAGATAATCGGCAAGGGCATTTTGAACGAAAGAATTAACACTGAAAACATTAAATTGATGCACCTTCCGAAATTCCTCCATTAAATTTGAAGGCATTACTGCATATCCTACTTTCCAACCCGTGCAATGAAAAGTCTTTCCAAATGAGAAAACAGCTATGGATTGTTTGAACAATGTTGGGTATTTTAAAATGCTGCAATGCTTTTCTCCATCGAAAATTAAATGTTCATAAACTTCATCGCTGAGCACAATGATGTTCTTGTTTTTTATGATAATTTCTAATTTTTCAAAATCTTCATTTTTAAGAATAGAACCGCTAGGATTATGCGGAGTGTTAATAATTAACATTCGCGTTTTATCTGAAATTAGTTTTTGGAGTTCTTGCCAATCAATTTGAAATTCTGGCGATTTCATTTCATATGGTACAATGATTCCTCCAACCAATTCAATAGCAGGATTGTAACAATCAAAGGCTGGCTCAACCACTATTACTTCATCTCCTTTATTCACAAAAGCTAGGATACTTGTAAATATAGCTTGCGTTCCTCCAGCAGTTACGGTAATTTCAGAATTCGGATTGATGGGAATATTGTAAATATTTTTAATTTTATGAGCGATGCTTTCCCTTAATGCTTGAACACCAGACATTGGAGCATATTGATTCTTTCCATTATTTATATAAAAGCTTACCAGTTCTCTTAATTTCTCATCAGGTTCATAATTCGGAAATCCTTGGGATAGATTAAGTGCATTATATTCGTTGGAAAGGGCTGACATTTCCGTAAATATTGTAGTCCCAACATTTGGTAATTTCGAATTCAACTTAATCATCCGTCCCTTCATTTAGTTTGGTCAAAAAATCAACCATTTTTTTAAAAGCCCGTGCTCTATGACTTATTTTCGATTTTTCTTCAATGCTCATTTCGGCAAAACTTCTTGTTTCATTTTTAGGAACAAAAAGTGGATCATATCCAAAACCTTGAAAACCTGTTTTTTTATTTTGGATGGTACCATTGACTTTACCTTGAAAAGTAAATAATTCACCGTCAAGAATCAAAGCAATAACTGTATGAAATTTTGCTTTTCTATTGGCAGATGCACCAAGCTTCTCCAGAAGCAAGTCCATATTTTTTTCAGCATTATTGTCTTCTCCTGCAAATCGAGCTGAATAAACTCCAGGTTTACCGCCTAAAGCATCTACTTCTAAACCTGTATCTTCTGCAATAACATTGGAATTCGTTTTTTCATAAAGGTATTCTGCTTTAATTATCGCATTTTCGAGGAGAGTTTTTCCTGTTTCAGGTATATCTTCCTCAAAGCCAATCTCCCCCATCGTCTGAATAGAATATGGCAGATCTTTTATTAAAGTCCTTATTTCCTTAACTTTATTTTGATTTCCAGTGGCGAAAAGCAGATTTGTAATTTTTGTTTTTTGCATTAATTATGATTTTAGGAATATTTGCTGAAGAGCATTCCATAAAGCTTTTTTATAGTCTTGATTTTTCGAAATTTGTTCCAATGAATGTGCAATTAACAACCTTTTCGTGCCAATTTGAATGGGTTGGTAAAGGATGGGTTCAATTGAAAGTCCAATTTCTTTTGGATTAACGCCAAAAATCACAACATCATCGACTATATTTTTAACCAATAAATGATTTATGCCAAAAGATTTATCTGCAGGAATATGGAGCTGTATTGCATCTTTCTCAAGTTTGTAATGGACTGCGCCAAGAATTTTGGAGATTAATTCTTTGTTTTTATCAGAGAAATCAGAAGTTCTAATAACAACCAATAATTTTTTTTCGTTCTTTCCTAATAGAAATTGAGCAGGAATTTCTGTCTCTGGTGATTGATAAATTTCGAAATCATAAAATAAATGGTTCAAATTGATAATTTTTTATTTTAGGAATGTAATGGTTTTAGAAATTTCGGAATCCAAAAGTAAGATTTCCTTATAAAATTATTCTAACTTTGTAAAAAGCATTTAACTCATGAATATAAAGATAACAAAAGCTTCTAAATCTAGAATTCATTCTGTAGATATGAATGATATTCCTTTTGGAAAAGTATTTTCAGACCATATGTTTATTGCCGATTATATTAACGGAAAATGGCAAAATTTTGAAATTAAACCAGTAGAAAATTTAAGCTTGCACCCTAGCAATTTAGCTTTGCATTATGGCCAATCTATCTTTGAAGGTATGAAAGCTTGTGTGACTGATGCAGGTGTTCCTTGTTTATTTAGACCCGAAATGCATTCTAAAAGATTGAATAAATCTGCACACAGAATGTGCATGCCTGATTTTCCTGAAGATGTCTTCTTGGAAGCTTTGCATAAATTGGTAAATATTGACAGCCAATGGATTCCACCTCAAGACGGAAGTGCCTTATACATTAGACCTTTTATGTTTGCAACAGATGAATTTTTGGGCGTTAGACCATCTGAAAAATATAAGTTTATCATCATGACTTTGCCTGTAGGTCCATATTACACGGAGCCAGTGAGCCTGAAAGCAGAAACCAACTTTGTAAGAGCAATAAAAGGTGGAGTCGGGGAAGCTAAAGCTGCTGGTAACTATGCTGCTTCTTTATATCCTGCAAAATTAGCAAAAGAACAAGGGTTTGACCAAGTTATGTGGTTGGATGGAATAGATTTCAAATACGTTCAGGAAGTTGGAACAATGAACATTTTTTTCGTAATGGATGGAGTAGTTGTTACGCCTAAGACGGATGGCGCAATCCTTAAAGGTATTACACGCGATTGTATCATTACGATTATGAAAGATAAAGGATATAAAGTTGAAGAAAGATTAGTGAATATTGAAGAAATTCTTGAAGCCAGCTCTAATGGTAAGTTGCAAGAGGTTTTTGGGGCCGGTACAGCTGCTGTCGTAAGCTATGTTAAGCGGATTCATTACAACGGGCATGATATCAATCTGAATGTGAACAATTTCAAAATGGCAACACTTGCTTATGATACCATCACAGGAATCAGAAAAGGAACTATTGAAGATAAATTTGGATGGTTGGTTCCAGTCGAAGTAATGGAAACAGTATAAATTAGGATCCCAACATCAATGGGATAAAGTTAAAGAAAAAGCTTTTTAAATTAATTTTAAAAAGCTTTTTTTAAGAATTGATTCAGTGGATTTATAATCTTGAAATAATTTAAAATTTCTGAAGCTAAATTTTCTGAGTTTAAATAATCTTTAAGAGGTAATTCTGCCATTGCATAAAACTGTTTGTTAGCAATGACAGGATTTGATTTAGCAGCTTCCATATGCTCAGCATCAAATCTTTTTGCCTTTTCTCCTAAGATTTCTCCTAAAGAAGATTTGAATGTGGGGTTACCAATGATAGAAAGAAAATCTTTTGAATTTTTAGATATCAAAGTTCTAATTTTGTGAAGTTCTGCCGGTTCAACTTGAAAAAGTCCACCTCCAACATGAATTTCTTCAGCACTTATTCCCAAATAATATCCAGGTAAAAATGATTTTTTGCCACCAGGTGAAAAACCAGCTTTCATAATGGTGTGATATGGTGTTTTATCTTTTGAAAACCGAATATCTTTATTGATTCTGAATAATGCATCTTTAGCTTGATCTGATATTTGAGGTTCAATTTTTAACAATTCGGGAATTAATTCATTCAACAAATTTAGAAATGGCTTTTTTACATCATTTTCATAGGATTTTTTATGTTCTCGAAACCATTCAGAATTATTATTTTGGGCAAGTTCCTTGAAGAAAATGGAATAAGTTGAAGTAATCATTTTAGTAAAGATTTATATTATTGAATTCAATATTTTATCCAAGTTAATCATATCAATAGGAATTTATGGATCATTTCACCATTAATTTGACGTATGCAAGTTGATT
>JAHEAQ010000193.1:24609-35201 GCA_024642705.1 Bacteroidota bacterium | reverse complement strand
GGTATGTTAGATCCTATAACGATAAAATCTCCTTTTTCGACTACTTTAGTTTCGCCATTTACTGTAAATTCAAATTTTCCTTCCAGCACATAACTCGTTTGTTCGTGAATATGATGATGCTGCGGTAATTTTGCTCCTTGTTCAATCTCCCAAAATGCTAAAGTCATCGCTTCTGTATGGATCATTCTTCCATGAAATCCGCTAATAATTTCTCTGGATGGAATTTGACTTATATTTTTAAAAATGTTAAAATCTATCATAATTTTATTTGACTCAATTCAGACTTATTAAAACCAAAACGAGTAAAAGCAATGGCAAAAATCCCGTAAGCAAGCTGGTGATCAATCCCCAAATTGCTAGTCTTCTTGCTAATTTATTTTCTTTTTTGGAATTTCTGGTTTTTAATAAAGTAACAATTGCCAGGATGTCGCCAATGATTGCTAAGATAGCCGCAGGTACCCATACCCAAGAGCCTACAGATATAGCAAATAATGCTATTAAAGATAAAATGCCTGCTATTAAAGAAACTAGACCTAATTTCTTAATATTATTTGCGTCTAAGGCTTTTCTATATTGCTTTTTGACCCAATTTTGTAATTGCTTAAAAACAGAAATATTTGTATTGGTTTCAGTAGAAATATTGAATTGCTGAAATGCTTCAATAGAAATTGGGTTTGTCGTATTTCCTGACTGTATACTAATATTGAATACGAAAAATATTAAAAAGTACTTAATTTTTTGCATCGGATTTTGTTTTGATTTTTCACGGTAAAAAATATTTAATCAATTTATTTTGGCCTCTTTTATTTTGTCTTGGCCTTTCTCATTTAGGGACAATAGATTTTCTTTTACTTCAATAAATTCATCCAATTCATGCAACATATATTCATATTGGGAATCTCCAAATCCGAAACCATTATCGATACTAAGAAGGTGACCTATCAATTTGTTCTTTGTAAAATTGTTATTATTTATTTCATTAAGTATAACCAACTCAAGTGCAGAAAGCGTATTTCCTTTAGGGAACAATTGCTTTAATAAGCTTAATGCTTCTTCTAAATATTCAAATTTTTTAGATTTTATTTTTAATAGGTTCTTAAGGTCTTTTCCGCAAAAAAGCATCCATGCCTTATCTGCTTTTATTAAATCTTCTCGAGTTAATAATGTTCTATTATTATATAATGACGGATATTCTGTAGAGGGAAGTTGGCCTAAAGCAATTTTTTTTTGATACCCAGGATAATCCCCAACACATATCAATGAAACAATTACGTGTTTTTTATTTCTTAACAAATAGGAAAGCATTGCAATCATATTTATTTGGCAGAACAAATCATATTCAAACCAAAGCACAATTTCTTTCCCTTTAAATTTTTTTATTTTTTGAAATTCTACAATTACTTTCCTTCGATAAGAGGCTAGTTTTTCCCCAAATGCCTTTTCAATAAATTGCGACCTCATTTCCCAAAAGAGCTCACTATCTATAATATAAAATAAAGGTCCTTGAACAAGAACTTCACGCCATACCATAACTTCACCTTCAAGGTTTGTTTCCTTAAATAATGATTTGGTACTGTCACCATTTAAAATGTGTAAAATTTGGGATTCGATAATTTTAGTTTAGTGACATTGAAGGTATTAGGCTCAATCCATTGTGAAATAATAATTCATTGTAATCATAATCCATATAAGGAGTCAAAGGAAGTTTTTCAATAATACTGATTAACTCGCTTTCTGAATTGACTAAAAATACTCCCCAGAGTTTTGTCCTTTCCTTTGATAAAGAATATGAAAGTAATTTGCCATTTTCAAACAACCTGCTAATTTCATTCCTTTGACTTGGAATTTTTGATTCGAATTCACTATCAATTTGATAATATACATCGAATTCCACCATATATTGCTTGACTTCTGCCATCTATTCTAATGCTATTAGGCTAAAGATAAGTCTATTTTCAAAGAATCTAGGTGAAAAACTTCGAAATTCTAATTTTACTTCTATGTCAAAGGTTTCTTCATCAAGTAAATCTTTGACATTTGAAACAGCACTTAGCAATTTTAAAGTGCCTTCTTTATTGCTGTTGTTATTATTAAAATCTAAATAATACATTTCTCTCCTGATATCCGGATCTTTAGAAGAAACAATCCAGACTGAAACTTTATTTACAAAATCGTAGTCTGTTGTTGAAAATAAGGATGTTATTTCGCCCCTGCCTGCTTGAATGCTTGAAATTTTTTGCTCTTCAACCCCAAAGGTTTTAAGATATGCACCTTTAGGATTCTTAATATCACGTATGACAAAAGTATGAGTCAATATGTTACTTAACCCAGCAGGTATATCAAAATCTACTTCTAGGTTCATTGTAAACAAGGGCTCCACCTCAGGTTTACAAGAAATTAGAATTGGTAATATGAATAATAATAGAATAAATTTACACATGCTTTATTTTCGGATTGATCTTTGTCATTTAATATTAATTAATAAAACGAAACAAAGTTTATAATTAGTTCACTGTGTAATAGTATCTTTATTTCTTCACAATTTTAAAATGTATGGGAGAACATAAGGTTGAAAAACCTGGCAATAAATTAGAAATGCAAGAATTCATGAAATCTCTTCTGAATGATGTGCAGGCAATGGAATATATGATAGACCATGATTGGTTTGAAAATGATATAACCAGAATTGGGGCAGAACAAGAAATGGTTCTAGTGAATAACAAAACATTGAAAGCATCTCCTGTCGCAATGGAATTGTTAGCAAAAATTGGGGAGAAACCATGGTTGGATACAGAATTAGCAAAGTTTAACTTAGAAATCAATCTTCAACCTCAAGAATTTAAAAAGAATTGTTTTAAAGTTCTGGAAAATGAAATTCGATCCCATTTAAATGAAATCAACGCCAACCTCGAAACATTTAATACCCAAGTTTTATTAACTGGAATACTTCCTACGTTGCGGAAATTTGACCTGAACATGCACAATTTGACTCCCAAACCAAGATATAAAGCCTTGATGGAAGCCATTAATGATCAATTAATTGGAGGTGCCTATGAATTGCGGTTAAATGGTATTGATGAATTAAGGCTTAAGCATGATTCTCCATTATTAGAAGCTTGCAATACTAGTTTTCAAGTTCATTTACAAGTTTCATCGAAAGAATTCGTCAAAATGTACAATATTGCTCAAGCCATTGCAGCTCCAGTGATGGCTATTGCAGCAAATTCACCACTGGTTTTTGGAAAAAGACTATGGCATGAGTCAAGAATAGCCATGTTTCAACAAGCTATTGACACCAGAGTTTCCCATGATTATATTAGAGACTACTCACCAAGAGTGAATTTTGGCGACAAATGGTTAGATCAATGCATTACTGATATATACAAAGAAGATATTACCAAGTTTAGAGTTCTTTTAGCTGGTGGTAAAGAAGAAAATTCTTTGGAATTGATAAAAAAAGGTATAGTTCCAAAATTGAAAAGTCTTCAAATTCATAATTCTACAGTGTATCGATGGAACAGACCTTGTTTTGGAATTAGTGATAATGGAAAGCCTCACTTAAGAATTGAAAATCGAATTTTGCCTTCTGGGCCAACTGTAAAAGATGAAATTGCAAATTCAGCATTCTGGCTGGGTTTAATGATAGGTATGTCCGACCATGTGGATGATATCAGGACAAAAATGAGCTATGAAGATGTACAAGATAATTTTGAAAAATCAGTTCGGTTTGGAGTAGATTCTACTTTTACTTGGTTTGGAGATAAGAAAATTTCTTCTTGTGATCTAATATTGAATGAATTATTGCCTTTGGCAAAAGCAGGATTGAAGAAAAGGAAAGTAGATGAGGATGATATTGAAAAATATTTAGGAATTATAGAGCAAAGAGCCAAATTGCATTCTAATGGAGCAAGATGGTTGCTCCGTTCTTTTTCAAAATTAACCAAGCAATGTGGTAACGATGAGGCATTGTCAGTGATTACTTCCTCCATTCTCGAAAATCAAAAATCGGATATTCCTGTACATGAATGGAAACTTTCTGAATTGCATGATTTGAAAGACTATCATCCTGCAGACATAAGTGTTTCAGAATTTATGACAACGGATTTGGTTACAGTTCAGAAAGATGATATCATCGAGTTAGTCGCCCAAATGATGCAATGGAGGAAAATAAGATATACACCTGTAGAAAATAATAATGGAGATATTGTGGGATTGGTTACATCTAGAACATTATTAAACTATTATGTGGGATCAAAAGAAATAGATAATAATAAGACGATTTGCGTAGAAGATATTATGATAACCAACCCGACTTGCGTTAGTCCAGATGCGTCAATTAAAGTAGCAATGGAACTGATGCGAAAAAATGAAATAGGGTGTTTGCCAGTTGTCAGCAATAAGAAATTAGTTGGAATAATAACCGAAATGGATTTTTTAAAGATAAGTTCTCGGCTGTTAGATAGAATTAGTTGAAGATTAAAAGCAAAATTTTGGTGGAAAACTGAAATGTTGATATATAAACTTTATTTTTGGGCATCTGTTAATTTACAAAGAAATATAATTTATGGTATTTGATATAGAAATGATAAGACAGCATTATGCTAATCTTGAAGAAAGAATTGATTCAATACGAACAAAATTAGGAAAACCATTGACATTGGCTGAAAAGATTTTGTATTCACATCTCCATGAAGATTCTCCGTTGATGGAATATAAAAGAGGTAAAGATTATGTTTTCTTTTCTCCTGACAGAGTTGCAATGCAAGACGCGACAGCTCAAATGGCGCTTTTGCAATTTATGATGGCAGGCAAAAATAAAGTTGCTGTCCCGTCAACAGTTCATTGTGACCATTTGATTCAAGCAAAAGTTGAGGCAGGTGTAGATTTGAAAGGTGCTTTAAATGAGAATTCTGAAGTTTATGATTTCTTAGAATCAATAAGTGATAAATATGGGTTAGGATTTTGGAAACCAGGAGCTGGAATTATTCATCAAGTAGTTTTAGAGAACTATGCTTTCCCAGGAGGAATGATGATTGGTACCGACTCTCATACTCCAAATGCTGGTGGACTTGGAATGGTTGCCATTGGAGTGGGCGGTGCCGATGCCGTTGATGTAATGGTAGGTATGTCATGGGAATTGAAAATGCCCAAATTAATAGGAATTAAATTAACTGGAAAATTAAATGGATGGGCTTCTCCCAAAGATGTAATTCTTAAGGTTGCTGGTATATTAACAGTAAAAGGAGGAACAGGCGCAATTGTGGAATATTTTGGATCAGGTGCACAAAGTCTTTCTTGTACAGGAAAAGGAACCATTTGCAATATGGGAGCAGAAATTGGTGCAACCACTTCTACATTTGGTTATGATGCGTCGATGGGTAGATATTTGAGAGCAACTGGAAGAGCAGAGATAGCTGATCTTGCCGATAAAAACATGGAATCTTTAACTGGAGATGCTGCATGTTATGAAAATCCAGAAAAATATTTTGACGAAGTTATAGAGATTGATCTTAATACATTAGAACCTCATATAAATGGTCCTTTTACTCCCGATCTGGCAACACCTGTATCAAAAATGGCAGAGGTAGCTAAAGCTAATGGGTGGCCAACTGACTTAGAGTATTGTTTGATTGGTTCTTGCACCAATTCTTCATATGAAGATATTTCAAGATCTGCATCCATAGCAAAACAAGCAGTTGCTAAAGGAATAAAAGTAGGCTCTCAATTGACCATTACTCCTGGATCAGAATTGGTTAGATATACTATTGAAAGAGATGGGTTTATAGATGTTTTTCATGAAATGGGAGGTCTAGTATTTGCAAATGCCTGTGGTCCATGCATTGGACAATGGGATAGAGCTGGAGCTGATAAAAAAGAAAAAAACAGCATTCTCCACTCATTCAATAGAAACTTTTCTAAAAGAGCAGATGGAAATCCGAATACCCATGCGTTTGTAGCTTCACCAGAGTTGGTAACAGCAATTGCTTTATCCGGAAATTTGGGATTTAATCCATTGACAGACACATTAACTGCGGCAGATGGTACTCAAGTAAAACTGGATCCACCATCAGGATTTGAATTGCCACCTTCAGGATTCGATGTAAAAGATGCAGGTTATAATGCGCCAGCTGAGGACGGAAGCAAAATAGATGTAAGAGTTTCTCCTACTTCAGACAGATTGCAATTGTTGAAACCTTTCGAGCCAATTACAAAAGAACAGGTAACAGGAATGAGAGCTTTAATTAAAGCAAAAGGAAAGTGCACAACAGATCATATTTCCATGGCAGGACCTTGGTTGACCTATCGCGGGCATTTGGAAAACATTTCAAATAACTGTTTTATTGGGGCCATCAATTTTTATAATGGTGAAGCGAACAAAGTTCTGAATCACTCAACAGGAAATTATATGGCAGTTCCTGATTCTGCGCGAGCTTATCAAGCAGCAGGTGTCGGAACAATTGTATTCGGGGAAGAAAATTACGGTGAAGGATCTTCAAGAGAGCACGCTGCAATGGAGCCAAGATTTTTAGGCGTAAATGCAGTAGTGGTGAAATCATTTGCTCGAATTCACGAGACAAATTTGAAAAAACAAGGAATGCTTGCTTTAACCTTTGTAAATGTGGCAGATTATGATAAAATCAGACAAGATGACGTGATTGATATCAAAGGCTTTGAAAACTTTCAAGAAGGTAAAAATCTGATCATTGCTCTTCATCATTCTGATGGAACTAATGATGAATTTGAGGTTGCTCATACTTATAATCAAGCACAAATTGAATGGGTCAAAGCAGGTTCAGCACTAAATAAAATTCGTAAAGATTTTGGAGTATCCTAAATAGGATTTGAATACTAAATGACAAAAGGTCTAGCTGACCTATTTATATAAAAAAGGAATTTCGGCCCATTTTGCAAGCTTATTGTAAAATGGGCCTTTTCTTAGGATAGCGCTTATCAAGGTGAAATTTTTCTTAAGTTTTAATTTAATTTTTTTTCAACACTTCGATTAATAAAATATAGCATAATTTTAGGTAATTTAATGTTTGTAATTGAAAGGTAATTTCTACTTTTTCCATAAATTTTTATTTTTTTGAGCATGGATAATTAAAATGTGACTTTTTCATTATTTTGATTCCAAATAAAGAACGAAAAAGCAATGTTTGAACCAATCAATTCATCTTGCTATTATTTATTTATCCTTAAATTAAAAAAAAATGTTGAAAGAATTTAAAAACTTTATAATGACTGGAAATGTCGTTGATTTTGCAGTCGCAGTAATTTTAGCTGGAGCAATTGGGTTGGTTATAAATGGATTCGTCAATGATTTAGTAATGCCAATTGTTGGGTTCCTTGTAGGTGGTGTTGATTTCTCGGATTTGAAAATTGTACTTTCGGCTGAAGTTAAAGATGCAGCAGGTGTTGTAACTGCACCAGAAAACGCAATCAGATGGGGCGCTTGGGTTACTTCTATTGTTAATTTAATTCTTGTAGGTTTTGTTTTATTCATTATGGTAAAAGCTTACAATAAAACCAAAAAGCCAGCTCCAGTAGAAGCTCCAGCTGCTCCTAAAGGTCCTACGCAAGAAGAATTACTTGCTCAAATCAGAGATCTTTTGAAAAAATAGGTAACTTTAATTTGTATAAATAAAAGCCGCAATATGAAAACCTGCGGCTTTTATATTTTTAGTGGTCGAAAAATTTATTTCTTACGCAATGCGTTTAGTTTTAGAAATTGCTTTTATTTAACTACATAATAACCTATAAGCTTTGATTTGGAATGCCATCTTTTTGATTTTTAGATCACTATTTCTATTAATACTGCCTTTTTTTATTCTGATTAGAGGATCTATATATTTTAATTCCACATTAGATTTTGGAATTTGGCCATCAATTTTTGGTGGGGTGCTCATTACAACCATTGTTTTATTTATTTATATGACCTTTATTTATGGAAAATTCTCAAATAAGATAGGTTATAAAGAAAATCATAAAAGAAGGCTCTTATTTTCTTTTTTGGTTGTGTTGGGTTTTTGTATTCATGGATTAATTTTTTACTCCAATAACAATATGAAATCGTCTGAAATTAAGGAAGAATATTCGAATCTTCATCCATTACTGAAGCTAGGAGTAAGCTCAATTGTTTTATTAGATTCTAAACTTGTGGTTACTTCAGCAGATAGGGTCCCTGAAGATTATCAGAAAATGGGTTTAAATAAGAAAAGCGAATCTTTGCACTTTAAGCAGGATGATGGTTTTACTTATGCAATAGATCTACGTACAAACGATAGGTCAGAAATCAGAAACCAAGCATTATCCGTTTATTTTGGAGTTATGGGATTCAATGTATTAAGACATATTGGAACAGCTGACCACCTTCACATTTCAATGAAAAATAAGGCGCATCCAAATGCACGATAATGTGGATTGATTTTTTTTATCCAAAATCTGTGTTAGATAAAGAACAATCTTCAACTCATAAGTGCAATAAACTTATTATTTAAAGTTTAAATTGAATCCAAATATTTCAATTTTATGTTCTAAGTTCTCTTCTTAATATCTTCCCGACATTTGTTTTTGGAAGTTCTTTTCTAAATTCTATTTCTCTAGGAAGTTTATAGCCAGTTAGATTTTGTTTACAATATTCCATTACTTCATCTTCCGTTAAGGATTTATCTTTTTTAACTATAAATATTTTAACAACTTCTCCTGATTTTTCATTTGGAATTCCTATTGCTGCAACTTCAAGTACTTTAGGGTGCATTGCAATTACATCCTCTATTTCAGTAGGATATACATTGAAGCCAGAAACTAGTATCATGTCTTTTATTCGATCAACAATTCTAATATAACCATCTTCATCCATTATGCCAATATCCCCAGTGCACAGCCATCCATCTACGATTGTCTTCGCAGTTTCATCCGGTCTATTGTAATATCCTTTCATCACTTGAGGTCCTTGAACTTGAATTTCTCCCGTTCCACCAATTTCCATAACTTTTCCTTCTTCATTCACTATTCTTAGATTTGTTGAAGAAACTGGCATTCCGATGGTTCCAATCCTTGCATTACCATCTACAGGATTGATGGTAATAACTGGTGAGGATTCAGTCATTCCATATCCTTCACTCAATTTACAACCAGTCACTTGTTGCCATTTTTCAGCAACCACTTTTTGAACAGCCATTCCTCCACCAACAGTAATTTTAAGAGAAGAAAAATCTATCGTAGAGAAATCTTTATGATTCAACAATGCATTAAATAAAGTATTTAATCCTGTAAATAAGGTTATTTTTTGTTTTTTGAATTCTTTAATAACAGAACCTATATCGCGTGCATTGGTTACCAAAACTGTTTTTGCCCCAATACTCATCATAGCCAAACAATTCACTGAAAAGGCGAAAATATGATACATGGGCAATGGGGACAGTGAAATTTCAGAACCTTCATTAAGATTTCCACTCAACCAAGCTTTTATTTGTAGCATGTTAGAAATCAAATTCTTATTTGTTAGCATAGCACCTTTTGACACGCCTGTGGTTCCACCAGTATATTGGTGAACAATTACAGTTTCATGTTCAGTCTTTATTTCTTTCAAAGTGAATTTTTTACCTTGAGATAATGCATCTTTGAAATGTACCGCATTTTGAAGCTCATATTTTGGAACCAACCTCTTGATTTTTCTTACCACAAAATTTACTAAATACCCTTTTAGTCCTAATAAATCGCCTAAGCTTGTAGTAATTATAGTCTTAATACTTGTATCTTTTATGATTTCTTGAAGATTAGAAGCAAAATTTTCAAGAATTACAATCGCAGTTACTTTAGAATCTGTGAATTGATGTTTCATCTCTCTAGGAGTATACAATGGGTTAGTATTTACAACTATCAAACCCGCCTTAAAAGCTCCAAATAAAGCCACTGGATATTGCAAAGTATTTGGCATCATCAAAGCAATTTTATCTCCAGGTTCCAAGCCTCTAGACAAGAGATAAGCACCAAATTTGCTAGACATTGCATCTAATTGACTATAAGTCAATGTTTTCCCCATACATTCGAATGCTCCTTTATTTTTATATTTTTGAAAGCATTCTTTTGCAAAATCATTTATGGATTGATATTGATTTGGATCTATATTTGCAGGTACGCCTCCCGGATAATTCTTAATCCACGGTCTCTCTTCAGCCATTTTTATAAAATTTAAATTGAAAAATATTTAGAAATGTTTCAAAGGTATATTTTTACGAAACACTTCTATATTAAAATTGATAGTAAATTAAGGTTTTACTTTGAAATTACTGTGTTTTTGTAAATATTTCTGTGATTAAATACATTATGTTTTATAATAATTATTTTAAATAATTGTATTCTGAAGAGTTAAATATTTACTTGTTATGTATCAAATATTTTAATCCTAAAAGGAAAAATAAATTTTAAAAGGCATTTAGAAAATGATTTCAATTTTACTTAAAAATTGACTAATGACTATATAAAAACTGTAATGATATAAGGTTTTAAAAAATTCAAAATATTGGGGTCTAAAGCTTTTTATAAAAATTATTTAGGTTGGAGAATTGAATTGAAATCAAGGATTTATT
>JAHEAQ010000193.1:22268-24509 GCA_024642705.1 Bacteroidota bacterium | reverse complement strand
TGTAGAAACTGTAGAAACACCCAAAGTTAAAGAAGAAGAAACTGCACCTAAAACTGCACATGATGATTTTGATTGGAGTGTAAGCAATAAAAATACAATTAGTTATTCTCAAAGCGAGATTGACAAATATCTTTCCGAATACGAGCAAACATTAACTTTAGTAAATGAGAATGAAATAATTAAAGGAAAAGTTACCGCAATAACAGCTGGTGATGTAGTACTTGATATCAATTTCAAATCTGATGGAATCATTCCACTTTCTGAATTTAGAGATCTTGACGAAATAAAAATAGGCGATGTTGTAGATGTCTATGTTGAAAGTCAAGAAGATATAAGAGGCCAGTTGGTCCTTTCAAGAAGAAAAGCAAAACTTTTCAAAGCTTGGGAAAATATTGTGGATTCATATGTTAATGGTACCATTATTACTGGATTAATCATTAGTAAAACAAAAGGTGGTTTAATTGCTGATTGCGGAGGTTTGGAAACTTTCTTACCTGGATCGCAGATTGATATTAAGCCTATCATAGATTATGATGTATATGTAGGAAAAACAATGGAATTCAAAGTGGTGAAAATAAATGAAGCCATCAAGAATGCTGTTATTTCTCACAAAGCATTAATAGAAAGCGATTTGGCTGATCAAAGAGAAGTTATTATTTCTCACCTTGAAAAAGGTCAAGTTCTTGAAGGTATAGTGAAAAATATTACTGACTTTGGTGCATTCATGGACCTTGGTGGTGTGGATGGATTGCTATATATTACGGATATTTCTTGGGGTAGAATCAACCACCCTAATGAAGTTTTAGAACTGAACCAAAAATTAAACGTAGTAGTTTTAGATTTTGATGAAAATAAGAAAAGGATTTCTTTAGGTCTTAAACAATTGCAACCACATCCATGGGAAGTATTGACTGAAGATGTAGCAGAAGGATCTGTTGTTTCAGGTAAAATAGTGAATATTGAAGATTACGGTGCATTTTTAGAAATCAAACCAGGAGTTGAAGGATTAATTCACGTTTCTGAAGTAAGTTGGAGAACACAACCTGTTAATGCTAGAGATTTTTTCTCTTTGAATCAAGAATACGATGCTAAGGTTGTTACGATAGATAGAGAAGATAGAAAAATGTCTTTATCGATAAAACAACTTTCATTAGATCCTTGGGATGGCATTGCTACAAAATTCCCAGTAGAAAGCAGACATACAGGAGTAGTGAAAAATTTAACTCCTTATGGTGTATTTGTAGAATTAGAAGAAGGCATCGGTGGTATGGTTCATATTTCCGACTTGTCATGGACTAAGAGATATTCTCATCCATCAGAATTTATCAAAGTAGGAGAAGATATTGAAATTATAATTTTGGATATTGATGCACCAAACAGAAAATTATCTTTAGGTCATAAACAAGTAGAAGAGAATCCATGGGATACTTTTGCTCAAGTTTTTCCTCAAGGTTCTTACCATGAAGCTACTATTGTTAAAAAAGAAGATAGAGGTTCAATTGTTCAATTACCTTATGGACTTGAGGCTTTTGCTCCTTCTAAACATTTGAAAAAGGAAGACGGTTCTAATGCTGAAATTGATGATCGATTGACTTTTAAAGTGATAGAATTCAATAGAGAAGATAAAAGAATTTTGGTTTCTCACACGCGATATTTAGAAGATATTAAGAGGGAAGCTGATGACTTAGTAAAAGGAGAGAAGAGAAAAGAAATTGACGAAACAAGAAAGGTAGTTCAAAATCAATCTTCTAAAATTGAAATGACCACTTTAGGTGATATGGAAGCATTTTCTCAATTGAAAGAGCAAATGGCTGAAGAAGCTGCACCGGCAAAGAAAGAAACACCGAAGAAGAAAGAAGTTTCAGCTGCTGCAGAAGTTGACGATTTAAAGAAAATTGAAGGTATTGGACCAAAAATTGCTGAGAAATTAGTAGAGCAAGGTATTGGTACTTATGCAGAACTAGCTGCTTCAGACTTGGATAGACTTAAGGCTGTATTGGAAGAAGCAGGTAGTCATTTCAAAAGCCACGATCCGTCCACTTGGTCAGAACAAGCTGGATTAGCTGCTGCTGGCAAATGGGATGAATTAAAAGCTATGCAAGATGAATTAGCAGGAGGAAAGAAAGTAGATTAATTCTTTATTCTAAAAATATTAAAAGAGCTTGGGCATTCAATTGTTCAAGCTCTTTTTTTTTGGGTTGTGGGGAAATTTCAATTGAGTATTTTTAATAAAATTTATTT
>JAHEAQ010000193.1:20000-22168 GCA_024642705.1 Bacteroidota bacterium | reverse complement strand
AGAAAGTAGATTAATTCTTTATTCTAAAAATATTAAAAGAGCTTGGGCATTCAATTGTTCAAGCTCTTTTTTTTTGGGTTGTGGGGAAATTTCAATTGAGTATTTTTAATAAAATTTATTTGAATATAATGCGATAGGTTACTATTTTAGGAGAACCATAAAAATGCATACGTGAATAAATTTATTATTCGTACTTATTAATTTTCTATCCATTGCCACTTTAATAAATGCTCAGGATTACAGTCCTACATAACGACTCTAAATGAGAAACTTTAACCCACCTTATGATTGTGAAATAGACCTGAACAAAATTTCAAGGCATGGATGTCACAAGCTTGAAGCCAGGAAAATACTTTGTTATAATCCGAACCAAACAATATATTGAGACGCAGTAAATCATAAAGATGCAATGATCATGAAATGGATTTTTCTAATATCAATAGCTTTCATATTCTCATTGCCATTGAATGCCCAAGTCCAGTGGGCACCAGCAGGCGCTGAATGGACCTATGATTTACATGAATTGACACAAGCTGTTTCATATACAGGATATTTTAGGGTATATAATCCACATGATACCATAGTAAATGGAGAAGTAGCAACTACTTTTGATGCAGAAATTGGGTCACCAAGTTGGTATCTTGATGATTACTCTGAATTCACTCCTGCAATTATCAAACAAGATGGAAGAAAAGTATATAGATTCATAAGGAATGAATTTTATCTATTATATGATTTTGATGCCAATTTTGGAGACACCTTGGCCATCGTAATTTACGACGTGTCTTCACCCAATGATTCAATAGCCTATTTGCTTGTGACAGAAATAGATAGTATCCTTTTGGCAAATGAATTAATAAAAAAGATGCATTTAATACCCCTTGACATTGGAAATCATCCTTATGCTGCATATTTTTCCGGTTGGCACTATGAAGGAATAGGTTCGGATTTTTATTTCTATCCTACCAACCCTGTTAATTGCGATAATTATTGTATAACGGCACTTCGGTGTTACACGGATTCGGACAAACAATTAAAATTAGTGGACTATGGATGTGACTCGATCCTAATATACGCAGGTGTGGAAGAAAGTGAATATTCAGAAAATAAATTACTTTTGGCACCTAATCCAGTTCAACTAGGATCAACTCTAAGCTTTGTTGGGGACTCCCAAATTCCAACTGGAAATGTGGAAATGCAAATATTCAATGCTAGTGGAAGCCTCGTACATTCTGAAACAATAGAACACCTTAATTTTGATCAAAGCATACGCTTGCCTATCAATGTAGGTGGTCTTTATCTTATTAAGTTTTCTGGGAAGAACTTCTATTCTGTCCAAAGACTATTAGTGTTTGAATAATTGATTATTTTTCTTGCTTCTCTCGGCAGCATAATATTTTAGGATTATGCACCCACAATATTGATTAGGGAATTTTAGAAAATAACATTTCACTTACCAAAACATTGACCATATTATTTAATTTTCGGCAGCCTATCTAATTTCTTCACCCATAATGATATTTGGATTTTATATTGGTGCATTAAATGAATGAATGAATTAATGAATTGCCAGATCAACATCAATAGGATTGAAATTTGGTGATTCATACTTGTATAACAAAATGCTAAATGAATATAGATTATGAATTTAGTTTATACCATTATATATATATTATGTCTCAATCAAAGATCTAAGCTGCAATTCAATTGGATAATTGTGATTGTAATAAATCATGAAAGCGCTTCCTGAAGTTTTAGTCTTGAATCAAAACAATCAAAAAACGAATTTAGGTAGGCACTTATATTGGTATACTCTAAAAGATGACTAGTTCAAGATAAATTTAATATTGGATAGGGAACTAAAGGAACTTATTGAAGGTCTAGGATAAGGAAGTGGCTAAAATTAACTATTGGTTCTTATTTGCAGGAAAAGGATATTGAATATATACAGGTGGAAATGAAAAAAAAGATTATGGTTACGAGAAAATAGACAGAGTATTTATTGAAAGAAATGAATATTCGAAGCAAAAAGGAAATGAATAATTTGGATTCTGGTACTAATTGAGTGGTTAGAGTATATAAAAAGTCAAGAATTTCAATAATTTTCAAGAAAAATGAAAAAAAATGAAAAAAAAATAAGTTTTTTTTCATTTTTTTTGGCTTTGGTA
>JAHEAQ010000193.1:0-15000 GCA_024642705.1 Bacteroidota bacterium | reverse complement strand
AAAGGTACCCTCAGCATGGTCGGTAATCATGCGAAGAGCATATTAGTATAAGGGTGCTTGACTGAGAGAGAGACATCTCGATCAGGAACGAAAGTTGGCTAAAGTGATCCGGTGGTTCCGTATGGAAGGGCCATCGCTCAAAGGATAAAAGGTACGCCGGGGATAACAGGCTGATCTCCCCCAAGAGCTCATATCGACGGGGAGGTTTGGCACCTCGATGTCGGCTCGTCACATCCTGGGGCTGGAGAAGGTCCCAAGGGTTGGGCTGTTCGCCCATTAAAGTGGCACGCGAGCTGGGTTCAGAACGTCGCAAGACAGTTCGGTCTCTATCTGTTGTGGGCGCAAGAATATTGAGGAGGGCTGACACTAGTACGAGAGGACCGTGTTGGACGTACCTCTAGTGTACCTGTTGTGGCGCCAGCTGCATTGCAGGGTAGCTACGTACGGAATGGATAAGCGCTGAAAGCATCTAAGCGCGAAGCCATCTCCAAGATTAGTGTTCTATTTCCCTTCGGGGATAAAAGGGTCGTGGAAGATGACCACGTTGATAGGCTACAGGTAGAAGTGCAGTGATGTATGAAGCCGAGTAGTACTAATTACCCGAATGCTTCCTTTTTTTAATTTTTTTATCTACAGCGACGCTGTTCTTTCCAACTGTTATTTTTTTAACACCATAACAAAAATATATTCTCACCACGGTGAGAAAAAAGATTTAGGTGGCTATAGCGAGAGTGATCACCTCTTACCATTCCGAACAGAGAAGTTAAGACTCTTAGCGCTGATGGTACTCGGGTAATTCCGGGGAGAGTAAGTCGCTGCCTCTTTTTTTAAAAAGCTTGATTGGATTTTCCTTTCAAGCTTTTTTTTTGCCTATTCTGTACCTCCTACTTCATTTCTTTTATGCCATCAACTAAAATAGTTTTGGTTTTCTATTTGTTTTGCTTATCTTATATGAAATTTATAAATGGGTAAGCCTGCAAAAAGATTTTTTGAAAAAGAAAAAAAAAGAAAAAAAACTTCAAAAGCTAATGGAGCTTCCAAAGATTTTGATTCTAATGGTCATTCCATTTCTCCTCCTTCCTTATTCAATAAGGAAAATCAATCAGATCAATTTTCTGGAGCTTTAAGCCAAGCTGATTCGCTAAATTCTACAGGCGGATTTCTAAAAAGTATAACAAGCGGTTTAGGGATGTTCGGAAAAAATAAAAAACCAATCGATTATATTAAAGGTGGTTCTGGATTAGTAGGCGGCTTTTCAGACATGTTAGCCAACACTGACCCATCAGGTATCTATAGTGGCAAACTAGGGAATATTAGTAAAGGACTTGGTAAAGCAAATAAAATTTATAGTTATGCAACTGGTGATGTTTCTGCAAAAGATTTAATCCAGGATGGAGCAAGTATAGGAAGCAAAATTGCAGCAAAATTTGGTGCTGATAAACTAGCAAGTGTGCTCTCTGGCGCAGCTTTACCAATTGAGTTAGGATTTTTGGTATTTCAAATGTTTGAGAATTTTTTCGGAGCTCTTGAATCAGCAAAAGCTGAGGCTAGATATAGAAATTTTAGGTGGGGTTTTGCAAAAGGATTAGCAACTTCTATTTTAAATGCAAATCCTAAAAAGGAAGTTTACAACCATAAAGGTGGAGGCAGAAGCATTCCTGATAAAGTTCGCGATGCCGGTATTGGATCAAACAATCAAGGTGTATCCAATGGTTATAATTTCGGTAATAGTTTGCCAAGTAAGTTTTCAGAATTTATAAAAAGCAATGCAGAGGAAAGTATTCCAAAAGGTGGTAACCCAGTGTTTGAAAGAGAAAAAGAAGATACCAAATCTTTGTATCAAATGAATGGAAATAAAATTTCAGTTCCGATCCTTGCTAGACATTTATTGCCAATGGTCGATAGTTTATTTGAACAATGGAATAAAGAGAAAAAACAAGAAGAAGCCAAACGAAAGCAAGCTAAAATTCAAGAAAATTATGAAAAATGGAGTACGATAGCCCATCCTTAAAATTTCTTTATTTATATATTTTGAATGACATTAGTAAATAGGATTCATATAAAAAGCAAAATACTATGGATTTTCATAGTAGTAGCAATAATTCACTTAGTAGCCATTCTTGTTTCAGCGAATTTTCTGATAATGATCTCAAAACCACTTTTGATGCCATTATTACTTATTTATTTCCTTAATGCAGTCGGATTCATTTTAAATAAACCAAAAAATAATTTAGTTCTGTATTTTTTGATGGCTTTAATTTTTTCAACTGTAGGTGATGTGTTTTTGATGATTGTTACTTTGAAAGAACAGTTCTTTCTGTTAGGTCTTGCATCTTTTCTCATCGCCCATTTTTTTTATATTTTCGGTTTTATGAAAATAGCAAGAAATAATTCAATCAAACAATTCCCTCATATCCTTCCCTTATCCATTGGTTTCCTTTATTTCACTTTCATGCTTTTTATATTATTTCCTTATTTAGAATCTTCATTAAGATTTCCAATAATTTTATATGCTTTAACAATTATAACCATGGTCCTAACAAGCACTAGATTGAAAGATGTTTTTGAGGTTCAAAATTTTAAGATTCTTTTAAGTGGAACTATTTTATTTGTAATATCGGATTCTGCCATCGCAATAAATAAATTCTATCACGAATTTCCATTGGCTTCATTTTTTATAATGATTACCTATATTTTTGCACAATTTTTTATCATTTCTTCCATAATTAATGAAAACAAACTGTTTCACTAATAGGAGCATGGCTATTTATTATACAGCTAAATTGAAATATGAAAGGGATTGTTGTTACTAAAAGAGTAATTACAGCCAGAATACGTGAAATCAAATTATTCGCACTTCTACATTTAATCTAACTTATTTTTTTCTTCACCAATTTAAGTTCAATTCTAATGTTTAAAAAACTTAATAACCAAATTCTCAAAATCGGTTCTTTCTAATTCTTAATATTTATTTTTGTGCTATGAATTTAAAATTAGAGAGTTTAAAATTAGCTTGGAAAGTTGAAGGAATTTCGGTATTACTTACAGGTCTAATTATTGCACTAGTAATGCTTCCAATTTTTAGAAATATACCAGATTTTCGTTTTTTGGTATTTAATATTGCTATCATTGCCTCATTTTTTACCATTGTAAGGTATATATTCTTGCTTAGGTTTACCCCTTTTTCACGATTTGCTCCAGTAAAAACAATATTTATATTTCTGACAATTCCATTAGCAATATATCTTATTGACGGTCTTGCTGAATTTCAGTTTTATCTGGATGATGAAGGTACTTATGATATGGTTTCTCACCTTGAAATTAATAAACAAGTACAACTATCGAAGTATATTAGATCTGAAATTGTATTTTTTGGGGTAGGTGCTATTTTAGCAACGCTTATTTTTCCAATAAGGATGATTATTTCACTCTGGAAAGTTAGAAACAGAAATAAAGTATAAATATGTCATTAGTAAAAGAATTCAATGATTATCGTTCTAAAATGAATGATGTTATTCTAGAAAAAGAAAATAAAACTTTAAAACGTTTTTTCAGCCTTGACCACCAAGCATATGCAGATGGAGCTTTGCCTGTAAAAACAAAGGAATTGATGGGGCTTATTGCTTCTATGGTTCTGAGATGTGATGATTGCATAAAATATCATTTAGGGACATGTCATGAAATAGGGGTGACAACTGACGAATTATATGAAGTATTTTCAATTGCAAACTTGGTCGGTGGATCTATTTGTATTCCCCACACCCGAAGAGCTGCTGAATATTGGGAAGAACTTCAAAACATTTAAAAGAGGGTTTTTTTAAATTTGATTCATGGATGAACTAAACAATAGTTTTAAAAACCTACAAGTTGAGATTGATCATTTGCCTTCAATTAATCAATTAAATTTTGATAAATTGGGAAAAAAATACTTTTCAATTATGATTTTGAATAGTATTATTTTTTTCTTTATCGTCTTAATTGGACTTCTATATTTTTGGTATATTGACATCAAAGATATTGTTAAGCCATATTTTCAATGGATTTTAATAACATATCTTTTAATATTTCTTTTAACGTTGTTCTTTATAAGAAAATCGTTCGAATTCAAAGCTTTTGCCTTTAGACAGAAAGATATAAGTTATAAATCTGGGTGGATTTGGAGGAAGATAACAACCATACCCTTTAATAGAGTCCAACATTGTGAGGTTAGCCAAGGGATTTTTGATCGGTATTTTGGATTGGCAAAACTAAAAATCTATACTGCTGGAGGTAGCTCTAGCGATGTGAGTATACCAGGACTTGAAGTAGAACAAGCGAATGATCTAAAACATTTCATTCTCAATAAAGTCGAAATAGATGCTTGACGTTGAAAATTTCGATTTTAGCATCAAAACTAAACAATCACCTGTTGCGATTATTTTGTTAATTTGGAAATATTTTATCAATATAATAAGACAATTTTGGCCAGCACTGATCGCTCTTTTCATCGGTCGAAGGTCAGGAAGTATATCAGATTTGGTACTTCTTGCTATTATTGTCGTTGCTGTTTCTTCATTGTTTTTTGCAATTGCTTTTTATCTAAGATTTTCTTTTAAAATTATCCATGATGAATTGCTAATCGAAAAAGGTGTCTTTAAAAAAACAAAATTAAATATTCCAATTGAAAGAATTCAAACATTAAATTTTGAGCAAGGAATCATTCATCAAGTGTTCAATGTGGTCAAAATTGATGTAGACACTGCAGGATCTGCAAAAAATGAATTTACATTCAATGCCCTTGAAAAGGACAAAGCTGAAGCTTTAAGAAATTTAGTTTTGGAACGAAAATCAATTTTGTCAAATGAGGACCCAAATAGCTTATTGGATGAAGTTGTAGAAAAAGAAACATATCCAGTCCAAAAAGTATTTAGTTTAAATTTGAAAGAACTTTTTATTATAGGACTGACTCAAAATCATTTACGAACGTTAGTATTACTTTTTTTCTTTTGTTTATGGGGTTTTGGTGAACTGCAGGATGCTGGGTTGAATGTAGATTTTATCAACAAAGAAAATGCTGAATTAATCCTTAATAGTGGAATATTAATCATATTTGGATTAACAATTTTTCTTTTAATGTTTATAATTATTGGGACAGCTATTAGGACAATTTTAAAATTTTATGACTATAAAATGTTTAGAGTAGCGTCTGGTTTCAAAATTCAATCTGGTTTATTCAATAGAAGAGAAAATGCGGTCTTGGATTATAAGATCCAGCAAATTAATTGGGTGAACAACCCTTTGAAAAGGTTATTTAAAATACACCAATTACAATTAAAACAAGCATCTTCTATAGAAGTAAGTTCTAAAAAATCCATAAAAATACCTGGTATTAGTATTGACAAAATTAATGAAGTACTCAATTTTGTGTTAGGTCAACAAGCTGATTACAATGAATTTGTGCAACATAAAATTGAAAAAGCATATTTAGTTAGGATGATTATGTATTATTCCATTTTTCCTTGGATCGCGATTAGCATAGGACTATGGTATTTTACAGAAGAAGCATATTTTTATTTTATTCTTTTTATGATTCCCTATATGATAATCTCTTCAATTGTTTCGTTCAAAAAATGGACTTTTGGATTTAATAATAGAATTCTTTATACTCATAATGGAGTTTTTGAGAATAAGAACAATATTATTCAATTGCATAAAATTCAAAATATTAAGATCAAGCAATCCCCTTATCAATGGAAAAGAAATCTTGCCAGTCTAAGAATATATACGGCAGCTGGATCCATTGAAATACCATATTTGAAATATGAACATGCGATAAAAATTAATGATTTTCTTTTATATAAAGTGGAACTAAATAGCGAAAAATGGTATTAAGTTTATGTAGACTTTTATGGAAGGAAGTGCACTATTTTATTGTTACTTTTTCAAAAATTTAAGTCTAAATTAAGATCGATGTGAAAACAACGATGTATAAAATATTTTTTAACTTATAAATTTTAATTAAATGGGATTATTTTCTTTTTTAAAGAGAGCCGGAAAAAAAATCACAAACAACGAACCTGCTGAAGCAAAAGTGGTAGAAACTGCCGAAAATGCAAAAATAACTGCAATGAAGGCAGAAATCCAAAGACTTGGCATTCCGGTTTCTGGTTTAAATGTGGAATTGGCAGAACAAGTTGTAATCACTGGGCAAACTGCTACTAATGCAGACAGAGAAAAGATCATTCTTGCTTTAGGAAATTGTGATGGTGTTGGTTGTGTTGATGACAGAATAACTGTTACAAATCCTGAACCAGAAGCAAAATTTTATACAGTTCAAAGTGGAGATACACTTTCAAAGATTTCAAAAAGTGTCTATGGAGACCCAATGAAGTACAATACAATTTTCGAAGCTAACAAGCCAATGCTTGAGCATCCAGATAAAATTTATCCAGGCCAAGTATTAAGAATACCTGCATAAAAGATTTTTGAAATAGATATTAAAAGAAATGACCAATGGAATCCATTGGTCATTTCTTATTAACAAATTTAATTTTTAGAAAAAATCCATTTCCCTAATTCTTTAAAACTTGCTTTTTTACCATATAATAAAATTCCTACTCTATAAATTCTTGCTGCAATCCACACAGAAAAGAAGCAAAAAAGTACCAACAGTGCAATCGAAACAGCAATTTGCCAAAATGGAATATCTGCACCTAATCTAGCAGGCATAACAATTGGAGACAAGAAAGGTACCATTGATGACCACACTGCAAGACTACTATTTGGTGATTCCACAGCTTTAATCATTATATAAACAGCTAGAACAATTGGCAACATCAATGGCATTGTCAGGCTGTTTCCTTCTTGTAAATCATCACCTATGGCAGAACCAACGGCAGCAAATAATGAAGTATATATAATATAACCTCCTATAAAATAAATTAGAAAAAGAGGTAGAATAAGGATCCAGTTCAAATTTCCTAATTCATTGTATACTTTATAAATATCTTCTGTGATTCCAGCTTCAATTTGAGGAGGGACATTTATACCTGGTCCTGCTGTCGCAGCAATATCAGCTGAGTCTATTCCCAATAAAGTATAAGCAATTATTGAAAAAACTGGAATCAATATCGCCCAAATTATGATTTGTGTTAAACCTACAGCCCCAACACCTAAAATTTTTCCTAGCATCAATTGAAATGGTTTCACGGAAGAAATCATTATCTCAACGATCCTGCTAATTTTTTCTTCCATAACGCTTCTCATCACCATCATTCCATATATAAGAATAATAAAAAACATCAAATATCCCATGATACCGCCAAGAATTGAACCTACTAATGTGGACATCGAACTGGTATCTTCGACGCCTTCGGATATTGGTTCTGGATCTAAAGTAACTTTTGTATCGAGATTTTCCAATTGCGTTGGGTCAATTCCCATTTGAACAATCTTATAATCTTTTATTTTGGATCGAATTTTCGAAGAAATAGAAGATGATGCATCAAGAGATAATTTTTCATCAGAATAGTAAAATACAGTATAACTGGAAGTCCCGATATCCTCAATCTTAGGAATATACAAGATGCCGCTAAAATCAGATTTTTCAACATATTCTTTTTTCAAATCGTCAAGGTCATTATTAGTAAACTCATAAAAAATTCCTTTGGATTCTTCGATTGTGCCACTCATCATGTTACTGGGATCTGAAACTTTGATGGTCTGTTTTTCATCAGAATCATAAGTCATAATAAAACCAAGCACTAGAATAAAAAGCAAAATTGCAAATGGTGTCAAAAGTGTTGTTAATAAAAATGACTTTTTAAAAACACGGGTAAGATATTCTCTCTTGAAAATAAGTATAATTTTATCCATAGGTTATTGATTTTTATTTTGAACAACTTTAATGAATATTTCATTTAAACTTGGAAGTTTTTCCTCAAAGGATTTTATTCCAATACCTTTTTTTATTAATTCTTGCAGTAAATCATTGCTACTTTGACCATCTTGTAGACTAAAATACAGATTGGACTTTTCTTCAATAATGTTGTACTTATATTTAAGGTCTCCACTCACTTCATGATCTAGAGTTAATCTGAATATATTATCCTTATGTTCATTTTTTATTTCAGACACTTGGCCTTCAAGGATTTTTTTCCCTTTATTAATCAATACAATCCTTTCGCATACTTGTTCTACCTGCTCCATTCGATGAGTAGACAATATTACACTTGTTCCTTGTTGGTTAAGTCTGTGAATTTCGTCTTTGATTAAATTGGTATTTACTGGGTCGAGACCAGAAAAGGGTTCGTCTAAGATTAACAATTTTGGTTCGTGTAAAACAGTGGCAATAAATTGAATTTTTTGTTGCATTCCTTTAGAAAGTTCTTCAATTTTCTTTTTGTACCAATCCTTAATTTCGAATTTTTCCATCCAATACTCCATTTTGGTATCGCATTCTTTTATGGAAAGTCCTTTTAGTCTACCTAAATATTTAAGATGTTCACCAACCTTCATTTTTTTGTAAAGGCCTCTTTCTTCAGGCATATAACCAATTAGTTCTGGGGTCCTGCTGCTTATTTGCTCACCATCTAATAATACTTTTCCTGCATCAGCTCTAGTTATAGTTGTAATTATTCGAATGATGGAAGTTTTTCCTGCTCCATTTGGGCCTAATAAACCAAAAATTTTACCTTTTGGTATATCAAAACTTACATCATCCACAGCAACATGATTATGGTATCGTTTGACGACATTTTGAATTGATAATATATCCATTGATTCGTTTTATTTTAATGGTTAATTCATTAATTAAAATATTAATTCCCATGTTTCTATGAGTCTCATAAATTAATAGATGAAAATGGTAATTGTATTGAATAAACTTTATTTTTTCCCGGCTACAATAATAACAAACTCTCCCTTAATACTTGGTCTATTTTCATAATTTAGCAATAGATTTTCTGCTTTTCCTTGAATAATTTCTTCGTGCAATTTGGAAATTTCTCTTGCCACGCATATTACTCTCTCTCCACCGCAATGTGAAACGATTTCCTTTAAGCATTTGATGAGCCTGTAGGGGGATTCATATAAAATAAATGTATATTCTAATGTGGATAGAAATTCCATTCTTGTTTTCCTGCCTTTTTTCTGTGGTAAAAAACCTTCAAAAAAGAATTTGTCTGAAGCAATTCCGGAAGCGGCTAGAGCTGGAACAAATGCAGTCGGGCCTGGGAGACATGTGACCAATATTTCATTTTCATGACAAGCATGGACTAATAAATAGCCCGGATCTGAAATGCCTGGAGTACCTGCATCTGTAACCATTGCAATATCTTCGCCAGCACTCAAAAGATTGATGATATAATCAATTTGTTGATGCTCATTGTGTGCATGTAAAGCTTTCATTTTATTTGAAATTCCAAGAAGATTGAGAAGTTTTCCAGTATTACGTGTATCTTCAGCAAGCACAAGACTAACTTTTTGCAGAGTTTCAATGCTTCTTGGACTAGCATCACTTAGATTTCCTATAGGTGTGGGAACGAGGTATAACATAGAGCTAAAATATTAATTTATAAGGTAAGTCAGCATTAATACATTGAAATTTTTGTAAAGGCCTTAATATGGTTGTATTTTTGAATAAATGCGGAAAAGATTTATGGTGGAACAAGGTACAAAATTGTGTCAAAAATATATAAAATTCAATTTTTCAGACATAACACCTCTTGATTCTCGTTATAGTGATAACTTGGTAAAAATGCACAAAAGATTCATATTTCTTTTATTGGTTTTATTGATGTCAATAGAATTGACAAGTCAGTCAACAAATATAAATTGTGCAACTGCTTTCAACATAGCCGATCCAACAAATTATTGTTCAGGCGTTGATGAATTCGATAACACTGGAGCCGGCGAATCAGAATTTCCTGCACCTCTTTGCTGGAATAGAGCTGAAAATGATTTATGGTTCAAATTTACTGCAACTGCTGTTGCTGTAAATATAGCCATTAATGGGGAAGCGGGAGGTGACCTTAAAGATCCGCAATTGGTTTTATATGTTGCTAATGACTGCAATATGGTAACGGAATTAAGTGGTTGTGTTTCGACTTTATTAGGTGATGAAGTGGCAAGTATTTTCCAACCTGATTTAACAATAGGGCAATCCTATTTCATTCGAGCTTCAGGAAGAGGAGGCAGGGAAGGAAGTTTTCAATTATGTATTAATAGTTATAATCCACCAATTCAGCCTGGCCAAGATTGTGAAACATCTACCATTCTTTGTGATAAAAATGCCTTTGTAGTTCAATCTGTTACCGGTGCAGGAAATAATCCCGATGAAGCTGCAGGAACTTGTCTTGAGGGACCGAGTTTAGGAAATTCAGAAGATAGATCAACCTGGTTCAAATGGACTTGTGAAACTTCCGGAACCCTTACTTTCAATATAACTCCTCTAAATCCTGTGGATGATTTAGACTTTGCCTTATTTAAGTTAAATGGGGGAATTGAAAATTGCAACTTGGAACCTATTCGATGCTCTGCTACCTTTGGTGGCTTAACTGACATTTGCGGAGTGTCTACTGGTTTGGATTTAGTATCCAATGAATTGGAGGAAGATTTAAATTGTGATAATAATGAAGATGGCTTTGTAAAATTTATTGATATGATTGCTGGTGAAAGTTATGCACTCGTTGTCAATAATTTTTCAGATAGTCAAACAGGGTTTAGCATTGATTTTGGAGGTAGTGGGACTTTTCAAGGACCTATTGCAGATTTTGAAGTAATTCCTGATCCAAATGCTCCTTGTGGGACACAATTTGTAGTCAATGATCTAAGTTCTGGTGGTTTAAATGCAATTTCAAATTATGAATGGGATTTTGGCGAAGATGCTTTACCACCTGATGGCACAGGGCAAGGACCATTTAACATTAACTATACATCAGGAGGAGAGAAGTTTATTGTCTTGAAAGTAATATCTGATCTTGGATGCCAAGTAACTACTGTGAAAAACGTAAATATTGATGATTGCCCTCAATCATTATCCATTTCGTTAGATAGTATAGGGAATGCAGGGTGTGAAGGTATAGGTGGTGGGTACATCGAAGTTTCAGGTACAAATGGTTGTCCTAATTATATGTTTAACTTAAATGGTGGTGTTTTTAGCACACAAAATATTTTCTCTGATTTGGATTTTGGCGATTATACGATTGGAATGATGGATATGAATGGTTGTGAAGTAAGTGAAATATTTTCGGTGATGAGTTCAGCAAGCTTCATAGTTAATGCTGGAGATGATATCAGTTTAGATATTGATGGAAATCCTGCTGTTATTAACGCAAATTCAACAGCTACTGGAATCACGATGATTCAGTGGTCCCCAACAGATGGTATTTCTTGTTCTGATGGAACCACTAATTGTCTAAATCCAACGGTTTCTCCTAATGTGACGACTACTTATGTAGTTAGTGTAACAGACGAAAATGGTTGTGTAGGTACAGATATGTTAACTGTTTTTGTTGATCCTTGCACTGGAAGTCAATTGGAATTTCAATTGGATAGCATTCAAGCATTAACATGTGTAGCCAATACTGATGGTTATATCGAAATTTCAGGCGTGAACGGTGTTCAGAATTATGAGTACAGTATAAATGGAGGTGCTTTTAATACCAATAATATTTTTTCAAATTTAGGTGTTGGGCAATATAATGTTGGCATAAGAGATGCGAATGGATGTATTATCGATAGTGTTTTAAATATTGCGGGCTTTCCAAACTTCGCAGTTAATGCTGGAGAAGATATTACTTTTGGCAAACCAGGGGATACATTATTATTAGATGCAAGCACGACAGCAAGTAACATTTCATCCATTTTGTGGGATCCTCAACTTAATCTTGAATGTGGAGATGGAACTTTCAATTGCTTAAATCCAATTGTTATTCCAAATACAACTATATCCCTAACTTTGACTGTGACTGATTCTAATGGGTGTACTTCTTCAGATGATTTACTTTTAGTATATGTTGAAAATACGGACATTTATGCTCCTAACATATTTTCTCCAAATGAAGATGGAATCAATGATTATTTCAATATTTTATCAGATCCAAGTGTGGTTTCAAATATTGAACTTCTTACGATTTTTGATAGATGGGGAAACAAAGTTTTTGAAGCATCTAATCTGCTTTCTTCAGGATTAGAAAATGGGTGGGACGGTAGATTTAATGATAAAGCTGCACAACCTGGAGTTTATACTTGGGTTGCAAAAGTGAGATATGTTTCAAGACCTGATGGAGAAGCTGAAAAAATAAAAGGCAACGTAACTTTAATTAGATAATGAGAGAATTTAAATTTATAGGAAGTATTTTGGCTTTATTGATATTGAATATTTGTTGTTCAAATAAGATGGATGAGGTTAATAAACTTTTTGAAACTATAGATACAGATATCGAATATGCTGAAGATGTGATTGTTATATACAGCGATTCTGCGAAAGTAAGATTAGAAGTTGCTGGTCCTTTTTTGGAGAGATATGTTAACAAAAGAGAACCAAAAGACGTTTTTCCAAAAGGTGTACATGTTGAATTTTTCAATGATCAACAAGAAATAATAAGTTGGTTAGATTCGAAATACATGGAAAGATTAGAAAAAAAAGGTTTGGTTTATGTCAGAGACAGCGTAGTTTTATATAACACCGAAAATGAAAAATTAGAAACCTCCGAATTGATTTGGGACGAAGTAAGCGAAAGGATTTACACAGATAAATTTGTAAGAATAACTCAACCTGAAAGAGGCGATACAAGTTATGGCTATGGATTTGAAACTTCTAAAAATTTTAACGAGTTCATTATCAAGAAAAATTTTTCAGCGAAGATGAGTATGGATGATATTTCATCAGCACTTGGGCAACAGTAGGATTCGTTTTTGAAAATTATTAAAGAAATAGGTATAAATTAAAAATTGGTCAATGGTTAGATACTTTTACATTTTAATATTCTTTATTGTTTCATTTTCCGCCAATGCCCAATCTGATAATATAAATTGTGCAAATGCATTCACTATACCAGATCCGATAGAATGGTGTTCTGAAATTGGAGAGTTCAATACCACAAATGCTGGAGGATCTGAATATACAGCAGATGGTTGTTTCACTGGGACAGAAAATGATGTTTGGTTCAAATTTATAGCTTTTGCAAAAGCTGTAAATATTGTCATAAATGGAGATTCTGGAGGCACATTAAATAGCCCAAATGTGGTTCTTTACAATGGCGAATGTGGAGAAGAAGTTTTTACTTTAGGTTGTAAATCAGCACCTAATGGAATAGATATTGTAAATATTTTTAAAGGTGGGCTCACTTTAGGAGATACCTATTATATCAGAGTCGGCGGAAAAGGTAGCAATCAAGGTAGTTTTCAGATATGCATGAACAATTATAATCCACCAGTTGAACCAGGTCAAGATTTTGAAACTGCTTCCAAGCTATGCGATAAATCTAGTTTTGTAGTTCAGGTTTTAAGTGGAGGCGGAACAAATGCGAATGAAGCAATTGGAACATGTTTGGATATAAACGGAGATTCAGAGAATCAGTCTTCATGGATAACATGGTTAGCTGAAAACGACGGCACCTTATCGTTCAGTATTAATCCATTGAATCCATCCGATGACATTGATTTCGTTTTGTATGAATTGCCAAATGGTATTAATGATCCTTTTGGTAGAATTGCAGTAAGATGTATGGCAAGTTCTTGTCCAGGACCCACAGGTCTAAAGCCAACTGCACTTGACACTGAAGAAGATTTAGGCTGTGAATCTGATGAAGATGGTTTTGTAAAATCATTAAAATTGGTCGCTGGAAAAGCATATGGTTTATTGATCAATAATTTTTCTGAAAGTGGTGTTGGTTTTGAGTTAGAGTTTAGTGGCGACGCTGAATTTCAGGGACCTGATCCTAAATTTTCATTAAAGATTGATCCGGATATTGACACTACTTCTGGACTCACATGCGACAAGCTTTTCGAAGCAATTGATGAGTCTGACGGAGGACTAAGTTCGATTGTAAAATATGAATGGAATTTTGGAGATGGAGCTGTTCCCCAGACAGCTGATGGTCAGGGACCTCATACGGTAAGTTATGAATCTTTTGGTGAAAAATATGTGGTGCTGACAGTGACGTCAGATCTTGGTTGCATAGTTACCGCTGTTGAGCAAGTTTTTGCAGCGCCATGCTGTCAGGATGTTGAAAATATTGGAATAATTCCTGAAAGAATTCAAGCTTCCATGTGTGAAGGGGATAGTTTTGGATCAATAGAAGTTTCAGGTACTGGTGGATTCCCTGAATACAAGTATAGTTTTGAAGATGGCCCTTTTCAGAAATCTTCCTATTTTCCTAATTTGATTGCTGGAGATTATAAAATAGGTATTATTGATATAAAAGGATGTGAAACTTCTGAAGTTTTTACTGTAGGGGTGGCATCGCCATTAACTGTTAATGCTGGTGTAGATAAATCGGTAGAGTTCTTGGGAGATGAAATTCAATTGGAAGGTGAGTATACATCAGATTTAAATGTTTCGATAAATTGGGAACCTTCGGAATTTGTAAGTTGTGTAGATGGTTCTAACAGTTGCCTTCAGCCAATTGTTACTCCTCCGGGAACGACAACTTATACATTAATTGTAACGGATGAAAATGGATGTTCCAAAACGGATCAAGTAACCATTGAAGTGCTCAATACAAGACCAGTTTATGGGCCTAATATATTCTCACCGAATCAAGATGGAATTAATGATGTATTTTCATTGTTTGGAAATTCTTCCTCTGTCTTAAATATTAAAGAATTAACCATTTTTGATAGGTGGGGTAATAAAGTTTATTCAGGGTTTAATCTATTACCCAATGATTTCACAAATGGTTGGGATGGCAATTTTAACAATACACCTGCAAAACCAGGAACCTATACCTGGATTGCCAAAATTGAATATTTGGACACAACAGATCAAAATGGGGATGTTGCAACAGGCGATGTAAC
>JAHEAQ010000191.1 GCA_024642705.1 Bacteroidota bacterium | reverse complement strand
TCGCGAATAGAAGCGTGGCACAATTCATCATACAAGATTAAATCTCCTTTTTGAGGCACAGAACTGAAAAATCCCACATTGGCATCATAACCTGAATTAAAAATCAAAGCAGATTCTGTTTGATGAAACTGAGCAATATAGGCTTCCGTTTCTTTGTACAATTTATGATTTCCAGAAATTAATCTAGAACCTGTTGCTCCGTTTTGAAGGATTTTGTTATCTAATAAATATTGATGTGTAGCCTCAAAAATGGATTTGTTTCTTGAAAAACCGATGTAATCATTAGAAGTAAAATCGATTAAAGTATTGGGTAGAGGCAATTTTCGCAAAGCATTGTTTTGCTTGCGAGTTTCAAGTTTATCAGAAAGATTTTTGGGAAACTTCATGTTAGCAAAGTTAAGGAAAAATGGTACGCAGATGAAACGGATTTACTAATGCAAAAACACTGATGAAAAACGGAATATATTGCAAAAAAGATTGTTGAATCACGAAGGTTTATAGCCCAGATGGAAACGGCATCCTCTTGTGATCTCGTTTATAGGACGAGACCACAAGAGATATAGTGAACAGCTGGAAATAGCTCCAAAAAAAAAGTCACACATTGCTGTATGACTTTTTCTTTTATGCTAAATGTCTTAGTCGGCTAAAACAATTACTTTATTGTCTTTCATTTCGATAGTCCCCGAATTGATCGCAAGTGTAAAATTTTGATCATTTACTTTGGTAAACAACCCTTCTGACTCACTGCTGAACTTGAAACTTGAAGCTGTGATTTTTACAAGTCCTTTTTGAAGTAATGAAACTATTGGAGCGTGATTATTTAACATTTGAAAGTGACCATCAACTCCTGGAAGTGATACTGAAGTTACTTCGCCTGTAAATAATTTTGCTTCTGGTGATACTATTTCTAAAATCATATTTTTAAAGTTAGAAGTTAGAAGTTAGAAGTTAGAAGTTCTGAAAACTGCCAACTGAAAACTGCCAACTGATTTTATGCTTCTGCCAACATTTTTTCTCCCGCCTCAATAGCGTCTTCAATTGTTCCTTTAAGGTTGAAAGCTGCTTCTGGCAAGTGGTCTAATTCTCCGTCAATGATCATATTGAATCCTTTGATGGTATCTTTAATGTCAACCAAAACTCCTTTTAACCCAGTAAACTGCTCCGCTACGTGGAAAGGCTGTGACAAGAAACGTTGAACACGACGTGCTCTAGAAACTGATAATTTATCTTCTTCTGAAAGTTCTTCCATACCTAGAATCGCAATAATATCTTGCAATTGTTTGTATTTTTGAAGAATTTCTTTTACTCTTTGTGCACAGTTATAGTGATCATCACCAATAATTTGTGGAGTTAAGATTCTAGAAGTAGAATCTAATGGATCAACCGCAGGATAGATTCCTAACTCAGCAATTTTACGAGATAATACAGTTGTAGCATCCAAGTGAGCAAAAGTAGTTGCTGGTGCAGGGTCTGTTAAGTCATCCGCAGGAACGTAAACCGCTTGTACAGATGTAATAGAACCTTTGTTTGTAGAAGTAATACGCTCTTGCATCGCACCCATTTCAGTTGCCAATGTTGGTTGATACCCTACCGCAGATGGCATACGACCCAAAAGTGCCGATACCTCAGAACCTGCTTGAGTAAAACGGAAGATATTATCAACGAAGAAAAGAACATCTTTTCCTTGATCTGAACCTGCTCCATCACGGAAATATTCCGCAATAGACAATCCTGAAAGTGCCACACGTGCACGAGCTCCAGGTGGCTCATTCATTTGACCGAAAACGAAAGTAGCTTTAGACTCTCTCATTCCTGGCATATCTACTTTAGATAAATCCCATCCACCTTCTTCCATAGAGTGCATAAAAGCATCTCCGTATTTTATAATTCCAGACTCTAACATCTCACGAAGTAAGTCATTCCCTTCACGAGTTCTTTCTCCTACTCCTGCGAATACAGAAAGTCCTCCGTGACCTTTTGCGATATTGTTGATTAACTCTTGAATCAATACTGTTTTACCAACACCTGCACCTCCGAACAATCCAATTTTACCTCCTTTTGCATAAGGCTCAATCAAATCGATTACTTTGATACCTGTGAATAAAACTTCAGATGAAGTTGATAAATCTTCGAATTTTGGTGCTGCTCTGTGTATTGACATTCCATTTTCGCCCGCTTTTGGTAAGTTTCCTAAACCGTCAATGGCATCTCCAATTACGTTGAACAAACGTCCGTAAACATCTGCGCCAATTGGCATTTGAATTGGAGCTCCTGTTCCAACTACTTCATAACCTCTGCTCAAACCGTCTGTTGAGTCCATTGATATGGTACGAACCGTATTTTCACCAATGTGAGATTGAACTTCAAGAACTAATAAAGTTCCATCTTTTTTTGTGATTTCTAATGAATCATAAATTTTTGGAAGTTCAACATCTTTACCGTTGAAAACTACATCGACAACTGGTCCGATGATTTGGGCAACTTTTCCTATTACTTTTGACATTG
>JAHEAQ010000007.1:6862-111054 GCA_024642705.1 Bacteroidota bacterium | reverse complement strand
TCAAAATTAATAAAAAGTTTTAGTTATAAAACAAAGAAAAATATATAACTTTTTTCTTAATATATAAATAGGAATCTATTAATACAATACAATAATTGAATCAACGTCATTATCACTATTTAGACGCATCGATATTGCCTAGTCACACTATTTTTCAAAATATCTTTTCATTTCTTGGTTGAGCAATTAAAACAAAACACTCCCTTTTCCAAAGGCATTTTTTCTTGGTTTCTTGTCTACCATATATATTTCAGGTTTTATTCTAAATGCTGTTAAAAACGACTCCGCGTATGGCTTATTGTTGAATATATTTTTCTTATTTAACATTTTAAACTAAACCCATCATCAATCCAAAGCTCTCGACTCCTCAAATTGTCTGAACCATGATTTGTAGGATTAAGGGATTTTAGGATTTTATTGAACCTTGGAGATAAATCATTTGAATATATAAGATATCTTTTCATTTTTTGATTGAGCAAAAAACGAAACAAAAAACTCAGTTTTTCAAAGGCATTTTTCCTTGTTTATAACATTCGAGATTATTCTTTCGATTTCGAATTCTTTCTATCAAACAATATTCCTTTCCCAAGGAAAACCAGCAATTTAAATCGGAAAATCGGTCCAAGGATTCCCGATTTTCTGCGATTCCAACCCGAATTATTCATTAGGGCTTCGTAATGAGACTTGACAAAGGCAATAAAATTGGAAGTTTTGTGAGTGAACCATAGTTACCACTATGGTGATTGAGGAAAACTTAACGCAGTGTTCATTTTTGAAGAATTTTCAGGTCGTAATAGATGACCTGATGGATATTTCGGGTTCCACTTATGCTGGTGAAAAACGAATCCTTTAAGTTTATTTTTTATTGTTATTTGATATTTATTAAGGATGAAATTATTGAGAAAATACATGTAAAAAAATCAACCTCGTAGGTTGTTTTCATGTAAGCATCCGAGCAACCATATGTAGTTGCTCAGATGCTTACATTTTATTAATTTTTTTTTTGTAATTGGACCACCCAAAAATATTCAATTCTAAAATCAAAATTTGATTGATTAACATATATTTAACTGCAACATATGTAGAATACTTAGAAAAGATATTACTTTTGGAAATCATACCAATAAAATATGAAATATATAATAAGAACAATTGTGCTTTTTCTTTTTATGCAAGCACTTTCAGCGCAGGCGCCACAAAAGTTAAATGCCGGTGAAATTTATCTAAAAATTCAAAAGCTAAATTTTTTGGGAACCGTGCTTTATGTTGCGGCGCACCCAGATGATGAAAACACAAGATTGATTTCCTATTTTTCGAACGCCGTAAATGCAAATACAGCTTATTTATCTATAACAAGAGGCGATGGTGGTCAAAATTTAATCGGACCAGAAGTTGGAAATGAATTGGGAGTGATGCGAACTCAAGAATTGCTTCAAGCTAGAAGTATTGATGGAGGAAAGCAATTTTTTACGCGTGCCAATGATTTTGGTTATTCCAAGCATCCAGACGAGACCTTTGCTATTTGGAATAAAAAAGAAGTGCTTTCTGATGTGGTTTGGACGATTCGAAAATTTAAACCAGATGTTATAATTAATCGCTTTGACCATAGATCTCCAGGAAGCACACATGGCCATCATACAGGTTCAGCAATGCTTTCCTTTGAAGCTTTTGATTTAACTGGCAACCCAAATATTTATCCTGAACAATTAAAATTTGTTGACGCATGGCAACCAAAGCGATTATTTTTTAATACTTCTTGGTGGTTTTATGGAAGTCAAGAAAAATTCGAAGAAGCCGACAAATCAAATTTGGTATCTTTTGATGCTGGTATTTATTATCCCATCTTAGGAAAGTCCAATACTGAAATAGCTGCTGAAGCAAGAAGCATGCATAAGTGCCAAGGATTTGGATCTACAGGTTCAAGAGGTTCAGAAAATGAATATATTGAATTTCTAAAGGGAGATAAGCCTTCTAATATGAACGATCCATTTGATGGCATTAATACTACATGGAGCAGAGTTCAAGGTGGAGTACAAATTGGAAAAGAAGTTGATTTCTTAATTAAAGATTTTGATTTTGCCCGACCTTATCTTTCCGTAAAAAAATTGATTAATATCAGAACCATGATAGTTAATCTTAAAGATGAACATTGGAAAAATATAAAACTTCAGGAAATCGATGAAATAATCAAACAATGTCTTGGATTGTATGCAGAAACCACCTCCCCAAATCCCTCAGCATCACCAGGAGAAACTTTAAAAACAAGAATAGAAATCATTAATAGATCGCCAATTGATCTAAAATTAACGTCAATAAACATTTTGCCAGTAAATGTAAAATCTAATTTTGATTCCATTTTAGCCAATAACATTGACTTTGCATCAACAATGGAATTTACTGTACCTAAAAATGCCTCATTTTCATCTCCTTATTGGTTGGACAAAAAAGGGACTTTAGGAATGTATACAGTGGATGATCAATTATTAAGAGGAACACCTGAAAATAAGAGTTTATACAATGCAGAATATGCATTTGAATTGTATGGAAAAGAATTCAAACTTACTTCGCCTATTGTGTATAAAACCAATGATCAAGTCAAAGGAGAAACTTATGAACCATTTGAAATAATGCCTGCATTTTCGGTTAAGTTATTGAGTGATGTTTTTATTTTTCCAGACGAATTATCGAAAGAAATATTGGTAGTGGTTAAAGCGGGAAAGGACAATGTCAAAGGTAGTTTGGAATTATGCCATCCAAATGGTTGGACGGTTAGCCCAAAATCTTATGCTGTAGAAATAGATAAAAAAGGTGCCGAGCAAACTTTTAAATTTGAACTTGCTCCGCCTGCAGATCAAGAAGAAAATTATATTGTTCCATTAATTATGGATCAAGATAGCGTTAGTTACACTAATACAGTAAAAATTATTAAATATGATCATATTCCAACCCAGACCCTTGTAAGCGACGCGAGTTCCAAAGTCGTAAAATTGGATATAAAAATAAAAGGTAAAACTGTAGCATACATAATGGGAGCTGGCGATAAAATCCCAGAGAGCCTTGAACAAATTGGATATGAAGTTGACATTTTGGAAATTGATGAAGCATCTGTAGAAAAATTAATACAGTATGACGCATTAATAATTGGCATCAGAGCATACAATACAGTGGATAGAATTCAATTTTATCAGGATAATTTTCTTGAATATGTAAATCAGGGAGGTACCATGATTGTTCAATACAACACAAGTAGGCCTGTTCTAGTAGATCAATTAGGCCCATATCCTTTAGAATTATCAAGGGATCGAGTTACAGATGAAAATGCAGAGGTTAGATTGTTAAAACCAGATCATGAAGTGCTCAATTATCCGAATAAAATAACTTCGAAAGATTTTGAAAATTGGCAGCAGGAAAGAGGCCTTTATTTTCCAGGAAAATGGGATAATAAATATACAGCAATTCTTTCGTCAAATGACATTAATGAAGAACCCTTGGACGGAGGCTTATTAATTGCTACTTATGGAAAGGGTTATTATATTTACACAGGTTATTCATGGTTTAGAGAACTTCCACCAGGAGTAGCTGGAGCATATCGAATATTTGCAAATCTTGTATCAATTGGAAAATATGACCGACCATAAATCAGATCAAAAATCAAATACAAATTGGAATTTAATATATATTTTGGTGATTGCAGCAAATATACTTTACATACTGGTATTTTATTATGTTACCCTAAAGTTCAAATAAGGAATAATGAGTTATTTAGATTGGAGTATACTTATTGGAACGTTGATGTTTATCATCCTTTATGGTTTATATAAAACCAGAAAAGAGAATACTACAGATTCTTATTTAAAGGGAGGAAGCGATTCCAAATGGTGGACTATTGGACTTTCAGTAATGGCAACTCAAGCCAGTGCAATAACCTTCTTATCTACTCCAGGCCAAGCATTTGATAAAGGATTAGGATTTGTTCAATTTTATTTTGGACTTCCATTGGCAATGGTTGTGTTATGTGTAACGTTTGTTCCAATTTTTTATCGATTAAAAGTATTTACTGCGTATGAATATTTAGAAAAACGTTTTGATTTAAAAACTAGAACCTTTGCAGCATTGTTGTTTCTTATCCAAAGGGGTCTTGCCGCTGGAATTACGATTTATGCTCCAGCTATAATATTTTCTGTTTTATTGGGATGGAATCTAAAATTAACTTGTATTATAATTGGGATTTTGGTAATTGTTTATACTGTAACAGGAGGTACAAAGGCTGTCGCAGTTACCCAAAAACAACAAATGGTTATTATTTTATCGGGAATGATCATTGCATTTTTCATTATTTTAAGGCTATTGCCTGAGGATATGAATTTTACAACTGCAATGAGTTTGGCTGGAGCTTCTGGAAAAACAAATGCTATAGATTTTTCAATTGATTTCAAGGAACGATATACTTTCTGGTCAGGAATAACAGGAGGATTCTTTATAGCGCTAGCTTATTTTGGTACAGATCAATCACAAGTGCAGAGATACTTAAGTGGAAGATCAATACGTGAAAGTAGGCTTGGTTTATTGTTTAATGGTCTTTTCAAATTACCATTGCAATTTTTCATTTTAGTTGTAGGAATAATGGTTTTTGTATTTTTTCAATTTCAGGAAAAACCATTGAATTTTAATCCTCAAGCTGAAAAGGTCATTAAAGAAAGTAAATATGCCGATGAGTATGCTAATTTGGAGCAACAATATCAATTGCTCCAAAGTGAAAAAACAGCACTTTCTAGTGAATTTTTGGTTCATAAGAAAGCTAACGATAATGCTGCTTTAGAAAATGTAAAAGAATTATTGATCAGCAAAGAAGGAGAGTTAAATGCATTGAGATCAGAGGGCAGGAAATTGATGGATAATTCAGGCTTGGAAATCGAATCAAATGATCGGGATTATGTGTTCTTAAGTTTTATCTTAAAATATCTACCAAGGGGACTAATTGGTCTTTTGTTGGCAGTAATACTTTCTGCGGCGATGTCATCGACTGCTGCTGAAATTAATGCATTAGGAGCAACAACAGTTGTTGATTTGTACAAACGAAATACAAAAAAAGAATTATCAGAGAAAGAATATCTTAACGCCAGCAAGTTATTCACATTGGCGTGGGGTATTATAGCTATTTTTGTAGCAACTACGGCTTCGCTGTTCGATAATTTAATTCAGTTGGTCAACTATATAGGGTCGGTTTTTTATGGAACGATTTTAGGAATTTTCCTTGTGGCGTTTTATATTAAAAAAGTGGGTTCTCATGCTGTATTTATTGGTGCGGTTGGAGCTCAAATTTTGGTTTTGATATTTACCCAATTTTCAGATTCCTACATGTGGTTTAATGTAGTGGGTTGTTTTTCAGTTATTATCATCTCAATTATTGCTCAGCTTTTAATCAAACAAGTAGCTAAATCTGATGAATAAAAAAAGAGCCTTGATAAATCAAGACTCTTTTATTCCAGCCAAACTCATTATTTGCTCTTTGTTTGCATGTGTGTTATAATATAGACTACTATAACTATAAGTACCCCTATTGGGATTAAAAATAAATGTAATTATTTTTTGTAAGTGAATTAGGAGGACAAAAATTAAACCCGCAATATGCATTGGGGCTTCGCAATGAGACCTGAAATGACCATAAAAAATGAACGAACGATGCAAAGCAATTTTAATGAAATTAAAATAGGGAGAGAACCGAAAGAAAATCTGTCGGAAGGGATGGCCTGACTAAATCATAGTTACCACTATCGTGCATGACCAAAACTTAGTGAAGCGGCATATTTTGCAGTCATTTCCAGTAGGAATAGAATGTTTAATGCATAATGCGGGTTAAATCAAATTTATCCAGGTAACGAAGGCGAAATGCATAGAAGTTGCAGGATCCAAAGTGAATTTGGATGGAGAAAAGAAAAGGTACAATTCCAAAATGAGTAAATAGTTAAATTGTAGTCTCGAAAAATGCAAAAATCTTGTTGAGGGTCCTTAAATATCTCAAAAATGGATTCTCAATCTTTAATTCAGGAATATTTTTAAAGTAAGCTTCAAGGTCGTATTTTTCAATGCATAATTGGTTGCAAATTACTTCAGTTATGCTCAATTTTTTTATTCTATATTTCTCCTCACTCGACCTCCTTTCCACTTTTTTCAGCCTCTCCATTTTCTTTATCGCCCATTCTCCTTTATGTGGATTCCGAGCCATTAAATGGTTCAATCTATTTATGACAATAATTAATTCACCCTCAGATTCTATGAGTTCTTTTTGATATCGTCTATAAAATAAAGCACCTACCCTGTTGTTTAACCAATTAAAATGTTTGACAAATCCAGATTGCAAATTGGCCATTTCTTGACTGAAAATAAAAGCTGATTCTGGAATCAAAAAATTTTCTATAAAGTCTAGCTGATGTTTCTTCTTATAAAAAGCTTCAAATTCACTCCTAGATTTGATCTTGACCACCAATTCCCATTGATTATCATGAAAAGCAAATGCTAAAATTTCACATAGCGGCTCCAAATAAACCAGTGTCTTTTCTCGAAATCGTTCATAATTATCTTTATTTCTAAATATTGGATTTCTGGCAACTCCAGTGTTGCTAAGCAAATAAATGCCTTCCTCAAAAATGTGTTTTGCTATCATACTAATTCCGTTTTAATATTCTCGTATATAGCATTAGTGTGAAAAACAGCGCTTTTGTCCTTATAAATTCAATTTATTTTCAAACTTTAACATTTGAATGAAAGAATAGCAGGAATATAAAGCTCTAAATTTTGAAGTTTGTAGACCATAAAAAATCCTATAAATTAAATATTTGCCCAACTTTTAGCTAAAGTTTAACAACGATAATACCTATTCGATTTTTACTATTTTGAAAATGGATGGTTGGATTCCAAATTGATCAATTAATCATTTCTCTAACAAAGAATGGTTGAATGTCTTTGGGCTTTTTTAAGAAAATAAAAAATCATCCTGCTGTTTTTTAGGAATTCATTTATACCATTAAAAAGGTTGAATCGCTGAAATTGTTGCCTAAAAGAAAACGAAGAATTACCTTTCCAATTAACTTCGAATTTTTTTCATTTGGATACCAAGAATATTCTATCATCAAGAAAAATTAAACCAATAAACGATACCTAACTAATATTTGAAAAACTGGACATTTTCAATCACTATGCTCTTGATATTTTAAATTAAAAAGTTCAATATTTCAGATGATTCATTTATTGTTTGACTAGTTTTTGAAATGATGGAGTCCCCATTCCAGTGATTTGAACAATATATATTCCTGGATTTAATATTGAAAGATCAATGCTTAAGTTATTTGAACCTTTATCGATTTCATTATTTTGGAAATGGACTAAATTCCCCGAAATATCATTGATTCTGACTTCAATTCTACCACTATTCTTGGATTCATATTCTAATGTAAGTAACTCATTTATCAATGGATTTGGAAAAATGTTAATCTTTCCGAAGGTTTCAAATTCTACCGTTCTTATTCCTAAATATTCATAAACTCCGTTGAAATCCAATTGTTTTAGCCTATAATAATTTCTACCTTCCAAAGGTTGTCTGTCTACAAAAGTATAATCATTTAAATCAAAACTTGTCCCATTACCAGCTATTTTGCCGATAGATTCAAATTCTTTACCATCTGAAGATCTTTCAATTGTAAAATAATCGTTATTTATTTCGCTTGAAGTTGACCATTTTATTTCAGCTTTATCATTTCTTTTTGTAACTGTAAAATCATGAAGTTCTACCGGAAGTTGGAGCATTCCATTTTCACTAAAACCACCTCCTCCTCCAGAAAATGAATTTACCTGAAACTCGGCAAAATGCCTACCACTAATATTTATATATTTCCATTCTGTTAATGAAGAAACGTCCCCATTTTCATAAAATACAATTTGGTTATTGGTTACATTTACGTGACCACCGTCTGGGTTCGGATTTCCAGGGTTGCTGATTTTATAAAAAGTTAAATCTTTATGCGTATGTATTGCTGGTTGATTCATCATTACATCATTAAAATCTTCATTGGAATAAGGAAATCTAACCGTTACTGGACTATTAGGCTCGGTAGTTGGCACCAATTCAAACCATCTATTCATCACATGCCAATCAGGACTAGCTGAATAGCCAGGATTTGAAATATGGGTCGATCCTTTACCAGCCTTTGAGGACGTTTTTACCTTTACTGTTAATGTCCCATCGTCAAGATTTCCAATATCTTCTCCTTCTTTCTTGACCATTAATAACAGCTTATCGTCACTTTCGGAAGTTGAATTATTGTCAAAATAATAGTTTGTCCATCCAGCATCATCGGTGCATTCTCTATTTGCTGTAATGGTTTGCGAAGGAATTGTGCCTAGTATTCCAGTTGGAATATAATTTTCAACGCATGTTTTAGATTGAATTAACGACCTAATTTTGTTGCCGGGTTGCACCCCAAACCCTTTGCTATAATTAATTCCATATGATGTAGAATGACAATACGACATAATCGTTCCGCCCCCAACCGGTGATGGACCAGGAGAGCACGGTCCATTCTCCACAGGAGCACAATTGTCTATTGGTCCTCCGTCCCACGAACAGGATTGTGTATGCCGAGAACCAAGATTATGTCCCATTTCATGGGAAAACATAAATACAGTTAAAGAATAGTCAGGGAATTCTTGATGAGTATCTTCTATACTACTATATGCGTATGCTCCATAATGATATTGTTGCGCAGAATAATATATATAGTTTGTGCACAAAACATTTATCCATGCAACGCCTCCAAGTCCTGGTGTATTATAATCTACTAAATGGGCTAATTCAGCACCTGAATTTTGGTATGTATTTCGCGTATTATCACCAAATTTATTAAGCTTATCAAGTGATGTAGTTAAATTAGTATATCCATCCTCAGTTGTGTTTACCACTATGCTTTTCAAGCTGGTATAAATACCTTCATTCCTGTAAATTATAGCCACATTATTAAAAAAAGCGCTTATATAATTTACTGTTGAACTTGTGCTGCCTTTTTTCAAATACAATTTACGAGTAGCTTCTATTTCAATCTCCACATCTTCACAAGTTTCATACACATTAGTTCGGGTACTATTCAATGAATAATCATCAGGGTCTAGTTGTCTTAACTCATCTGTTAGACATTTTGAATTCCTATCAAACAACAGATCTTTTTCAAAATAAACGATATAATTCTGTCCTTGTTTACCGGGATTAATTGGATCTTTTGCAATAATAATGTTCCCTTCTTCAAGTGTAGACGCCAAACCAAATAATTCATTTTCGAAAATGCTAATCCCTGTTTGGGTGTGACTTCCTCTTTCAATAATTCCTCTATAGAATACTGCGTCTGGGAAATTAACTTCTGTTTTTACACGATTCGATTGTTCAAAAACTTTAAAACCCTCAGAACGAACATCAAAGGAAACAAGTTTTATGTTAAATTTTGCACCTCGAGGTGAAGGGACATGAATATTTAAAAATTCATATTTATTTGTTAATACCTCATTAAGTACATCCAAATTCAATTCTAATAATGAATAATCAGACAGATAATCATTCAGGTATTCTGAAGGTCTTTCATCTTGCACAAAAATATCTTTTTGGATAAATCTTTCATTAGCATTTACTTCATGAATTAAGATCTCCATCGGAGTATCATTTTGGGCAATACACAATACGTTGGCTAGCAGCATTATACATGCCACTCCAGTAATTATAGGTTTCATTCTTAATATTTATAGAATACAACCTCATGACAACTAGACGACCAACTTACCCCCTATTAGCCGACACTTATTTTGTAAGAAAAATGACATTTTCGTAAAGAAATGACAATTAGGCGTCATTAATTTTAAAAATTCTGAAAATATGGCGAGTTAATAATCAAAGTAGGATTACAACTTTGATTATTAATTTAAAACCATTTGGACAAAAGATTTTAAAGTTTTTTAAATCATTAGTGGAACGAAAATAATTTATCCAAACCAACTTATGGTTTATAATGAGAGCTTTTATTAACATGATGGGAACCAAGAAAGAATCCGATGAAATATGGCATAAAAAAAGGCTTTGCATGTGCAAAGCCTCCATTCTTTCATTGAATTTGATGAATTATTTTTTACTCCACATTGCTATGGAATCATTATTCATTTTAATGTAATCGTCATTTCCAGCTTTTGTTGCTAATTCTAATGACAATTTAGCAGCTGTTACAGCATCTTTGTATTTTCCAAGATCTGCTAAAATTAGAGATTCTTTTCTTACTTGCCAATATGCTGGCTCACCAGTCTTAGTTGCCATCTGAACGTATTTTAAAGCCTTCTCAAGATCTTTTCCTGCGTCATGAAGGTATGCGCCTGCAGCATAATATTCGCTTGCAGTAGGTCCCGCTAAGGTTTCTTCGATACTTTTCATTACTACAGCATCAACGTCTGTTCCTATCATTACAGGAACGTAAGTATCATCCCACAATAAAGCAAGAGTTGCTCCACTTGAAGTCAAATCGTTGATCATGATGGTGAAAGACTCTATCACCATAGGCAGTTGCTGGGTCATTACATCTACAGCAAGAGTTGGAGTTTTGTCCGTATAACTTCCAGCGTTCCCACTTTCATAAGCATGAAAATGAATTCCCCATTTTCCAGCGCCTGGTTTAGTTAAAAGAGCATAAGATCCTGCTTTCAAAGCTTTTCCTTCTACTTTCACATCAGTTGAAAATGTTACTTTAGTAGCTTGATTTGCTCCAGTTCTCCATACTTTTCCATTAGGAACAAGAGCATCAGCACCAAAAATTGTTCTACCTTTTTTACTTGGTCTTGAATATTCTACTGAAACATCCGTTAAACCAACAACTTGGGTAAGTGTAGAAAATGGGCTAGGTGCAGGAGTTCTTATTTGTCCAATCATTTGAGTGGTTAAAATAGAACTGAATAGAAATACTAGATTAAAAATTTTTTTCATTGTTAAGTGATTTTTTTATTGAACCACAAAAATAAAAAAACTACCTTAAATATTGACAAAATCGCAGATTAATATATTTTTTAAATAATGCAAAAAGGGTTGACAAATATGCCAACCCTTCTTTAAAAAATGCAGTTCTAGACTATTTATTTTGTTACAATCATTTTCTTGATTGCCCTAAAATCTTCTGTGGCAAGCTCGTAATAATAAACTCCGTTGTTTGGAATATCTGAATTTGTCAATTTGAGCTTGTTGATACCTTTGTTATAATAGTTGCTATAATTTGCTACTAATTTCCCAGTAATACTATATATTTTAACATTTGCATTTTGTGCTTTTGCTAAATTAAATTGTATTTCAGTGGCATTGGACCATGGATTTGGTGAGTTTTGGAATAAAATATTTTCACCAAAAGTGTTTTCCAATGTTCTAATTTCAATTTCAACCCCTTTTTCTTCAAGTTCAGTATTATAGGATTCAGCAACCATCATACTATGATCAATACTGATGATGTTAGCTAATTCAACATCTTGCTTTGCAACTAAAGAAACACTTATAACTTGCTGATCTTTATTCAATTCAAAATTATTAGAGTCAAAGAAATTTGTTTTAATAATTCCTTGTTGTATCCATTTTGAACCTACATTATCAATATCATTTGTAATTGACTGACCATTGACAGCAACTATATCAACCAAATTTGGATTAAATTTTAAAGCGAATTGATATCCTGAATATACACCGTTTTCTGAAGCTAAAATTTCAACTTCTTTTACTGCACCAGCTTTCAAAATAACATTATTTGCATATAAATCCAAACCTACATTTGACCTAGTAATGACATTTTCATCCTTACTCATTTGCACAGAGCCATTTACGTCACCAATCTTAATTCCAGTGAAGTTAACATCCATATTTGCACCTAACTTGGCTACATCATATTTTTCAGGCAATGAACTGGTCCATGGATTACTTGGTTGTAAAAATTGGAAATTAGCATCTAAGAACTTCCAAGATTTATTCTCAGGGAATGAATCATATTTACCCAGAATCATTTTCCTAAGCACTATTAAATCCGAAGCGGTAATTTCACCTGAATTATTGATATCTGCAGCTATTAACTTATATGGATTATTCATAGTCTCAAGACCTAAAATATGTTTTTGAATCAAAATTAAATCCAAAGTAGAAACCCCATTAATCGGATTTTCATTGTATCCAGGCACAATCGAAAAGCTCATCCCTTGTGCTAAGTGATCGAAATGATATTTTCCTTCACTATCAGAAACTACTTCATAATCTGTTCCTTCTAATTGAATGGATACATCTACGATTCCTTGATTTTGCTCTGTAGAAATTTTACCTTCTACATCAAAAGCATTTAAACCTGGTTCGCAAAAATCATAATCATTATTGTCTTGAATAATAATATAAGTTCGACAAAAATCTTGGTTATAATTAACAACATCTGTTACCCACACTTCTATTTCTTGCTGTCCTAAATCTTCACAATTGAATATTCTCAATGTATCATTGACATCTGAAGAAAAACTAAGCAGAACGTCGTAACCACAGGTATGAGAACTTCCAACATCCAACATATCAGGAGTCAGCATCAACATTTCCGCATCGATTTCTCCATCATTATTTAAATCCATAGCTGTAAGATCAGCCGACAATCCATTAATACAATATGGTGTTGGTGTTTTACAATTTCTAATTTCAAATTGTTGCGTACAAACATCAAAATTGCTACAGCCATCAGATAAGGTCCACGTTACAGTGTGAATTCCTACTTCAAAATTACCAGATATTTTATTAGTTTTTCCAACTAAGTCAGGAGCGCCACCATTTGAGTGAAGATCGATTTCATATTTCCAAATTAAATTCGCAGCTATTACACAGTCATCAGATCCATTAACTTCTAATTCAATAAAACCAGGACCACAATCTGCGTCATAAACACAAACCAACTGGTTTTCACAACCTGAATCAATTGTTGGTGCTATGTTGTTGAAAACTTCAATGTATTGATCATGTTTCCAAACTGGGAACTTGCCATTAATGGTTTGACACCAATCGCTTACATACCATGATCTAATTATTTTATAACAACCTCCACCATTTGGCGTATTAGTTACTATTTTATCTTCATATGTTACCCCAACCATGTCGCATCCATCTTCAGTAAAAACAGGAAAATTATAACCATCAGGTAAATCAGAAGGCTCTAAATCTTCAGGTCTGCAAGAAGTTGTAGGGTTGTAATCATCTGGCCAATCAATATTTTCTTCAATGAAAGGTGCATTATTTGCAAAATAAATTGTTTGCGACATTGTCACTGATTGTCCTTGAGGATTAGATGTTACAATTGTTCTAACAATATATCCTATTCCACATTGATTAATTTGCTCATATGTTATAGCATCACTAGCAACTGAGCTACAATTGTCTATAACTAAACCATCTCTATTAGGACCACTAAACTTTACAGTTTCTGAAGTTATAATAATATCTTCTTGATCATCAGGATGAGTTGCAACTTTTCCAAATACATTCAAATTCTCTGGGTCAAAAGGAAATGTACATGATACAGTAATATTTGGAAGATTTGCTAAAATTACTGGCGGCAATTTATCTTGAACTTCTACGGAAGCCATACAAGTATTAGTATTCAAAGATGCATCTGTAACACGTAATGCTACCATATGGTTAGTACCAATATCGTCACAGCAAAACTGCACTTCATTTCCAAAATTAAGATCATTAAGGTCACACAATACAGCGTCCATCCTTCTAATTTCTAGAGTCACTTCACCACATTCATCAAAACTTCCATCATCTAAATCTTTTGCATATAAGAATGCATAACCATCCGAAGACAAGGAAACCACAGTATTTCTATCACAAATTGTTACTGGTTGGGCTAAATCTCTTACAAGAACTTCATATCTGCAAGAATTACTATTCCCACACTCATCATATGATATATATTCCACTGAATTTACACCTGCAGACAATTGGATGGTTGCACCGTTTCCATTTGAAAGAAAACCTCCTGTGTAATTAACATCCACTCTTACGATCGCATTATTACAAGCATCTGAAAGCTCTAATAAAGGCAATTGATAAGTTGCTTCACAACTATTTCCAGAAGTACTTACAGTAACGTCTGAAGGACATGTTAAAAATACTGGTCCAACAGTATCCACAATGGTATACAATTGGGTAAACTCTCTGAAATTATCTCTTCCGCAAAACCAATTAGATATTTTCCAAGTTCTCAATACATTCGTTACACAATTATTGAATGCCAATACTTGGTCTTTATATTCAATGTAAGTATTACAAATGATAAATTGGTCTGGATACAATTGCTGGCCTGAAAGTGTTGGTCCTCCTAAAATATCAAATTTTGGATTACCTGCAAAATCCACTTCATATCCTCCATCACAGTACAATGTAGTATCATTGTTGATGTTAAAATCAATTAGCCCTAAATCAAACTTTTCAACAGTTATCTTTTGAGTACAAGGCTCACTTTTATTGCCTTGTAAATCAGACGCTTGATAAGTTTGGGTAATCACTTGTTGAAAAAGTTCACTTTCACAAGAAATGTCAACGTTTGATTTATTCAAAACCACTAAACTTGAGACATCGCAGCTTACTGGTATTGGGTCTTGAAACACAATCAGCTCTGCACATGTAACTGTAACATCAAAACAATCAATGATAGGAGGAATTTTGTCTTCAATTAAAGCTACTCCCCAACATGAATTGCTGCAATTTGGCTCAGTTGCTTTAACAGTCAATGTCTTCCCAACATGACTTAAATCAACAGTATTGTTTGGTACAATATTTCCATTTGCGTCAGTAACTTCAACGGTAGCACCCATTATTTGTTTTGACAAAATCATACTAGGAGTAATTACTCCTTGACAATCTTCACCAATGGAAACATTAATACTTGCTTTGCACGAAATTTCACATTGGCTGTAAATATTCGTAGCAAATAGCGTTAAGACAGCTATATAAGTCCATCTTAAAAATCTGAAATTTCTCTCAGTAATAGTAAATCTGCACATTTTAAATAAGTTTTAGTTTAAATTCAGTTTGCATGCTTTTCAATTCATGCCTGAATATTTATAATAAGATCTAAAATCAACCCAGGTAGTCAACCTGGGACTTACTCTTTACTGCGCATTGGGAACTAGTAAAATAAAATCGGAAACGGGGAGTTTGAAATCAGGTAATACCTTTAGGGAGGTATTACCTGAGTATATTTATTTTATTAAAATCATTCTTTTTGAAATTCTATTTGTTTCTGTTAATAATTCATAATAGTAAATGCCACTTTCAGAGAACTTTGAACTCTTTAATTCAACACTATGGGTTCCAGCTTTGTAAGCTCCATTGTGCTGTTCTACCAATTTGCCATTTACACTATACACATTGATGGTAACTTTCTGATCTTTGCCTAATTTGAAAGATATATTCGTTTTATCACTCCATGGATTTGGAGCATTTTGATAAAGCAAATCAGTCTCTGAATTTTCAGCTAAATCAGAATATGCAATTCCAATTTCTCTTATTTCTAAGTTGTTGTTATACAATTCATTTTCAAAATCACTATTGATCACAAGTTCTTCTGATAACTGAACTGTTGCATTTGCATGACCTTCTAATTGGAAAATGATATCTCCAGCTTTTAAATCAATATCTTTTGTAGGTACGATAACCAAGGTTAGAATATTCTTATTGGCTATAGATGAGATATTGAAATCAGATGATGCAATTTTGAATTTATCAGATTCAATATTTTTAACAATAATGTCTTTATCCAAAACAATACTTATTTGCATTCCTGAAACATTCACATTTTCAGCTATGATTACAGGAATATTAAAATCAGAATCTCCAGCAACAATTTTATTTTCAATATTTAATGCAATAAATTTAGATCGTGTTGAAGATGAAGTGTTTTTGTTCATTTGAATAGAACCATTAACATCTCCTATTTTTACACCTACAAAATCTTTATTAACTGGTCCACTCATATTGTAAATCATATATGATTCTGCCAATATTTCATTGAATGGATTGTTCGCATCGATAAACTTATAGTCCTTATCAATAAATCTCCAACTCGTATTATTTGGGAACCTAGTTTGAATTCCTAATATGTTCTTTTTCAAGTCAAGAATATCTTTTGCAGAGATATCTCCTGAATTATTTATATCAGAAGCTATCAATTGATAAGCAGAATTCAACGTTGCAAGACCTAATAAATGTCTTTGAATATACACTAAATCCAATGTGCTAACACCAGCCATATGATCAGTGTCTTTAACAGGTTTTAATTCGTATACATTATCACGTTTCATTTCTGGGAACACATACAATCCATTAGTATTAGTCATCTCATAAATATCTCCATTGATCAAGTTGACTTGGACATCAGGAATATTAAGGTCTTTTTCTGTATTTATTTGTCCCTGAATAGCAGCTAATCCGGAAGTACAAACTCCATTTGGATCAATTGCAACATAGGAAGCAATACAAGAATCAACATTTCCAGCAGCATCTTTAACATAAAGTTTCAGAGTATGCGATTTCACCAATACGCTATCACAAATAAATCTCAATGTATCCGCTCTAAAATCGGAGTGAAATGAATAAACTAAGTCTGCAGAATCAGTTTTATTATCAGAAGCTGTAAAATACCAAGCTCCATCGCCAGCAGTTACCTCTGTAACACCATCCTCTTCTATAATAATCGATCTGTTAACACAAATTATACTAGGTGGAATAGTATCAGGCGTAATTGTAATTATAATTGAATCTGTTGATGTGTTGCCACATTTATCAACCGCTGATATTTTAACTTTGGTTTCTCCGCTTGGATAAGTTCCGCTAATATCATTACCTGTTCCAAATCCAGAATCATTGGTTATGGTTACATCGTTGCAATCTTCAACTAGAAAAGAATAAACAACTTCGAGTTCACACTGACTTATAGAATCTACCGCTGATATTATTGGAGCCATTTCATCAATTAATGAAATGAATTGTACAAATGTAAATATCCCATCAGAAGTACCTTCCATCAACTGACATGAATCGATTACTGTCCAAGTTCTGCTGATTGTATCCATACAGTTTTGATTGTTAGTCAAACTAATATCTTCAAAATCTACGCTGATATTTGAGCATGCTTCAGAAGAAATTCTAAGTATTGGATTACTTGATAATGTGTCAGGATGCAAACTAGTACATTCTGTTATTCTTATTGTATCAGACGGCCAAGTAATATCCTCAAGAACAAATGGGTCAGGGTTTATTACTGTTATCGTTTGATCACAGGTAGAACTATTTCCATTAATTCCAATAGCAACAAAAGTTCTTATTACATTACCTATCCCGCAATCATTTAGATTAAATACATCAGTTTCAGAAATATCTGCTGGTAGAACTAAACAATTACTATTATCTGTATTTATTTCACCATAAACTGTTAAATCACTTGAAAGTTCTTGACAATTTACTGTAAGATCTATTGGGCATATTACTACTGGTGGAAGTGTGTCTCTTACTGTAACCATTGAAACGCAAGTAATCGATAAACCACCGCCAACAACAGTTAAGGTAACTTCTCTTGGAATATCTACATCGTTGCAGAAAAATTCAGTTCTATCAATTGAAATTGAAACATCATCCGCACAAGGAATTCCACTTCCATTATTTACTTCATCTGCTGTAATTGTTGCAGAACCTGCTTCATCAAGGTAAATGGTAACGTCTTGCGCAATACAAAGCAAACTATTTGGCGATTCTACAGTTACAATAGCTGAACAAGTACTAGTATTACCAGAATTATCAGTAACTGTTAAAACAACATTGTTTGCACCTAAATTATCGCAAGTAAATACATTTGGTGTAACAGTTAACGTATCTATTCCAGAACAAAGATCAGTACTTCCATTATCAATATCTGCACCAGTTATTGTGGCTTGGTCTGAACCATCAAGTTGTACAGTAATATCTTGTGCAACACAATTTGGAACTCCAATGTCTCTAACTGTTACAATACTTGTACAGGTGCTACTGTTTCCACTATTATCCGTTACTGTTAATACAACTAATCTCTCTCCTAAATCATTACATGAGAATGTATTTGGTTCTGCTGTTATGGTGCTTATGACTCCGCATTCGTCAAAACTATTATTATTTAATAAGAATATTGGAACTGTGAAATTACCCGGAGTAAGAATATTCGCATTTGAGTTTCTAGCTAAACAAGTCGGTGCGACACCGTCTACAATGGTAACATTTGCTTCGCAAGAACTGGAATTTCCACTATCATCTGTAACGGTGAGTGTAACTATACTCGAGGTTCCTGCATCTGCACAACCAAAAACGCTTGGTTCAATAGTTCTAGTTACAATCAATCCACATTCATCAGTACTATTATTATCAATATCATTTGCATTGACAGTTACATCAATCGATGCATCAAGAATACTAATTGTTATGTCTTGGGCATTACAAATTGGTGAAGTTCCATCAACAACATTTACGATAACCTCACACGATGAAGAATTATTACATTGGTCAGTAACTGTATAGATAACTGAAGTTTGACCCACAGGATAAAGCCCTGTAGCAGCTCCAGAATTGGAATTTGCAAACGGAGAATCATTTGTAATTACAATTCCTGTAGAACAATCGCTAGAAACAATAGGAATATCCAATGCAGCCAATGCTTCACAAGCACTACCATCAGTGGAAACTGATACAGGATCTGGACATGTTATAATAGGAGCTTTGTCATTATACTTTGTAATCATCTGCGTTGTTTCAAAAGTTTTTGGGAAGCCACAAGTGAATGTGACCAACCAATCTCTCCTAATTATTGTGCAGGTATTATTAGGATCTGACAAATCTGTGTCAATATAATCTAATTCATATTGTGTACAAATACAATCTGGATCAACAGTTGGCATACTGTTTATTGTAATAGGATCAAGATCATCTGTACACGTGGTCACAGTAATGTCAGCAGGCATTTCAATACATTCTTCAACACCTGTGCATATATCGACTAAATTATTATCTTGAACATCAATTGTAGTCACGCAAAAGTCAAATCTTCCTGTTTCGTCAAAAACATAAATAGAAACATCGTTAATGCCAATATCATTACAATTAAATGTAATACAAGAATCTAATGGATTTTCAGAAAAACTGTAGGTTATTTCTTGGCCGCATGGATGACTACTACTTGCATTGAACATCCTAGCTTTAACAGTAGCCATTTCATTATCGACAATATTGTCTCCATCGGTATCCATTGGTTCAAGACCTACGCTCAACCCTTGAAGACATACCGCTGAAGGTCCTAAACAATTTTCTATGGTAAACTTTTGAGTACACGAAACTTTATTTCCGCATAAATCTTCAAAAGTAAAAATTACGCTATGAATTCCAATTGGGTATTCACCTTGAATTGTAATAGAGTCTCCTTTTCCTTTACTAGAGATATCAGCAATTCCGTCAATATCAAAATCTATTGAATAACTCCAATTAAGCATTGCTCCTGGTGTACAATCATCCTGCGCTCCTGCAGATAAAGTTATTGGCCCTGTTGAACAATTCTCATTTAAAGAACAAACTGTTACATCTGAACAATCAGAAGTTATAACTGGTGCTACAGAATTGCTTATGGTGATCGTTTGGTCATATTCCCATTTAGTAAATTTATTGTTACCTAAAGGTTGACAGAAATCTTCAATTATCCATGTTCTTACAATTTTCTGACATGCACCACCTGAACCTACAATATTATAAACCAAATCAGAGTGAGAGATTGCCACTTGATCACAATAATCTTCTATTATGATTGGGTAATTATAAGGAGCTGGTAAATTCTGAGGTTCTAAACTTCCAGCTGAACAACTTGCACTAGTTGCATAATCATCTGGCCAATCAATATCCTCTCCATCAAATCTACCTTCATTTTCAACATGAATAATTTGAGTTGTTGAAGCTGTTCCATTCCCATCACTAGCAATAAAGGTTCTTGTAATCGTACCTACTCTGCATTCATTAATGTTAATGGATATATATTCTTGGATTGTTGAATTCATGCAATTATCCATAGATGTTGCGATTCCAAATTCAGACAAATCATCAAAATCAAATTCTGTTAAACAACTAACTGTTATATCATCTGGGCCTTCAATTGTTGGTGGGTTTTTATCTTGTATCTCTACATTAATCATACAATCATTGTAATTCCCTGCTTTATCATATGCTCTTAACACTACAATTACATTATTTCCAACGTCAGCACAACAGAAATTTACTTTATCTGAAAAGTAATTTTGATCTAAATTGCAAGCACTTCCGCCGTCCATTCTTCTTACCTCAACTCTATCAAATTCACAATCATCATAACTACCATTATCAAAAGCTGATGCATAAGCATAAGTAGTTCCATCTGCTTTTAAACCTAGGACTGTATTCTTTTTGCAAACAGCAATCGGAGGAGAATTATCCGTAACAGTTACCTGAAGGGAACAACTAGTAGAATTAAAACAATCGTCATAAACCGTATAGACTACCTCATGAATACCTAATGGTAAACTTATATTGCCACCATTCATATTATCTAAGAATCCACCAGGGAAGGTGATGTCTACCAGAGGATTTTTTGTACAGTCATCAGAGACAACAGCTGCAGGCAGCAGCACATTTCCACTGCATGTCGCACTATTTGAACTTACTTTAATATTTTGCGGACATTTGATAATTGGATCTTCCTTATCTGCAATGTTGAAAACCTGGACAATTGTATCCATTTCACCAAACTCGCACCACCATTCAAATACTGTCCATGTTCTCATTATCTTTTGAACACAATCATTGGTTGGAAGAACTACATCTTGAAATGCAACTCCTAAATTACAAAACTGGTCATTATTTGGGTATAATGGATAACCATCTAAAGTTGGAACTCCATAAACCAAAGGATCAATCTGACCTTCCTCATTTGTTACATAACCTGCACATGATAGTGGGTTATTGTTCGCAACAGTATAATTAGAAGGGCGTACGATATTATCTAGATTAGGTCTTTCTACATAAATGGTTTGAGTACATTCTGGAGAAATATTACCGTATCCATCGATTGATTTATAGGATCTTGTAATTAAATATACGTAATCTGGATCGCAATCTAGCGCTGTTTTTGTCTCACCTGTTTGAATCAATTCACTTTCTCCTGAGCAATTATCAAGTGTGAAAGGGCCATTATATTCTGACATATCAATACAAGAAATGGTTAAATCAAAACATTCAATTTCAGGTGCTCTTTTATCTTCTACTTTTATAAATGACCAACATGAATTGCCGCTACATTGATCCATAACTTTTGCAATTACAGTCGAGCCAATATATTCATGCCAATCAACATTTTGTGGAAGCATTTTTCCTTGAATATCTGTATAAACCAATCCATATGCTGCATTAGGATTTAAAGGAGAAGTTAATATTGCATCAGGTGTTAAGCCTATCTCACATTCATTATTTAAGGAAGAATTAATATTTGCTAAACAAGAAAGAATTCCTCCATTTTCACCAATTGTAATGTCAAATATAGTTGGCGAAATGCATTGAAGAGGTGCAAGCCCGTTGTTTATGTTGTTATTATAAACCATTGTATACGCCAATCTAACAAGAGTTCCAACACTATTACCAAAATTAATATTTACACATTCATTTGTATTACTTCCTGTTATTTGAGCATCACCGCTTAGAATTACCCACTCCATTGGTAGGTTTTGATTGTAAACATCTAAGCAATATGGATTAGTTGAATTCGCACAAACTCCAGAATTTCCTAATATTTTCATTCCATCATAATCGCACGCTGATCCATCAATAATTGTTTGATCTCCTATATTGTTTCTTAATACAACTTGGAAATCTTCGCCATCTAACGATATTCCTGTTAAGTAATAATCACTTAATCCTGAATTATCAATAGGAAATTCTTGTAAATTAAAACCATTTATCCCAGTATTAAATGAAGTTAAGGGATATTGACTGCCATAATAGAAAGAATAACTAGACGGCGTTCCCATACTTGGCAAATTTTCAGGATCGTACAAATTACTAGTCTGATGTACATACCATGTTTGACCTGAGTTAGCTCTTACTCTAATTATTTGACCAAATTGACCCTTTTCATCATAAGTTGCATTACCAAGACATATACATCCTTCCTCAATTCCACTTTCAAAAACAGAAACATAAGCTGGATCATGATCATCTTCATCTATAAGACCATTGTCATCCACTTCATTATCAGACGGTGTAAAAGGAATACCCCCAATATCATTGAAGCTATCATCATCAGGGCTCGAATCAGTATCGTAAGGTGTTAAGTCATTGCCATTTGTATCTTCGGCTCCACCAATTTCTGCAATGTTAATAAGAGTTCCTGCTGTGAAATCTGGATTCAATGTCATTGTAACTTGAATTGTTACAGAATTGCCTGAAGTTAATCCCTCTGCAGGCAATGTTCCATTCGCAGAAGATATTAAAAACTTGGCTTGATCTGGACCAACATTCGTCCAATTGGCATCATTTAAAGTTAAACCATTTGGGATGTAATCAACTATAATGATATTATCCGCAGCCATGGTACCTTGATTAATGACTGTTATATCAAAAACAATATTACTTCCGGCTTTAACTGATGTTTCATCTGTTGTTTTTATCAATGCAAGATCAAATTCTTCAACCAAAGAAAATCCAAAGTCAAAACTATGATCTGTCGTTCCTGATCCTCCAGTTTTTACCAATATATATGGTCTTCCTACCAATTCATCACAATTTCCATCAAAAATACTTCCGTCGCTATCGTTGCTATCTAAATTTGTACCGAATCCTGTATTATCATTAGTTAACCCAAAACTCATTCCTTTAGTTAGTCTGCCAGTTGAAACAGAAAAATCAGAATCAGAAACAACTACATAATAATTTGAGCTATAATTTAAACCATCGAAAGTGCCGTCATTGTCAACATCTACATTACTTTCATTGAAATAATAATTGCCATTTTCATTGGATTGAGTAATTCCAACTAATTGACAATCTTCATCGTACAAGCTAAGTTCAACATTTGGTAAAAATGGTTCACCAGGATCTTGAACTCCATTTTTATTAGAATCAATCCAAAGTAAGTTTCCAATTTCTAGTGGGATAGATTCACACATTTGAACAACATTTCCAAGACCTGAAGCTTTTCCAAATAAAGGATTATTAGAATGTGCATATACCACTAAAGATCCTAATTTCGAACCATTTGAAGTACTATATCTATGCAGTCCTCCAGTATATGAGTCAAATTCGGGATCAAAAACTGTAGCAACCACAGAACCTGAACCTGGGAGAACAACTACACTTCCTGTAGCAATTTCTGAATGGTAATTAGGCCCACTTACCCAAAAATCAAAACCAAAAAATTCCCCATTTCCAGGACCATCAGCGCTTATTGGGTGACTTCCTGTATATTGACCAGCTTTCCCTCCACTTTCAAGCGTCCATACTCCATTCTCTTTATATGCCAATAGAATATCAGGATGTTGATCGTCTAATCTTCCATTAGTTACCAAATTTGCATATCTATGAGCTACTCTATCTGATAGAGATAATACCATGTTTCCTTCATCAGTAAATGCTAAATCAGTTAACCAGCCTTGAACTGCTGTTGAATTTGCAGGTGTGTCTTTCCAGAAACCTTTAGGATAATCAGTTGAAAAAATATTTGTGAAAACCTTTGTTATTGGGTCAAATTCAAAAACAGTAGCTGATAATTCTCCAGCTGCCCCGGATTCAAAAGATGTGCAGGTTACACCGACATAAAATTTCCCTCCATTTTTTGTTAAAGCAAATGCTTTATAAGTGTCTTGATTTTTACATCCAGGATTTGGGATATTAAAAGATTCTGTGGTGAATATTTTGGGCTCGCTTGAAGATAATTTTACTAACGTATTATTATATATATTAACAACATATAAAAATTGTTCATCATCTGATATTTCGATTCCTCCTAAACCTATTTTTCCTACTTGAGCGCCATATGCAGGATCATTGTGATTTCCTGCAACTACACCTGTTGAAAGTCCTAAATCAGATAATTTAGCAAATAAGTTGGTTTCTCCTGAAATAGTGTTTGTTTTGAAAATTGCATCATGTCCATGTGAAGTGAGGGCAGCATATTGCTTTACAAATGCACTTGAAAAAAGATCTTTAGTAGAACTTTTCCATGTTAAACCCCAAACAGAACCTGTTCCAGATTTAATAGCATATTTTTTTACTTGGCTATTAGAAGTGAAGTTATAATCCGTATATACTATAGTTTCGACACCATCATTTTCGGATTCAACACTTTTTACAAAACAAGTAAGTGCAATTTTAGAATTATCCAAACATAATGATGAAGCATTCACCAGTCCAAAATTATTATTGCAACTTGGGGAGGTTGCAAATTGTATATCTGTATTATTACCTAGACCACTTTGAGAAACTTTAAAATCAGAAGTATAAGAAAATTCTAATCTATATTTTTTATTGTCTGTTAATTGTTCAAGGGTGTAATTTCCAAAATAATCAGACATCGCTTGATCTGCCAAATCTCCATTTGCTGAAAATGCTTTGATCAAGACATTTGACAATCCATTATCATTTCCTGATTTCAATCCATTAAAATCCAAATCTTGAAATATTGTGCCTTGAATACTTCCAGAATAGACATCACATTGTGCATTCAATGAATGAAAACTGAATACTATTCCAAAGAAGGAAAGTATCATACTAGACAATGTGTTTCTAACAGTATTTGTACTGCCTTGGTGTAGTTTTCTCATAAAGACCTTTTTAAATCGAGTTTTCTTTTAAAACATAAGTTCTATCAATACAGAAGAATTCTATATTTACTCAGAGGGAGGTGTAACAGTTGGTAGTTTCTTATTAAAATATTTACAAATATATAAACATTTTTAATAACAGTGATAAATATATTATAAAAATTTCACATATTTAAAAAAAAATTATTTATTCTGGTAAAAATCCTCATTTTTGGTCTGATATTTGAATTAATAAGCCTTTCCATTTTAATGACTATATATATTATTATATTTGTTTTTGTAAAAAGCAGCAAATCACCTTCTTTACCGTTTCTTTAATAAATAGGTTGTAATGCAGAAAAATTTGATTGGATTATTGATAATTATCTTCGGAATTCTAACGAGTTCTTGTAATTATTTTAATGATCCTGATGATGAACTTATTCTTAATGTAGATAATGAGTTTGAGATAAGTATGAAAGAAGTTTTAGGTTCTGATGTAAGAGGCGTAGAATTTACAATAGTTTCTTTAACTAAGCAGGAATGCCAAGAGACTATATTAGAATTAAAGAAGAAGACTACTCTTAATTCTCTTAATATTGAAATCGCGGATATACTCTTTCCAGATATTTGCGGTGCAAAAGGAAGCTATCCTATTGGCTCAGCATCTTTCAATATTGCTGAACGTCTTTATCAATTAGAAGTAAATATACAAGATATTGTCAATCATAAAGGAACCCTAGAAGTTACAAATAATGCCTATATGTTGGGATTCCAGAATACTAATGGGTTGATTCCAACCACTGATTTTCTTCATAGGATTCCAAATAACTTTGTCTGGGGATATTATCAAGCGCAAAAAAGTATTGAAATAGAAAAATTAGAATCATTTTTCACTTCCAACTATTTTACTATTGGACCATTAAGACATCTTCAGAATGGGTATTATTCCTATTTTTCTATTGACAAAGAAGGTCAGATATCAATCGAAAACATTCCTACTTTAGGAACTGTAGTGCAATTCGGGTTTGAAAATATGGAAATTTCAAATATAAAAGATAAAGTAAGCAGATTCAAAACTTTGAATCCTGGATTGACTTTTAAATTTTATGCTTCAGATGGAAGTGAATTTTGATTTTTAAAGTTTAATTAGTTTTCTTTCATTCACCTAATTATCATTTTTTCCTATCTTCCATTTCTGAAATAATGAAAAATGGAAAATTCTCTAATTAATTTAATGAGTGATACCGTCACATTGCCAACCGAAGCAATGAAAAATTTTATGTTTCAAGCTCCTTTAGGGGATGATGTTTTCAAACAAGATCCAAGTATCAATGCATTAGAAGAAAAAGCCTCAAATCTGTTTGGGAAAGAAAGTGCATTATTTTGCCCTTCAGGCACAATGACCAATCAAATAGCAATTAAATGTCACACTCAACCACTTGATGAAATGATTTGTGATGAATATTCTCATGTATATCAATATGAGACTGGTGGATATGGATTCAATTCAGGAATAGGTGTAAAGCTGCTTAAAGGTTCAAATGGAAAAATCACTGCTGAACAATTAAAATCTTCTATAAATGGAGACTTTGATTGGCTGCCTAAATCTAGTTTAGTAGTCTTGGAAAATTCTTGTAATAAAGGGGGAGGAAGTTTTTACACTTTAAATGAAATTGCACCAATAACAAAATTATGTCAAACGGAAGGATTAGCTCTCCATTTAGATGGGGCTAGATTGTTTAATGTACTTGTGGAAACCAATGAATCAACAGAAGATGTCGGAAAGCACTTTGACAGTATATCAATTTGTTTGTCCAAAGGATTAGGTGCACCCGTAGGATCTTTGCTTATTGGAAATAAAGATTTTATAAAACAAGCTCGAAGATTTAGAAAAGTTATGGGTGGAGGTATGAGGCAAGCAGGAATCATTGCTTCTGCAGGATTATATGCACTCAATAACCATATCTCTAGACTAAAAGAAGATAATGATAGAGCAAAAGAAATTGCAATTACATTAAACGAATGCTCATATGTAACAAGCATAAGACCAGTTCAAACAAATATTTTGATATTTGACATTGATGCAAGATGGACTGCAGAGTCATTTCTAAAGGAATTGGAAAAACACGGTATTCTAGCAGTAGCATTTGGGCCTCAAACGATCAGGTTTGTTACCCATTTAGATATAAAAGCTTCAATGGTAGACAAAGTTAGATCTGTTTTGTTGAAATTGGATCAGACGTGAAAATTTGAATTTTAACTATCTTTTCCTTCTCTGTTTTTTAGTTCATCTCTAATTTCAGCTGCTCTTTCATAATCCTCATTTTTCAATACTTCTTCCAATAAATTGTTTAGAGCTTCAATTGAATAAGAATGTAGAGGACTGTCTCCTTTTTGAACAGTTTGTTTAGGTGTTGCTATTCTTTCTTCTTCCGCATCATCTAATACCACGCCTGCTTGTTCCATGATAAACTCAAATGTAAAAATTGGGCAATCAAAGCGCACAGCCATGGCAATTGCATCTGAAGTTCTGGAATCAATTTCAAATAATTCGCCTGCCCTCAGACAAACTAATTTTGCATAAAAAATCCCATCCAATAAATTACTGATTAACACTTCTTTCAATTCAATATCGAATGTTTCTAGTGCATTCTTAAACAAATCATGTGTTAAAGGACGATTAGGGGACATCTTTTCCATAGCAACGGCTATAGCTTGAGCTTCAAAACCACCAATCACAATTGGTAATCTTCTTGAACCCAATATTTCTCCAAGTACAACTGCATAGTTATGCGACTGAGTAACGCTATGCGACAATGCTACAATATCTAATTCTATTTTCTTCATTAGCTTCAAAAAACCTAAAGGTAAATAATATTTTTTATGTTGGAACCTATACGTTAGATTTGAATTTTTTTAATGCTTCATTTAACTTTGGTACAACATCAAATAAGTCTGCGCACACACCATAATCTGCAGCTTTGAAGAAGGGTGCTTCTGGATCTTTATTTATTACCACAATTACTTTTGAATTATTAACTCCTGCTAAATGTTGAATGGCGCCAGAAATTCCAATCGCAATATATAAATTTGGTCGAATCGCAATTCCTGTTTGTCCAACGTGTTCATGATGAGGTCTCCAACCAGAATCAGCAACAGGTCTTGAGCAAGCGGTTGTTGCACCTAATGTTTTTGCTAATTCTTCAATTATACCCCAATTTCCAGGATCTTTCATCCCTCTTCCAGCTGAAACAACCACTTCTGCTTCTGGTAAAGGAACTATTCCTTCAGATACTTTACCATGTGAAATGTCTAGTTTGGAAACAGGAACCTCAACGTTTATTTGTTCAACGCTAACTTCAGAACCAATTTTTTCTACTCCTATAGAATTGCCCATTACAGATAATATTTTAATATCTGTTTTTAATTCAAATAATGCAGTAGCTTTTCCTGAATAAACCCCTTTTGCAACTTTGAAGCCCGCAGAAGTATCTGGAATTGCATTAACTCCTGAAATGGAACCAGCGTTTAATCTTATTGCTAACCTCCCTAATATTGATTTGCCTGTAGAGTTGTTAGTTAATATAACTATTTTAATGCCTAATTTCTTAACAACTTGAGAAATTACACTTGTATATAATTGACTATCAAAATTATCGAGATTGTTATTATTTATATGATAAACTTTTTGTGCTCCATAAACACCCAATTCTTCTGCACCATTTACTGTGCCTACGCATAGTGCTACACATTCTATGGACAATTTATCTGCAAGCTTTCTAGCATATGTAACTGCTTCAAAAGCTGCCTTCTTAAATTTACCATTCGATGCTTCAGCAAAAACCAAAACTGACATTCCTTAATATTTTTAATTATGTAATTTTAAATAATCTTAGCTTCCTCATGAAGCAACCTAACTAATTCATCCATATCGTTCGGATCCACCATTTTTACGCCACTTTTCTTTTCTGGAAGTTCATAGCTTAGTGCGACAACAGTCTCTTCAATTTTTTCAGGTTGAACAATTTCCAATGGCTTCCTTTTGGCCATCATTATACCTTTCATATTGGGAATTCTTTGTTCCGCCATTCCCTTCGATGCTGAGACAACAAAAGGAGTTGATAATTTAACACTTTCTACTCCACCCTCTATATCTCTTTCTAAGGTTGCCGTATTTCCTTCAAGGTTTATTTTACTAGCATACGATATAAATGGCAAATCCAATAATTCTGAAACCATAGCAGCAACTTCGGAACCATTATAATCAATAGTTTCCTTCCCCGTAAAAATTATGTCATAATTTTCAGATTTGGCGTGATTAGCAATATGACTTGCTACTGCAAAAGCACTTAAAGCATTATCATTAACTCGAATGGCTCGATCTGCTCCTATTGCCAATGCTTTTCTAATAATGATATCATTGCTATCTGGTCCCACATTTATCACTACTACCTCTCCTCCAAATTCCTCTTGCAATTCTATTGCCCGAACAAGAGCATACCATTCATCATAAGGATTCATAATAAATTGGACACCGCTTTCATCAAAGATTGTATTATTCTCTTTAAATGCAATTTTTGACGTTGTTTCTGGTGTTTTACTAATACAAACTAAAAACTTCATTCTTTATTTGATTAATTTTGCCACAAATATATACATTTTAGATGGATAACATTTGCGATTTGACATTGTTGTATTAAATTAAACATAATAAATTATTTCTAAACATTCTGATGGAAAACAATTCAAGATTAATCCACTTAAAAGCACTTTTAGAAGACGATCCCAATGATGGATTTCTTTTGTTTGCAATTGCTAAGGAATATGAGGGCATGCATGATTTTGATCAAGCTCTAATCTCATATCATTTATTACTTGAAAAAGACCCAATGTATGTGGGATTGTATTATCATTTAGGCGCATTATATCAAGAAATAGACGAAATGGACAAAGCCCTAGACATTTATACCCAAGGAATACAAATAGCCATTTCGATAAAAGATTTGCATGCTTTATCAGAGCTGAAATCTGCAAAAATGAATCTTGAGATGGAAATGTAAAATCAAAATTTAATATTACACAAAATAATTAATTCCGTGATAATCAGTATTCAAGAGTTCAAATCAAAAATAAAGAAAAAAAACCAATTTTTTGGAGACCCAATTATGCAATGTTTATATTTGATCAAACAGGATAAATGGGAATCTGCTCATGATATTGCTCAAAATATAAATACAAAAATAGGAATGTTGTTGCATGGGTACCTTCACAAATTAGAAGGTGATTTGTGGAACTCCAAATATTGGTACCAAAAATCAGGGTTTGAAAATATTCCTCAAAATGAGGAGGAAGAATGGGAATACATCCTTAAAAAGTGCTTGGCGCGGAATTAATACTTCTTGTTTATAGATGTCAAAAAAAGAGAAATAATTTACAATTGCTATAATTCAATAATTCCTGAAAAAACTTTTTTTACAGGTCCACTTAGCACTACATTTGAATAAAAATTACCTTCTACAGTAAAAGAAACTTTAAGGTCGCCACCTTTAGTTTTAACTTTAATCGTATGGATTGACTGCTTATTGTTAAATATTGAAAATGCAATTGCACAAGCTGTAACTCCAGTTCCGCATGAGAGAGTTTCATCTTCCACTCCTCTTTCATAGGTTTCAACATAAATTCCATCCTCCAATATTCTGACTACATTAACATTTATTCCTTCCTTTTTAAAGTTTTCATTGTATCGAATGGTTTTGCCGAAATCGACGATATCTATTGCTTCGTCCTTATCTGCAAAATAAACGTAATGCGGAGATCCTGTGTTAAGAACAAATACATTTTTGCTTTCTCGATTTACCTTAGCCACATCGATCATACCTAAATCTATCCAGCCATTTTGTGAAATTATTCCGGTATGTTTTCCATCAATTGCTGCAAAGATTGTTTTAGTTCCTGAAAATCCTTTCCATTCAGCAAATGCAATCGAACATCTTCCCCCATTTCCGCACATTGATGTTTCACCACCATCAGCATTATAATATACCATTCTGAAATCGCTTTCCTCATCACTTTCAATAATAATCAATCCATCTGCACCTATTCCAAATTTGCGATCACAAAGACGTGATATAATTTCTTTTTTTCCTTTAATTCCGCTAATGTCGTCTCTCCCATCAAAAATAATGAAGTCGTTTCCTGTGCCTTGATATTTCCAAAACTTGTATTCCATAATAATGCAAATATATCTAACCTCAATTATTTATTCCATTTTTTATGTGCAGAAATCCACTAGGGGAATCTTTGATGATAAATTTTATAATTGCTGGAGAAAATTAATGACTAAATGTTTTTTTCTTAAAAGTCAAATTAACCACTAAGTAATGAATTTATAAAATTTTGAATGCATCATTGTTTTTTCCATCTTTGTTGACATAATTAAAATAGTTACGAATTAAGCAAAATAAAAACGCATTGTAATGTCACGAGTCTTCTCGAATCATAAATTAAATTTATTCGCTTGCTTTATCGTCTTCTTTGCGACCCAATTAATCTTATCCTTTTATCTCAGAGATGCTTTTTGGCACCCTTCAAAATACGTATACACTTACGGTGGTGACGGTGCCTTTGTGTATTTTAATATGATTTACCATAGTTTATTTGGGAGTGGCTTGATGTTAACAAACATGAACTTTCCGAATTTTGAATCTTTGTTTATGACGGATTCACAAGCATCAGTAGGGCTTTTTCTTTCTATTATCAATGATCTTTTCCCAAATTATTTAACACCAGAAAAAATTATTGGATTAAGTCACAGGTTTCATTACTTGATGCTGGGAATAGGCGGCATTTATTTATTCAAGTCATTATCCATTTTGAAAATCAATCGAATAATAGCTATTCCCGCGAGTATTTTAATTATTTTACTTTCTCCACTAATGATAAGATTAACCGCCGGCCATTTTGGGTTAGCTTACCCATTTGTCTTTGCATTTGTAATCTATTTTCTTTTACAATATTATCAGGATAGGAAAATTAAAATTTGGCCGTTTGTTGGCCTTTTTTTCACTCTTTTATACTTTGGTCTGAACAATTTTTATATTGGAATAATAAATATTTCTATTCTCGCATTGGTCTCCATATATTTTGTTTTTTCTCAGAATTACAGAATAAAAAGTACGATCTTATTAGGTTACAGTATTGGAATGGTCATTATATTATATGGGTTTATTTTTTTTACTGATCCAGGAGCTGATAGAATAAGCATACAATGGGGTTATTATACCAATAGTGTAGATTTGGGTAGTTTTATCTTCCCTCACACAAGCTTGTTGAACAAAATAGTTTCTAAATTCAGCGAAATAAAAAATTTCGGCGGCGAAACATGGGTTAATTTAGGACTAATTCCAGTATTATTATTAATCAGTGCCACCCTATTTTACTTCATTAAAACAGAAAAACAAAGAGTGATCAATCCAAATAAATTGATCTTTAAATCTTTTATTTTTGCTTCCTTCATATTATTAATTTACTCGAGTGCTTTATTGTATAGGGTTCCTTTTTTTCAGGATACATTTTTTCACAAGTTTGGAATATTAACCATGTTCAAAGCTTCTGGAAGGTTTTCTTGGCCAATTTACTTTTTTGCGACTTTAGCAGCAACATTTTATTTGCAGAAGTGGTCTGATTTCTTACATCAAAAAAGTAAAACTATTGCCACTATTTTTATGGTATCAACAATTGGAATTTGGGGCTTGGAAACACATCTTTACTTGAAGGATTTTGTATTTGCTCAATTGCATTCAAATCCATATAATTCATCAAAAAAAGCAGAAGTATTAAGCACTTTTAAACAGAACAAAATTGATTTTAAGCAATTCCAAGCACTTTATAGTGTTCCTGTAATGGAAGGATGGAATGATAAATTTCAAATCGTTCCACATTTCAATTCAGAATTCAATTCTATCCTAATTTCCATGGCTACCGGGTTGCCCATGGTTAATGGAATGCTGTCTAGAATTGGAATAACGGATGCAAGTAGAGCTATTCAATTAAGTTCCAATCCATTGATTGAAAAGGCTTTGGTTTCAACACTCGATGCAGAAAAACCATTGCTTCTAGTTTTGGGAAATGGTGCAGAAAAATTAACATTAGGAGAAGAATTTTTAATAAATAAAGGCACCTTTTTGGCCGAAACAAATGATTACAAATTATTTTCTATTTATCCTAATGAAATTAATAACTACCCAGTCAGAGATAGCATTTTAAAAAAATATGATCTAGGTATTGACACTACATTTGAAACACAAAACTCTTTTTACATCTACAAAAGTTTTGATGAATTACCTTCTCCATCGTCCTTTGCAGGTAACGGAGCAATGGAATTTTCAGAAAATTTGGAATTGATCAACGAAGAATTACCATTGAATGTGTCCGGTGATTTTGAATGCTCAATTTATGTGAAATTAGATCATAAAATGTATGGAATGCCAAATTTTACATTAAAACTTTTGGGGGTAAATAACGAAGAAATTTGGGCAGATTCTTTTTCTCCTACTCAGTCAAAGGACAATCAAGATTCTTGGGTCAGAGTTTCAAAGAATTTTAACATAAATGAACAAATGAAATCCATCAAAATAGATATTAGCGGAGTAAATCAGAACTTTTTAATAGATGAACTTTGTATCCGAAAAATAGAATCAACTTTGATTAAGTTAAATAATGCACGAAATGAGCTGCTTTTTAATAATTTTAAATTAAACAATCATAAAAATAAAAATTGAGCAAAAAAATTGCATTCATAATTTTCTTCTTCATAGAATTTCTTTTATTGACTTATTGGAATGGAAAGTTTGGTCCCTTCGCTAGTCCAATAATCCTATTTTGTGCTTCATTTGGTATTGGAATCATTGGTATTACTTGTTCTTTCAAGCAATCGATTAATTTATCAGATGCTATAATTTCTAATGAAAAATTAAATTTAATAATATCAATTTTAGTCCCAATAGCAGGTGTTTTTATTTTGGGGTTTAGATTCCATGCTATATTTATTGAATTTCCAATTGATATTTTGGACGTTAGCGAATCTGATGTAATTCCACAGATAGGTATTATGGTGAATCGATTCTTGAATGGTGAATTTCCATATAGTCCAATTAATGATTGGGGTTATACTTTGAATCCAACTTATTTACCACTACAATGGATGCCTTTTTCTATAGCAAAATTAACCAATATCGATTATCGATGGATCCCTTTCTCTGTTTTATCCCTTTCATTTTTATTGTATCAGTTTAGGATATTTAAAAATTTCAAAAACCCGTTGTATTTGATAGTATTTTCAGCAATTCCTTGGTTGATGTGGTTGATGATTATAAATGATGAGCCCAAAGTATTTGCCTACACCATTGAAAATTTAATTGCAGGGTATTATTTAATACTAGGCCTTAGTCTACTTTCAAAAAAGCCCTTTTTTATAGGTATTGGTATCAGCTTGTGCCTGCTTTCCAGATTTAGTTTAATTCTTTGGTTACCAATTTTTGGATTGCTACTGTTGCTCCATAATTGGAGAGATTTGTTAAAAATAATAGGCGTTGTTTCTTTAGCACTCCTGATAATTTACATTATTCCTTTTCTGAGTAAAGATTGGCACATTTTCCTTAATGGAATGTCACATCATACAAAAGCAGCGGTTGGAGAATGGCAACCATATTGGCAAAAACCAGGAGATAATCCATATCATTTATTTAGAGGTGTAGGTTTTGCGGCTTTCTTTTTTGAATATGTTTCTGGAGACGTTTTATCAAGAATTAAAACTTTACAAGTTTGGCATTTGGGAAGTATAATATGCAGTGTGATTGGCCTGAGTTGGTTTTACTTTTTTAAAAAGCATGCAATTGATGTCTACATTTATGCTTTAGCAGCTTTAAAAATATATTTTTGTTTTTTCTATTATTTTATTCAGATTCCCTATATCTATTTAATGATGGTTCCTTTATTTACATCTTTACTTTTGATGCTCGTTGTTTTCGAAAAAAAAAGATTCATATTAGGATAAAATAAGGCTTTCGTAATACATATTACACTTTTATCTAATGTATTAACAAAAATATAACTAATTTTGCTGTGCTAATAAGTTCAATAATACTTAAATTAAAGCGTTAATAAATAGTTAGTTCACGGATCCATGTGAATTTCTGAAAGCAATAAATATATATGAATAAAAATATTCCAATACTATTCCTTTGTTTTTTAAGTGCTTTGACTGCAGTTTACATTAATAACAAGTTTTTGACACCTTCAAAAACAATTATTGAATATAAGCCAACTCCAATTCTAGCTTCTCAAAATATTGGATTACATGAAACTTTAACCAAAAGAAATTTCATTTCCTCATCACCAACTAATTTCATTCAGGCCGCAGATAAAGGCCGGCCAGCTGTTGTTTTTATTCGAGCACTTCAAAAATCGAATAAAGCAAAAATTATGAGCGACAAGCCGGGTGGGTCAAGTGGTTCAGGAGTAATTATTTCTTCTGATGGATATATTGTAACCAATAATCATGTCATTGCGGACGCATCTAGTATAGAAGTGATGCTGAATGATAATAGGGAATTTAAAGCTACCTTAGTAGGGACGGACCCCACGACTGACATCGCAATATTAAAAATTGAAAATGAAGGTTTACCTTTTCTTGAATTTGGAAATTCTGATTCTTTGAGAGTTGGGGAATGGGTGGTTGCCATAGGTAATCCGTTTCGACTTCAATCTACAGTAACTGCCGGAATTGTAAGCGCCAAAGCAAGAAATATAAATATTTTGGAACAGCAGGGTATTGAATCTTTCATTCAGACTGATGCCGCTGTGAATCCTGGTAATAGTGGAGGTGCATTAGTAAATACTATGGGTAATCTAGTAGGTATCAATACTGCAATAATGACTTATTCTGGCAGATATGAGGGTTTTTCATTTGCAATACCATCAAACTTGGCCCAAAAAGTTGTTTTTGATATTATAGAATTTGGTGCTGTTCAAAGAGGTTGGTTAGGAGTTACTATATTAAATGTTGATGATAACAAAGCCAAAGAATTAGGTTTAGAAACTGTTGGGGGCGTCTTTCTCGAACGCGTGAATAGTGGTGAAGCTGCTGGTCAAGCAGGGTTAAAAAAGGGAGATGTTGTCGTGAGTGTTGATAATATTGCAACACTTTCAACTCCAGAATTTATGGAGCAAGTAGGAAGATATCGTCCTGGTGATAAATTAAAATTGAATTATTACAGAGACGGCAAATTAAAAACTGCAGAAGTAACCTTGAGAAATCAAATTAATTCCACGGATTATGTTGCAGTAAGAAAAGATAAAATACTTACAGATTTAGGCTTTGAGTTAAGGGATTTGGATAAAAATGAAAAACGTAGACTTGAAACAGATGGAATTTATGTCGTAAGTGTTTCACGAGGCAGTAAAATTGAGCGCACCAATATGGATCCTGGCTATATCATTACGAAAATCAATGAAAAACCCATTGGAAACGTGCAAGAATTCATTAAAGAACTTGAAAATCATAAAGGGATGGTTGTCCTTGAAGGATTTTATGAAAATTATCCTGGTGAGTTTCCTTATGCTTTTATCATTGACTAATTTTTGAATTAGAAACTATTTTTTTATTCCAGATTGGCGCGTTTATATTTATTAATTGGTCTTTTATAAACAAAGTCAATAAAAGAATTCAACAATTTTGTTAATTAGTTTTCATGCATTGGAGATACTTCAATCTTTAAAAACATTGGATTTCAATAATTTAAACATGTTAATGATGGAAGTCAGCTATTAAACTTTATTTTTGGCAGAGGAAATACAAATAAATAGCTTATTAACTTCAGACAAATGTCAAAAATTGATTTAGATTTTAATATAAATGAAGATGAAATGATGCTTTCGCTAGCCAGACTAGATCGAAAACTTGAAAAAGTCTATTTGGGTGGTGGGAATAAAAAAATTGAAAAGCAACATGCGCAGGGGAAACTAACAGCAAGAGAAAGAATTGAATATCTTATAGACAATAATACTGCGCTAATAGAAATAGGAGCTTTTGCTGGAGATGGAATGTATGAGGAATATGGAGGATGCCCTTCAGGAGGGGTTGTAGTAGTCATCGGTTTCATTCAAAATCGACAATGCGTAATTGTGGCTAATGATGCCACTGTTAAAGCAGGTGCATGGTTCCCTATCACTGGAAAAAAGAATTTACGCGCTCAGGAAATTGCATTAGAAAATAAACTTCCAATTATATATTTAGTAGATAGCGCTGGTGTTTTTCTACCACTTCAGGATGAGATTTTCCCGGATAAAGAACATTTTGGTCGAATATTTAGAAACAATGCTAAACTTTCAAGTAAAGGTATACCTCAGATCTCTGCCATTATGGGAAGTTGTGTCGCAGGAGGTGCTTACTTGCCAATAATGTCCGACGAATCTATTATAGTTGACGGCACGGGTTCTATCTTTTTAGCGGGTCCATATCTTGTAAAAGCTGCAATTGGTGAAAACGTAGACAAAGAAACATTAGGAGGTGCTAAAACTACCAATCAAATTTCTGGAGTTACAGATTATAATGTTCCAGATGATAAATCCTGTCTTGACACGATTAAAGACATTGTTTCAAAAATCGGAGAAAGAAAAAAATCTGGAATCAATAGAATTGAATCAAAAAATCCATCTAGAAATCCCAGAGATATTATTGGAATAATGCCTTCCAATAGAGCAAAACCTTACGATACTAAATCTTTGCTTGAGTGCATAGTAGATAGAGAGAGCCTTACATACTATAAGGATGAATACGGTCAAACTATTATTTGTGCATACGCAAGAATTGATGGTTGGTCAGTTGGAATTGTAATAAACAATAGATTAGTGGTCAAAAATGGTAGAGGCGAAATGCAATTTGGAGGCGTAATTTATTCTGATTCCGCAGATAAAGCAACGAGATTCATCTTGAATTGTAATCAAAAGAAAATCCCCCTCATCTTCTTTCATGATGTCACGGGGTTTATGGTTGGAACTAGATCTGAACATGGAGGAATAATTAAAGATGGAGCAAAAATGGTAAATGCAGTTGCAAATTCAACTGTTCCCAAGATTACGGTGATCATTGGCAATTCTTATGGAGCTGGAAATTATGCAATGTGTGGGAAAGCATACGATCCTAGGTTTATTGCTGCTTGGCCAACTGCAAAAATTGCAGTTATGGGGGGAGATCAAGCTTCACAAGTTTTGGCTCAGATCCAAATAAGTTCAATAAAAGCAAAAGGTCAAAATCTTGATGAAAAAGCTCAAGAAGAAATGATCAATGAAATTAAAGCTAAGTACGAAAAACAAACTGAACCTTATTATGCTGCTTCAAGACTTTGGGTCGATAGCATAATAAACCCTTTAGATACCAGAAATTTCATATCCAATTGCCTAAGTGCTTGTGATAATGCAAAAATCAAAAAATTTAATGTTGGAGTAATTCAGACCTAAAATTCATAATGTGGAAATAGTAGCAAAAACAATGGCAGGTCTTGAAGAGACTCTTGCAGATGAACTGAGAAATATAGGAGCTAGAGAAATAGAGATCATGCATAGAGCAGTCAAGTATGAAGGGGATGAAAGATTAATTTATCGATCGAATCTTGAATTGAGAACAGCATTAAGAATCCTTATTCCCATAACTCGATTTAAAGCCCAAAATGAGCATGAATTATATAATGGTGTAAAAAAATTGTATTGGCATAAATACATTTCCAAAGGAAATACTATAGCTGTAAATTCATCTGTTTCTTCGGATCATTTCAATCATTCTCATTATGTCGCTTTAAAAACAAAAGATGCTATTGTCGATCAACTTAGAGATAAATGGGGTGTTAGACCAGATGTAGATGTAGATGAAGCGGATATTAGAATCAACACTCATATTCATCGAGAAAAAGTAACCATTTCGCTAGATAGTAGTGGAAATTCATTACACAAACGAGGTTATAGAATTTCGTCTGTCGAAGCTCCGATTAATGAAGTTTTGGCAGCTGGATTGTTGTTGCTTAGTGATTGGGATAAGAAAACAGACCTCTTTGATCCAATGTGCGGGTCAGGCAGTTTTGTGTGTGAAGCTGCTAAAATGGCAATGAATCAACCACCACATTCATATGAGAAAAAATTCTGTTTTATGAATTGGAAAAACTTTGACGAAACTATTTGGAATTCAGTGGTTGAAAATTGCAAGGCAAATGAAAAAAAATTAGAGATAAAAATCAAAGGCTTTGATATGGATGCCGAGGCTATAAGAGCTAGCAGACACAATATTGCTGAAGCTGGACTTGACGGCTTGGTGGAAGTTGAAGAAAAAGATTTTTTTGAAAATCATGAAATAAAACCTGGCTCTTTTGTTATCATTAATCCGCCATATGACATCAGACTCAAAGAAGATAATATTATAGAATTCTTCAAAAAAATAGGCGATCATATGAAGAAAAATATGCCTGGGACTACAGTTTGGATAATTTCTTCAAATATTCAAGCTTTGAAACTATTGGGTTTGAGACCAAGTAAAAAATTCAGCTTATTCAATGGACCAAACCCTGCAAAATTTCATAAATTTGAGCTGTATGAAGGAAGCAGAAAATAAAATGGCAAAAGCGATTTTGATATTAGGGCTGATGGTTGTTTTTTCAATTAGCGGTTTTGGCCAAAATCAAATTGGCCCCCTTCAATTCGATAAAATTGATTTCGTAAAAAAAAAATATGATTTTGAAACCAAAAATATGCAATTTTTACCTCGACATACGTTTAGAGAAAGTGATGATTTCAGTATAAACCCAAAATATTTGTATCAGTTTGATAATTTGGCCCTTTTCTGCAAATTTGAAGAAAGAGTAGCACAAAACTCAAAAATTGCAATGCGGTTTAGATTAGGATCACTTGATTACGTTGACTTATTAGAAAACAAACCATACACAACTACAAAAAAATGAAACAATTCTTCAAATTTACTTTTTATTCTATAGTTTTATTTTCAATGATGACCTTGACAAGTTCGTGTAAAAAGGACATTGAAGGTTGTTTAGATGCAGAGGCAGAAAATTATAATCCAGATGCCAATGTAGATAGCGGAATTTGTGTTTTTGCTCGAGATAAATTTTTAGGAACTTTTGTCGGAGACTTAACTTGTCAAGCACCATTACCCAATGCAGAAGCTTTTACAATTACTTTTTCAGAAGGGCTAACCAACAATGCTGAGGTTGAGGTTTCATTCCAAAATACAGCTACTCCTATACCTGTATTGATTGGTCGGGTAGATGGAGACAAAATTATAATTGATCCTACATCAACAAGTGTTGCATTAGATCCAAATTTACCAAATTTAAAAACTGACCTTACATTTTCTGGTGAAGCTACTTTGAGTCCTAACGGAATTGATCTTAGTGGAGAATTGAGAGTATTGATTAATATCTTTGGTCAAACTCTTACTTGTGAAATAAATGCATCAAAACAATAGATAGGTTAGATTACAGATTTCAAAATCAAATTCATTCACTGATGGTATTTATGCTGGCAAGATTTATTACAAGTATCTTGGCTTAAAATATAATTGTATTATTAAGTCAAATTAAAAAGATTTTGTATTCCAATTTTCTTGTAGGATGTAAATCCTTCTCCATATTCAAAACCCGCTTCTCTGCCAAAAGCTCTAGACTTTGAGACTATAAATTCCATAAAGTCTTTACCTGAAATAGGTGAAGAGGGTTCTTTTGAATTAGGATCATAAAACTGGGATTTGAAAGCTGCAATCACTTCCATCTTTTTTTCGATATACCCTGTTATATCAGTAACAAAATCGGGAACAATATTACGATCTTGAATATAATGATACACATTTTTAGGTCTCCATGGAATTTGAGATTTTCCGTTTTGAGAAGTTTCTATTCTTCTTAATCCTGCAAGAAAGCTTGCTTGATGGACCAATTGAGCTGCCCTACCATGATCTGGATGTCTATCTTCAATTGCATTCGCAAATAATATTTTAGGCTGATAAGTCCTAATTGACCTCACTACTTTTAATAAATTTTCTTCAGATATTTCAAATAAACCATCTCTCATTTCAAGATTGTCTCGAAATTGAGCTCCCATTATTCTTGCCGCATCTTCAGCTTCTTCAAGTCTAATTTTTGCTGTACCTCTCGTTCCTAACTCACCTCTCGTTAGATCCACCAGACCAACACTATATCCCAACCCAATATGTTTCAATAAAGTACCTGAACAACTCAATTCCACATCGTCCGGATGCACTCCAATAGCCAAAATATCAACCATACTTCTTTATTTTAAACACTCCTATTTTTTGAATGACTTAATGAAAATTTCTATTGGCAAATCAACTATTACCATCTCAATAATACACTTCCCCAAGTAAATCCACTTCCAAATGCTGCCAAACAAACTAAATCACCTTCTTCAATCAAACCTCCTTCCCATGCTTCACAAAGAGCAATTGGAATAGAAGCGGCAGTAGTATTCCCGTATTTTTGAATATTATTGTAAACCTGATCATCTCTCAATTTCAAAATTCTTTGAACGAATTGAGAAATTCTGAGATTAGCTTGGTGTGGAATTAACATTTTAATATCTGAAGTGTTCAAACCCGCGGCATTTAAATTTTCCATTATTGATTCAGGAAATTTTTGAATTGCTGTCTTAAATACCAATTGACCCGTCATATTTGGATAAATCAGTCCGTCATCCATCATTTTTTGGGTTAAGAAAATGCCGCCAAATTCTTGATCAGGATAGCCGAACTTTTCTTTTCCTAAATGGTATCCACCGTGCGAACCAGGATTAATCATTGCTAATTCTTCAGCGTGCGTTCCATCTGAATGTAAATTAGATGTTAAAATACCTTCTTTGCCTTCTTCATTCCGCTGCAGAACGACCGCTCCCGCACCGTCACCAAAAATAACTGTCACCCCCCTGCCTTCCGTAGTAAAATCTAAGCCCATAGAATGCATTTCAGCACCGACCAATAAAATGTTTTTATACATTCCAGATTTAATAAATTGGTCAGCCACGGTTAGCCCATAAACAAAACCTGTGCATTGATTTCTGATATCTAAAGCTCCAATTTCAGTTTTTGTAATTCCCAACTCTCTTTGTAAAAGTACTCCGCATCCAGGAAAATAGTAATCCGGACTCAAAGTTGCAAATATTATAAAATCAATGTCCTCTTTATTTATTCCAGCTCTTTCGATGGCTATTTCAGCGGCTCTTGTGCCCATTGTGGTAGTGGTCTCCTTGTGCTTATTCCCATATCTTCTGGTAACTATTCCTGTTCTTTCTTGAATCCATTCGTCAGAAGTATCCATAAATTTTGACAAATCATCATTACTAACCTCTAATTCTGGCAAATACTTACCAATACCTGAAATTTTTGTAGTATACATATGCTCTTTTTGAATGAATTACAATTTAATTATTCTAATGTTATAATTGAAGTGATTTCAAAACTATCTTATACAAAACAATTATTTGTCAGATTATTTTCTTTTAGTATCATTTCAAACTAATATTTTACAAAATGATAAAAAAACATCTTACTTTTATTTCTATGCAACATTCAAATAAAGAAAAACTGGGTCGAGAAATAATAGCTTTAATGCTTAAGTTGGCAAAGAAGGATCAATATTATGATGAAAAAGAATTCGTGTATATTTTGCAAGTTTCAAATTATATGGGCATTTCATCAGAAGAAATGCGAGATATTCAATTGAATCTTAATAAGTATAATTTCACTCCTCCTAAAACTGAATCTGAAAGAATGACAGTACTTTATTACTTGCTTTTCTGTATGAAATCTGATGGGAAAGTAACAGATGAAGAAGTTAGATTGGTACAAAAAATTGGATTCAGATTGGGATTCAGAGAGCAATTGACAGAAGACTTAATTCAATCCGTAAAAATGCATGCCGATAAAAAACTACCTCCAGAGCAATTATTAGATAATCTTAGAAAATATTTAAACTAAAAAATATTAATGCCCACCCCACTTTTACAAAAATTAGGCATAAAACAAAGTTTCTGTATTTATTTATACAATGCACCACAAAATTACAATGAACTTCTTGAAAACGAATACCCTAAAGACACCTCAATAATAGAAAGTTTAGAATTTCAAAAAGCAGATTTTATTCATTTTTTCACAAACAAAGTAAGTGAACTTGAAGAAAAGTTGCCTTTTTTTCAGAATAGTATCTTTGAAAATGGTATGATTTGGGTTTCGTGGTATAAAAAAGCTTCAAAAAAGGCTTCAGAATTGAATGAAGATATTATCAGAGATACAGCATTAGCACTTAAGTTAGTTGATATTAAAGTTTGTTCAGTAAATGAAGATTGGTCGGGATTAAAACTAGTGATTAGAAAGGAACTAAGAAAAGTCTAATATCTGCTCGAAATGGTCGATTTACAATTTTATTTTTTTAATGCTTTGTATAATTGATACGTACTATCTAAATGAATAATACGTGCAATAATTTTGAATAAGATTAAAGCTTGGGAAACAATAAACAATATGACCCAAGCATTCACATTCAGTGAGTTTTTAATCAAGAAATATGCTGTAAAAAACAATATTACGCTTCCAATATTTATAAGATATAAGAACATTGTTGGCACAAAATTTTTAACAATAAATTTAGAAGATTTAAAAATTGCAGCACCAATAAGTGGTTTTTTATCTATTGCTATAAAAACTTTGGCATATTGTTTTACGGTAGAAAAGAAAGATATTATAAAAAAACCAAGGAAAATACCTAAAAGAAATTTATTTGTTAATTCTCTATCATCTTGGACTTCCAAAATATTAATCCCTAATAAAAATAAAAGTTGAATTATAAGAAATATTACCACTCCTATTCCTAATAAATAATAAATGCTCAACCTCAATATTTTCCAAAAATAATTTAATCCTCCATTCCAAAAAGATCTCAAAGCAATAACCCTATTTTGGCTTATTACAGCGTAAATAACACCTGAATTTGTAAAAATTCCAAAAATAAAATACGCCAATACAATCTGAACGAATAAAACATTAAAGGGCTGAATCACCTGCCCATAATTATTGACAAATTCCATTACAGCACTTATATCATATCCATCATATATATCCAGTGCATCAGAAAATAAATGCTTTTTCTTAAAAAATAAAGTAAATGGAGAAGTAACTATGAATGTAAATATAATATTAGCTAGAAAAAGAAAAATGATGGGATACCTGTATTTGGCAATATCTTTCCAAGCCGCAATATAAGATTTAATCGCATTCATTGGCTTAACTTAGGTAGTTTAAAAAATCCAATAAATGCTGCATCCCTACTTTGAATTTCGAAGTATATTTCCTATAAGATCTAGACTTTTTTGTGTTCAAAGTATTATTGATAAAATTCTGTTCCAAATTCAACTTCCTATCCTCATCAAGTTGCACTTTAACTATTTTATTTGTTCCAAAAGAAACAAATTCAGTACTTCTTTTTTCTCCATCCCAAATATAATTTGTTTGACTTCCATCTTCATAACTTATCAAAACATCAACTGGTAAAATCAATTCACCCAATCGATTAATTACAACCACCGATTTGTATGAACTATCCTCTTTAATAAGGTTTTCTATCTCACAGTCATCAATACCATTTAGATACCCTTTACTTCCTCCAACCGAATAATTGTCTATGCTTTCCACTTTATAATCGCAAACAAAAGAACCATATAACACCTGATCAAAAAATCTGGATAAGTTTAATTTCTTTTGTGCTAGGAACTCTGCACTTAGATTGTCTTTGAAAATGCTTATAAAATCCAACCCACATGGATGCTTGAATTTCCATTCTTCAAAATACTTCTTCATCAATTCATCCATTTTCTCCACTCCAAGTAATCCCTCTAAAGTCTTCAGCATCATTGCAGTCTTATTGTAGGCAATTGGGCTATATCCTCCATGTTTGAAATCTCTTGCTTTATAGCTGTTGTCCGCAATTTTCGGATTTGCTTTTGACCAAAATTCTAATCTATTGAACTCTCCATTACCAATTTGAATTCCCCAAGTATCGATCAATGATGTCTTTGAACCATAATAATGGTCTAAAATTCTTCCTTCGTAATAGGTGGTAAAACCCTCATCCATCCAAGGTTCGTCCTGTTCATGATTCGAAACCATCTGCATAAAATACTGATGAACGAATTCATGAACAACGAGTGTTTCTGGTGTTTTAACGCCCGAAGGAAAAAAAGTGAAACTGACAGAAGATATTAAAGTTGGATATTCCATCCCACCTGTAAACAATCCATGGATAGGTGGATCTACAATGCTTAAAGTCGAGTAGGGATATTTTCCAACATGTTCGTCTAAATATTCCAAAGATTGGATTGCACTATTGAAATATCTATCCACGAAAATCTCATGTCCAGGATATGTATAAAGTTGCAAATTTACATCTTTCCACTTTTTCTCAAATTTTAGAAATTGAGGAGATACAGACCATGTAAAATCAATGACATCTTCTGCTTTGAATCTGTAAATCTTTTTATTTTCAATATTTTTTTCATCGACCAAATAGCCTGTAGCAGCAACAATGAAATTATCAGGAATAGTTAAAGAAACATCATAATTACCAAATTCGCCATAATACTCGCCAGAAGAATGGTATTGATGGCAATTCCAAGCTCCATTTTTTTCATATCTCATGCCAGCAGGCTCATATACGCCCAATTTTGGAAACCATTGTGCAAAAAAGTAATAGTCTTGATTATAGCCAGTTCTAATCATGGCTTTAGGAATCTTTGCTTTCCAAAGAATTTTCAATTTGACAGAACCCATTGGACTTACTGCTTTATCCAATGGAACCCAAAGAACAGTTTGATCTTTTGTATTTCCATCATCAGGAGCAATAAATTTACTTGAATTTATCAGTTCATGATCTTCTTCATCCTTTATACTCAAAATTTCAGAATATGACCAACCACATTCTTCCTCGATATTTTTACCAATAAAACCCAATGAATTGCCGTTTTTAAAAAAAGTAGACTCCGAATTCTTAAAAGCATTATAATACAAATGAAATTGCATGTCGTTTACTTCATTTGTAGAAGGATTATTCCAAACCAATTCAGTAATTCCAGAAATCATTTTGTTTTCAACATCCAATGAAATATCCATCTTATAATTGGCAGTACGAGGAGACAATGCCTGCCCAAGTACAATAAAAGGAAAGCTCATTAATAAGCATAAAACGACACCTAGATATTTTTTGGGTTTAATTATCACAACGCGAATATATGAAGTAGCTTTGTTTTTATGGACAATAAAATTCATTTTCATTAACTTTCCTAAAAAAAAACCAAATGACACCCGAATTCGTCATTCAACAACTTGAAGCAAATTGCCAAACAATATCATTATCATTGTTGAAATTGGAACAATCTAAAGCACTTTGGAAACCCAACCCTAATCAATGGTGTATGCTGGAAATCATTTGTCATCTTATTGATGAAGAACGAGAAGATTTCAGGACTCGAGTACTGCATTTGTTGCATAATCCAAATAGTAGTCCACCAGCTATAAATCCTTTATTATGGGTAACCGAAAGAAAATATATGGATCAAAATTTTAAAAATAAAATAGAAGAATTCATTTTCGAAAGGACCAAATCTATTTCCATTTTAAAAACATTAGAAATGCCAAATTGGGACAACCAATATACCCATAAAACATTGGGGTCATTAAGTGCTATGCATTTTTTAAACAATTGGTTGGCGCATGACTATCTTCATATTAGGCAAATAACAAAATTGAAATATGATTTTTTGGTCTCCGTTTTCCCAAATACCAATTTTTCATATGCTGGAAATTGGATTTAGGACAAAATCATACAATTTATTACGTTCTATTCACCACTTCAACAATGCTTGCAGGTAAAACTATATTTTCCAAAGTTAGAGCATCTATAATTTTAGTTTGGGCAACAGACTTTAATTCTAAAGATGAATAAGTATTATCAAAAGTATCAATCCAATAAAATACCTCAATATCGATTGTGCTTACATTCAACATTTTCACATGTGTTCGGGGCGGTTTTGCTTCTTTCAAAATTCCTGGAATGTCATTTAATACCTTTTGGATTATTCCTCTTACTTTTTCCACATCAGAACCATAATCGATTCCGATAGTAAAATTACCCCTTAGAAAACCATCAATAGTATAATTAAACAATGGATTTTTAAGGAAAAGACCATTTGGAACATATACATCTTTCCCGTCCGCAGTTTTGATGTGCGTATCCCTTAGGTTCATTTCTAAAATTGTGCCTTCGACATCCCCAGTTTTGATGATATCTCCTAAACGAAAAGGTCTTTTGAATGCTAAAATAATTCCAGCTAAGAAATTTTCTCCAATATCTTTGAAAGCAAATCCAAGAATGAAAGCAGAAACCCCTGCCGCGCCTAATATACTTCCAGCCATTGTTTTCATCCCCATCATATACAAGAAAAGTAAAAAAACTATCGTAATTGAAATTATCCAAAGTACTTGATCCACAAAATTCGCCAGCAACTTATCTTCAGCTTTAATGCTGATGACTTTTACGATTTTTTTCCTAATGAATCGCACACTAATAATAATTAGAGTGCATGCGATAATTGCGATGACAAATTTTGGTAAAAAGTCAATAAAAAGCTCATAATAAGACGCTATAAGGATTTCTAAATCTTGAAAAAATTTCATAAAACTTAATTTTTCAGTTGAAGTGATATAATTATTTTTTAGAGCAACTTAAACACCACCATTTAAATGATCAACATTGTTGTAAATACTAAATTTAAACTCATCATCTTTCAAAATTGCTTTGAAAAGACCAGTATTGGCGTGATCATATTTTTCCATTTCTTTTAAAGCTTCATTATTCATCAAGCATATAAGCCCCCGAATTGCTCTACCGTGGCTGCAAATTAATATTTTTTTATGTTCGACCGATTTGAGCCACCCAATAAAACGGCTAATCCTATCTCCTAAATCTTTTGCGCTTTCCCCTCCTTTAAAAGCCACTTCATAATTCTCTTCTGCCCAAGCTGCAATCACACTTTTATACTCTGCTAAAGATTTTTTGTTATGTGGCTTCCCTTCATAAATACCCCATGATATTTCATTAATATCTGGAGCTTCTACATATTTGGCGCCTGAGGCATTAAATAAGGCCACTGTTTCTTTAGATCTTTTTAAGGTGGAATGTATGATTAAATCGAATTCAACATGATTATATGCTTTATAAAATGCCAAGGCCTCTTTTCTTCCAACTTCATCTAAAGGCATATCCACACTGCTACCTTGCCAAATACCCAATTTGTTGTATTCGGTTCTTCCATGCCTAATAATATAAATTTCCTTTTCCATAATGCAAAATTAACAATTGCCATGGAATTGGTATAAAATGGAATTTTTAATCTAGAAACCTGTCTTATAATTTATTAGAAAACTTGAATATGGAACAAAGAATATATTTTAGCTTCTGTTGCAGACCTTAAAATAGTTTGTAAATTGGCATCCTATTGTCAAAATATGATTTCAATACTTATTCCGATTTACAATTATGATATTACTTCATTAGTTTTTGAACTCAAAAAACAATGTGAAGATTTAAAGATAGTTTTTGAAATTGTCTGTTATGATGATGGTTCAGAATTAGAATACAAGGATTTAAATCGAATCATCTCTCAAGAATTTGGCATTTCCTATATTGAATTGAGTGAAAACAAAGGAAGATCTAAAATCAGGAATTTGTTGGCACGAAATGCGCGATATGACAGTTTAATCTTTCTAGATTGCGATAGCGAAGTGATCACAAAAGATTACATCAAGAAATATGTCGAAAAGATTTCGAAAACAAAAATAGTATTTGGCGGTAGATTATATTATGCTTATCCTCCTGACAATATAGAACACAATTTGCATTGGAATTTTGGAAAGAAAAGAGAATCTATTTCATTGACAAAAAGGAAAAATCATCCATACAGATCATTTCAGACCAACAATTTTATGGCCCCAAGGAACATTTTGTTAAAATTCCCATTTGATGAGAAAATATTGAATTATGGTTATGAAGATTTGGTTTTTGCAGAAGCCCTTAAAAATGAGAGAATTCCCATTGATCACATTGAGAATCCTCTCATTCATAAAGGGTTAGAATCCAATAAAGATTTTCTTCAAAAGACTAAGCTTGCGACAGAAAATCTGGCAATTTTATACCATCAAGGTCAACTTAATGATACAAGAATGATTCAATTTCATGAAAAAATAAAAAAAATTGGTTTTAACAGCTTTTTACACAAAATTGTTGAACGAAAAAAAGACTACATTCTGAAGAATCTTAATTCTAAGAATCCTAATCTGTACTTGTTTGATTTTTATAGATATTATTTATTTTCTTTAAAACTTAATGATTTAGAAGCATCATCTTCATAGTCTGATGTCCAAATTTGCCGCTTATTTCATAAAAGAATAAACCACCATTTGAAGGCAACTCATTTTTCAGAATTTTGACCGTATTGTACCCAGCTTTTAATTCTAAATTTTTCGAAATAATTTGCTTTCCTGAAACATCTGTTATTTTGAATCTAGCTAAATCATAATCTGGGACATAAACCTCAAAATTAGTGTACTCAATCCAAGGATTTGGACTGTTTTGAAATATTTGAATTTGATTCTCACTACTTTGGAAACGCAATTTAATTTCAGATGAGGATCCATCTTCATATGCAATTTCTGAAACTTTAGAATTCAAATTAAAAGATTTGAAATCTTCAAATTTTACTTCATCCTTAAATTCTAAACTAAAGAGAATTTCTCCTTTCTCGATTTTTCTGTTTTGATAATCACTAAGTAATATTCTGACAGTATTTGGATTCAATTGATAATAATCAAATTCCATATTTATAATTTTATTTTCAGCACCAAGTAATAAATATTGGTTAGAATCAAACTCCAATTCTAATAACATATTGGCAATCTTCATTTCTTCGTCCACAATAATATTTACTTTGTTTTTATGTTCTTTATCTCTGGTGTAAATCAATGACTCAACTGATCTTGAAGCATTGTAGATACTGTTCAAATCTATGCTTTCATTGACGTCACCTAATTTTACCCCAATAAAATCTACTTCCATATTGTTTTCTAATATTGGAATCTCATAAATTTCTGGCACCTCAGATGCCCAAGGATCATCCGGATCAATGAAAATAAAGTCACCTGGAATAAAAGCCCAAGTTTTGTTATTATCAAAATTATTGATTCTTCCCAAAAGCAATTTTCTGATGCTTATAAGATCCGCAGCTGTTACACTTTGGGATTGATTTACATCCGCTGCAATTAGCTTGTAGGGTGATTCGAAAGGATCTATATTCAAAATATGTCTTTGAATCAAAACCAAATCTGATGTAGTAACTCCGTTAATTGCTTCGTCTGTTTTCTTCGGAACAATATTATATGAACCTCCTAGTGGCATACTTGGGAATGAAAAGAATCCATTTTCATCTGTTGTGCTTAAAGCATCAGCCCCAAACAATTCAACATTGACCTCTTTAACAAAGTCAACTTGGTTGCCAAAAATAATTCCATTGATGTTAACACCTTGACAAAAAGCCATGGAACTAGTGTCCAAAATGGTTACAAAAACATTGCAAAAATCAGATCTTCCATCAGAATCTGTAGCCCACAACATAACTGGATTTGACCCAATATTTAAGCATTCAAATATTTTGACTGTGTCATTCACATCTGCCGAAAAACTAAGACTTATTTCTTTACCACATGGATGTTTGCTACCTCCATCTATCATATCTGTTGTTAATCGAACGCCTTCAATATCTGCAATTTCGTCTCCAGAAGTATCTATAGGGTTAATATAAAACTCTTGACCTGTTAAGCAAAAAGGTTGAGGATTCAAACAGCTTTCTACTTCTATATGATACGAACATCGGGTAATGTTCCCGCATCCATCATCTACAATCCATGTAATTTTATTTAACCCAACTGGTAAATCTAAAGCAATCTGATTAGAATAACCTTCAAAATCTATCGTAGCATCATCTCCAAAATCAACTTGAACGGTCCATATTAAATTTTCTTCTGAAGTACAATCATCCATGGCTTCTGCTGAAAGTAATATCGGATGAGGTCCACAATTTGAAATGTAAGAACAAATCACCGAATCTTGACAACTTGAAATAATTACCGGAGATATGTTATTGACAATATGGATTAGTTGAGTGTCTTTAAAAACTATAAAGGATGCTCCATTGACTCGATTACACCAGTCAGAGACAAACCATTTTCTTTCAACTACGAAACAACCATTATTGCTTGCAGACAATGTATCGTCCTCATTGGTATAACTTACTCTATAATTAAAAGATTCATCATACAGTGGGATTGAATTGAGAGAAATTGGATCTAAATCAGGCGAACAAACATTATTTAAAGTAATGTCATCGGGCCATGTGATGTTTTCTTCAGTGAAGGGTATTGCTAATACCACAGTAATTTTTTGATCTATTGTCGTGGAATTCCCATATGCATCTGTAATTTCAAAATTTCTGTAGATTGTTCCGAGACCGCACATGTCAAAAGAAGAAGTTTGTGTCTCGAACACAATGGCATTATCGCAATTATCTAAAACTACTCCATTTTGAGCACTAGAACTAAAATTAACACTTATTGCATCAATTACAATTGGCTCTGGTTCATCTGTATTTATTTCTACAAATCCAAAGACCGACAAATTAGCTGTATCAATTTGCAAATCATTGCTTACAGTAATATCTGGCAAATCAGTAAGAACAACTGGAATTGCAAGATCAATTACAGTAATGCTTGACATGCATTGGCTGGAATTTCCTGACTCATCTGTTACTTTTAGAATGACCATTACTTCTTTTCCAACATCTTCACAACATAATATTATTTCTGAGCCGAATTCAGTATTCCCTTCTATTCCACAATTGTCAGTCATTTTTGCTATTTCCACAGTAGCTAAACCGCATTCATCTAAACTGCCGTTATCAAAAGTTGTTGCCTTGAGTATTGCTAATCCATCGCCCCCTAAACTAAAACTAAGCCCGCTTTCGCATATTGCCACTGGTTGAACGTTATCATTGACCGTAACAATAAAAGAACAAGAGCTTTGTTTACCGCAAATATCCCTCACTCTATATGTTATTTCATTTTCTCCAAGGGGTAATTCGACATCAAGTCCATTCGAATTTTGTGCAAATCCGCCTGGATATGCAATATCAACAAAGATTTCAGACTGACAAGCATCTTGTCCTTGAATGGTTGGGATTGAATAAGTTGTTTCACAGCTCATTGATGCGCTTGAAATGGTAACATTTGATGGACAAGAAATCATTGGGGGAACCGTATCAATTAAAGTAATTTTCTGAATGTAATTTTCCATGCCATCAGAACCACAATACCAATTTAATACAGTCCATTCTCTTATAATTTGTTTTGAACATGGCGAACTAGGTAATACCCTATCTGTATAAGAAAGAGCTACATTACATAGAATATCTTGCTGTGGCCACAGGTCAACCCCATCTAATGATGGTGCTCCAGTTAATGCTGGATCAGGATGTCCATTTTCATCTGTAGGATAATCTAAACCACAATAGACAGAAACATTTTGCTCAGGCGCATCTACATCTTCAATATCAAACTTCATCACATTGAGTTTTTGATCACATGATCCAATCTGCATTCCAAACCCATTTTTTATGCCATAGGTTCTAGTTACTATTTTATCAATAAATTCATTCTCACAAGAAACATCCGTGATAACTTCATTTAACAAAACAATGCTTGCATTATCGCAATTGTCTTTTATTTCTGGCAATTGGAAATTTATCGCCTCTCCACAACTTACCGTCATATCTGTACAATCAAAAGTAGGCGGCATTTTGTCTTCAATGGTTAGGAATACTTCACAATATGTATTAAAACATCCATAAGTTGCCCGCGCAGTAACTACTTTACCTAAAAATTCACTTGGAATGATATTGTCAGGAAGTTCATTTCCAAATTCATCGAACAGTGTAATAACGTAAGTTTCAATATCACATTTGGGCGATTTTACAACCATATCCGGTGAAATTTCTGCTTGACAGTTTTCATCTAGAGAAATGTTTTGATCTCCATTGCAAAAAAGACTCCCTGGATCGCTTGATTTTAGTATAATGTTAAAAGAACAATTGGCTGTATTTCCAAAAATATCGATTGCTTCATATGAAATAGTTGTGGTTCCAGCAGGAAAAATATCGCCCGAATTCAAACCACTATTATCTGTTCTATTTATAGTAATATCATTCAAATCACCGCAAAAATCTGGAATTATAGGATCCCTAAATTCCACAACATCTTCACAAACACAAGGTTCTAAATTAACGGTGATGTTAGGGTTACATTCAAAATCAATTGGAAAATCGTTGGAAATAGAACAATTTGAAAGATCAAGTAATTGAATGGTGGTATCTTTATTTTCATTTGAATCCGTTACAATCAATTGGACGTAATAAATGCCTTCACTTGCATATGTATAACTTGGGTTCTCTTCATTTGATGTTCCTTCACAATCCCCAAAATCCCATGCAAAATCAATATAAGGAAGGGTTCCTCCTGCGGTAGTGTTTGTAAAATTAACTTGTAATTCATTATTTTGGTCACATTCCCCTTCAAATTCAGCATTTAAAGGATTCATATCAACGATTATCGCCGACTCTTTTTTACATTTCGCTTTATTTGTAACATCGCAATCCATTACATTGCCTGGACATAATTCTCCAGAAGCTGTTGGCCAAATTGCTAGAGATCCTGTCAGCTCAATATTATTCGAACAGTTCCAAACAAATGCTGAGGGATATGGAGTGCATAAAGTTATCTCAGTATAAGAAATCATTGTTTCTTCAAAACAATAATCCAAAGTGTGAATTGAATTGCCAGTCGTAAATTCTCCAGCAATATAAAATCCTTCCCTATCGCTATTAGATTCATTCTTAACCTTTACGCACAAATAAGTTAAAACTGAAGAAACGTTATCGCAAGCGCTTTGAGATAAAGGCGTTCCATTTTCATCAATTGCTAAAAATACACTTTGTACAGTGAATTCGTTTGCTGTGCAATTTGGCTGTTTGTCTTCAGAATAGCAAGGATGAGTTGGTTGAGCGATGGATTGGGTTAGATTGACAGAAAAGAAAATTAGAAAAATTACAAAATTACTGCACGTCTTTTTGCTTCTAAGCCAAGCTTCATTCTTTAAAATGGCATTTATATGAAAAGAATTTGCAAATAATAAATTGCAAAATTCTACTTTGAGAGTGAAGATTGCATAAATAGCAACCTTTAGTTGAAGGCATAGTGCTTTCATCTTAAAATCAGTTTTTGGAATGAAAATAAATCAGTTTTAATATCTTTATTTTCTCAGGAAGTTTATAATCTATTGGGATATAGAAGTGTAAATATATTAAATATGTTTAATATATAAAAATATTTTCCGAAAATAATTTGATAAAGTTCTAACTTTCGCGATAAATAAAGGGATTTTAAATTACTCATTCGGTAATAACACTATCATTTTTATGGTATTTTTGGGAATTATTTAAATATATAAACAGCTTGATGAAGAAAATTCTAGATTATTTTTTGAGTGGTGTATACCTTGTCTATTTTGGATTGATCCTAGTTGTTTTCCACGGGATTCAATTTCTTGCATTTAATTTATTTGGCAAAAAAGCCCACCAAAAAACAGTAAATGCCCTAAACTTTTGCATTTGTTATGGTTGGTTACTAACAGGAACAACAATCAGGTTCAATCAAAAGGAAAAATTGCCAATAAACAAAAGCATAATTTTTATTGCAAATCATCAGAGCATGTTTGACATACCTGGAATTATTTGGTATTTAAGAAAACATACGCCTTTATTTGTCTCCAAAATAGAACTTTCAAAAGGAATCCCCAGTATTTCTTATAATCTAAGAAAAGCTGGCGCAGCTTTGATAGATAGAAAGGATAGGAAACAAGCCATAACTGAAATAAGCCGTTTCGGAAGTTATATTTGTGAAAATAATTTTTCTGCTACTATTTTCCCCGAAGGAACACGAAGTAGAGATGGCAAATTAAAAGAGTTTGCAGTTGGCGGCATTTCTATTTTAATTAAAAAATGCCCTGAAGCTATAATTGTTCCAATTGCAATACGCAATACTGGGGCATTTAATCCTCAAGGAATTTTCCCTCTCACAAGTTTTAGTAAATTATCTTGGACTTGCCTCGAACCTATTAAAACCGAAAATATGAACAATGAGGAAATCGTGCAAGCAGCAAAAGATGCAATTAATACAGAATTAGGGCTTAGCTAATTCAGTAAAAAGAAAAATTTAAAAAAAAAGCGTAAAGGACCCTCATCCCTCACGCTTATTTTTCATTATATATAATAATGAAAAGTCAAAAGTATCTTTATGATGGAATTGCTTCAACAAAATTATCTGAATTCAAAAGTCCACAAGGTTAAATATAAAAATTAAAGTCTATTCTACCAAAACCTAATTTTTATTTGCAAAGTTTCATTTCATATTCCTTTATATTGGAGCACCTTTTATAATTTCGTCTACGACATCTGGATTTACTAAAGTAGAAACATCTCCAATAGTGTCCAATTCATTAGAGGCAATTTTTCTTAATATTCTTCTCATGATTTTACCTGATCTGGTTTTTGGCAATTCACTGACGATTTGGATTTTGTCTGGCTTAGCAATTGGACCAATTTCTTTGGTAACTACTTTTCTAATTTCATTAATGATATCATTACTTGCATTATGGCTAACTATAACATAAGCATATATTCCTTGACCTTTTATATCGTGGGGATAACCTACTACTGCTGACTCGATAACTTCTGGGTGCTCATCTATTGCATTTTCGACTTCCGCTGTACCCATTCTGTGGCCGGAAACATTAATCACATCGTCAACTCTTCCTATAACTCGAATCCTTCCATCTGAATCTCTCCTAGCGCCATCACCAGTGAAATACATATTTTTAAATGCTGAAAAATATGTTAATTTACACCTTTCATGATCTCCATAAGTAGTTCTTAATATTCCAGGCCATGGAAACTTAATGCATAACAAACCTTCCGCATTATTATTTTTCTCTTCTGTTCCATCTGCGTTCATCAGCACAGGTTGGATTCCAGGTAATGGGTAAGACGCGAATGTAGGTTTTGTATCTGTAATACCAGGCAAAGGAGTAATCATAATTCCTCCAGTTTCAGTTTGCCACCATGTATCAATTAATGGTGAATTCTTTTTTCCAATGTGTTCATCATACCAGTGCCAAGCTTCCTCATTTATTGGTTCTCCTACAGAACCAAGCAACTTGATTGAAGATAAATCATATTTATCAGGCCATTCATTTCCTTGAGCCATTAAGGCTCTAATTGCCGTTGGAGCTGTATAAAATTGATTGACTTTATGTTTTTCGCAAATTTGCCAAAATCTTCCTGCATCAGGATAAGTGGGCACTCCTTCAAACATAAGACTTGTTGCTCCAGATAAAAGCGGACCATAAATTATATAGGAATGTCCTGTTATCCAACCAATATCCGCTGTGCACCAATAAATGTCCCCATCCTGATATTGAAAAACATTCCTAAAAGTAGAACATGCATATACCATATAACCACCGCAGGTGTGAACAACTCCTTTCGGTTTTCCAGTTGAACCTGAAGTATAAAGTATAAAAAGTAGATCTTCGGCATCCATAATTTCCGGCTTGCAGGTTACGGATTGTTTGTCTACAGCTGAATGCCACCAAATATCGATCTGATTGTTCCAATTAACATCGGTCCTAGTATTCTTGTGAACTAAAACATGTTCAATGGACTGACAAGAAATTTCTAATGCATCATCCACAATTTGTTTCACTGGAATTAATTTGTTTCCTCTATTATTTCCATCAGAACAAATAATCATTTTTGCTTGTGCATCATCTACCCTATCGGCTAATGCTTGGGCTGAGAACCCTGCAAATACTACGGAATGAACGGCGCCAATTCTAGCACAAGCTAAAATTCCAATTGCAAGTTCGGGTACCATTGGCATATAAAAAACTACACGATCCCCTTTTTTAATTCCAAGTTCTTTCAACGCATTGGCACATTGACATACTTTTTCTAGCAATTCACGATAGGAAATATGAACTGAAGGAGAAGCTGGATCATTGGGTTCCCATAAAAATGCAGTGTGATTTCCTCTTTCCGCAATGTGTCTGTCCAAGCAATTTTCTGTAATATTTAGTTTACCTCCTTCAAACCATTTAACATCAGGTTTTACAAAATCCCAGGATAAAACATTATCCCACTTTTTATGCCATTTGAAAGTTGCTGCTTCATCAGCCCAGAAGCCTTCGGGGTCCTTGATACTCCTTGCATAAGTTTCTTTGTAATCTTGTAAATCTTTTAATTGATGGGTCATTTTTTAAATTTTTAATGTAAACTTGGACCTGTTGCTCCACGAGGAATTCTTATACTTTCCACCATTTCTTGCACATCAGAAGGAGGCGGTGGTGTCAATCTACTAATAATCATTGAGACAGTCCAATTGATAATCATACCAACAGTGCCAATCCCTTCTGGTGAAATTTGTAAAAAATATTGATCTGGAGTTCCTCCTCCAAATTTAAAATAAATAATATAAGATGCTGTGAATATTAAACCAATAATCATTCCTGCAATTGCGCCTTGCATGTTCATCCTCTTGTCAAAAATTCCCATTATTATTGCTGGGAAGAAGGATGAAGCAGCTAAACCAAAAGCAAAAGCGACGATTGCCGCTACATAATCTGGTGGATTATAACCAGCATATCCTGCAACCACCACCGCAACAGCAATGGAAATTCTGGCAGCTCTTAGTTCATTTTTTTCAGATATTTTAGGAATCAACCATTTTTTCAATAAATCATGCGAAATGGAGGTTGAAATCACTAATAATAAACCTGCTGCTGTTGATAAAGCTGCTGCAAGGCCACCTGCAACAACCAAAGCAATTACCCATGCAGGTAAATTAGCAATTTCAGGACTTGCTAATACAACAATATCTTGATCAAATGTAACCAATTCATTACCTTGCCAACCTTTAGAGTCAGCAATACTGTTAACAAAATCAGAATTGCTGTCATTGTAATATTGAATTTTGCCGTCTCCATTTTTATCTTCAAAAGCCAACAATCCAGTCGTTTCCCAACTTTTAAACCAAGAAGGGACATTATCATATGGCACATTATCAATGCTAGTTATTAAATTGGTACGAGCAAAAACAGCCACTGCTGGAGCAGTAGTATATAATATAGCTATAAAAAGTAGTGCCCAACCTGCTGATTTTCTTGCGTCTTTGACTTTTGGAACAGTAAAAAATCTTACAATAACATGAGGCAATCCTGCGGTGCCTAGCATCAATGCAGCAGTAACACAGAAAAGATCGATTCTAGGTTTATTTCCTGAGGTATATTCATGAAAGCCTAAATCCGTAGAAAGTTGATTAAGTTTAGCAAGCATAGCTGTCCCATCGGCAAGATTACCTCCCATTCCCAATTGAGGAATAGGGTTGTTAACCATTTGAATTGAAACAAATATTGCTGGAATGGTAAACGCAAATATCAACACACAGAACTGTGCTACTTGGGTATAAGTAATCCCTTTCATACCTCCTAACACTGCATAAAAAAAGACAATTCCAGAACCAATTAATACTCCAGTTCCAAAATCAACATCAAGAAATCTAGAAAAGGCAACTCCAACTCCCTTCATTTGGCCTACTACATAGGTGAAAGAAACAAATAAAGCACACACAACTGCGACGATCCTAGCTGTCTGCGTATAATATCTTTCTCCAATAAAATCTGGGACTGTAAATTGTCCAAATTTTCTTAAATATGGCGCGAGCATTAAAGCTAATAATACATATCCACCTGTCCAGCCCATTAAATACTGAGAACCATCATAACCCATAAATGAGATTAGACCTGCCATTGAAAGAAAAGATGCTGCAGACATCCAATCCGCTGCTGTTGCCATTCCATTAAGTACTGGATGAACTCCTCCTCCTGCTACATAAAATTCTTTAGTTGTTCCGGCTCTTGCCCAAATAGCAATACCAATGTAAAGTGCAAATGAAAGACCTACTATAATATATGACCAAATTTGAATACTCATAATTTATTTATATTTCGTCGACATCAAATTCATGATCAAGTTTATTCATCAACCTTACATATATGAATATTAAAATTACAAATACATAAATTGATCCTTGCTGGGCGAACCAAAATCCAAGAGGAAAACCAATAAAATTTATTTCATTTAGTTGATCAGCAAATAAAATGCCGCAACCATAAGAGACAATAAACCAAATTAGTAATAAAAGGGCTAAGTATTTTAGATTCCTCTGCCAATATTTCTTGTGCGTATGCTCTTCCATTCAGTTGTATTTAATTCTGAGGTGTTAATATAATAGATTAATTTACCAATCAAAAAAGTTAAAGTAGAAAAATATTGAACTTAGTAGAATTCCAAAAAGAAAGGATTCCCAATTTAAACCCGCATTTTGCATTAGACATTCTATTCCTACTGGAAATGAATACAAAATATACCGCTGCAATAAGTTTTAGTCATGCACCATAGTGGTAACTATGATTTAGTCAGGCCATCCCTTTCGACAGGTTTTCTATCGGTTCTCTGCCTATTTTAATTTCATTAAAATTGCTTTGTATCGTTTGTTCATTTTTTATGGTCATTTCAAGTTTCATTGCGAAGCCCCAATGCAAAATGAGGGTTTAAAAAACAGGTGGTTCAAGAAATTGGCATTTTTTCAATTTTTAGCTGAATGGTTTAGCCCAAAAGAAAGCACCTTAAAAAAAAATTCCCATTCTTAAGTTGAATGATTAACTTAAGAATAGGAATCTAAAAAGAATAACCAGGATTATTAGCTATGATTTAGTACTTATCAATCCTTGTCCTTCTATCCACGGAGCACCTGCAGCAATTAAGGCCTTTTCAATTGCGTCCAAATTATCATTAAAAGAAGTGATTTCTCTTTTAATACCTTCTAATTGACCCTTAGCTCCATTTATTATTTCAATCTGATTTTTTGTTGGTCCATAGGTTGAATTTAAAGCTCTATAACCAGCAAACATCGAAGACCTTGGTGTTGGAGCATATCTTTCACCAATCTCATCTTTTATTGCATCTCCATTTAACTTCTTTTCAATATCCTTTAAAGCTAAATTGGCATCATAAATTAACTTTGTGATGGCTGCATAATCACTATCCACTCTTCCAGAAGCAATTTTTAATGCTTCCAACTTTCTCCCAGAATTGTTCAATATGGTTGAAGTTGCTGTAATGTCTTGTTGGAATTTTTCAAAATCTTTTCTGAATGCAATTACATCTTGGGAATCCATACCTTTCAAAGCACCTTCTCTCAAAGGAACTAAATTAAATGTTCTGGTTTCACCTAAATCAACTATTTCACCATTTTGTTTTTTTGCAATATTTACGGAATAAACTCCAGGTTGGGCTAAAAATCCGCCGCCTCCACGTCTAAATCCTCTGCCTCCCTGACCTCCTTGGCTTCCTTGTGGAATTTGCACTCCATTTTTCGACATATATCGCATATTCCAATTCATTCGATTTATACCTTTTGAAGGTTTCTGTTCAAGAATATTAACGATTTCACCTTCTGCATCTTTAATTGTAAATACCAACATAACACCTTCTTCTCGTGCTTCACTTTCCAAGGCATCCCAACCTGGAAAAGGAATGTCTTTGCCATCTTTATTTAACTTTTTTTCTGCTTTTTTTCTTTCGCTTGCGGAGGAAGTATAATCATCTTTAACATAATAGGTAAAAGTAGCACCTTCCTCAGGATTTTGACCAGAATATCGAGTTGTCCCAAGATCCCCCTCTACATTTTTTGGAGAATACCAATTTGCATCTTTGATTTCAAAGAGATGCGTTTCTTTAGCTAAAATTTCATCGCTTATGGTTCTTAGTGGCGTATAGTCATCAAGGATAAAAAATCCTCTGCCAAAAGATGCAGCTACTAAATCATTCTCTCTTCTTTGAATAGTGATATCTCTAAATGAAATATTTGGAACGCCAGCTTTAATTTTAGTCCATTTTGTTCCTCCATCAATTGTAAAATAAATTCCAAATTCTGTTGCAATAAACATCAATTTTGGATTTACATGATCTTGAACCATTCTCCAGACCAATAATTTATCAGGCAGATTACCCACCATAGAATTCCAAGTTTTGCCTTTGTCCGTACTTTTAAATAAATAGGGCTTAAAATCTCCATATTTATGATTATCAGCGGCAAAATAAACTGTATTTTCGTCAAATAAATCTGGGTAAATATTATTAATAAAAGCTGTTGGAGCAATACCTTGAATAGAACTCAATTCTTTTTTTGTCCAGGATTTTCCATCATTTTCTGTCATTTGAAAAATACCATCATCTGTTCCTGCGAAAATCAACCCTGCTTTTAAAGGAGATTCTGCTAAGGAAGAAATGGTATTGTAATCACTCATTGCGTTCACATCCCAAGCGTTATCCCAACTTTGCTGCCTTCCCATAATAGGTAGTGACATTCTTTCTTGGTCTTTTGTTAAATCTCCTGAAATTGCAGTCCAACTATCCCCTCTATCATCTGATTTCCAAACCCTATAGGAAGCAAAATATAACCTTTGAGGATTATGAGGACTAACGACTATAGGAGCGTCCCAATTGAATCTTTCAAATTTTTCACCCGGTTTTGATTCAGGTTGAATTGGTGTTTGTTCTCCAGTTATTCTATCAATTCTGTGCATACCACCCTGCTGCGTTTCCGCATAAATAATATTTGGATTTCCAGGTTCTGTTGCGGATTGATGGCCATCAGCTCCAAGGGTTTTTATCCAGTCAGAATTTCGAACCCCATGATCCGTATCTGTTCTTGAAGGTCCACCATGCGAACCATTATCTTGGGTTCCACCATATACCCAATAAAAAGGTTCTGCATCGTCTACTGCAACTTTATAATATTGCGTTAAAGGTAAATTTTCAAAAAAAGACCAATTTTCTGCGTTGTCATAACTTTGGTATAAGCCAGCGTCTGTTCCTACCAATAAATAATCAGGTTCATTTTCTTTGAATGCAATTGCATGATTATCAGAATGTTTGTCATTCTCAGTCATATTTCTGAATGATTTACCATGATTATCAGATACTTGAATTCTCACATCCATCAAGTATAATTTACCTTCTTGATGTGGCGAAGCATATAGTTCTTGATAATAATGTGGACCAGTTCCCCCAGATACAGCATCGGATTGTTTTTTCCATGATTTCCCCATATTTTCGGACATGTATAAGCCACCTTTTTTTCTATCCAATTCTATAGCCGCATATACCATTTCATGGTTGAAAGGGTTAATTGCTAATCCAATTTTTCCAAGATTGGAACCAGGAATACCAGAAGTCAATTTTTCCCATGTTTCACCTCCATCAAGGCTCCTGTGAATCCCTGACCCAGGGCCTCCACCCATATATGCTGCTATTGTCCGGTGCCTATCCCAAGTAGCTGCATAAATCACCATAGGATTCGTAGGATCTAAAACGATGTCTGTCACACCAGTCCATTCTTCATTTCCGAGTGTTCTTTTCCAAGTTTTTCCGCCATCTGAGGATTTATAAAAGCCTCTTTCTCCTCCTTTTGTCCATAATGGTCCTTGAGCAGCCACATAAATAACATCAGAATTTCCCGGATGGACTAATATTTTTGAAATATGCTCAGATTTTTCAAGACCCATATTTTTCCAAGATTTCCCATCATCTTCACTTTTATATACCCCGTCACCAAATGCAACATGTCGACCACCAACATTTTCCCCAGTGCCAACCCATACCGTATGATTGTTATTCGGATCTATGGTAATGCAACCAATGGAATAAGATTTTTCTCCATCGAAAATAGAGGTAAAGGTAGTTCCAGCATTTTCAGTTTTCCATACTCCCCCAGAACCAGCAGTAACATACCAAACATTGCCATTTTTGGGATGAATTGCAATATCAGAAATCCTTCCTGAAAAATAACCAGGCGTGATGTTTCGCATTTTTAGTCCAGAAAGATTAAGTTCTTTTGAATCTTTCTTATTATTTGTTGAATCATCCTGCATTACTTGAGCTCTTCTTTGCGGGAAAGCAGTATAACTCAGAAATAAAAATCCAACTAATAATAGAATTGTTTTTGTATTCATAGTCTTTGTTTTACAATTTTTAAATAAAAAAAAAAGATACAGAATTCCTTTCTTTAAAAGAAATAATGCAAAACCAAAACACGTTTTTTGAAAATGTTTTTTATTTAAAAATAGGTAGGATAAAAGTTAGTAAACGATTCTTATTAAATTTCTATGGTATTTTGAAAATATTCGACTAACTTAAATTTAATTTGGAACCAGATTAAAATAATTTTCATTTATTAGTGTAATAATCTAATCGTACTTAATATTTCATTATGGAATTGTTAATCCAAATAAGTTATTACGTGGCTATTTTTTCAGGAGGGTTGCTAACATTATTATTGTTACTTTCTTTGATTGGTGGAATAGACATGGAAATGGATATTGATGTAGGAAACATAGACATAGATGCTGGAGGCTTAGGAATTGTGAAATCTATTTTAACTTTTCTTACATTTTTCTCATGGGTTGCTTACATTTTGTTAAATGCAGCAGTAAATCCAATTTTAACCTTACTTGTTTCAATAGGAGTAGGAATAGGAACAGTATTAATTTTAGCTTGGGTACTTAGATTTTTTCTAAGAATGCAATCAAATGTGAATTGGGAATTTCACGAAGCTGAAGGAAAAACTGGAAAAGTATATTTAAAAATACCTGAAAAAGGAACTGGAATCGTGAATATTGAAATTAATGGAGTGAATAGAGAACTAAAGGCTGTTTCTTTGGATGAAGTTGAAATACCATCTGGGTCTGAAATTCTTGTTCATCAAGTAGCTGAAGAGATTGCCAAAGTAACGCTTTATAAATAAAAATTAAAAAAACCAATATGATGGAGAATAATTTACTAATTGTTTTTGGGGCCATAGTTGGCCTTATCTTTTTATTTCTAATTTTCATAATTAGCAGGTATAAAAGGTGTCCCAGTGATAAAATACTAGTTGTTTACGGAAAAACAGGTGGTGGAGCAAGCGCTAAATGTTATGCAGGTGGTGCGGCTTTTGTGTGGCCAGTTATTCAAGATTACCGCTATATGGACTTGACTCCATTATCCATAGATGTCAACTTGAAGGACGCATTATCCAATCAAAATATTAGAGTTTCTGTCCCAGCACAATTTACAGTTGGTATAAGCAACAAGCCAAATTTGATGGTTTCAGCTGCAGAACGACTTCTTGGTTTAGAAAGAAATAGTATTGCAGCATTGTCTCAGGATATTATAATGGGTCAGATGAGGCTCGTAATAGCAAATATGAGAATTGAAGAATTAAATTCTGATAGAGATAAATTTGTAGAGTCTGTTTATGCTCATGTTGGGGATGAGTTAAATAAAATAGGTCTAGAATTGATCAACGTGAATGTTACTGACATCCATGATGAATCAGGATATATACAAGCATTAGGTAAGGAAGCTGCTGCCAAGGCCATTAATGATGCAAAAGTAAAAGTAGCTCAAGAATTAAAAACTGGATCTATAGGTGAAGCTGAAGCCCAAAGGGAGCAGAGAATAAAGGTTTCTGACGCAAATTCAAAAGCTGAAATTGGAGAAGCGGATGCTGAAGGGCAAGCCAAGGCAGGAAAAAATGAGGCAGCAATAAAAGTGGCAATTTCAGATGCAGAAAGGGATATTCAAATTGCTGAGTCAGAAAGAAAGGCAACAGCTGCACGAAAAGTAGCATCTGCGAAGGCACTTCAAGAGGCATATCTTGCTGAAAAGGAGTCAGAAATGGCGCGATTTGATATGGAAAAAGCTAGAAAGCAGGCTGATGAAGTTGTTGAGGCAGATATCGAAAAAGAAAAAGCTGTTATTAAAGCTAAAGCACAAGCTGAAACAAATATTGAAATTGCAAATGGCGAAGCAACTGCTGTTTTAGCAAAATATAGAGCTCAAGCAGAAGGTATTCAAGAATTATTATCTAGTCAGGCTGAAGGATTCAAAAAATTAGTTGATGCAGCTGGTGGAGATGCGCAAAGTGCGATTGGATATTTAATGGTAGATAAATTAGCAGACATAGCTAAAATACAAGTAGAAGCAATAAAGGATTTGAAAATTGACAAAATTGTTGTTTATGATAATGGTTCAGGAGATGGCATGGGTAATTTTGTTCAAGGACTTTACGGAATGCTTCCGCAATTGAATGATTTTCTTGAACAATCAGGAATGAGCCTTCCTGAAGCTTTAATAAAAAGTAAAAAAGAAAAGGAACCTATCCAGTTAAAACCCGCTGCTCAAATTAAAAAAGAAGCTTAGGCTTGTTTACAAGATATTACCATCAAAAAAGGAAATTGCATTTTGCAGTTTCCTTTTTTTTTTTGCTGAATATGTATTTAGTTCAAAATAGAAAAAAATAAAATTCTAAAAAAAATCAAAAAATAGGTAACGAATTCAACATAAAAAACACTAATACATAGGTGACCTTTTTTTTGCCTCCTAAATAAGTTTATTATTTGGGTTATAGATAAATAAAAATTATTATGAAAATCGATCATGTATGTGGAGGACATGTTTACGTAATTTCAAATTTTGGTGTTGCTCGAAATCCAATTTTTTTTGAACAATCAGATGTAGAATTTTTTCAATCAAACATTGAAAAATATCTTTCTGGAATTTGCGAAATCTATGCCTATTCATTTTTGCACAATCAATTTCAAATATTAATACGCGTAAATAGCAGAAATATAATTGAGAAATTTTTTGAAACTAAAATGATAGAATCAAAAAATGTTAAATATCAGCAACGAATGAATGATTTTCAAAATGGAATTGTCCATAGTGTGTATCCTGAAACTTACGAAATTTTTTCTCAGGAAGTTTCTAACATGCTAAATAGTTATGCTAAATATTTTAATTACAAATACAAAAGATGTGGTAGCCTTTTTGGAAGGAGGTATTTAAAAATTCTATTAGAATCTGAAGTAGATTTAAAAAATTGGATTAATAAATTAAATAATCAGGAACCTTTGTTTTGCTTCGAATCGGATTGGCAAGCTGAAAAAAAATGCAACTTTAGAAATAATGAAGGTGAATGTAGTAGTTTAATTTTCTATGGGGAAAAAGGATTTAGAAATTTCCATACAATATTTTCAAATTTCTGGCCTTACTTCAGAATAGACTTGCGAGGTTGTTTCAACTTCTTGCCGCCGGCAAACATTAGAAAGCAGAATTATCTTCTTTTTCAACTGAAATTCCTGCATTCCAATGGATATTTTCCTCCTTGGTAATCAAAATGCCTAAAAAAATGTTGTCTTTTCAATTTTTGAACTTTTTTATCCAAAAAAAACACAATTCCTATGTCTTAATTAATTGTTCAAGTCCCATCTTTTAAATTCCTATCCACTTCTTTATCTTAATTATAAATTCCAATTTTTTAAATCTAAAAAATTTTAGTTTCTTATCAATTGTAATAAAATTTGCAAATCGTAAAATCAGATTTTATTGATTCTTTAAATCCTATATTTTATAGCCCAATTTTGATTTGAATATGCTTAGAAATAACATTTAAGTTATTTTCGATTGTAGAACCTCAAAATCTCAATGATCATTAAATTGTAAGTCTCAATCTCTAAAAAAAGAAATTCTCTTAGTAATTTTGAGAAGGAAAAGTTATTCATTTTATAATGTGAAATCTCTCCGTGACGCAGAATATACAAATTGATACATAATTTTGAGATAGCTCAAAACGGATGTTTTACAATCACATTTTTAACATCTACCCTTTTTAGCTGCATCTTTTTCTTGTATATATTCATTAATTACTTTAATGATTTCTATTTTAAAAATAGTCAACATTTAAAAATTAATCCAAAGGAACATTTTCTACTATTTCCAAACCATATCCAATCAAACCAATCCTCTTTTTTGGATTATTTGTAATCAACTTAATCAATTTTACATCCAAATCTCTCAAAATCTGAGCTCCAACACCAAAATCTCTCTGTTCTACCTTTTTTAGAGGGTCATTTGTAGGATTATTATCCAATTCCTTCAATTTTGAAATGAGTGAATCTCCTTTCTCACCATGCCTAATATACAACAAAACGCCGACACCCTCTTTCTCAATCAATTTCAAACTAGCCTGCAATTGCGTGCCATATTCTCCAAATAAAGTACCTAGAATATCCCCTGTTTCAGTTTGAGAATGAACTCTTACAAGCACTGGTTCATTTTCTTTTATATCCCCTTTATAAATAGCCAAATGCCTATCTCCAGTCGTTATCTGTGAATACACAGCAACTTTGAAATTACCCAATTTTGAAGGCACATCCAACTCAATTTCTTTTGTGATAATACGTTCATTACGCATTCTATATTCAACAAGATCTTTGATTGCAATTATTTTTAAATTATGCAATTGAGCTATCTCCATTAATTGAGGTAATCTGGCCATTGTTCCATCAGCATTTAATATCTCGACTAGAACGCCAGCAGGAGCGTAACCAGCTAGCTTTGCCAAGTCAATAGCAGCTTCAGTATGACCAGTCCGTCTTAAAACACCTCCTTTTTTCGCTCTTAAAGGAAAAATATGCCCTGGCCTAGCAAAATCTGTCGCCTTGGTTGCTGGATTCACAATTGCCCTAATCCCAGTGGCTCTATCATAAGCAGATATTCCTGTGGTGCAACCCTGTCCAATTAAATCAATAGAAACAGTAAATGCAGTTTCATGCAATGCTGTATTATCTCCCACCATCATTTTAAGTCCTAGTTCGTCGGCTCTGTCTTCATCAATTGGAGTGCAAATCAATCCTCTTCCATGGGTAGCCATGAAATTGATCATCTCAGGCGTTACTATTTCGGCAGCACATATAAAATCACCTTCATTTTCTCTATCCTCGTCATCCACAACAATTATTATTTTTCCTTGTTTGATTTCTTGAATTGCCTCCTCAATTGTATTCAATTTATGACTCATTTATTTTCAATCTTTAAACTATGAATAATTTTTAAAAGGTTTTTGTTTTCATTTTGCCAAGAATAATGTTCTTCAATAAAACTTCTTCCAGCAATAATTACATCATCTCTTAATTTTTTGTTTTTAAGTAACAGGTTTATTTTTTCAGCAAAATCTTCTTTTGAATTTGCAATAAAAATTTGTTCTCCATCTATAGCACCAATTCCTTCGTTCACTATTGAAGTTGTAACACAAGGCAAACCCATTGACATGGCTTCTAATATTTTGTTCTGTTGTCCCGCACCGCTAAATATTGGCGCAACAAAAATAATAGAATTATTATATGCATCTCTGATATCATTTAGCCAGCCAGTTACTTCCACTTTTTCTGAAGACAAGGACTTTATAGATGCTATTGGTCGAGTACCGGCGATTTGAAAATTGCAATTTTTGCTCAGTAATGGGGCTATTTCTCGAATTAAATATTTGGCAGCTAAAATGTTAGGATGGTAACCCATATTTCCGACGAATAAAATAGTATTTTTCGATTCAGTATTATTGCTTGAAAAATATTCTGTGTCCAACCCATTTGAAATAATGCTAATATCGTCCGATTTCAAACCAACTACATTTACCATATGAGATTTGTCTTGACTGGATATTATTGTCATTTGGTCAAAAAAATCATTAGCTCTTAATTCATATTTAGCTAATCTTTTTGCTTCTAATTGAAAAAACCATTTTACTATACCTTTTTCATGTTCTGATCTTCTTAATGCACTAAGTGAAAATGCATCCATATAATCCAGTATTTTAGGATACTCTAAGCCTTTGGCATATTCAGCCATTCTGACTAATTGGCAATATATAACATCTGGTTTGATCTCGTTAACGATATCACTAATTTGCTTTTTTATGTCCTTTCTATAAAAATAACTTACTTGAAAAGGTTTCCTATTGAAAAGTCCTAACGCTACATTCAAAATAGAAATCCATCTATTTAATTTAAATATCTTAACATAATTGCAAAATGACTTTATGTGATCAAGAGATTCCAAATTTACATTTTCTTCATCTAGGGAAATCAAGAATATTTCATGCTCTGCCGACAGACCCTTCATCTGATGATAAAGACGTAGTTTATCTCCTTTTTCAATAGGGAACGGAAACCTGGAGGAAAGAATAAGTATCTTCACTAATAAATTTTTCTCAATTTCGCCGCTAAATTAAACAAACAACTATAAAGGGCCAGTTTAAGTGTAAATTCTTTTTCAATTGTCTGAATTTAACCGAAAATAAATTATATTAAATTTCTATTTAATTAAATATTTCAAAATATGAGATTCCCCTTGATTATTATTTTGCCATTTTTACTTTTGTTATCTTGCAAAGAACAAAAAATACCGGCTACAAACATTATTGTAATTTTAGCTGACGACCTTGGTTATGGGGATTTAAAAAGCTTCGGTTCTGCCTTAAATGAAACTCCAAATTTAGATCAAATGGTTTCTGAAGGATCTAAAGCCACAAATTATTATGCTGCACAAGCTGTTTGCTCTGCCTCCAGAGCTGCAATTTTAACTGGTTGTTACCCAAATAGGATAGGAATACATAATGCGATGATGCCAAATTCTAAAAAAGGACTAAATCATAATGAAATTACTATTGCAGAAATGCTCAAAGAGCAAAATTATGCAACAGCCATTTTTGGTAAATGGCATTTAGGAGATCATCCTGATTATTTACCTTTATCTCACGGATTTGATGAATATTTTGGAATTCCATATTCTAACGATATGTGGCCATATCATCCACAGCAAGGTCCGGTGTTTAATTTTGGTCCTTTACCATTATATCAAAACAATTCTGTGATAGATACGCTAGAAGATCAATCCAATTTAACTACTGAAATTACAAACCATAGTGTAGAATTTATAAAACGAAATAAAGACAAACCTTTTTTCCTTTATGTTGCTCACCCCCAACCCCACGTTCCTCTTTTTGTTTCAGATAAATTTAAAGGCAAATCCAAAAATGGGCTTTATGGTGATGTAATTATGGAAATAGACTGGAGTGTTGGTGAAATATTGAAAACTTTGAAAGAGTTGAAAATTGATAAGAATACACTTGTTATTTTCACATCAGATAATGGCCCTTGGCTCGCGTATGGAAATCATGCAGGAAGCTCTGGACCTTTTAGGGAAGGAAAAGGCACTGCTTGGGAAGGTGGTCAAAGAGAACCCTTTATTGCTTGGTACCCTGGCAAATTAAAACCAGGAACGATTGTTAGTACTCCTTTTTATGCAATGGATATCTTGCCAACAATAGCTCAATTGACATCTTCAAAACTCCCTACTAATAAAATTGACGGCTTAGATAGTTGGACTTTAATTAATGGTGAAAATACAATGAGTCCGCATCAAGTTTTCTATTATTATTACAAAGTAAATGAACTGCATGCCATAAGGTATAAAAACTGGAAGATGGTTTTCCCTCATAATTATCGAACGATGAATGGTCAAGAACCAGGAAAAGATGGACTTCCAGGAGAATATGCTTTTATTGATTTGGAGCAAAGTGAACTGTATGATTTATCCAATGATCCTGAAGAGCAATTTAATGTTTACCATGAAAACATAGAAATTGTTAAGGAAATAGAAACGTTAGCTGAACAAGCAAGGACTGATCTTGGTGATAATCTTACAAAAAGAATTGGAAATGGGACACGCCCTCCTGGAAATGTTGATTGAGTTTATTTGTATTTAACAATTAAATCATTATAGGTATCTAGAAGATCTTTTGCATTATCAATATTGTCATAAGTATTTGTTACAAAAGTTTTTGCATTAAAGCCAATTTCTTTAACAAGTTTGCTATTATTAATACAAATATTTACGCATTCAATAAAATCTTCAGTTGTATCTGCAATCAAAACTTCTTTCCCATGAGTTGCATCAATACCTTCAAGACCTAGTTTTGTTGTAATTACAACATTTCCTAATGCCATCCCTTCAAGAATTTTTACACGCATTCCAGAACCTGAAAATAAAGGAACTACAAGTGCTGAATGGTTTCCCAAAAATCCAATTGCGCTTTCAACTTCTCCATGAATAATTACATTTGGTAAGTTTAATTCCATTATATTAAATGGTGTATTCCTTCCGGCAATATGTAATTTTAAATCCGGGAACTTAACATTCATGCTTGGCCAAACTTCTTGAAGAAACCAATCAAGTCCTTCAATATTTGGCATCCAATCAAGAGATCCTATAAAACAAAGAGAGAATTCATTTTCCTTTTGATTACTTGGTGCAATTTTATACGATTTTGTTTCTATTCCAATAGGTGAGGCAATAGCACCATTTTTGTAACCAAGAGACTTGAATGTTTTAAGGTCTTTTTTTGTAACTGCAATCAAATAATCATAAGCATTTAAATGCTCAAGTTCAAAGCGTTTTAACTTTTTGGTCAAATAATTCAAATACATTTTCTTAGGTAAAAATGAAGTGTTCTTTGTAATTCTTTCCCAAATTTCATGCTCTACATTATGTGCTCTCATCGTTATAATAGCATCAGAATGTTCTCTAATTAAATCAACGTATGGTGCTAAATATAGAGTCTCCAATTGAACAACATCAAATTTTTCTTTTGCCAACAAATTTGAAATCGCAGTTTTAAAATCTTCACTTATAAATCTTGAAACGTGGTATGATTCTTTGCTAAATAAATTTGAAAATGCTCCAATTGCAGTAATTGAATTATCCAAATCTACAAAATGAATTGCTTTGTAATGATCATAATCATCAGGTATTAATTCTACATCTGTGTAATGTTTTGTTGTATTCATACACAACAAAGTGATCTCTGCCCCTAATTCTGATAATGCTTTACTAAGATAAGTTACCGCAATGGTTTCCCCATCTTTAAGGGGATAAGGAAACTTTTTACACAATTGAAGAATTTTCATATAGGTTGATAAGAACTTAAAATATTATGATCTTTACTCAAAAATAAAAGAATAATTATTAATTAAGAACAAAGTTATTGTAATTAGCACTTAATAAAGATAAAAGTAGTATTAACAAACATAAATTCCACTTTTTTCTGTATTTAAAGAAAAAAAAATTCTCAAATAATCACTAATGATTACCAATTATTTCAGACAATATTTTTTAAATGTTTATATTTCCATCTCAAAACAACCATTTTTTTGCACTCATGAACTTACTTTTTTCAAAAAAAAACAACTCAAATGCTTAAAGCAAGTAATATAAAAAAATCTTATGGTGATCTCCAAGTGCTAAAAGGAATTGATATAGAAATTAGTAAAGCAGAAGTGGTAAGTATTATAGGAAAAAGTGGGACAGGGAAAAGTACTTTACTTCACATTTTAGGAACCTTAGATGCTTCGGACGAAGGAACTTTAGTAATTGCTGGAAAAGAAATAAGTAAATTAAATGCCAATCAATTAGCTAAATTTAGAAATGAAAAAATTGGATTTATTTTCCAATTCCACCATTTACTAAATGAATTCACTGCACTTGAAAATGTTATGATTCCTGGTTTGATTGCCAAAAAAAACAAAAAAGAGCTAATTAAAAAATCTGAAGATTTACTCGCTTATTTAGGATTGAAAAATCGGCTTGACCACAAACCAAACCAATTATCAGGTGGGGAGCAGCAAAGAGTTGCTGTAGCACGGGCATTAATAAATGATCCCGAAATAATATTTGCTGATGAACCTTCAGGTAATTTAGACAATGTGACCTCAGAAGAATTGCATCATTTAATATTTCAGCTGCGATCAGATTTCCAACAAAGCTTTGTAATTGTGACGCATAATAATGAATTAGCAAAAATGAGTGATAGAAGTTTGACAATGGAGGATGGTTTAATAAGATTAGATTGATCCAATGAGTCCTGAAAAATTACCAAATACCAACAATCAAGAACCTGAGCAAATAAATTTCTCGCAAGTAAGGACTTTTTTTTCCTCATTTGTTAGTGATTTAATTGATCTAAGAAAAGGAGTTGACAAGTTAGGGACAATAGAAGAAATCAAGAATAAAAGAAGCATGTCTGGAGCTAATGCTTGGATGCTTATGTGTTCTATTATGATTGCCTCATTGGGATTGGATAATAATTCTCCAGCCGTAATCATTGGTGCAATGTTGATTTCACCTTTAATGTCTCCGATACTTGGGATGGGACTAGGAGTTGGGATCAATGATTTAAGGGTAGTCAAGAACTCATTCTTGCATTTTTCAGTTGCAATAATGATTGCTATTTTGGTAAGCACCATTTATTTTGCGCTAACCCCATTAGGGAATTTCACTCCTGAAATTGAAGCAAGAACTCATCCGACAATTTTGGATGTACTCATAGCATTTTTTGGAGGTATCGCAGGTATTATTTCTATGGCAAGAAAAGATATTTCTACAACAATTCCTGGTGTGGCTATTGCCACCGCCTTGATGCCGCCTCTTTGTGTCACTGGATATGGAATAGCAAATTTGGATTTGAATATTGTCCTCTCTTCATTTTATCTTTTTTTCTCCAATACTTTTTTTATTTCACTTTCAACTTATTTGATAGTAAGACTTCTTAAATTCCCATTTAGAAAATATCCGGTCAAAAAAGATATGACCAGAAACAGAATTGTTGTCATGTTTTTCAGTCTAATTGTGACCATTCCAAGTTTTTTTATCCTAAAAAAACTCATTTATGAAATTCAAACAAAGCAAAAAATTGAAGCTTTTCTGACTTCAGAATTTGGAACTCAAAAAAAATATTTAGAAGATTATATCACAATAGAATCAGATTCAATCAATGAATTGTTTTTGAAAGTTTATGGTAATTCAGATAAAAAAAAGTTTAAAACTTCCTACGAAAAAAAATTAGATAGTCTTGGTCTTAAAGATTGGCGTGTCACAATTTTGCCTACTTCTGAATTAAATCTGGAAAGAATTTCTAGTATTGAATCTCAAATAGACGAAGTTGACAAAATATATAACCTAATCGATTCTGTAGAAAATATCAAGTCTGTATATGATGCCAATCTACTTGCGTTTCAACTAAAAAACAATAAAAGTTCGAGCGATAGTACTTTTATCAAAAATGTATATATAAAAACAAAAGAAAAATTCCCTGAACTAGATGAAATTGCAATTGGCAAACTACCATTTAAAGATTTTGAGACTAAATCAGAGATAGATAAAGATATTTTAATTATTAAATGGAACAGCAATTTAAACGCTAATAATTATAGTAACCTTGAAGAAAAACTTTCTTTATATATTGAAGGTTGGCTTAATAAAGATTCTATTATTCTCATCCGCCAATAAATTTTTTTAAACATCAATTAAATGAATAATCATATCAAAATCTCAACCTTATTATTATTTATATTTTTTGGACTCTTGTCCTGCAATGTTAAAAATGAAACTATCGAAAATGCTGAAGTCCCACTAGATCAAATGATTGGCCAAATGATAATGGCAGGTTTTCGCGGTATAACAATTGATGATGTGGATAAAAAATTTATTGACCAAATTGAAAAAGGGTATATAGGCAGTATTGTATTATTCGATTATGATGTGATTAACAAGGAATATGTGAGAAATATTTCATCCCCTTCACAAGTAAAAATGTTAATAAAGAGTCTTCAATCCCATGCTCGCACACCTTTGTTAATGGCTGTAGATCAAGAAGGTGGGAAAGTAAATAGGTTGAAAGAAAAATATGGTTTCCCGAAAAGTGTATCTGCAAAATACTTAGGAACACTTGACAATATTGACACAACTAAATTTTATGCCGAGATCAATGCGACCACTTTGCATGATTTAGGATTTAATGTAAATTTTGCGCCCTCTGTCGATGTTGATATCAATAGTGAAAATCCAGTAATTGGAAAAGTAGAACGAAGCTATTCTTCAGATCCAAAAATTGTTATAAAACATGCTTCCGAATGGATCAAAGCACATAATGAAAAAGGCATTCTTTCTACATTAAAACATTTTCCAGGCCATGGTAGTTCTGATGCTGATTCGCACCTTGGAGTTACAGATATTACAAAATATTGGAGTAAAGATGAATTATTACCTTTTCATGAAATTAGCAGCAAATACGAAGTAGCAATTATGACGGCCCATGTGATAAATAATAATTTAGACTCTTTTCCTGCTACTTTGTCTAAAAAAATTATAAAAGGCATTCTCAGGGATGAATGGAATTTTAATGGAATTGTATTTTCAGACGATTTGCATATGAAAGCTGTAAATGCAATGTTTGATTTTGATACTATTATTAAAAAATCAGTTCTAGCTGGAGCTGATATTTTGGTTTTCGGAAATAACTTAGAGCATGATGAAATGATTCCTACCAAAATAGTTGAGGCCATGACAAGAATGGTGCAAAATGGAGAAATCAGCGAATCAAGAATTAAAGAATCTTTTGACAGAATAATGGAGGCAAAAAAACGGTTGGGTTTGATAAGCAATATAAAATAAAAAAACTGTTTCAGATTTAAATAAAGGCTCTAATTAATTTATCAAAAACAAGGCATTTGCATATTTTTTAAAAAAAAATTTAAAAAAAGGTAACAGAATTAGATTTTTCGACACTAATACAATAGAAGTGATTTAACTAAAAAATTGGATTAGTATGAAAACGATACATTTATTTGAGGAAAGTATTTATTTAATAAGTAACCATTCAGTTGCTAGAAACCCGATGTTCTCTTCTCTTTCAATGCAAAACTTTTTTAAATTGAAGATGGAGAAATACTTATTACCCATATCTGAAATTATAGCCTACAATTTTATTGACAATGAATTTCAAATACTTGTTAAATTGAAAAAAAGAGATGATTTTCGTTCTCATTATTTATCGAACCAAAAAAATACAATTCTAGACGAAGAGATTCCAGAATCCACTTATATTTTTTCACAAGCTATGGCTAACTTGCAAGTTAGTTTTGTTAAACATTTTAATTTTACACACAAGAGATCTGGCACATTGGTAGCAAGCCGATTTGGCCGAAAGTTGATAGAAAATGAAATAGAGATGAATGAATTGGTTGAAAAATTAAATAAAGGTTTGGAGCAAGCTCATTATTCTGGAATTTGGGTTAATGAGATTATGAAAGAAAAAAGAGCTATGACAAGCAATTGGATGTATAGCCATATTTTCAAGGGAGAAACAGCAAAATTACAAGGATATTTAAATGCTCGTTCATCTAACCTCGGAGATTGTTTCAAAATTCTTCCTCCTTACCGACTTCCGTCCACTAATAATTTCTTTTTCCACCAAATTTTCAAAATTTTTCGCCAAAAAGCTCATCCATAATCCAATTATTCACAAGAAAATCTATCCATCAAATTTGAAAATCAATTAGCAATCTAATTGCAATGCCAGTTCTGTGCTCGAATCTTTTCTGAAATATTTTCATGCAATCCTTACAATGGCCTTAATCCTACTACAAATGAAAGTATCAGAGCAATTTGAATCTAGTAAGTTGATTTAAAATTAGCCATAATAAGATCGGCCTAAAATAAAATAATGGTCTCTATTAGAAATAATAACTTAATTCCATTTACCTATGTCAATTATTGAATTTGGATATAAATTCATATCGCTAATTCCATAATCATTTAATTCAACCACAGAAATTTCTGACGGACAGTGAATTAATCCTCCTGGAATTTTGTTTAATTCTGGAATCCATTTTCTCACATAATCTCCATTTGGATCATATTTTTTGGCTTGATTCAACACATTAATACTCTTTTCATATTTAGTGTTGTTCCCCAATCCGGCAGCATAATTCCAATTTCCATAATTACTACATGGGTCATAATCTATTAATTTGGATTCAAAATATTCTGCTCCCAATAACCAATTTAATTTAAGTTCGTTTACCAAAAAATTTGCTACAACTTGCCTTCCTGTATTTGACATAAATCCAGTCGAATTCAATTCTCTCATATTTGCATCAATGAATGGTATACCCGTTAGGCCATTTGCCCATTTTTCGAAAAGATTTAAATTGTTACTTGAAATAACTTTTGAATCATTCAGTATTCCATTAAAATTAAAAAAATTGCTTCCATGCTTTTTTGCCAAAAGCCTAAAAAAATCTCTCCATAATAATTCTGTGATCAAACCCTTTGTAGAATCATTCTTTTTTCTGGAATTTTCATATTTGAATACTTCATTTGCTATTTTTTTGGGAGAAATGCAACCTTGTGATAAATAAGCTGAAAGTTTAGATGAATAATTTCTACCTACCATTTCACATTTAGTATTTTTATAATTGCTTATGCCATCCGAATCCCAAAGAAAATATTTCAATTGATTCAAAGCAAAAGTTTCACCTCCTTCTTGTACTTTTTGGAAATTACATTCTTCAGTTGAAAAGCCCAAATCTTGAAGGGTTGGAATTGATCCTATTTCCATATCGATTGGTAAATATTTAAAATCAATTTCTTCAGAAACTAGTGGAACTCTAATTTTGATTATTTTCTCCACCTCTTTTTTGAAATGGATAAAAGTATCTGGCGCTTGTGATATTGGAAATGGGAGATCTGAAGTATAATATAACATTTTTCCTCTGGTGAATTGGATTTCACGTCCAATGCTCCATAATTTTGATTCAAGTGCATCCTGAACTTTTACTTCTTCAAAAGTTCTTTCTCTATTGCAAAAAATTCTAGAAGATTTTGTCTTTTGACAAATTTCGAACAATATTTCTTCTGGTTTGCCATATCTCACAATTAATTCGGATCCTTTTTTCTTTAAATTTCTTCTAAGATCTGCAACACTGTCGATTATAAATTGAGCCCTAAATTTATCCGTTTTACGAAAACCAAATTTTGTTTTTCCTTCAAAAACTCTTTCATCGAATACATATACGAATATAAGGCTATCGAAAAGCTTCGATGCTTGCAGAATTGCTTCATTATCATGCAGCCTAAGGTCCGAGCGAAACCATACGATTGCTTTTGACACCATTTCTAGATTATTTAAGTTCATATAACAGCTTAATAATAAATATAGTTTATATTTTAGCAGTTTGAAATCGAATGGAAATGAAAATATTTGTTGTTAAAACTATTTTTTTTATGCTCCTTCTGATTGGCTTTACAGCTTGTAAAGAGAAGGTATCAGAGTTGGAAATGGCAAGAAAAGAAGTAATGGAGATACATGATAAATCTATGGCTGAAATTGGAAACATTATAAAATACAGAACAAGTCTTGATACTATGAGGGTACAAAACCCTGATAGTTTAAAAATTTCTGAACTGATTGTTAATTTGAATGAAGCTGAAGAAGAAATGATGCTTTGGATGGCAAATTACAAAGAACCCGACCAATCAGAGCTATCAGCATTTTATAAAGACCAAAAAAATAAGATTACCCTTGTCGCAGAGAAAATTTTCATAAGCATTAATGAATCCAAAAAATATTTAAATGAATAGATATATTTTATTTCTTTTTATTTTGATTCTGTTAAGCTCCTGTGAAGACAATGCGCCACTTCCGATTTTGGGAGAAACTGAAGTAGTTAATGGATTAGAAGTGCCTCATGCTATTCGTGATTTTTCTTTCTTCAATCAAGATAGCGTTATAATAACCAATGAAAATTTTGCAGGAAACATTTACGTAGCAGATTTCTTTTTCACCTCTTGTCCTTCTATTTGTCCTGTTGTAACCAAACAAATGCTAAGAATTTACGAAACTTTTCAAAATCAGAATGTTAATTTAGTTTCATATACGATGGATCCTAAAAGAGACATACCTGCTAAGCTTAAGTCCTATGCCGAAAAACTTGAAGTTAGTGCTCCTAAATGGCAATTCTTAACTGGCGAAAAGGATAAATTACACGAAATAGCTGCAGATTATTTCAGTATCGTAATAGAAGATGATGAAGCACCCGGAGGTTTTAATCATTCTGGATATTTACTATTGGTGGATAAAAATAGACATATCCGATCATTTTGTATTGGAACAGATGAAGATGAAGTAACAGAATTTATTAAGGATATAAAAAAACTATTAGCAGAAGATGAAAAGTAAAATTGTATTAATTTTTATTGCTTTTATTTTTATTTATTGCCAAGGCAATATTTATGCTCAAGGCGAAAGAATATATACTACCTATTGCCTCAATTGTCATGGAAAAGATGGGAACGGTTTGAAAAACTTATACCCTCCATTGAATAAAAGTGATTTTTATGCCGCAAATTATGAAAAGGTGCCGTGTATTATTTTGCATGGATTAGAAGATGAAATTCAAGTAAATGGAAAAAATTTCATGATGCCAATGGCGGGATTCTCAAATCTTACAGATGTTGATATAACGAATTTGATCAATTATATAAACACCGCCTGGGAAAATAAATTGCCTGAAACTACAATTGTAAAAGTTAAGGAGAGTTTAGAGAAATGTCCAGAATAATTAGAATTGAAATTAATTCTGTATTTTGTCACTTGGAAGCAGTGGCATAAACGTTATGCATTGTATAATTACATTAAATAAATAAATTATTGCTTCAAAATATATGAAGAACCTAATAACAATCCTATTAATAAGTTTTTCTTACCTTGCTCAATCTCAAGTTTTTAACGATGATTGTGCAGGAACAGTAAATCTTGGAACTGCTCCTCTTTGTCAGGACATTAAGTTTTCCAATATAGGTGCAACTGCGTCTGATATAGGAACCAATAATATTCCTGAGTGTTTCGAAGATTCACCTTCTAGCGATGTTTGGTTCAGTTTTATCGCAGATTCCAAAATAATTAACTATACCATAACTATTGAAGGTGACAACAGCAATGGAAATCCATTAACTAATATTCAAGCAGGACTTTATAGAGGATATTGTCCAGATAATATTTTTGCTTTAAATACTTGCGCAAAAGGCGAATTTGGAGCCACTTCATTGAGCTTTGATGTATCAAATCTGACCCCTAATGACCTTTATTATATTAGAATTGATAATTATTCAGGAAGTAATTTTGAAGGAGAATTCAATGTATGCATTAGTGAACAAGATATTGAATATACATTAAGCAACGATGGGTCAACGGAATGTACTGGTGTGCTTTATGACACTGGAGGTCCCAATGGTGATTACGGATCAAATGAAGATAATACATTTACAATATGCCCTGGGTCAAACAATCAATGCATTGAATTTAATATAGAATATTATAACATTGAACAGGGCATTGGTAATACTGGAGATAAAATAATCTTCTATAATGGCGAAAATGTTAATGCACCCGTCATTAATCAAATTGCAGGAAACGGAATTAACGGTAACGGAAGCGTGTGTTATACGATATATGGTGAAAAATGTTTGACTGTTCGAATGATTACAGATAACAACGTAAATTTAGATGGCTTCAAGGCATCATGGAATTGTAGTAATGTTAAATGTGAATTGCCAGAAACTATTCAAATAGACTCAATTATTAATGAAAAAAGTATTGTTAATAATCTTTCATCCTCATTGGTCGATATTAAAGTTACAGGAATTTCATGCGATAAAGGAGCTGTAGGAGTATTTAGTAAAGGGAATAATTCGGATTTAGGACTTGACAAAGGTATTTTAATCACAACCGGAAAAGCAGAATTAGCTTTAGGGCCTAATACTTCTGTTGGAGCTGGATTTGCCCACATTTCTGACGGAGATAGTGATTTAGATATTTTATCTCAACTTTATGGATCAGATCTTTTGTCAAATGATGCATGCGTTATTGAAGTGGAAGCTTTTGTCAAAGCAAATGAATTAAATTTTCAATTTTTATTTGGTTCTGAAGAATATCCTGAATATGAATCTGATGATTTCAATGATATTTTTGCTTTGTTCATTGAAGGTCCAGGAATTACAGATGGAATTCCCGAATTAAATGGAAAAAAGAATCTTGCATTAATTCCTAAATCCAACATTCCAATAGAAATCAATAGCGTAAATAGCAAATCAAACTGGGAATATTTTAGAAACAACCAAAGTGGATTAAGCAGCGAGTACGATGGCTATGTGGTTGATTATTTAGGTTCTAAAAAAAGTCTGACTGCCTCGGCACAAGTTATCCCTTGTAACACTTATAAATTAAAATTCGCAATTGCGGATAGAAATGATTTTATTTTTGACTCTGGTGTTTTTATTTCAGAATTAAGAAATAATGTACCTGAGATTTCATTGGCAACTTCCTTTGGGTTTGATTACCTTTTGGAAAAATGCACGGATGGTCAGGAATTGATAGTAATCAATATTGATAATCCACAAGAAAAACCTTTACAATTTGTGCCTCAATTAGGGGGAACAGCAATTAACGGTGTAGATTATATATTAGACCTTCCAGATACGATAACCTTTGAACCAGGACAAACCTTACTCACTTTTCCGATTACTGTACTTTCCGATAATATTTCAGAAGGCACAGAAACGATAGAAATTTTATTTCAAAATGATTTTGGATGCGAAGTCGTTGACATCACATCAATAACTATTGAGATTAGAGAAGATATTGAAGTTGTTGCTCAAGGTGGAGAGGATGTGGTTTATATTTGCAAAGGAACTCCATTCGAACTTTTTGCTGAAGGAGCCACAAGTTATAGCTGGACTCCTGCTACAAATTTAAGTGATTCGAATATTAATAACCCAATAATATTAGATCCTCAAATTCAGCAAACTTATATTGTTACTGGTTCTATTGATCCATTTACAAATGCTGAATGCATGGATGTGGATACCATAACTATCATCCCTGTAGATCCTGAAATTGTTATTTCATCTAGCGATGAATTAATGTTTTGCTTTGGCGATAGCATAAACGTTGAAATAATAAACAATGTTGGAAATACAAATATTAATTGGGAAAATCTAAACATTGGCGTGCAAAACCCAAATAGCAATCTTACTGTGATTAAACCGACAATAAGTTCTTTGGATTTAATACCATATGTTGCTAATATTACCCTCAATGGATGCGCTGCATCTGACACTTTATTTTTAAGGGTTGATCCATATCTTTTCCCAGAAATTCTGGTTACCGATACCACGATTTGTGAAGGTTACCCATTATTATTAGCTGGTCCTGGAGATCCTTTAACTACCTATGAATGGACTCCATCAGATTATTTGAGCGATGCTAATATTGCAAATCCAATCGCAACAGCCACAGAAGATATTACCTACCAATTGGTAGCAACAAGCGCAACAGAAATTTGTAGTGATTCAATTGAAATCAATCTTGTAGTCCAAGCAAATAAAGTAGAAATAATAGGTCAAGATACCGTATTTATGTGTTTAGGAGATTCTATTAGTTTTGCTACCAATAGCACTTCTGAGGGTCTAAATTTATCTTGGGCACCGCAAGAAATCGTTAATGTTCCGGACAGCTCAATTGTTACTTATTATCCAACATTTTCACAATATGCATATGTAACAATGGATTATGACGGATGCATAGCTCATGATTCAGTTTGGATGCAAGTGGATTCTCTACCATCAATGAAGTTTGAAATAATCCAAGATAAGCCTGATTACTGCATTGGAGAAGTAATTACTATAGTATCTCCAGGTTATGATGATGAGCATTTCCCAAATATTGAATTCCAATGGGATCCTGCACCTGGGATTATATCAGATCTTGATAATTGGAATTTGGCTATTGTTGCAGCAGATACCGCAATATTTAGAAGAATTACGACAAATGGTGCTTGCGTGGATACCATAGAAAGAGAAATTATTGTAAAAAACCCATTAGCAGAAATAATGGTTTCTGACACTTCGGTCTTGTGCCCATTTACACCTGTACAATTATTGCTTACTTCAGAAAGTAAGTTAGAAGATATCAAATGGGAGCCAGGATCTCCCGAGCTTTCTTGTGACGATTGTCCAAATCCTATTGCAACTGTAGGTGCAACTACTACCGTCAGTGTTTCGATGATGGCAGATGGATGCCCAGTCACAGCTTCTGCAGAAATAAAAGTTGCTGAATTATTCTTAGCAATTGGATTCAGCGAACCTTTTGTTTGCCCCGGATCTCCTGTTCAATTAACCTTACAATCGAATGGGACAATTACGGATATTGATTGGAAACCAAAAAATATTCTAAGTTGTGGGGATTGCCTATCACCTATTGCAGTCACTGATGTTTCTACTAATCTTGAAGTTACAGCAAAGATTGATGGGTGTGAATATGGAACGTCAAATACGCTTGTAATTGATAATAACATAAGAACAGCGATGCTTGCCATAGAGCCTAATGATACCGTACCTGCTGGTGGCGAAATCACACTAATAGTTGTTCCAGAACCTTCTTTTGGACCAAATACCACTTATGAATGGTTTATAAATGATGTTTCACAAGGATTGAAAGAATCTTCCTTTATAACTACACAGAACGATACTGTCTTTACTATATATAGAGTTACCATTACGGATGAGAATGGATGTATTTGGTCGGCAACAAATAAAGCAATTGGGGCATTTCCAACCTTTGGATTGCCAAATGCTTTTACACCAAATGGTGATGAGTTGAATGATTTTTTCAGGTTAGTACCATTAAAAAAAGCAGATTTAGACAATTGGGAATTAACAAGGTTTGATATTTTCAATAGATGGGGCGAAAAAGTATTTAGTTGTGAAGACAAACAATGCGCATTGGATGAAGGTTGGGATGGCAGAATTAACAATGTCTTAGCTCCCGCAGGTGTTTACATTTATGGAGTTCAAGTAGAAATAGCTAATGGCGACAAATTAAATTTCAAAGGGGATGTAACATTGTTAAGATAGCTTTTTTAAAATTTATATTTTAAGATATATATTAAAGAATGGACTTAAAATTTATTATTTTAAGTCTATTTTTTTTGTAATATCCTTAAACCCGCATATTGCATTGGGGCTTCGCAATGAGACTTGAAATAACAACAAAAAATGAACAAACGATGCAAAGCAATTTTAATGAAATTAAAATAGGGAGAGAACCGACAGAAAACCTGTCGGAAGGGATGGCCTGATTAAATCATAGTTACCACTATGGTGCATGACCAAAACTTAGTGCGGCGGAATATTTTGCAGTCATTTCTAGTAGGAATAGAATGTCTAATGAATAATGCGGGTTAAACCAAAATCCTCAGATTTATATCTCAATTTTGAATCTCAGATTAATTCTTCTGGAAGTTAGTGTGTTAGGAATTGCAAATTGGCGATTATTGACCGCCTTTATCCACGTATTGGAAGCTACATTCCGGATTTGTAGCATATTTAATACATCTAGACTAATCCATGATTTCTGAAAAACCCTCAATGGATGATGGGGTCTTTTGTCAATTCGGGATTTATCCCAAATCATATATGCAAAACCAATATCAACTCTCTGATAAATTGGATATCGATAAGTGTTCCTATAAATAATGTTATTTCCTTTCAGTCCAAAAGGTAATCCAGTTCCAAACCCAAGATTTAAATTCATCTTGAAATTTTTATTAGAAGGCAGATAATCTTGAAAAAACATATTCAAACTCATCAGCTGATTGGTAGGACGTGAAACAAAATCAACTGGCGTCGCAATGGAATCTCCAATACTTCTTTTTAAATGCTGAATCCCTAAAATTTGCTCTTTGGTATTCAAAAAAGATAAATTCACCCAACTTTCTGCTCCTTCTACAAATTCCCCATTTACTCTGATGTCTATTCCTGTCGCATAAGCCCGTGAATCATTAACTCCAGAATATCGAATTCTTACATTGTCTATTTCATAAGAAACGATGTCCCACATATTCTTATAATAAGCTTCCGTAATCAACCGAAATTTTTTGGGGCTCACTGCTCTCCAATAAAAATCATACCCAATCCCAGCAACTAAGTGGGAGGATTTTTGAGCTCTCAAATCAGTATTTAAGCTTCCATCTTCTCTTCTCATTTCTCTATAAAAAGGCGCTTGATTGTAAATTCCTCCAGAAAGTTTGAATGTTAAATCATTTCTATTATTCAACGGTTTATAAAGAATTTGACCTCTTGGACTTACAAAAAATTCTTTATTCAAATCCCAGTATGAAAATCTCAATCCACCGATAAACCGGAATTCAGCATTGGATGTGTACACCGAATACGCATCTTGAACATAAGAGGTTAATCTATTAGAAAGTAATGTATTATTGGTTTGATATGAAAAATTCAGAGGGATAGACTCACCATTGTATGGGATGGAATATCCTGCAGAATCAAGCCTCTCCCATTCGTTAATTTTGTCATAAATATATTCTGATTGATATTTTATGCTCCATTCTACAAAATGATTGTTACCGCTTCCATTCTCAGACTGCAATTCAATTCCTCCTTTATATTGAAAGTTGTTGACATTCGCAAACAATAAATTCCTAGTAAATGAATGTTGCGTTCCAATTCCCAAAAGTGCAATTTCTTGGCCTGCATTATCTTTTCCAAAGTTAGTCTCAATTTGACTTAACCTATAATATCCTAAAATATCAAAGGTCTCTAATTCATTCGAAGTATAGGTTGATGCTAGAAACTTCATATATATTGGATTCCTCTTTCGATCTGGAAGATAGGTCAACGATATTCCTGTCATTCCATTTGTAAAACCATCTTTTTCTTGGCCTTCATACACTGTAGTCAATTGCAATGCAAAATCCACAAATCCAACTCCTGTAGATGAAGAAACCGGAGTAAAATTATACACACTTTTATTATAATTAGCTAAAAGTCCGACTTGCCAACTTTTGTTGATATCATAACTTACAAATGTCTGAATATCAGTAAAATTAGGAAGATATTCTCCATCAATATCTAATGAACCCAGCAAGTAACGAGTGGTCTTATACCTTCCACCAATAAGATACCTCAACTTGTTATACTCTTTTTTTCCTATTTGACGTGAACCTTCTAAATGACCTGTAAATCCTAGAAACGAAGCACTCGCAGAAGCTTTAAATGCTTCAGGTCTTTTATAACTAATGTCTAATACGGAAGACAATTTATCTCCATATTTTGCTTCGAACCCGCCGCTGGAAAACGAAAGATCCCGAATTAGATCAATATTTGGAAATGATAATCCTTCTTGTTGACTCGATCTAATTAGTTGAGGTCTGTAAATTTCAAAGTCATTTACATAAACCAAATTTTCATCATAATTCCCTCCTCTAACATTGTATTGAGCACTCAATTCTCCTCCAGTTCCTGAAGTTACACCCAAAGCTATACTTGGCAATACACTTTCAAAATTTCCTGAAACTGTAGGAAGGTATTTTAAAGCTTCCACCTCTTCTCTAATAATGCCCAAATCCTCAATTCTAGATTCGGTAATGATCACATCCAATTCTGAGGTTTTTGGTGCCATCTGAACATTAATATTTCGAGTTAAGCCCGATTTTGTTTTTTCGACAAATGCTTTCGTTTCAGCATAACCAATTCTAGAAAAAATAAGGTATAAATTTTCATCCGCTGGAACCTTCATTGTATACATCCCTTCAAGATTAGACTCAGTAGAATAAGTACCTCCCTGAATATAAATGGTAACAAAATCAATCGGAAGTCCAGAATCCAAATCAGTAACTTTCCCGAATATTGTTATATTCTGTGCGTAAAGACTTGCACAAATTCCCAACATCACTAAAACACCAAAAAGTTTTTTCATTGAATTTCTTTAAGATCGAATCAACGAAATTTAGGCTTGAAAACTAGGCTTGCTAGAAAGTGCCTTAAACTTTCGCACCGTTTCAATAGGGTTATCAGAATGAAAAACGCTACTTCCTGCAACCAACACATCAGCTCCAGCTCTGAGAATTATTTCTGCATTCTGAAGCCCAACTCCTCCATCAATTTCAATTAATGTTTGGAGATTTCGTTCAACAATCATTTGTTTTAGTCTTTGAATCTTAACAAGGGTATGATTTATAAATTTTTGCCCTCCAAATCCAGGATTTACACTCATTAATATAACAAGATCAATATCCTCTAAAACATCAGACAACAATTCCACATTAGTATGAGGATTAATAGCCACACCAGCTTTTGCTCCACACTCTTTGATTACTTGAAGTGTCCTATGCAAATGATTGCATGCTTCATAGTGTACGCTGATGTTATGAGCTCCAGCATCACTAAATTCTTTGATATATCGATCTGGGTCTACAATCATCAAGTGAACATCCACAATTTTTGTAGAAAGTGACGCCATTTTCTTTACTATGGATTGGCCAAAACTAATATTAGGAACAAATACGCCATCCATGACGTCAACATGAAGCCAATCCGCTTCACTATGGTTTACCATTTCAATTTCTGCATTGAGATTACCAAAATTTGCAGCTAATATCGAAGGAGCAATAATGGGCATATAATTTTTTTTGCAAATGTAGAAAATAATGAAGGAATATCGATCTTATCAAACTACTACTTTCTAATAATGTCTTTAACTTCTTCGCTGCCATTTAATTTTAAAAAAACATTTGTCGAAGTGACCACATCCAGTTCACAATAATCTTTGATGTCCATTAATCTTTTTTCTTGCCAATATGCTTGACCCACCATTGATCCATCCATCAGTAATTTTGGACTTTTTACACCTAATATTTTGGCCAATAATTCAAGTGATGTATAATTTTTATAATCTCCAAAGCGCCACATTTCTAATGTGTCCAACAAATGTTTAGATTCCCATGGTTTTTTCCCAATCAGATTAAATAGTTCGGGAAGCTTTATATCATTCACGATAAATCTTCGACCTAAAAATGGCACATCAAATTCTCTTATATTATGGCCGCTAATGAAAAATTTGGTGGGATGATCAAAATGGTTGCTAATTAATTCTGAAAATTCTAACAATAATTTCTTTTCATCATCCCCATAAAATGATTTTATTCTTAGCTCAGAACCCTTTTTCATTTTTCTCAAATATCCGATGGAAATGCAAATTACTTTCGCAAATTCAGCATAAATGGCTGCTTTTTGTGTGTAAAGATCCATTGAAGCCTTTTTTGAAAACTCAATATTTTCATATTTTAATAAAGATTTTGCTTTTTTATCCCACAAATTTTGAAACTCTTCATCTAGTTCCTGATATTCAGCACGTTGAGAAACGGTCTCAATATCGAGGAATAAAATATTATCTAGTTTTTCATTTTGGATGTGAAATGTCATTTTTTTACAAATTAATTGAACAATTTATGTCGTAGCAGCTCAATATCAGCATATAAAATAAATAAATATGCAGAAAATATCATATCCTTGCATAATATTTACGTTATAAACAATATTACAATTTAACAATTAATAATACAATTTAACAATACAAAAATGACAACTATTAAAACTGCCAAAACAAAGTCCAATACTGTTGCGTGGCTAATTGCAGTAATCGTATGCCTTGCAGGTCTTTCAGGTTACCTAGCATTTGATCGTTCACAACTTTCTCAAGATAATACCAAACAAGCTGCAGAACTTGTTGAAGTAGAAAAAATTCAAGCAGAATTAGAAATTCAATATGAAGAAGCTATGACAAGTCTCGATGGTATGAAAACTGACAACATCGAATTAAATAAGCTGATTGATCAACAAAAAATTGAATTAGGTACACAGAAAAAGAAAATCAGCAACTTACTTTGGACAGAGAAAAAACTAAAAGAAGCTAAAGCTGAAATGGCTAATTTGCAAACCCTTACAGAGCAATATGTTGCTGACATTCAGACTCTTAAAGATGAAAATAAGATGCTAAATGAAAAAAATGTAATGCTTGAGGAGGATAAGAGTATTCTTACAGAAAATTTGAACTTAGAAAAAGAAACTACTGCAGAATTGCAAAATACACAAGCTGTTCTTGTTAGCGAAAAGACTCAATTAGAAAACGTTAACGAAAAACTTTCAGCAAAAGTGAATGCAGCTTCAGTGATTAAAATTAAAGGAATCATTGCTCAAGGAATTAAAGAAAAAGATAGTGGAAAAGAAGTAGTGAAAAAATCAGCTAAGGCAGTTGAAAAATTGAGAGTTTGCTTCGACACAGAATCAAATTTAGTTGCTGACAAGGGACAAGAAATATTTTATGTGAGAATAATTGATCCTCAAGGTGAAACTATGGCAATTGAAGCAGCTGGTTCAGGGGTAATTACTAATACTCAAAGTGGAGAATCAGTGAGATATTCTAAAAAAGGAGTTCTTAAATATGAAAATAAGGAAGTAACTGCATGTGTGGATTGGGCTCCAGGGACTGCTTTCCCAAAAGGAAAGTATGAAATTGAAGTTTATAACAAAGGCTATTTATCCGGTAAAGGAACTGTCCAATTAAAGTAAGATTTTGAAATTATCGATTTTCATAAATTGATAAAATGTTAATATCAAGTCCCGAAAATTGAAAAAATTTTCGGGACTTTTTTTTTGTATCAGGCTAATTTAAATTGACAATTTAGAATTAAAAGCATAGCTATAAGTTGTCCATTTCATAATTTAATATCGGTCTAATATTTTTTTAAATAATAAAAAAACGATACATTGAATTTTTAATTAACAATCTTAAAGTAAGGATGAAATTATATATATTAATAACTGAAATTTTTATTTTTCTAACCATTCTAATAAGCGCAAATGCTCAGGAATCAAATAAAAATTTAATCACTCAAAAAATTCCTGGTTCAGATCAACATTTCGATTTGAAATTAATTGAAGCTGGTGAATTCGAAACCGAATCTGGTAAAAAAGTAACGCTCGACGCATTTTATATAGGCACCAATGAGGTAACTTATGACTTATTTATTCTTTTCAAAAGGAAAGAATTCGATTCGCCAGTGAGCAATTTATCAAATGATTATAAGCCTGACGCAATTAGTCGTCCTACTCCACCCTACGAAGATATGACTTGGGGAATGGGAGATGAAGGTGGATTTCCTGCCGTAAGTAGTACTCAACAAGCAGCATTGAGGTTTTGTGAATGGCTATATTTAAAGACTGGAACTTTTTATCGATTGCCAACAGAAGCTGAATGGACATATGCAGCATTACTAAACTCTACTTTGGATAAAGATGGCAATATGGAGGGCTGGTTTAAAGAAAACAGCAACAACAAATACCATAAAACTGGGGAAATTACAAGTAAAAATGGCATTTCCGACTTATTTGGTAACGTTTTAGAATGGACATTAGACTCTTGGGAGGATGATTTCTTAGCAAATAACGACTCCGAAACAATTTCAAATCCATGGGTAGAGCCAGTAGCAAAAAATTATAGGGTATTGAAAGGTGGATCGTTTCATGATAACGCTAATGAAGTCACTCCATTTACAAGGTTCAAATCTGAAAGAAAATGGCAACAACGCGATCCTCAAATTCCAAAAAGTAAATGGTGGTTAACAGATGGTTCTTTTGTTGGTTTCAGGTTAGTATCGCCCATTATTCAGCCAAGTAAAGAAGAAATAATGACTTTTTTTGTAAAAGCTATTAAAGATTAAATAATTCGTATAGGGTGCCTATTTGAAGATTTTAGGTTAGAAATCAAACATTCGCTATATTTTGAATCTACTAAAAGTACGTCATTTCAATAATAGTAAATTTTGAATAATAAATTAAATATCACAATAGTTCTCCTTAAGATATAATTTCCTAAATTAGAAGCTTTATAATTTTATCAAATCTGTAAATTAATATTCATGAGTAAATCATCTTTTTTTAAAAATCAATCCAGAAGAAATTTTGTTAAAACAGGAACTATCATTGCTGGTGGTGTGGCTCTAAATCCATTAAATATTTCAGCCAGAGCATTTATTGATGGTGATGACACCATAAAAATTGGACTAATCGGATGTGGAGGTAGAGGAACTGGAGCAGCTTTTCAAGCACTTTCTACCAAGCAAAATGTTAAATTAGTAGCCATGGGAGATGCATTTGCAGATAATGTGGAAACATGCTATAACAATATAAAAAAGTCTTTGGCGGAGGAAGAAATGGATGCTGGAAGATTAGCAGTTACCAAAGAAACTATGTTTTCAGGTTTCGATGCATATAAAAAAATAATTCCGTTGGTTGATGTGGTCATACTTACAACACCTCCTGGATTTAGACCGATTCATTTCGAAGCAGCCATAAATGCAAATAAACATGTGTTCATGGAAAAACCGCTTGCTACGGATGCAAATGGAATAAGAAAAGTTTTGGAATTAGCAGAAGTTGCAAAGCAGAAAAAATTGAATGTGGTTGTAGGACTGCAAAGACATTATCAAGAAAAGTATACCAATTGGGTAGACATGCTTCAGAATGGGGCAATTGGCGATATCGTTTCCTCGAGAGTTTATTGGAATAGTGATGGCGTTTGGGTAAGAGAAAGAAAACCTGGTCAAACAGAAATGGAATACCAAATGAGAAATTGGTATTATTTCAATTGGTTATGCGGCGATCATATCACAGAACAGCATATTCACAATTTAGATGTCGGAAACTGGGTTAAACAAGCATACCCAATAAACGCATATGGCATGGGTGGACGACAAGTAAGAACTGGAAAAGATCATGGTGAAATTTTTGATCATCACAGTGTACAATTTGAATACGCCGATGGATCTGTGATGTTCAGTCAATGCAGACATCAAGTAGGAACGGATTCTAGAGTTACTGAAATGTTCCAAGGAACGAATGGTTCTGCACCAGCGCCTGGAGTTATACAGACAAAATCTGGATACAAAATGATGAATCACGATGATCGGAAAGATCCTAATCCTTATCAAGTAGAGCATGATATGTTGTTTGCTGCTATTGCAAAAGGGGAATTTAAATTTGCAGATACTGAAAATGGTGCTAAAAGTACAATGACTTCGCTTTTGGGGAGAGCAGCAACTTATAGCGGAAAACTAGTAACTTGGGATGAAGCCTTAAATTCAAAAATCAGTTTAATGCCTAAAGAATTTGCTTGGGATGCAAATCCTCCAGTTATGCCGAATGCAGATGGATATTATGCAATTCCAATTCCTGGCGTTTCTCAGATTATCTAAATTCTAAAATGACTTTAAAAAGAAAATGCTTTTATTTGGCATTAGAACTTCTAGTAGTTCTAATGCCAATTTTTATTTCTGCTCAATCTGATCTTTATTCGTTCACCGAGAATCATATGGGTACTGCATTTACCATTTCGATATACAGTACTAAACACGACGCAGTTTTTCATGCAGCAAAGGCATTTGAAGAGATAAAAAAAATAGATAGAATATTTTCAAATTACGATGCCCAAAGTGAACTATCATCGATCAATAGAAATTCTTCATGGCAATATGTATCTGAAGAAATGGCAGAATTAATCATATTTTCTGAAAAATTGAGGAAGCAAAGCAAAGGTGCATTTGATATCAGAATTGGGAAGTCCATTGATGTTTGGAAAAAAGCCATTAAGGAGAACAAATTCCCAGACACGAGCCAAATCAAGGCTTTGCAAAAAAATAAATTGAATATCAAAATCCGAAAAGCAAAAGATTACTATAAAATTAAAATCAATGCCAATACAAAATTAGATTTTGGTGGAATTGCCAAAGGATATGCTGTAGATAAAGTTTTTGATTATTTAAAGAAAAATGGGATTGTTATTTTTTTAATAGATGGAGGTGGTGACCTTAGAATGGCTGATTGTCCACCTGACAGAGAAGGATGGAATATTATGATTTCAAGCGATGGGGAAAATACCTTCAGAAAATTAAAAAACTGCGCAATTGCGACTTCTGGAAGTCAATTTCAGCACATAATTTACGATGGCAAGAAATATAGCCACATCATTGATCCAACCACAAAAATTGGATGTACAAAAGATAAAAAAGTTTCAATATTAGCAAATACATGCACCGTAGCAGACGCATTAAGTACCACTTTTTCCATTTCTGGGCATTATCAAAAGCTCTTAAAATACTATTATTTTCGTTCCTTTATCAAACAAAATGGAATCGTATTAATTCAAGATTTTTAAAAATTGGTCAACTTTATTAGTTTTTCAAATGTTTCATCCCATATGAAAGTAAATCCAATAGATAAAGATAAAATTGCAGAAAATCCACAGTCTTTGCCATATGCCCATACTATTGGCAGTGCCCTAATTAAACCAATGGACAAAGGAAGAATAAAAGGATTGGCAATTTCTTCAATGTACGAGCAAACGGACATGCAACTCAATCAAATTAAAGAACAAATAGAACTTTTAGCAAAACAAGCCAAATTAATAAAAGAAAGGATTGAAATTTCGGAAAAAATTTATCAAGCTGACTGTGGTTTCAAACCATTGATCGGTCAAGTTTATCATTTATATCAGAAAAAAACAAATCAAAGTTATGTGCTTTCTATGGTAAGTCCAAAAGAATGGGGAGCTAGCTGTCCTTATGAATTTATAAATACCGCTCAATTGCTTTCTGATCATACTTGGCAACTAATCTACACTTAAGTTTTAGTTTTTTCTCAACATTATATTATATATTGATGTTAATATGATCAATCAATTAGAATTGAGAAGTAATATTTGATCAAATTGAATAATAACTACTACCTCATTATTTTCTAATTTTCCGTTATTACTTATAAAACTATAAAGATTGTCTTTTGAATAATGTGAATTAAAATTCAAAAAGAAGTTTTTAAAAATAAAACTTATGATCTTAAAATGAAGCATACTTTTAAAATAAAGATATTATGATCGGTTACATTTTTTCCGAAGCTAAACCAAGTGGCAAAGAAGATCCATTTGAAAGACTTTTGAAAATTTTCAAAGATCTTTTATTATATACTGCTGGAGATGTCAATGAAGCTATTGCTTGGTTAACTGAATTAGATAAACAATACAAACTTACTACTCCTGAATATGGTATAGGCGATTTCGTGGAGGATTTGGTTGCCAAAGGATTTATTACTGATCCAGAAAAGAATAGACTCGGAGGAGACAGTATTCCAACAAAAAAAATGGAAGGAGCCCTCAGACAAAAGGCTCTTGATGATGTTTTCGATCAATTAAAAAAGTCGAAAAGTGGAAATCACAATACTAATTTTACGGGTAAAGGAGATGAATTTACTTCAGATCTTCGGCCGTATAATTTTGGCGATCCTATGGATCGAATTGCCGTGTCAGAATCAATCAAAAATGCTCAAATAAATCATGGTTTAGATGACTTCATGTTAACCGAAGAAGACCTTCAAATCCATGAAAGCTTATACCAGAGTCAAACCAGCACAGTTTTGATGATTGATATTTCACATTCTATGATATTGTACGGAGAAGATAGAATCACTCCTGCAAAAAGAGTAGCTATGGCACTTTCTGAATTGATTACCACAAGATATCCAAAAGATACTTTAGATATTATTGTTTTCGGAAATGATGCTTGGCAAATTGAAATTAAAGATTTACCGTATTTGCAAGTTGGACCATATCATACGAATACCGTTGCTGGTTTACAATTGGCTATGGATTTGCTTAGAAAAAGGAAAAATCCCAACAAACAAATCATGATGATTACAGATGGGAAACCTACTTGCATCAAAAAAGGAAAAAAATACTATAAAAACAGCATGGGATTAGATAGGACAATACTGAATAGGACCCTCGGACTTGCAGTGAAATGCAGAAAATTATCTATTCCTATCACTACATTTATGATAGCACGAGATCCCTATTTGGTAAACTTTGTGGACCAATTTACAAAAGCTAATAGCGGAAAAGCATTTTACAGTTCTCTTCAGGGACTTGGAGAATTTATATTTATGGATTACAAACAAAATAAAAGACGAAGAAAGAAATGACAATATTGAATGAAATTAAAACACTTGGCGAATTAAAAAAGAGCGGTTACAGTTCCAAGAGTTTAAAAACAGAACTAAGAGACAACTTAATAGAATCAATTAAGCAAAAAAAAGAGATTTTCAAAGGCATTAAAGGTTTTGAAAATACCGTGATACCTGATATTGAAAGGGCAATTTTGTCGAAACATAATATTCTTTTACTTGGATTAAGAGGGCAAGCCAAGACAAAAATTGCAAGACTTCTAGTGCATCTAATGGATGAATATATTCCAGTGATTAAAGGAAATGAATTGAATGATGACCCATTGAATCCTATCACTAGACAAGGGAAATTGGAAATTTCTATGCATGGCGATAGCACAGAAATAGAATGGCTCCATAGAAATGAAAGATATGTTGAAAAATTGGCGACTCCTGATGTAAGTGTAGCTGATCTTATTGGAGATGTCGATCCTATAAAAGCAGCAGCCTTAAAACTTCCCTATTCAGATGAAAGAGTCATCCATTTTGGTTTAGTTCCCAGATCTCATAGATCCATTTTTGTAATCAATGAACTTCCTGACTTGCAAGCTCGAATTCAGGTTTCTTTATTTAACATTCTACAAGAAGGTGATTTGCAAATAAGAGGCTTCAAATTAAGGTTACCTCTTGATATTCAATTTGTATTTACAGCGAATCCTGAAGACTACACCAATAGAGGAAGTATAATTACGCCATTAAAAGATCGGATAGAGAGTCAAATTCTTACGCATTATCCGAAAGAAATAGAGACTGCTATGGAAATAACTGCTCAAGAAGCTGGGATTTCTGAAATTCAAAAAGAAAATATCATATTTCCTGATTTGCTCAAAGAAATGCTGGAAATGGTTTCTTTTAATGCCCGAGAAAGTGAATTTATTGACGAAAAATCAGGGGTTTCAGCAAGACTTTCAATAACTGCCTACGAAATGATTGTAAGCACAGCTGAAAGGAGAATGCTTATTAATGGCGAATCTAAGACTCAAGTAAGAATAAGTGATTTCTGGGGAATAATTCCATCTATTACAGGCAAAGTCGAATTGGTATATGAAGGAGAACAAGAAGGACCACATAGTGTAGCCTTGCAACTTATTGGGCAATCAGTGAAAGAAATTTTTCAAGATTATTTCCCTAATCCCGAAAAGAAAACCAAAGGAGAAGAGAAAGATCCTTATGGTGTCATCAAAGAATGGTTTGGTGGAGGCAACCGCCTAGAAATATTAAATGATGCTTCAAATGCTGAATTTGAAGCTACTTTGGATCAAGTTGCTGGACTAAATAAATTAATAGATAGTTTAGAAATTGACAAAGATGATAGACTTATGTTCAAGGAATTGGCAATACATGGATTGGCAGAATTAGAAGTTATTTCTAAAGATTACCTTGATAAAAGCATGGAATTTAACGATCCACTTTCTGAAATGTTCGACGACTTGGACGGCGATGACTTTTAAGGTCGGCAGAAAGTAACTTTCAATCGATGAAAAAATAAATTAAATAAAGGGATGAAATTTGAAATTTCATCCCTTTATTTTTGTCTTGGGTCGATAATTAAATTTTTGCACTATATAAACTGTTGCTACACTTTTAGAATTTAAATTATCTTTGCTGCGATCTAAAAAAAAATATCGTGAGTGTATTAATATTTTTAATTGTTTCCTACATTTTACTTAGCATTAGTTTATATCTTTTATTTCGTAAAACTGAGGTCGATCCGATCAAAGGACTTATCCCAGGAATCAACTTTATTGAGTGGTGCAAATTAATTGGAAGAAAACCAATTTATGCATTGTGGTTGCTTTTCCCTATTGTAAATATTTTTATTTTTTGTGGAATGGCTGTCGATTTAGTGAGGTCATTTAAAAAATATGATTTCCTTAGCAGTGCCTTAGCTGTAATTTATGCTCCAGCAAAATTTATGTTAATGGCTTATAATAAAGATATTCATTATAATGCTCCGACGCTTCCATTAGAAAAAGAATATGCAGCATTACTGCATCAAGCTAAAGAAAAAAATGATGTTTTAGCTTATAATAAATTATTAAAAGAAAGCCCATATCAAAAATCCGGACCTAGAGAATGGACAGAATCGATCGTATTTGCAGTTTTTGCTGCTGCTTTTATAAGAATGTTTCTCATTGAAGCTTACGTAATTCCTACACCTTCCATGGAAGGATCTTTATTAGTTGGAGATTTTCTTTTTGTGAGCAAAGCACATTATGGCATTAGAACTCCGATGACCATTGCAATGGTTCCATTATTACACAATGTTATTCCAGGAACGAATAAAGAATCTTATTTACAGAAACCTCAACTTCCATACTACAGATTGCCTGCAATAGAAAAAATTGATCGATTAGAACCAATTGTATTCAATTGGCCAGTTGGAGATTCAATTTTTTTAACCAGATCAAGGTCTTATTCTTATTCGATGGTGGAGAATTTCTCTAAAACTGGATGGCCTGGAGATTTAGAATTAAGACAAAAATGGCAAGATCAAGACTTCAGAGTAAGGCCAATTGATAAAAAAGACCATTATATCAAAAGATGTACAGCAATTTCAGGAGATACATTGCAGATCATTAATGGTCAGATATACATCAATGGAGAAAAAGAGGACAACCCATCTCAAATGCAAGTTCAGACCATGATAATTTTGCCAAATGGTGTTACTTCAGATGATGTAAAAAAATTAAATGCTTTCAGTCGAAATTACAAAATTATGGGTGACAATGGCGAATTGATGATAGCCCATTTGACTATGTCTGAAATCGAAGATGTTAAAGCATTGAATTCGGAAATTATTGCATTCCCGTATTTGGAAGTATATGTTAAGAGAAGGGAATTTGAAGCAGCTGGATTAAATGTTTCCATGAATATGAAAAATGGACAATATCAAGTTGGTTCAGAATTATCGAATTTAGCTTCTATAAAAATTAGTGTGGAACAATATGAAGAAATGAAAAACCATCCTGATTTCGCTTCTTTTATTACGAACGATTTTAGCAGAAGCGTTTTCCCATTAAATACCAAGGAATCTGAAAATTGGACCGTTGATAATTATGGACCAATATATATTCCAAAGGCAGGTGCAGAAGTTACTATAACACCAAATAACATTAATTTTTATTCAAAAATTATCGGTACTTACGAAGGAAATAAATTAGAAATAAAAAGGGGTAGAGTTTTTATAAACGACGAACAAGTTTCTACCTACACATTCAAACAAAATTATTATTGGGCTATGGGAGATAATCGACACAATTCTGAAGATTCCAGAATTTGGGGTTTTGTGCCTGAAGACCATATTGTAGGAAAACCTCTATTTGTATGGTTCTCACTTAGAAATGGAAAATTGTTTGATGGAATAAGGTTCAATAGGATATTCCAAAAAGGTGATATAAGATAATCGAAATCTGATAAAGCTATGGTCATTTATAAAAAAGCAGGTATCAACTGATGTTCGCTTTTTTATAAATATTTCACTTTTTAAATTCTAATGAAAGACTAAACACTTCATTTTTGTCCTTAATCTTTTGATTATCTTTGTAATTTTCCAAGAAAAGTTAAAAATAAGTCATGGTCAATAATTTACATTTAACCATTTTGAGTTTCATTTTAAGCATAAATTTAATTTTTGGTCAAATTCCAAAAAATGATTTGATTTTACTTGATTTGAAAAAAGTAAATCAGGAGTATATTGTCAATAATCCCAGATTGCTAAATAAGTTCAATTTGGAAAATTACAACAACCAACCTAGTTTTTTTAATGCCCATACTATTTATTTTACTGCAAAAACTGAAGGTAAAGATCAGACAGATATATATGGAATCGATCTATTGCGTAAAAAATATTGGCAAGTAACAAACACACCAGATGGAGAATATTCACCGACATTGATGCCTACTCAGCGATTTTTTTCTACAATTGTTCAAGAAGAAATAACTAACACGCAAAGATTATGGGAATTCCCAATAGATCAATCCAATGGTGGTCGTGACCTTTTTCCAGGAATAACAGGCGTAGGATACCATTGTTGGTTAGATAAAGAAAATGTGGCAATGTTCATTGTGGGAAACCCAAATCAATTAATCTTAGCTAACAGGACGACCCAAGAAGCCAAAAATATTATCGACAATATCGGAAGAGGATTAAAAAAGAACAAATTAGGTTTACTTTATTTTGTCCACAAATCAAGTGATGACAACTGGATAATAAAAAAATACGATCCTAGTAATAATTCCATAAGTTCTATCGTTAAAACACCAGGTAAAACTGAAGATTTTGAATTACTTTCAGATGAAACCATAATAATGGCCGTTGGAACAGATCTTTTTTCTTTCAACCCGGATTACTCCACTGAATGGAAGAAAATTGCTTCACTTGCTGAATATAAAATTGGAGATATTACTAGATTAGCAATCTTTGGCCAGAAATTAGTAGTAGTTACCAATAAATAGTTTATAAATATAAATTGATGACAAAATCGTTTTTCTTAATTGCAATTTTAACGTGCACTTTTTCTTTGATCACTGCTCAAAATGAAGCTGAAGTAGATTATTCAAAAGAATTGAAAAAATATAGGAAGGATTATAAGAAAGCTCTTTTGGTGGATGAGAGATCTCCAGTCGATTCCAAAAAAGAGTTAAAATCCATAGACTTCTTTGAACCAAATGAGGATTATATTGTAAAATGTCTTTTCATTAGAACAGCATACGAAAAACCATTTGAAATGGCAACCTATGCAGGAATTACAAAACCATATTTAAAATACGGTGAATTGTTATTTGAACTTCCTGGAGAAGGAACTTTAAGATTATCCGTTTATCAAAGCTTGAAAGGAATTTCAATGCCAGCCTATAAAGACCATCTTTTTATTCCATTCAAGGATGCAACCAATGGAGATATTACTTATGGTGGTGGACGATATATTGATATTCAAGTAAGTGATATTAAACAAGGCATTGTGTTTCTAGATTTTAATAAGGCCTATAATCCATGGTGCGCATATGGAGATGGATTTAGTTGTCCGATTCCTCCTGCCGAAAACCATTTAAGTGTTGCAATTAAAGCTGGTGAACTAGATTTTAAATCTAGTGAAAATACTACTGCGAAATCATTATAAAATTTAAAATAGTCGCATTCATACATTTTTAGGTAAATAATTTTATTTCTTATTTGCCTATTGGCTATTTTTGGATTCTTGAAACAAAATTGGAATACTCGCGTTTACAATCAACAAGCATTTTTTTGATTATATGCAGAGTTCAATACTTTGAATATGTTATTTTGGAATCATTCAAAGTTTTTTTTGTAAAATAGAATATTTATGATGCGCCTTATAATTATACCAATATTCCTCTTTCTTTTAATAGGTAAAATCTACTCACAAGGAAAAGTAATGATAGAAGGTGAAATTATTGTTCAACTTAAATACCCACATTCTCTTGACAATTTTACAACATTGAGGTATAATTCTGAAAATGACAATGTCAAAATTCTTTCGCCATCTTCCAATATAATCCTTTTAAAATACGACACTTCTGCACACACATATAATGATCTTGCTAATCAATTGCGGGTAAATAAAGATGTTTTGTACTTCATGCAAAACCAAAAAGTTTTTACTCGGAATACTCCAAATGACCAACATTATAATAAACAATGGAACCTTCCTTATATTGGCGCAGATAAGGCTTGGAATGTGACCACAGGGGGAACTACAGCCCTTGGTGATGAAATTGTGGTAGCTATTCTCGATTCTGGCTTCGATACAGATCTAGCTGACCTAAAAGAAAACATCCATCAGAATAAATTGGAAAAACCTGGAGATGCTAATAATGATGGCTGTCCAGGATTATGTGGAGTAGATGATGACAACGACGGTCTCATTGATGAGGATGGCACAAATAAGCTACCTTCTCATCTTTTCTATAATAAATTGTACAAAGATGACGATGATGAAAATGGTTACATCGATGATATTCAAGGATTGAATTTGATTAAAAAGAATGATGTTCATGATAAATTGAATCACGGAACAGCAGTGGCAGGAATCATTGGAGCTCAAGGAAACAATTCAATGGGAGTAACTGGCATCAATTGGAATGTGAAATTGATGTTAATCAGTAATGTAAATAATGTATCACAAATAATTGAAGGATATGAATATGTATACAATCAAAGGAAGTTGTACAATTCTACCAATGGTGCAAAAGGAGCATATATTGTAGTTACTAATTTCTCTTCAGGGATAGATAATGAATTTGGTAAAGATTTTCCAATTTGGTGCAATTTATATGATAAATTAGGTGAAATAGGAGTATTAAGTGTAGGAGCTACAACCAATAAAAATACAAATGTTGATGAAGATGGTGACATGCCAACTACCTGTTCAAGTAAATATCTTATTTCAGTAACCAACTTATTGCAAAATGGGCAGTTAGCATCTGCTGGATACGGTAAAGAAAATATAGATATTGGTGCACCTGGAAATGGTGCAATAACTTTAGGTTTGGGCGAAATTGATGATGTTGGCGAATTCAGTGGTACATCTTCTGCAACTCCTCATGTTACAGGTTCCATAGGATTATTGTATAGTATACCTTGTGTTGCATTTGCAGAATATTTCAAGAATAATCCTTCAAAGGTCGATGAATTAAAGAATTATTTGATGACTAGTGTTGATCCAATCCAAGATTTAGTAGGAAGAAGCGTATCAGAAGGCAAGGTAAATATATTTAATACGATGTTGAATTTGAAAGAATTTTGCCCAAGAGAAATTGCAGAAGATATTGAAATTATCAATATTTACCCTAATCCAAGTTATTCAGAAAAATTAACGATCATTTATAATGGCCCTGATAATTCAGAAATCCATCAATTTTTAATCTTTGATATTTTAGGGAAAAAAATATTCAATCATCAATTTTCCCCGCCCTTATATGGGGAAAGAAAACTAGAAGTTATTTTACCTACACTTACTGCTGGTACTTATATTTTTGTTTTGAGAAATGGAAAAAACCAGGTTTCTCGAAAACATGTAATTATTCCAAATTAGAAACGAAAGCAACAAAAGGAGTAAAGCTTTTATAATTTGGCTTCTACAATAAAAATTAGTAAACAAAACGCCATATAAACTCAAATTGAATTTTATATATTTGACGTGAAATAGTGTCAATAGTATAAGAATAAAAAAGAGCTAGCACATTTATTTTTTGCTAAAGTATAATTAAATGAATCCTGATAAATGTAGGGTATCTTCAATTAGAATTTGTTGAAAAATAATAGCAAAGCATTTGTAATTTAGATTTATTCAATTATCTTTGCACCCTATTTTGGAATTTTGGCCCCGTAGCTCAACTGGATAGAGTACCTGACTACGGATCAGGAGGTTGAAGGTTCGAACCCTTCCGGAGTCACAAAGGCTTTGGCGAGGTTGCCAACAAACCTTAATTTAGATAATAACAGGAGACTGGTATAAAAGAACGAAAAGATGTCAAGAGTTTGTCAACTTACAGGAAAAAGACCTATAACAGGTAACAATGTTTCTCACTCTAATGCGAGAACAAAAAGAAGATTTCTTCCGAATTTGCACACGAAGAAAATGTTTATCCCTGAAACTGGAACATGGGTAACATTAAAAATATGTTCTACTGCATTAAGGACTATAAATAAGCTTGGAATTTATGCTTATTTAAAAAAATTAGAATCAAAAGGTGTAAATACCGGAGTAAAATTATAATTTTATAAAGTAGAATAGATCATGGCAAAAAAGTCAAAAGGAAATAGAATCCAAGTTATATTAGAATGTACTGAGCATAAAGCCACTGGCGTTGCAGGTACTTCGAGATATGTAACTCAAAAAAATAGAAAAAATAATCCGGAAAGATTGGAATTGAAAAAATACAATCCTATCTTAAAGAAAATGACCGTTCACAAAGAAATTAAATAATTATGGCAAAGGTATCGAAAAACTCAAGAGTAGGCCAAAGAGCTGCTAATGCAGGTTCTGGAAGAGAATTTGTAAAAGTCATCAAAAGTGTAAAAGATCCAGCAACTGGAAAATACACTTATAAAGAGCAAATGATTCACAAAGAAAAAGTGAAGGACTTTTTTGATCAGAAATAAATATTATTTTACAGAAAGATAGTATAGATATTTGAGGCTTTTCTTGTTCTGAGAAAAGCCTTTTTTATTTGTACTTTGGATTTCGCTAAATTAAATTCATCATGGGATTTTTTGATAAATTTTTTACAAAAGAAAAAGAAAAAGATCTTGACAAAGGATTAGAAAAAACTAAAACCAACATTTTTAGTAAAATTTCCAGAGCAGTAGTTGGTAAAGCTACTGTAGATGAAGAAGTTTTGGACAATTTAGAACAAATTCTTATTTCTTCTGATGTTGGACTAGATACCACCATTAAGATAATAGAAAGAATTGAAGCTAGAATATCCAGAGATAAGTACATCAATACCAGCGAATTAAATGAAATCCTTCGGGATGAAATTGTCCAACTCCTTGCTGAAAATAATACCGTTGATATCGAAGATTTTTCGACTCCAGAGGATAAAAAACCTTACATAATTCTTGTGGTGGGTGTCAACGGTGTGGGAAAGACAACCACTATTGGAAAAATTGCGCACCAATATAAAAACTTAGGTAAAAAAGTGGTTCTTGGGGCTGGAGATACTTTTAGAGCAGCAGCTGTAGGTCAATTAGAAATTTGGTCTCAAAGAGTTGGTTGTGAATTTTATAGTAAAGGAATGAACACTGATCCTGCTGCGGTTGCATACGAGACCGTTCAATATGCCGAAAACAACAATTGTGATGTCGCAATAATTGATACTGCAGGAAGACTGCACACCAAGCTCAATCTAATGAAAGAGCTTACTAAAATAAAAAATTCAATTGACAAAAAACTTCCTGGAGCACCTCATGAAGTACTTTTAGTATTAGATGCTACAACTGGTCAAAACGCCATAGAACAAGCTATTAAATTTACAGAGGCAACAGATGTTACCGCATTGGCATTAACAAAATTAGATGGAACAGCTAAAGGTGGAGTTGCAATTGGTATTTCTGATCAATTCAAAATTCCAATTAAATTTATTGGAGTTGGTGAAGGAATTGAACAATTGCAAGTCTTCAATAAACGAGCATTCGTGGATTCATTGTTTAAAGAGAATTA
>JAHEAQ010000007.1:0-6762 GCA_024642705.1 Bacteroidota bacterium | reverse complement strand
TTTTGTCGACAAGAAAGCTAGAAACGGCTATTTTTTAAATGCATTGATAATAAAATTCATAACTTTAAGTTATTGTATTATTACTATTGCTGAAATCCAAGAAAATATGGCGGACAAAAATTACATCAAAGCTCTAAGAAGAGCTAAGTCAAAAAAAGCATTATATAGTAGTTTTGTTGCTTTTATTCCTATTGCTGCAATTCTGATTACATTAAATGCTACTTTTATTGCTCCTTATATGCCTTGGTGTTTGATTCCGATTTTTTCTTGGGCATTTATACTTGCAATTCATAAATTGATGTTGTCCAAGAAACCTCAAAGAACTATTTTTTCAAGAGATTTTTTAGAATATCAAACTGAAAAAGAACTCCGATTAATTGAATTCGAAGATGACATGGATGAATTGGAAGCTGAAAAATTAGAATTAAAAGTGCTGGATTTGGAAAGAATGGAAAGGTTTCACAGATTAGATCCTACTGAGAATAATTTTCAAAGCAGCGGGAGCGGCTTGGTTTAGTTATTGATCGTTTATTTATTCTGCATAGTTCACATCTGCTTTACGTCTAATAAATCCACTTTCCTGTGAAAGCATTGTAAAAGTTAAATCCAATTTTATAAGAAAAACTTAATTTGTCAATGGTATTGTCTGCGGTTGTAGCATATGCCGCAATCTGAAACTGTTCGCCTCGAAAAGTAAATTTTCTACCTAGGCCCGCAAACAATTCTAAGTGAAAAAATTCTTGATCTGGAATTGCCAAAGTTTCACCACCAACTATTAATTCAAGTTGCAACCAATTAATACCAGGTATTTTATCCATAATAAATCCATTGAAATGATGAATGGCCATTCCCTGAATATAAGCATTATTTGTCGATAAGGTAGGCCCTAAAAGCTGGTAATCTCTTAAAGGATCAGCAAAAATATATGGTGTAGAACCTCGAAAATACTTATATTCAATAAATCTCAAGCTGTTGGTATTTAAAAATTTTCCAGCTAAAACCACCCAATTTGTATTTCCCAGTTTTGTACTTGGCATTTCCTGAGAAAGTTTAATTTCTAAATGATCGAAATTGACTTCCGAATTCCAAATGTTAGGAATACCCTTTATATATTTCAAATTTAAAGTTGGATAATTGTTTCCCAAAATTATCTTTTTACGCCCTCTTGTGATGTATTTTTGATTAAACTTATAGGTCAAATCGATATCTAAAATGAATGATCGATACCTTTCGAAAGGTGTGGGTGTATTGCTTTCTCCAAAAATAAAATCTGTCCAATCTGCAAGATTTAATCCTTCGATAGATTGTTTGTCAGCATATTTCATTTCACCAGTCAAATAAAGTCCATTAACAACTTCGAAAACATGACCAACACTGAATCTTTTATTCCTTATAAAATTTCCTTTACTGATAATATTTTGAAGCGATTCATATACGGTTATCAAATCATAAGTATCACCAACACTAGCAAATAATCTTGAAAATTTTTGTGGGTAGTAAGTGTACCCAACTCTCAGATTCCCTTTAAGATCTTTATTTGCAAATCCATAATTCAGGCCGTAATTGACTCCCAATGAATTGCTCGAAGGGAATTCTTTTTCGACATATCCTCCTAGACTTTGTCGATATCCACCAACACCAAACAATCTGACAGATTGAGCAAGTGAATTAAAACCAAATGTCAGCCCTTTAGCTCTTTTTCGATAATTTACACCAGACCATAATACATTAATTATCGTTATCTTATTATAATCTGAATCTTGGGCCATATAATATTCATCACTGTGCTCATAATTCCAAACCGAATCTTGAAGAAAAATAAACTTTCTCTCTTCTCCCGAAACATGGATGCTTTTCGGCCGCAAAGTTTCCCATATTGTCGTGTCCCTTTCTAATGCTTCTTCTGAATATTTAATTATTTCATTGCTGAAAAAATTCTTTTCAAATTCAGGCTCCAAATCGAAATTAGAATCTATAATTTGAGTATTCACTTTATACTCCTTTTTACCAAAAAATGCAGAATAAAAAAAAGACCGATCTACGGCTTTCCATTTTTCATCGCCTACTTTTTCATATTTTACAATAAAGTTAAAATCATTAAAAGCAGAAATTACATTGTTATCTAATTTCAAATCAGCAGATATGAGTACCCAATCTGTGCCATTCACCACCAAATCGCCATTAAATAATGGAGCTTTTTTGAAAATTGGTTCAACAGAAACTCGAAATATCGAATCTTTACCAACCACATTAATCTCTTTAAGTCGAAATTTGTAGTTAATAAATGCTCCTGGGCCTAATGGTGAAGTTATTGGCCGATCTGAAAGAGTTGCATTATTAATCATATTTTCATACAATTCAATATTCGCCTCTTGCGAATTTCGAAAAAATTCTATAGGATTGTATGAAACTTGCTGGTTGCTACCCCTAAAATCCCTTTCAACATCCATCCTAGCGTTGCGCTGTAATTCATTATCGGTACTATTAATTAATTCACCTTTTACTTCACCCTTAAATCTTTTATTAGAATAATGTTGTCGAGTGGCTACTTCACTTAAATAAACAGTTTCAAACCCTTCTAAAACTACAATAGTATCTTCTTCACTTGACGCTTCCCGCCAACGCTCCATTTGAGTCTTAATATAATTATCATTGCTAAATGTGGAGTTATCGGTCAGAATTTTATCCTTATTTGCGATTAATTTTTTTATGATAGCATTGCCAATTTTTGTTTTCTTTGCCTCAATGGTTACTTCTGACATCCCAATTTCTGAAGGATTCATTTCAACTTGAATGATTGTGTCTGCAATGATATTTAATCGCAATACTTTTTTCTCAAATGAAAGAATGCTAAATTGATAATCATTTATACCTTTTGGAGCATTTAATCTAAATGTTCCATCAGCATCAGTAATTGTCCCTATTGTAGAATTAACAATGATAATATTCACATATGCTAATGGTTCCCCATTTGACGAGTTGATTACTGTTCCAGATAAAGCCTGACCATTTAGTCCAAAAAACAAAAGTGAAAAGAATAAGATATAAATAAGCTTCATATATTGGATTGCCGCTGCAATAATGAGAATTTTTTCTTCATTTAAAACGAAAATTAGACAGAATTAGTTTTTCTCATGATTATTGAATTAATTTGGCGTTTAAGAAAATAAAACCCTAAGGGAATGAAAAAACAAATTTATATTGGATTACTTGGAGTCATCTTCACAATAAGTTCTTGCCAAAATTCGAATAATAAAATGAATCCTTCAGAAAAATCTCAACTTTCAGAAAATGAACATTTACTTTTTGTAGGTGCATACACCCGAAATGAAGGTTTTGTAGATGGAAAAGCAGAAGGAATTTATGTCCTCAAATTTAATGATTCAACAGGTGATTTAACTGGTACAAAGTTAAAAATCACTACCACAAACCCTTCTTACCTAAGTGTGAATTCTAATACTAAAAGAATATATGCTGTTAATGAAATAGCTGACAATACCCAGAAAAATGGAGGAGCATCTATTAAAGCATTTTCATATGACATCGAAAAATCTGAAATCAATGAATTGAATGGTCTGGATGCTATGGGAGGGGCCCCGTGTTATATTATGGAATATGAAAATCATATTTTCACTGCCAATTATGTGGGCGGGAATCACGCAGTCTACGATTTGGATGAGAATGGAGCATTAAAATCAAACACACAAGTGATTAATAATCAAGGAAAAGGGATTAAACCCCAACAAGGAACTGCCCATGCACATATGATGACCAAAAATCCATATACCAATCAGATTTTTGGAGTGGATTTAGGTACTGACACTATCAAGATTTTTAATTTTATAAAAGATCGAGGAATTCTTGAGCAAGCCTCTGCCATTGCATTGACTCCTGGTTCCGGACCTCGACACATAGATTTCCACCCTACTAAAAATATAGTATATGTATTGAATGAACTTGGTGGAAGTGTCAATGTTTTTGAATTTAAGAACGGAAATTACGAATCCATTCAAAATATAACGAGCACAACTAATCCTAATAACCAAGATGCAAGTTGCGCAGATATTCATATTCATCCTAATGGAAAATATCTTTATGTTTCAAATAGAGGTCCATTTAATTCCATAACTTTATATCAAATTCAAGAAAATGGAACTTTAAAACTAGTATCTGAGCGTTCCTCGAATGGCCAAGTTCCGAGATCATTTATCATTGATCCCACAGGAAAATTTGTGCTTGTTGCAAACCAGAATTCCAATAATATTGCGGTTTTTAAAATAGATGAACAATCAGGAAGACTTTTGGATACAGAAAAAGGGGTAGATGTACCGACTCCAGTTTGTTTGAAATTTGAATAAAAAAATTAAATAGAATATTTCTCCATGGCTACAATTAGTGTTTTTGACATTTTCAAAATTGGTGTAGGTCCTTCAAGTTCTCATACTATGGGACCATGGAAAGCGGCCCAAGCTTTTATTCAAAAAATTGATATTGAAAAAACGGCAACAATTGTTACAGACTTGTATGGATCATTATCAAAAACGGGAATTGGACACGGGACAGACCTCGCTGTAATGCTTGGGCTTTCTGATTTTAACGTTAAAACAATTGACACTAATAAAATCAATAAATACATTGATAACATTAAATACAGTGGTCAATTAAAATTGAAAAATGAAAAATTTATTGATTTCATTGCACACGAGCACATTATTTTCAATAACACCATGTTACCATTTCATCCTAATGGAATAAAATTTACTGCTTTTTATACAGATGGAGACATACATCAAGAGACATATTATTCTATTGGTGGCGGTTTCATCTGTCAGGAAGGAGACGACCTTTCTGTGGATTTGGTGAATGTTATCCCCTACCCTATAAATACAAGCAAAGAGTTAGAGAACTGGATTAAAGAAACAGGAACGTCTGCTATTGAAGTGATTAGAAGAAATGAGTTAGCTTTGAGAACTGAGGAAGAATTGACGGAACGCATCGCTGAGCTATGGAAAAATATGCAAGACTCTATTTATAATGGGTGTCATAAGTTTGGAATATTACCTGGAGGTCTAGAAGTTGAGAGGAGAGCTCCGATCTTAAATCGACAATTGATAAAAAGAGAAGATTACAAAAATCGTAAGCAATGGAAAGCAGCAATTATTAATGAAAAATATAGTTTTTCCCAAATATTGAAATGGGTGTCTTGTTTTGCTTTGGCAGTCAACGAAGAAAATGCTGCTTTCAGCAGAGTGGTTACTGCTCCGACAAATGGAGCTGCAGGAGTAATTCCTTCCGTATTAATGTACCATCATTGTTTCAACAATCAATCGGCAAAAGATATAGAAAATTTCCTGTTGATTGCTGGTGAAATAGGAAGTCTTTTTAAAAAAGGCGCAACCATTTCAGCAGCAATGGGTGGTTGTCAAGCAGAAATAGGTGTTTCATCTGCAATGGCAGCGGCTGGACTTACAGCTGTAAATGGTGGAAAATGCAAGCAAATACTGATGGCGGCAGAAATTGCAATGGAACATCATTTGGGATTGACTTGCGATCCTGTAAATGGTTTGGTGCAAATTCCATGTATTGAAAGAAATACAATGGGCGCTATCAAAGCAATTACTGCATCCCAAATTGCTCTTAGCAGTGATCCTGCAAAAGCCAGAATAAGTCTTGATGAAGTCATCAGAACAATGTGGGAAACAGCTCAAGATATGAATACGAAATACAAAGAAACTTCGGATGGTGGGTTAGCAAAAATAGTTAGGGAAATGATTGCTGAATGTTAAGTTATTGGTTTTGCTAGGCTACTTTATTGGCTATTGTACGCTATGATCAGTTCAGATGTTGAAAATCACTATTTTTCTTTCCTCTCCTCAACTATTTTTACCCATAAAGAAATAGTCAATCATCCGAGTTTAATTTAATAAGTTCATTATTGATGTCTGAAAGAACCAATTCTATTCTTTCAATGCCGTTTACATTCAAACCAATTTTCCGCCTTCTCATCTGAAATGTTTGTTGGAGGTCAATTTGTAATTCATTATCATTTCTAATCTCTTCTATAGATTTTAATTTGAATTTATATTCAGGATATCGAGAATAGTTTAATTGATTCTCAACCAATTGATCTGTTAAAATGAAATGTTTTTTATAATATGGAAGAAGCACCATGCTGATATCCCATCTTGGATTCGATTCGTCCCATTCTTTTATCCTTGGGAAAGTGAGCTCGTATATTTCAGTAATCATTAATCTAAGTGTATCATTTGATATGATATTCATTTCAGATGATTTAAAAGATTCATAACCTGATGAATTTGGGAAAAAATGACGGTCTTGAACCAATGACCTAAAGTACAGAAATATAGAATCCTCTGACATATTCTCACCTAGTAAGAAAAACTTAAATTTATTGCCATTTTTTTGACCTATCAGATGACCCTCATAGTCATCTTTGAGATCAATTAAGGTCCTTTCCAAATCAGTTTTTATGGTTTTAAGTAATTCAATTTCGACACCCCTACTTTTTCTAGTTTCATTCCAATTGTTTATGGAAAGCGCAATCAAAATCCCGATAACTACAAGTACAATTTCTCCAATGGCATAAATCAGATATTTACTGAACTTGTTTTCGGTCAGCAATTTTTGTCGTATCCGTCTGAATAACTTGATCATATTTATAAATTTTTTATGCCAATCCCATTCTAACAAGGCTTTTTTGTTCCCTTAATATAAGGTTACTATTTCTTTAATCTTGATTTT
>JAHEAQ010000134.1 GCA_024642705.1 Bacteroidota bacterium | reverse complement strand
TGATGGCATTAAATATCATTGTAGCCTTAGGGTTGAATATCTTAGTTGGAAATACGGGACAAATTTCATTGGGTCATGCTGGATTTGTAGCGATAGGTGCCTATGCTGCAGCTTTTCTCTTACAACTTGGTGTTCCATTGGCTATTACTATTGTGATATCTGGTTTTATTTCTGCATTTATTGGTGCGTTGCTTGGGATTCCCTCTTTAAAATTAGAAGGTCCATATTTATCAATAGTCACTCTTGGATTTGGTTTAGCAGTAATGGTGATTATTGGGCGACTCGATTTTTTTGGAGGAAGAATGGGAATGCAAGTTTCAAAATTGAATTTAAATTGGACTGGTTTAAAATATGATCAATCTTTGTTTTATATTTTTTTGATTACTACTGTAATCATGATTATTGTTGCACATAATATTTTAAAAAGCAGAATTGGACGATCTTTTCAAGCAATAAGAGATAGCGATATAGCTGCATCAGTTATAGGAATTAATATATCCTATTATAAAACCCTGAGTTTTGCTATAAGTGCTTTTTTTGCGGGTGTTGCTGGGTGTCTATGGGCTCTTTATTTACAATTTGTAACGCCGAGTTCTTTTAGTTTTATGATGTCTGTAATATTTCTAGCAACCATTGTTTTGGGAGGATTAGGAAGCATTACTGGGTCTATCCTTGGGGCAATCGTTATGACGTATTTGAGTCTTCAATTAGATAAAATTGTAGAAGTGCCGTTGTTGGGAGATTTAATCAAAGGGTTTTCGGATTCCTTCATGAATCCATCAGGAATTGCAAATATTAAGTGGGTACTTACTGGATTAATATTGATTGCAGTAATACTGCTTGAGCCATTAGGACTAAATGGATTGTGGCTAAGGTTAAAAAGATATTGGGGACTATGGCCATTTTAACTTTTAAAACATGATCGTACAATTATTAATCAATTCTGTTGTCGTTGGAAGCATATATGCCTTGATGGGATTGGCAATGAGCATCACCTATAAAGCTTCAGAAATCCCAAATTTTGCACAGGGAGAAATGGCTATGTTTTCAACATATATAACTTTTGTTCTATTAAATTCATATGGTTTACCCTTTTCAATTGCTTTAATTGGAACACTAATTTTTGCTTTTTTATTGGGATTTATATTTGAATTTGTTTTTTTACGTCGGGCAAAAGAACCAAATTTACTTGGATTCATCATCATTACTCTTGGTTTTCAAATGATTCTTTATGGACTTGCAGGTTGGAAATGGGGCAGCGATCAGCGGACCTTTTCTCTACCTTTTTCAGAATCAGAAGTAATTTTCAGAACGGATCATTTTGTACTAACTGAACATAATATTGCATCCATAATTATTGCATTTGCCATTATGATTGGCCTGTATTTATTGCTTCAGCATACTAAATTGGGACTTGCAATGAAAGCAAGTCAACAAAATGTGAATGCCGCAAAATTTAATGGCATACCTACTAATAGAATCTTAGGAATTTCATTTGGAATAAGTGCAATAGTTGGTGCCATTGCTGGTATTTTGGTAGCACCTATTTCAACCTTAGATCCTTCTATGATGTGGGATCCTTTACTCAAAGGATTTGCAGCTGCAGTATTAGGAGGAATGAAAAGTTTGCCTGGTGTAGTTATAGGTGGATTATTACTTGGTTTAATTGAGAATTTATTCGGCTTTTATATTTCTTTAGAATTTAAATCTGTTGTTGCATTTGTAATTATAATGATGGTTTTATTCATAAAACCATCTGGTCTATTTGAAAAACATTATGTAAGAAAAGTATAATCCTTATGTCATTTTTTAAAGTTGAAAATATTAATAAATCTTTTGGAGGCATACAAGCGGTAAATAATCTTTCATTCGAAGTTGAAAAAGGTGAAATTTTTTCAATTATTGGACCAAATGGAGCTGGGAAATCGACCATTTTCAATTGTATTAATGGTCTTTACAAAGCTGAAAATGGTAAAATATATTTGGATGAACAAAACATTATGGGAATGAATCCTCACGAAATTGCAGCAATAGGAATTGCAAGGACGTTCCAAAATTTAGAATTGTTCAATTATATGACCACCATTGATAATTTATTACTTGGAAGACACCTAAAAATGAAGTCTTCAATTGCTCAGATTCTTGGTATTAATTTTAAAAATTCGAATGCTGCACAAGAAGAAATTAAACACCGCCGAAAAGTAGAAGAAATAATTGATTTCCTTGAATTGAAAGCTTACAGAGATCGATACGTTTTCTCCTTGCCGTATGGAATCCAAAAATTAATAGAATTGGGAAGGGCATTGGCACTTGAACCTAAAATATTACTATTGGATGAACCAGCTGCAGGGCTAAACAATGAAGAAAGGCAAGATATGATATTTTGGATCAAAGATATAAGGGATGAATTAGGCATAAGTATCATAGTGATAGAACACAACATGCAATTAATAAAAGATATTTCAGATCGCGTTTTAGCATTAAATTTTGGAAAAATGATAACTCAAGGTAAGGTCCATGATGTACTGAATCACAAAGAAGTCATTCATGCATATCTTGGTGAACCTATTCATTGATAAAAAGAAAGAAAATTGTTAGAAATAAAAAATATAGAAACGTATTATGACAAAGTCAAGGTGTTGAATGGAATTTCATTCATTGCAGAAGAAGGCAAGATTACAGCGATATTAGGAAACAATGGAGCTGGCAAATCTACGGCACTGAACACGATATTGGGGCTCATCAAAAATCAACCTGAAAAAGGCACCATTTTATTTAACAACAAACCAATTCATTTAAAAAATACTGAAAATCTTATTTCTCTTGGAATTGCTTATGTTCCTGAAGGACGAGAAGTCTTTGAAGAGTTAACTGTAAAGGAAAATCTTCTAGTAGGAGCATATCTTCGAAAAAACAAAAAAGTAATAGAAAAAGATATTCAGAAAATGTATGATCATTTCCCTGTTTTGAAAGACAGAATGAATCAATTTGCAGGGACACTTTCAGGGGGAGAACAACAAATGTTAGCTATTGCAAGAGCTTTAATGAGCAATCCTAAGCTGATATTAATGGATGAGCCATCTTTAGGACTTTCTCCCTTGCTGGTTAAAGAAATATTTAAGATAATTGAAACTATTAACAAGAAAGGTATTACCATTTTATTGGTGGAACAAAATGCAAACATGGCTTTTCAAGTTGCTCACAATGTTTACATCATGGAAAATGGGAAATTTGTATTAAACGGAACCTCTGAAGAATTGGCAAATAATGAAGATGTCAAAGAAATTTATTTTGGAGTGAAAGAAATCGAATCATTAAAAGGATACAAAAGGTACAAAAGCAAAAGAACTTGGAGATAAAAATTGGAGATATAAAAAGCATTCCTACGACCTTTATGTTGACGGCAAAGTCAAGGAAAGATAAAATTGCTATGCGTCACAAAAAATTTGGTCTATGGCAAGAGATAACGTGGTCTGAATACTATCATCAATCTTCATTTTTAGCTCATTCATTAATCAATCTAGGTGTGGAATCTGGAGATTTCGTGGGCATTATTGGTGAAAATTGTCCTGAATGGTTGTATATGGATATGGGAATTCAGATGGCCGGAGCAAAAACTGTTGGAATATATACCACAAATTCCTGGCAGCAATTACATTACATCATGGAACATTCTGAATGTAAGATTCTCTTTGCGGAAAATGAAGAACAAATTGATAAATGGCTGCAGATAAAAGGCGATTTACCAAATTTGAAATATGTAATTTATTGGGAGAAAAAAGGATTAGAGAAAATTTCGGACCCTCAATTGCTGCTCTATGAAAATGTGATCAAGGATGGACAATTAAGTTTTAATGAAAATCCAAACCTGCATATTGACCGACTTGGAAAAGTGTCTCCAGATGATACCGCACTTCTGGTGTACACTTCTGGAACAACAGGAAAACCGAAAGCGGCCATGCTATCTGCAAAAAATATTTTCTGGGTTACTGAAAATCTAAAAATAAACGGAGAAGATTTGATATCTGAAAACGATCAAACTATGTCTTTTCTGCCATTGTGCCATATATTTGAAAGACTATTCAGCGTATACTTACCTATAACTTTAGGATACGTTATTTGTTTTGCAGAAAGTACGGATACCATTGCCCAAAACATTCGAGAAATAAGGCCGACTGTAGGATATGGAGTCCCAAGAGTTTGGGAAAAATTTCAATCAAGCATGATTTTAAAAATGCAGGAAGCTCCAAGACTGAATCAATTTTTATTTAAAAAAGCTGTAAACTCTGGTTATAATTTTACGACGAAAAAGTTGGCGAATGAACCGATAAGTTTAATGCTAAGAGCCAAAAGATTTATTGCATATTGGACTATTTTATATCCTTTAAAATATATGATGGGCATGAATAGGATGAGTGTGGCATTAAGCGGAGCCGCCCCTATTTCAAGGGAAGTTTTAAAATTCTATCATATGTTAGGAATTCCTCTAATAGAAGGTTATGGTATGACAGAAACTTCTGCTATAATCAGCGTATCTACATTGAAAGATTTCAAATTGGGGACAGTGGGGAAACTAATGGAAGGGGCAGAAATAAAATTAGCGGAAGATGGAGAAATTCTTGTCAAACATCCAGGTGTTATTAAAGGGTATTATAAAAATCAAGTGGCTACATCTGAATTATTTAGGGATGGATGGATGTGCACAGGAGATGTAGGTATTTTGGATGAGGATGGCTATTTACAAATAGTCGATAGGAAAAAAGACTTAATTATTACCGCAGGTGGAAAAAATATAGCACCACAAAAAATAGAAAACATTTTAAAATCAAGCGTTTACATTAATGATGCAATCGTGATTGGGGATATGCGTAAATATTTAACTGCTATTATTATTCTTGATGAAGAAAACATTTTCAAGTTTGCTAGTGATAAAAAAATTCAATATTCAACTTATTCAGATTTAACAAACCACCCAGAAATTAGAACTCTAATCGAAAAATATGTTTCTGATTTAAATAAAGTGGTTTCGAGGGTTGAAAACATTAGAAAGTTTACAATTTTGGACAAAAGATTATACATCGAAGATGGTGAAGTTACTCCGACTATGAAAGTCAAACGTAGTTTTATTAATAGCCAATATCAGGATCTCATCAAAAAAATGTATATTTAGAATAAATAATTATCATCTTATGTGGCACAAAATCACTTTTATAATTTTCGTTATACTTTTTTGCAATTCTTGTGATAATTCATCCTCAGAATCTTCAACGGGGGATACGACTGGAGTTAGCGATACAGAAATAGTGCTTGGCGTTTGGGGACCATTAACAGGTCCTGCAGCACTTTGGGGAACCATAATTAAAGGAACCGATGCCTACTTCAAAATGATCAACGATGATGGTGGGATTAATGGTCGAAACATCAAGTTTGTATATAAAGATGACGCATACGACCCTTCCAAAACAGTTCCTGCAGTCAGAGAATTGGTCCAAAAAGATGAAATTTTTGCAGTGGCAGGTGGAATAGGTACTGCACCTTGCATGTCAGTCATGAATTTTTTAGAAGAAAATAAAGTTCCTTGGATTTCGCCTATGACTGGCGTGACACATTGGACTTATCCACCCAAGGAAAATATTTTTACAAGTTTTCCATTATATTTTGACGAAGGCCAGATTATGGCGAAATATGCTACCCAAGATTTAAAATTAACAAAAGTTGCTATAATTTACCAAAATGATGATTTTGGGAAAAGTGGTCTGATTGGAGCTAAACAAATGTTGCAGCAAAACAATTTGGATTTTGTAGGTGCACTTCCAGTTGAAATCAGTGATACAGATCTTAGTTCTCATGTGGCAAAATTAAAAGAATCAGGAGCAGAAGCTGTTTTACTTTGGGTACTTCCACGTCAGGCAGCAATTATTTTGGGAAGTTCTGCAGTCATCGATTTCAAGCCTGCATGGCTTGCATCTGTCGTACTCAGTGATATGGCATTAATGCATAATATTACCAAAGGTGGATGGGAAGGTGTTTATTTTAATTATCCTGGCACCGTTTTGCCTACTGATGAAGATAGCCCAAACATATCTAAATATAAGACTGCCTTTGCTAAATATTATCCCGAAGAAAGATGGGGTACTTTTTCAGCTTCTGGTTTTATATGGCTTGAACCTCTTGTCGAAGGATTAAAGAGGGCTGGAAAAAATCTGACCCGAGAATCTTTCTTAGAGGCAGTTTCTACTATTAAAGATTTTGAAACTTCTTCAGGCGTAATTATTTCTTTTTCTAAAGAAAATCATTTAGGTACAAGATCGCTCGGTATTATGAGATGTAAATCTGCGACAGAAGCTGAAAAAATTGGTGAAATTATAACCAGTGATTCAGACGTTAGTGAAATGATAAAAATGTTAGGCGAAAAATAAAGGGAGCAGATAGTCAAAATTTTAAAAAAAGACTTTCAAATCAGCTTTGCGCGATAATAAATAATATTATTTAAAAGCAAATGATATTGTAGCATTTGATAAAATTCCTTTTCCATAAATTATGCTATTTTAAATTCCGACAGTCTTACTTCTTCTTTCCAACAATAAATTATCTTTCCAAATACCGTTAAGTTGGCCAATCTTTTCCTTATATCCAATAATCCTAAAACCACATTTTTTGTGCAAACTAATGCTAGGAATGTTCTCTATGAAAATTCCAGATTGCAATGTCCATATTTTATTTTCCTCACTAATTTCGACAAGCTTTTCTAATAAATGATAGCCCATCCCTTTTCCTCTTGCTTTCAGAGCAACATAAATGCTGACTTCTGCTACTCCAGCATAAACACATCTGCTGGAAACTGGGGATAAAGCTGCCCAAGCAAGAATCTTGTCATTTTCAATGATAGCAAGTCTTCCAAATGGCAAATGCGATTCATCCCACATTTGCCATGATTTTGCTTTAATTTCAAAAGTGGCAATTCCAGTTGCGATTCCTTCTTCATATATTTTGGCAATCTCTGGATATATTTCACTATTGATTTCAATAATTTCCATTCTAACAACAGCCTGAGCCCGGAGCACAGGAATTTGCAGTCATTGAAGAAAGACTATATTTTAACTTTTCTGTTGGTACGCCGCAATTTTCTCTTGCAAGACAGTCTGTTGCCTTAGTAGTAAGTAAAAAATTACCTCCATCATAATCCAAACCATATTTGCCAATGGTTTCACCTTGGTATTCAACTTCAATTTCCAAGTCTTGTAATCCCAACACTTTTTCTGACAATTCAATTATTTTAACTAATTTTTCTGGATGTAATCTATGATCATAGTCATTTGCATTCCATAATTGGAAATTGACAACCTCTTCATGTCTTACTGTTCCTCCGCAATCAATAAAATGTTTGGTTATTTTGCCTACTTCAGTTACGTGGAAATGATTGGGAACTAAAGAACCGTCAGGCAATTCAAATGCAATAGTTTCCAATGATTTTAAATGATTTTTTACTTGAGATAATTTCATTTCTATTTATTTTTTTATTTAATTGTAATATTGCGATAAAAGTATTTAAAAAAAATCTAAACCAATTTCTAATTAACAACAACCATCCTTGATGCATGATTTTTGACCAAAAAATTCAATAAACATCTTTTTTACTTCATCGAATTTATTTGGATTGATGCAATAGCATACACTTGTACCTTCGATATTTCCTTCAATCAAACCGATGTTTTTTAATTCTTTCAAATGTTGCGAAATGGTTGGTTGCGCCAATCCAATTTCATCCACCAAATCTCCGCAGATGCATGAATTTAATTTTAACAAATGCTGGATTATAGCTACTCTTGCGGGGTGACCAATCACTTTCGCCAATGAAGCTATCTGATTCTGCGTATCTGTAAATATTTCCGATTTTGTAAGTCCCATGCATCTATTTATATATTGCAATATTACGATGAATATATTTATAATCCAAATATTTATTAAAAAAAGATTCAGATGCCCTACCAATCCTAATGTCTAAAGCATTATTAATTATCAATTTGCCTTAAATAAAATTAATATATTTGAAGTCAAAGAGGCAATCTCATTGTATAAATCACCCAATCACATAAATTTGATATACTTTATGAAAAAAATAGGCATTACCTTTTTATTGACATTTGCGATAATAATTTCTCAAAATCAAGCGCAAAAGAAAATGATGATTGCTGAACTCAATGATGATGGAACATTAATAAGCACTGAATATAATCTTCCCGGTCAACTTGAAACAAAACAAAGATCAAATTTCCAGCAAATTGATAATTTTCCTTTTATTTCTTTGGCGCATCCAAATTTCAAAAATTTCAGAAATGTAACTATTGCAGATTTAGATGGTGATCAAAAAAATGAAATTATAGTTTGCCTCAATGAAACTTTAATTGTATTAAAATCTGATGGTACTATTTTTTGGTCATACCCACTTCAAGGAACATCAAATTTTCCTCCTGCACTTGCAGATGTGGATGGAGATGGCGATTTAGAAATAGCTTTACAAACCTATGCCGTTCCAACCAATGGAAACGTCTATCTATTTGACCATTTAGGAAATTTGCATAATGGATGGCCTTTAAACATCGAAAACCATTTTTTCCTAAATGGAGTAACCCTTGCTGATTTAGACGCAAATGGAACTTTGGAAATTATTGCAAGCGAACGAATAAGTGCTTCGAAAGGAAGAGTTCATGCATTGAATATGAATGCAGAATCTTTCAATGTAAATTGGCCAGTTACAATAGAAGGAACACCAGCTTTCACACCGTCTGTTGGTGATATTAACAAGGATGGAATTAATGAATTGATCACGGCAAGCACCACCGCTTTGTATGTTTTCAATGCACAAGGTCAAATCTTTCCTGGTTTTCCTTTCGAAGAAGAAGGGGCAAAGTTTTCCTATCAATCGCCTCTTTTGGCTACTCTTGATCTTGATGAAAAGCAGAAAATAATTGGGGCTCGCCATAATCTACGTCCTGGAACTTATGTGCTGAATGATGAAGGAAACTATTATGGGACATGGCCTCATTATGATGACATATGGACTTTTGCCACTCCAGCTGTTGCAGATATCGATAATGATGGTGACAATGAAATATTTTTTGGCAGGCCTTTTTTCTCTGAAATAGAACAAGGTGATATTCTTCTTGGATACGATCACAAAGGAAATAAATTGCCTGGATTTCCAATAAAAGGAACAGCGGGAAGCGAAGGTGTAATTGCCATTGCTGATGTCGATAATGACGGTGAATATGAATTAATTACA
>JAHEAQ010000133.1 GCA_024642705.1 Bacteroidota bacterium | reverse complement strand
CTCCTGCTTTCCATACGATACCAGACATATCTGGTAAGTCTGTAATATTATTTCCATTGAGGTAAAGTCTATCTAATCCAGAAACTGAAGTGAATTCTGCAGGTAATGCATCAAATTCACTGTCATGCAAGTATAATTTTTCCATTGCAGGAAGTGTGAATAATATTCCTGGAACCATGCCTGAAAGTGGTGTGTTCTCACAATTAAACTCGGTAAGATTAACCATATTTTCCATGCCTGTGTAATCTATAGACGTTACACCTGTAAATTTAAGTTGGAATCTATCTACCCCAACCCAATTCCAAACTGAAGCCGGTAATTCTCCTATCAAACCTTCTTGGTTATTCAATTGGATTTTTCCACTCATTTTGTCCAAGTTTCCAATACTTGCAGGTAATGTGCCTATAAGTGTCATTCCACTAAATTCAACATGAGTGACTCTTTGAGTTGCACTGTCAACTGTTACTTCTTCCCAAGTATTCAAAGGCCCATTCAACCAATTATCAAATCCTGTCCATCCACTTCCTCCACATTCATTATAAAGGTCAACCAACGCCAACGAATCGGTTTCAATCGATTGCGCTGAGGTGTAATTAACCGAAGCACAGCACAAGAGCACCGTGTAAACCATTAAATTGTAAATTGTTTTCATATTCATATACTAATTTATTTTTTCAAATTTATGGAAGCGCATTAAACACTTCATTGCATTAATAATTTAAAAGAGATTATTTCTGAACTACCCTCTATAGAAGCAGTAAGGAAGTATAAACCTTTAGGTTCTTTTGATAAATCAACTTGAATTAAATTTTTAAGGTTTCCTTTAATGCTGGCAATTAGCTTTCCAGTGCTATCAAATATTTTTACATTATTAAATTTTTCAAATCCTTCCAAATTGATTTTACCATCTAAACTTGGATTAGGATAAACTTTTATTTTACTATTTCCATGTTCTGTCAACTCAGTAAATACTCCAAAATCATCATTGATTATATTTTGAGCATTTTTAACTGTGTATTCTCTTGTTTCAGGCGTTTGATTTTCCCAACTTTCACCTTTTCTATAATTATATACAATAAAATCTCCAGCAGTATATTTAGGCACTGTATAGGAATAAATATTTCCCCCTAAAGATTCCATCAATAATCCATCATTCCAATCGCCACCAATTCCCATCAAATATAAGTCTTGATCCGCCTCCTCTACTTTTACATTAAAAGTCACATCGCGATTAAATATACCAAAGATGGTATCTCCCGAAGTTATTTTATCCCTAATATTAAAATTTAAAATATAATTTTCATTCAATTGTGAATCTATATTTTCTGTCTTGTTAATTAAAGTCAAAACTAAGTTTCCTGTGGAATCAAAGGATGCAATAGTATCTGTTACTATGATAGAACTCCTGGAGAAAACATCCCATTGATAATCATCATTTGCAAGCGATACTAGATTAGTCCATGTATTATCATCTGATGTAACATCACCATTCGTTCCATCATTATACAGTTGAATTGGCGCTACTTTCCATGAACCTTGAATGATCACATTTTCTATTTCGTTGCTACCGTCTTCAAATTGGATTAGAACCGCGGTCCTGTCTGCAGTTACATTATTTTCAACTGGAAATGGTCCAAAAGGTAATACACTTCCCCCATATAGCCCATGAAGACTACCATCTAAATATTCAACAGCTATAACTTCAGTATTGTCAGAAATAGAATTATCCAAAGTCAATAAAATCGTTTTTGAAATAGTTGGATTTATATTACCAGGATTCAATGTTTTACTTACAATTTCATAAGAATTTGCTCCATTCACTTTAAATGAAGAAGAAGATAATGATGCTTGATCAATAAAATAATCAAAAGATACTATAATTCCGCTTCCATCAAGTGTTGTTCTGGCACTTTTAATCACTGGCGAATTTCTTGTTCGATTTTCTACTACAAGGTCTTCTAAATTTCCCAGTTTACCGCCATTAGCGTCTTGAATTACTTTTTTATCATACGATAAGGTTACAAATTGTCCTACAAAAATTGGGGTATCAAGAAAAATTCGAACTTCTCTGTTTATTCTGCCTCTTACTTTAGCACTAATGATTTCATTATGTACTCCATCTACAAAAACTTGCAAATCTTGAAACCCAGATGCACCGAGCATATTCTTATCAAAGTACAAATCAATGTATTGACCATTATTTGCAACAGTAGATTTATAAATAATTGGTGCTCTTGCTTCTTCAACTAAATTTATTCCTTTGGTAAATACCTCCCCGTAATTCCCGTTTGCATCGTATGATTTTACATATTCATTGGTAATTCTTGTATTGTAATGTCCATAGTCAGATGATTTGACACTTGGAATTGCATATTTCTTATCTTTTTTACCAAATTTACTAAGCCCATCTTTAAACCACTGGTAAGTAATAAATTCTTCTTTTAATCCCGCATCATTGCAAACCATTTCAATAGAGGACCCTAATGGAGCAACGATTTCCATATCATCGCCCACATCAAACATATCTCTAGCCTCGAATCCAAATTCCATAGGATTAGGAGAAATAGAGTAAAAATAATCAACAATTCTTTCCATATAAAAATAGGAAAAACGAGAGTTATAAAACCATTGCGTTCCGTCCAGATTTCTAATGGCATTTTCATCCAAAAAGTCAAGATTTGGCATGAAGTCATAATTATTATACCGAATATTTAATTTTCGAATTCCAGTACAATTTCTTAAAGCATCAGAAAGTCCTCCTCCGAACCATGCAGATTCTGTATCAAAATGCTTCAATGTTTTTTGGTAAATTTCATCAGGGATCAACTCAAATGTAAATCCATCATTTCCATTAACTCGGAATTGTTCCAAAGCCGTCAATAAACCTACTTCTGAAGGAATATATCCTTTCAACCTATTCTGCCCATCTGTTCTTCTACCAATTACTGGCCATAACCATGTCACCCTATAGATTGAATCCATAGTACTCCCTTTAGGCCTTTTTTCTACTTTAACTCCAAACCAATCTTTGACAGGTCCGTCAAACCAATTATTAAACTTGCCGTTATAAGTTACTTGCCATTCAGAAGTTAAATTATCAAATCCAAACCCTTCTTGATTAGAAATCCAATTGGGTCCATCAGTTGCCCAATAAAAGGCGACAAGCGCAAGCGAGTCTTGTTCCGCTAATTTATAATCAGATTGAGCATTGTTGTAAAAAAATCCAAGGCAAATGATTCCAGCAATTAATAATATTTTCTTTGTCATGCTTATCATTTTTGTACTATTATTGAGCACTTCATAACATATGACAATCCTTCATATCTTGCCACGGTGGCAGGATGAAGACCATCAACCCTCAAAATACCTGCTTTCAATGAATTAAGTGCATTTACATCCGCAATAAAACCAATTATGTCTCCCACAATTATTCCGTCCAATTCTAACCTTCCTGTGGACCCTAATTCCTCTGCTTCAGCGATTTCAGCTAAATTCGAGGCATTTAAATTTTCAAAATTGAGCGAGGATGGAATTTGAATTTTTTTAAATACCATTTTATTTTCCAAAGATAATTCATAATCTAATCTTCCTGAAGAAGTAGAAACAATGGAAGTTTTTTTATTCACAGGATTATAATAAAAAACAATATCAATTTTCTTTTGAATTGCTACATTTTCTTGTGTAAAATTAGAATAATTAGACTTGATATTTTCATAAACAACACCTTCTGAAGAGGATAAGGCATCGTGAAAAGTTGTATTTTTTGCATAAAGTTCAATGCCCTCTGTCCTAGAAATAGCGGGAACAACATTTAAAGTTTGATCTTTCCTAACTCTTCCTGACTCATCGATAATGGTAACTGTAATTCTAGATTTATTGATTGCCTCAGGTATTATATAATCATACCTTACTTTAAAAGATTTTATTCCTGGCTTAATAGTCCCAAAATTATGATCTGAAAAGGGATCATCAAAGTTGAAATCTGAAACATTAAACCCAGTTCCGTTTTTGCCAGGATTTGTTGTAGCAATAATGCAAGACTTAATATTATAATCTGAATTTACTTCAATGGAAAAACTAACAGTTTCATTAATAGCTCCTTTTGAGGCTCCTAATGGTACAACTGATAAACTAGCATTCGAATCTTCATAGTCGATTTCAATTCCATTTTCAACAAAGTCAAAACATGAATACAAAGTGAGGCCCATCGCCAAAATTAATAAATGTAATATTCTGTATTTAAGTATCATTTTTTTCTAATTAAACCAAAACATTGATTTCCAATGATTGTCATACCATGCTTTAAAATTAACCCCAGATCCAGTTATTGATTCAATTATAGGATAATCGCTGCTATAAATTGGTTCTTGAAATATCGGCATTTGTAAATCATTATTTCTAATAATCCACATTTTTGCCTCGTTACGGCTTTCATCAGTTATAATCGGGATGTCAAATCCTTGAGCGCGCGCTAATTTCACATTTCCAGGATTATTAGCAATTTCTGAATCGGAATATGCTGCTCTACTTGGAAATTTGCTTCCACTGCCATTTGGACCAAAATTTTCAGCTCCTGAAGATACTCGAAGCTCAGGTAACATTGTTCTTCTATGATCAAAATAGGGTTCAAGACCTAAGAAAAAAGAAGCTAGCCATTTTTGCTCAGCAATTAAGGTCAATTTATCTCTTCCCCCATTATAATCTACATCGGCTTGAGATAAATAAGCTGAAAGATCAGAAACCCCTTCAGTTCCATAAGCTCCTTTGTAGCCGTCGCTTGAAAAAGAAGTCCCATAAAATTCAAAAGATGCATTGATAGCATTATCATAATGAGACTTTGCATTCCCAACAATAAAACCTCTTTCTATCGCTTCTGCAATAAAAAATTCCTGCTCTGAATACAAAGCAATTAAGGTAGGCGTAGAAGCTGATTCAATCAATGGTTGACCTGTTACATCTTCCTTTCTAAAAAAATCTCCCAAAGCTGAGGCATAAGGAAAGCCACCATTCCATTGTGACGCATGGGCATTATCCGTTGTAATTCCATAAATATGTCCAGCATATTTTACAGGACCTGGATTACTTGGAAGCACATGCTTGCTAGGATCAGTATGTACTTTTCGTACCGGTTTTGCTAATACAGGAAGTCGTGGATCTCTCAATGTAATCAATCTCTCAATAAAAACATTGCTAAAAGGAGCTTCTTCTATTTTTGCTTTACTTAAGTTATATAGTACAGAGGGTCGTTCCACCGCATCATTTTTGAAAGTGGCATTATCAAAATTGGACTCCATGATAGGGTATGTCTCTGTATCCTTCAAAATTTCGTTCAAAATAACTCTTGCTTGATCTGGTGCAGTATCAGCCATATACATTGCTAATCTTATCCTCAGCATATTTGCAAATTTTTTCCATTGCAAAATATTTCCTCCAAATAAAAGATCACTACCTTGATTTATTGGGGCATCACTTCTTTCCAGTATTAAGTTAGAAGTTTTCAATTTTTCTAATAAAGCAGGATAAATTTCGGATTGCGCATCGTACTTACTTAGCAAAGGAGGATCCTCTGAAATTGGATCAAAATAAGGAACATCTCCATAAAGATTTGTAATCATCGAAAAAGTATAGGATTCCCAAATATTTGCAATTGCTTCATACCTCGTATCTTGTGCCTTAATTGAGGCATTTCTCAAGTTCTTTATTACTCGTACAGCGCTGTACATGTTAACCCAGAATCCAGAATCGTCAAATGCATGCCAAGATTTGTGCCTATTTCCTTGACTTAAGCTTTTTGTTTTGCCATGATATTCACAAACTGCAGGCATCACATTCCATGCTAAATAATCAAATCCACTAACTGTAGACCAAAGCATTGGGACCAAGAAAACTGAAGGATCAATATCATTGTCATTTTCAGAATCTAAAAGTCCATTAGGAACATTGGGATTTATATTGATATCCTCGTCCCATGTAGCACATGAGGCTAAAATGAGAACAAACACTATAATTGATAATTTTTTAATCATTAGAATTTCAAATTAAGATTGAAAGCAATATTTCTAACGGAAGGCGTTCCTCCTCTATCCAAGCCAGGAACTGCTCCAGCTTCATTTGAACCGCTATAAGTTTCTGCATCCACATTCGGCACTTTTGTAAAAACCGCAAGATTTCGAACTACAATTCCAAAATTTGCATTTGTCAATTTTGCTTTGCTCACCCATGACTGCGGAAATGCATATGAAATATTAAATTCTCTGAATTTGACATAACTTGCATTATAAATCACAGCTTCAGGAATTTCAGCATCCATAATATTCTCCCAATATTGTTGACCAGTTAGTCCTCCAGAGCTCAATCCTGAAGACCGGAGAACTTCAGCAGTTAAATCTTTGTAAGTGCCGTCATTATCAAGGTACATACCATCAGGGACAATATAATCCCTTGAAACCATATTCCCATTTGGATCAAGTCCTCCAAGCAAAGTCAGGTCAGAAAGCCCCCGTATATTCAAATTGTAATTGGTACTAGAGTAAAACACTCCACCATAGCGAACATCCACCAAAAATGAAAGCCCAATATTCTTATATTGAAAACTGTTGTACAGGGACCCCATCCAATCTGGATTATAATTTCCCAAAAATTCTTTTTCTCCTCTTTGGGTATCTCCAGATTTGGTGAAAAGCAATTTCCCATTTGGAGCTTTTTGAAAACTTTTACCATAAAGTGCGCCTCTGCGTTCTCCTAGTCTATCTTCTGCAAATAAGAAATTTGTAACTCCTCGAGATAGAAAGGCATCAGGACTCTCAGGGTCATATTCTTCAACAATAGAGCGATCTCGAGACCAGTTAATAGTTGCATTCCAATTGAAGTTTTTATTCTCAATGATTTCCCCATTGATCATCAATTCTACACCACTGCTTCTAATTTTTCCCGCATTCTTTAGAATATAATCATATCCAGTAGTCGGTGAAACTTCAACTCTAAGAATTTGATTAGAAGTCAATGAATTATAATAAGTTGCGTCAATTTGCAACCTATTCTTGAAAAAACGTATATCTGTCCCCACTTCCCAAGCACTTGTTATTTCGGGTTTGAGATTTGGATTTGCTTTTGTACTACTTTGTATAATTGTGGCTACTCCATTTTCACCCTGACCCCAATAATATTGATCTTGCAAAGCATACGGCCCGGTGTCATTGCCTACTCGTGCAACCCCTCCTCTCATTTTCCAAAAACTAATTACTGAAGGCAACTTAACTACTTCGTGTACCAACCCACTTAAGGTAAAAGAAGGATAGAAATAGGAATTATTGTCATTTGGGAGTGCACTTGACCAATCGTTTCTAGCGGTAACATCTAAATACAAGAAATTTTTAAATCCAAAGTTTGCAAATCCATAAAGAGAATTTAACTGCTTTTTATAAGAATCATTTCCTACCAATGGATAAACCCTCCTATTGCCCAAATTGTAAATGTCAGGTAATAATAATTGATTCACTCTTCCATTCAAAGATGATCCATCAATGCTTAAATGATTTCCTCCGAATGAAAAAATTCCATTTAAATTGCTTCCAAAATCCTGCTGGTATCGAAACAGAAAATCAGCATTTAGCTCTCTGCTTTTTCCTTGGTCTGTATAAAAAGCACCGAACTTATTATTTGACCCAACTGTACTAAATGCATTTTGTGCCCGATTTTCTACATAACTTCTATTTTGGCCAACTCTTCCCATCAAGGAAAGTCTGTCAGTAATTTTATAATTTGCAGTTATGTTTCCTAATAATCTAAGGTTGTCAAAGCTTCTTTTATTTTCAAACAACAAAAAATAAGGATTATTAACACTTGTGCTATATTGTAATTGCTGAAGACCTTCTAAGCCTGGTACCCAATAATTTTCTAACGCGCTTATATCAATGTTTCTAGGTATTAACCTAGGGTCACTATTCTGATTGTTTTCACTCGCAGATTCTATATACTTTATATTAGCTTGAATATTAATCTTTTCTGTTAAATTTAACGTGGCACCAAAATCAATTCGATCTGTTCTTAAACCTGTATTCGGGATGATTCCTTTTTGTGCAATATTCGTATAGGACAACCTAAAATCTCCCGCTTTACTTGAACCATATACGGCGGCATTATTATTAAAAATCATTCCTCTTTCATAGAAATCCCTCACATTGTTCGCGTAAGAATTCCAAGGCAGATTTCCGTTGAATTGAGGTCTCAGTTCTCCATCGAATTTTGGGCCCCAATTGATATTTGAGTCATCGTTTGAAATAGATCCATCCGGCCAAGTTCCGTTGTTACCATCAAAATACCTATATACACCTCCTGAACCTTGCCCAAATTCATTTTGATATTTTGGCAAAATAAATGGTGCTTGAGTAGAAAAACTCATATTGACTTCTGCTCCAATTCTATCTTTAGATCCAGCTCCTGATTTTGTAGTAATTAAAATAACACCTGCTGCAGCTCTTGATCCATAAAGTGCCGCTGCTGCAGGACCTTTAAGAACTGATATGGATGCGACATCATCGGAAGCAACATCGTTAGAACCACCTGGAACTCCGTCAATCACAAAAAGTGGCCCATTGTTTCCAGCAAGAGATGTCTCTCCTCTTATAACAATTCTAGCACCTCCTCCTCCTAATCCTCCTCCTCCTTGGGTAATATTAACTCCTGCTACTTTTCCAGAAAGAGAATTAACCATGTCCAGTTCTCTAGACTCGCTTATAGATTCACCATCCACTTCTTGAGTAGCATAGCCAAGTGACTTTTTTTCTCTTTTCATACCTAAAGCGGTAATCACAACTTCTTCTAGTTCTAATGATTGAGCCGACATTACCACATCAATATTGGATCGACCTCGAACAATTCGTTCTTCAGGATTATATCCCAGAAAATCATACAACAAGGTATCCCCAATATTACAATTCAATTGATAGCTGCCATCGAAATCTGTCGCAGTGCCATTACTCAAGTTCCCTTTAGGATAAATGGTTACTCCAATCAATCCTTCGCTATTTTCTGCATCAGTAACAGTCCCGGAAATACTTATACTCTGTCCACTGATATAAGCAATAGACAGAAATAGCAATGACATCGTCAGGCAAATCTTAATGTTATTATTCAAATGAAAATTATATTATAGATTAGATTATTTTCCCAAAAATATAATTTTATTTTAAATATATAATAAGGAATACCTATAGTTTTAATGAAAAAAAAATGGTAAAGGTTTTTAATTGTAAACTTATTTTAGGACGACACACAATTATTTAAATTAATTTTTACACTAAAACTTATAACATTTTGTAAATGACTTTTTATTAGGAGTCAATAATTCAT
>JAHEAQ010000132.1 GCA_024642705.1 Bacteroidota bacterium | reverse complement strand
AAGTCCTTAAACTGGGAGTTTGGAGCAGACACTAGATCTTTGTTGACCATACCCCTTGAAGCACCAACCACTATTGAAACGGAAGGGAACTCTCTTTCAATGGTTAAGCTGGAAACCCGGCTGACCGCCTCTCTTTTTGGTGCTAAAGTAAAGGTGGAAAATAACTTGATTTCTGGTGATGTTAAGCTCCAGTCAGGAGAAACTAGAACGCTCCCACTGCTTATATTAATTGATGCTAAGGATAATTTGAAAATATCTGATGCTCAAAAATATGCAACAAAACAGGAAAAGTTAATTGAAGAAACCCGCGGCTATTGGGCGACATTAATCGATTCAATTGGCGGACGTTTGCCGAAATTGATGGGAGGATCTCCCGAACTCCAAGCTTTCTATAGAAAGGGATTGATGTCTTTTTTTTCGACTCGTTTTGAGGTTCCAGAATTCCTGTTTAATCCCTATTATGCCGCATGCGGTATTGATGGAGGTGCAGCAAACTCCTATCTTTGGGACTTTTCATTTACCTCATTTGTCACTGCAATTCTCGATCCTGAAGTGATGCGGAAACAAATTCTCCAGTTTTTCAAGGTGAATATAGATGAATGTTATGCCTATGACCCTATTTATGGCAAAGCCCAGGGCCCCAGGTATTCCTACAACTATTATAACATGGCCAGGTTGATGTATAACTATTTGTCAATCACAGGTGATACAAGTATACTTGATGAGATTATTGAGGGGAAGACTGCTCTTAGATGCCTTTATGAAGATTGTTTAGGTTTCGAGAATATGGATGAAGAAGCCGACCTTACCGATTATGGTGGTAATGAAAATCTGTTAGAACTTAAAAGGACCGATAATTATACTCATGTTACTCCAAGCCCTAACGGCGAAAGAGTATTGACCTATCAATATCTCACTGAAATTTATGCGCTTAAAGGCGAGAAAACTCCACACGACTTAATAAAAAGGGGCGAGGTTCTAAAAGCAAAATTTATTCAAAAACTTTGGAATCCTGAAAAGTTATGGCTCAACACCTTGGATGAGAACGGTAAGCCACGGATTGCTTATTCCATCCAAATCTTTGACATAATTCGGACAGGATTGTTGACAAGGGAGCACGAGCAAGGGATATTAACGCATTTAAATGAAGGCGAGTTCTTAACTGAATGGGGCATTTATAGTCTGGCAATTACCGATCCCGGATATGACCCAAATGACGTAGATTGGGGTGGCCCTGGAGCTTACACTGGTGCTCCATTAGAATTAGTCACCGATTTATGTCAGGCTGGTTACGCCGATAAAGGGGTAGATTTATTAGAACGAATCCTTTGGTGGGGTGAGTTTCCTTATCTTCCTCAAGCAATGAGGGCAAACAACAAAGGGTATCGAGAAAATGGACGATCCAATATGAATTCAGGCGCCTTGACCTGTCAGGCAGTAATCAACGGGCTTTTTGGTGTAAGCTTTGAGTTGAACCGAATTAAAATTAAACCTATAAACCATACCATGATGAACGGACTCTCCTTAACTGGAGTGAAAGCAAGGGGGCACTCTTTTGATATTGAAATAAATGAGCACGATTTTACAGTCAGAGAAAATGGCAAACTGTTTACAAAAGCACTTGGTGAGGAAGTGATTATTAATCTTAATTAGGATAATCTAAAAATTTAAAACATTAAAAACTTTACATTAAAATCCAAAATATTAATAACGATATTTTAAATTGATTAAACTCACAGTATTCATAGGCGTACTTGCAGATTAAGAAAATTGTCAATTATCAAAAAGCAAAGGAAAATAATGAATAAATACAAATTCCAATTAAAACTAACACCGCTCTCAAGCAAAACAACAACAGTTTGGCACTTTTAAACACCAATGAGAATTTATTTATTCAAACCATGCTGCAGAGCTGAAAACTATGCATGGAAAATTAGCTATATTTAGAAATAATTTGATTTTATAAGGACTCTTGTCGTGAACAATTATAGAACAAGCTAATGAAGCTAAAAATCAATTGGATTGCATTCGCAAAAAAATATGCAACAATATTATTTTTTATAGTATTCTTTTCGTTTGCTTATACGTTTATGATTGCATTACTTTTTGCAGAAGATTATAATAATGTTAATTATTATCTTAATTCAGGAATTTCGGCGAGTATCCTTGGAAGTGTCGCATTATTTATCATCCATGTAATAGATAACTGGGTTAATGTAGTTTTTGTAAGCCATTCAAAATCAACTATTTTAATAAACTTTCTTATAAGTATTTTTTCAACATCACTTCTTTTTTTCTTTCTTGGCTGGATTCTAAATGTTGTTTTAAGAAATGATTTTTCTGTAAGTTTTTCATTCATAAAAGAACAAATTACTATGATAAATTATTTATTAATACTTGTTCTAGCCTATCAAGCAATTGCATACTTCACTCGAACCATTTCAAGAAAAAATAAAGCACTTAAAACAGAAAATTTAGAATTGAATTTAGCTTTAAATAAATATCTAAAGCGCATCCCTTCTGTTCTTAATAAAAAAACAAGTTTGATTTCTGTAGATGAAATTTTTTACTTTAAAATCGAAGATGGAGTTTTATTTGCATTTCTATCTGCAGGAAAAAAGAAACCATTAATAATTGCTACTTTAAATGCTCTAGCACCTAAATTAAATCCGACTACTTTTTTTAGAATCAACAGATCTGAAATCGTAAATATTGATAAGATAGCTTTTTTTGAGCCCTATTTTAAGGATAGACTTGCCATAAGACTTTCTGACAATAAAACAATTTTATATACCTCCAACAACAAATCTGCATCTTTTAAGAAATGGCTGGTTAACCCAACAGATTTTCAGGTTGTTTAATTGAATTTTCCCCCAGTTTAACTAAAATCCTTTTTTCTTAAGCTTTATTTTCCATTGTTTTACATTGATTAAACGAAACACGTATTATTAATTCCTTTATAAGCATTAATGCTTAATAAATCAATTTTATCATGATTCAAACTCATTTTTTTAAAAACAACAAATTAACTTTTAAAGTTTTTATTGCTTGTTTATTAATGTTTATTGCATTAATAATTCCAGCTTTTATAATTCAGAATTATCCCATTTTTGACAACCCTAATTATAACCACATTATCAAAGCGATATCTGTAGGAATGATTGTGATAGTTGGTATTTGGTTTCTTAGATCTAGGCTGGATAAGGGGGTTCCAAAGAAAATTGGATTAAACAAACCAAGAACTGCTTTTAAAAATATTTTTTTGGGCATTGGATTGATCCTTATTCCATTAATTTTAGCGCTTTCGTTAAGCTTAATGTTTGGGTGGGTAAAATTTAGTTTTAATGCCAATAATGCAATTATTCTATCGATCTTTTTAGGGTTAATTAGCACATTATTTACAGATGCACTTTCTGAGGAATTAATATTTAGGGGCTATATTTTTAGCAATCTAAAAGAATATTACGGCATATGGACAAGTTCCATCATCACGGTAGCAATTTTTGTAGTTGCACCAATTCTTTTGATAACTCTTCAAAGCAGTTTAAACATCCACGGAGCTGTTGGATTGTCAGCAGGATACGTTATTAATTTGATCTTATTTGGTTCATTTATGCAGTATTTAAGAATCATTTTTAAATCTATTTGGGTTGGTGTTGGGTTTCATTTAGTTTTTGTGCATATGAATCAATTAATGGGTACTTCTTCTGATAAACTGTTGCAGTTTTCATTGGATTCAAATCAACAACCTATTCAAATTACATTGATAATTCTTTTAATTTTCATGTTTATAAGTCTTATAATTTATCCCATAATTAAAAGAAAAAGAAGCCTTGAGCCGAAAGTATTGTAAAAACTCCAACAAGGAATGTTTAAGGTTTTCACTTTCAACAATAAAATAACTGTTCTCATTAAGAAATAAAGCTATTTTTTAAAAAATGGACATTCCTATATTTTACTTTCAGAATATTTAAAAAGTGGCTTAATTTTATGGTATTAAAAATTGTTTGTTTTAAGATTGATCTTGTTTTTATTAAGGATACTAATCCGAAGTAGGATTTAAATATTTGATGGTAATTATAAATATATAGTTTCGGTTTATTTTAAATATTATGATCCAATAATTATTGCACGTTTGTTAACGAAAGGAGTTTTTCAGCTTTTTTATTCCATAGCATTTTCCCAAGATTCCACTTGTAAATACGGTCCTGATTCTTGCCTCAATCCTTGATTTGGTTATGGAGCGATATGAAATTAAATAGTTAGAATTTTCAATTACAATCTTGTTATATTTGGTGAACAAACTTATCGTCATATTATACATTTTAGTGGTATTTTGATTTTTGGAAACAAGAATATATATTTATTATCTTTAATTTGTTTCAAATTCATCAAATTCAAACGAATATTTAGTTTTGAAAATACATTTTATAATAATATTAATTTCTTGCTTTTTCCTAGATTTAAATGCTCAGGTATTACCCAAATTGAAGGTGCAGACAAGTAGGGTGTTGTCAATAAGTGATGAACTTCCTACAGATTGTTTTGAGCAAGTTTTTACAGATGCTTCAGGACGAATGTGGTTGACACCTTGCAGTGAAACCCAAAAGAATAGAGGCATACATCTCATTCAATTTGATGGATATGCGGGTACCATTCACGATCTTGATTTTGGAAATGGATCCATTATTATTTTAGGTGGTTTTTTGAAAGATAGCGTAATAGTGGGTGTTGACCTTTCTAAAAATGTGGTTTTTAAATATTCGATAAAGGATGGTATGGTCGAAAAATTCCATTCTTCCATCAAATATTTAATTTATAATATTCAAATTGTCAAGAATCGCATTTTCCTGCTTGCAACAATTGAAAATAGGCATTTTATTTTGGAGCTTTCCAATGGTTCATTCGTGGTTAAAAGTGAAATAAATGGAATAATTCCTGCACCAAATCCGGACTGGACCATAGGCCTGCTTAGAAAGGTGGTTTCCATTGATGAAACAATCTTGTTCACTGATTTAAGGAATAAGATTTATTCTTTTAATACCATTACAGATCAACTAGAAGAATTTCAAACTCCCCAAAATATTAATTTGGTTGGTGCCAATTTGATCAATTGGCAAGGAAATCTTCTTGTAGGTTTTCGCGCTAAAGGTGTTTTCCAATGCCTTTCAATTCAGGGCCGAAACTTAGAGTATGTTCAATTTCTTCCCCAAGGTGCAACTTTCTCAGAAAAGTACGATAAAGCTGAGTTTTTGATCCCCATTTTTGCAGATGAAAGTGGTTGGTTATTCATAAGATATGAAGATAAGAAGGGAACCATTCACAATGAATTAATTGATCAATCGGGAAATCGATATGATTATTCCGAAGTTTACAACCAATTACCTGACAACAACTATGGATTATTGTCTGGAAAAGATTTCACCAATCAAGTAATGACTATTTCCGGTTCCGTTATTTTGATTGAAATTCAAAAACAATACGGCCTTAAATCTTTTGAATCATTCCCAGGAAGAGCCATGCTTGAAGTTGAAAAAGATAAAGTTTTGGCCTTAACGGATATCCAACCAATAGTTCTTGATCTGAAGGAACAAAAAATTATCCCTTCAGAGAATTATTCACCTGTGAATCCTACTGAAAGAAAAACACTTTTTTACGATAGTGAAAAAAATATTTGGACATTTAATTCAAAATCAATTATTAAGTATGATCCAACGGGTACAGCTATTAGAGAATTCACTACAGATGTTTTTATTGACTTCATAATTTATCATAAAGAGAGAATTTTAATCATAGCCCAAAATACGTTTTATGAATTGGATCAGGATTCAGGATCGATTAAAGAGCTAGTTCTTGAAAGTAAAGTGGATAAAATTGAAGGATATATTAATATGGTTCAAATTCAATCTAATTCTCTTTGGATAGCAACAAGCGCAGGTCTTTGGTTATTGGACTTGAACTCTAAAGTGCTAAATAGAATTGTTTTAGGGAAATACGGATATGTTCCCTTACTTTCATGTTTTTTGGATTCCAAAGGCTATTTATGGTTGGGTTCAGAATTTTCAGGCGTATTAAGATTTGATTCAAAAACTCAAGACATTTTAATATGTGAAAAAAACAATGGTTTATCTCACAATACAGTTGTTGGCTTTTTAGAAGATGACGAAAATAACATGTGGATCAGCACCTTCAATGGTATTAATGTTTTGAATCGAAATAATAAAATTATTGCAAAGTTTTTCGAAAAAGACGGATTATGCAATAACGAAGGGAATCGATGGTCAATTTTGAAATTATCGGATGGAAGAATGCTTTTTGGTTCTGTAGCAGGGTTTACTGTACTAGACCCAAAATTGGCGCTTCAAAACTTCAACAAAAACCTTAAACTGAATTTATATTGCAAGTCTATTTCTTATTTTTCTAAAAAAGCAGGAAAACAAATTGAACTGATCAATCCAGATTTGAGTCAATATAAATTTATCCTTCCATCAGATAGCAGAAATCTTGAAGTAAATGTGGGTTCATCTGATTATCTGACCAGTAATCAGACTGAATTCCTTTACAAGATCAACAAACCAGATTATCAGTGGGTATCAGTTGGAAAGCAACCAAAACTCACGCTCCCTAATCTTCCTAGAGGTAGTTATGAAATTCTAATCCAGGGATTAAGTTCCAAGGGGATTTGGTCAGAGAATATATTAACCATTCCTATTTATGTGCCGCAACCTTTCTATTTAAGATGGTGGTTTTTCCTCTTGTGTTCATTGCCATTTATCGGTTATCTGATCTTATGGAACTGGAGGGTCAAGATAGAAAAGAAAATTTTAGAAGAGGAAGTACAAAAAAGAACAGCGCAAATTGAAGCCCAGAAAGAAGAATTACAGGAACTGGATCAGGCCAAAACGAAAATTTATACCAACATCACCCATGAATTCCGAACTCCACTAACTGTCATCAAAGGGGCAAATGAGTTGATTGAAGGAAATAATGAGAAAAAGATGATCATCAAGCGAAATTCTGACCGTTTGCTGAATTTGGTGAATCAAATGTTGGAATTAAGTAAATTAGAAAGTGGGAGTTTGATAGCAAAAATGGTGCAATTGAATATAGTTAACTTGATTAGAGAAATATTTGAATCTTTTATTCCTTTAGCTCAAAATAAAGATTTAGGCATGCATTTTTATGCACATCCGCATGAAATTATGATGGATTGTGATATTGAAATAATTCATAGGATTATAGGTAACCTCATTTCAAATGCTATTAAATTTACAGGCTCTGGCGGGAATATTTATGTCGAAATTGGAATAGTATCTGAAGCGGAAATTGAGCTTCTCAAAGTTTCCATAAGAGATACTGGAATTGGCATTTCGAAATCTAAATTAGATAAAATATTCACTCGATTTTATCAAGCTGATGACACCATCACTAGGGTTGGAGAAGGTACTGGAATTGGCTTAGCCTTGAGCAAAGAACTTTTAGAATTCTTAAATGGATCCATTCAAGTAAACAGCGAACCAGGTGAAGGATCTAAGTTTATGCTATCTATACCTATTGCAAAAAATGCTGAACTTAAAGAAGAATATCATTTTTCAGACATTCTCGTTTCGTCAATGGTTAGCTCAAATCAACAAAATTTTGATTCATTTGATCCTCATACAAATGAAACTCAAAGCATACTAATTGTTGAAGATAATCCTGACCTGATTCATTATCTTATGCAATGTTTACAAAATCAATACAATATTCATGCTGCAATGGATGGGCAAGAAGGTTTTGAAAAAGCTATTCAGATTGTTCCTGACCTTATACTTTCTGATGTTATGATGCCAATAATGGACGGATTACAGTTGTGTGAGCAAATCAAAAAAGAGGAAAAAACAAGCCATATTCCACTTGTTCTATTGTCCGCAAAAGGTGATATTGAATCACGTATTGAAGGTTTTCAAATTGGTGCCGATGCATATTTACCTAAACCTTTTGACAAGAATGAGTTGTTGCTTATTGTTAGAAATATGTTGGATTCAAGATTGAAGTATCAAAATCGATATTTAAGAAAAGAACCAATCCAAGTTTTAGAAAATGATGCTCCTGACCTTGAAGATATATTTTTATCTCGTTTGGATAAAATTATCGCTGACCATATAGCTGATGAAGAGTTTAGTGTTACAATGCTGTGCCATTCAATGAAATACAGTAGAAGTCAAATACACAATAAAGTAAAAGCACTTACAGGCTTATCCACTTCAACTTATATTCAAACAGCCAGATTAATGAGGTCAAAAGAACTTCTTGCCGATGGCAAAATGAATGTCTCAGAAGTAGCTTATGCTGTTGGTTTTAAAGATCCAAACTATTTTTCCAGAGTTTTTCGAAAAGAATTTGGAATTACCCCTTCGTCATTGAATGATTAAAATTTTATTAATTCTTAAACATTCAAGTTGTTGATTTTCAATTATTTGTAAAATTGTCTTCCATGAAATTAAACAATAGTCCAGACTTTAAAAGATTAAATGGACGTATGTGCTAAGTTGATAAGACAATTCCTTCAAGATTCTTACTTATGATGATCTAATTTTAGGGAATCAAAAGAATTCTTTAGTTATGAGGGAATCAATATCTACGATACAAATCGTTAAAAAACATTGCAAAACGAGTATAGCAAAGCAGCTTTTTGCTTTCAAATACAATGATTTTATTTTTTCAAAATGCATTATCATGGTCATTTGCATTTCATTTTGCCATGCATTATCTGGCCAAAATGCTTTCAGCACATCCTGGAAGACAGATAATCCAGGAACTTCAAATAATCAATCCATTACTATCCCTACTTTCCTAGGAGAGACATATAATTATAACATTGATTGGGATAATGATGGTATATATGATGAATTTGGAATCACAGGTGACGTAACCCACGATTTTGGTTCTCCAGGGACTTATGTCGTAAAAATAGCTGGTACTTTCCCAAGAATATATTTCAACAATTCTGGGGATAAAGACAAATTACTATCTGTTAATCAATGGGGTGACATAGCATGGTCTTCTATGGAAGGTGCTTTTTGGGGATGTTCGAATTTTAACCTCTCGGCGGCAGATGTTCCAGACCTTAGCCAGGTTAAAAGCCTGGCTAATATGTTCAGACAATGCACAATGTTAAATGCCAATCTTAACAATTGGAATACCAGCCAAATAGAGTCTACTGAAGGCATGTTTCGGTCAGCAGCGACATTTAATATGCCTTTAGGTAATTGGAACATGTCAAATGTCCGGAGTACAAAAGAAATGTTTAGAGGAGCTTCCAGTTTTAATCAACCTCTAGCAAATTGGAATTTAGGGCGCAATCTTCTATTTAATAATATGTTCAGGGA
>JAHEAQ010000054.1:6588-36591 GCA_024642705.1 Bacteroidota bacterium | reverse complement strand
TGCACATGCAGATATTGCAACCGATTGTATAAGTTGTCACAATGGCGATTATAACAACACCCCAAATACTTGTGTGGGTTGTCACCAAACTGATTTCGATAATACCACAAATCCGAATCATACAGATGCACAATTTCCTACAGATTGCGCTTCTTGCCATAATGAAGGGGCTTGGTCTCCAACTACTTTTGACCACAATTCTTTCTATCCATTGAATGGTGCACATGCAGATATTGCAACCGATTGTATAAGTTGTCACAATGGCGATTATAACAACACCCCAAATACTTGTGTGGGTTGTCACCAAACTGATTTCGATAATACCACAAATCCGAATCATGCGGATGCTCAATTCCCTACAGATTGCGCTTCTTGCCATAATGAAGGAGCTTGGTCACCTACTACTTTTAACCACAATTCTTTCTATCCATTGAATGGTGCACATGCAGATATTGCAACCGATTGTATAAGTTGTCATAATGGGGATTATAATAATACACCAAACACTTGTGTGGGTTGTCACCAAACCGATTACAATAACACTGCAAATCCAGACCATGCAGAAGCTAATTTTTCTATTGATTGTGCTTCTTGCCATAATGAAGGAGCTTGGTCACCAACTACTTTTAACCATAATGCTTTCTATCCATTGAATGGTGCGCATGCGGTTATTTCAAATGAGTGCGTAACGTGCCACAATGGAGATTATAATAATACACCCAATACATGTGTTGGTTGCCATTTAACTGACTATAATAATACCAGTAATCCAAAACATAGTTCTGCTAATTTCCCAACTGATTGTACTTCATGTCATAATGAAAATGCATGGGATCCATCCACTTTTGATCATGATGGACAATATTTCAGAATATATAGTGGAAGACATAGAGATGAATGGAACCAATGCACAGATTGCCATAATAATGCAAGCAACTATTCTATATTCACTTGTATTAATTGCCATGAACACAATGATAAAACCAAGGTAGATAATGACCATAAAGATGTAAATAATTATCAATACACTAACACATCATGCTTTAATTGTCACAGTGGAGTTTAATAGGTATGAAAATGAAAATATTATTGGGTGTAATTGTGATGCTCCTAAGTTTTAATTTAATTGGACAGGAGGAAGCAAAATTTTTGGAAGGAAGGGTAAGTTATATAACACCCCAAAATATATATGTTAAATTTCAAAGTACCAATATCATTAAAATTGGTGATACGCTTTATCACACGCAAAATAATATCCTTTTACCTGTTCTTATTGTTAATCAAAAATCATCAACCTCATGTGTAGGTTCCACTTTATCCGATGCTAATGTTAAATTAGATGACATTCTTGTTTATAAAATAAAAATAATACCAGAATTAGCCAAAAGTGAGCCAAGTGAAGCATTGCCACAATCATTGCAAGAAAAGGACTTTTCAACGGAAGAAATAGAACCAAATGTAATTTCTAAAGAACCAAAAAATATAGAATCCATTAGAGGCAGAATTTCTTCTTCAAGTTATAGCAATTTTATTAATGGTCAAGATCCAAAGCATCGATTACTGCATCGTTTATCTTTGAATCTTTCAAATATTAACAATTCAAAATTCTCCGTTGAAACATATATTAATTTCAGGCAAAACATTGATCCAAATAAAGAAAATGATAATGTTTTTAGAATTTACAATTTAGCTGTCAAGTATGATATAGATTCTACCTTTTCTATAATGGCAGGTAGAAAAATAAACAATAAAGTTTCTTCCTTGGGGGCAATAGATGGTTTACAAGCTGAGAAATTATTTAAAAAATTCTATGTTGGAATTATTGCTGGATTTAGACCAGATATTTACGATTTTAATTTTAATTCGAAATTACTTGAGTATGGTTCATACTTTGGGCATATTAGCGATCATAAAAAAATAAATTCTCAATCTACTTTAGGAATTTTAGAACAAAGAAACTTAAACCAAATTGACAGGAGGTATGCATATTTTCAACATTCTAGCACTATAAACAACAAACTCAATATTTTTACTTCGATAGAACTTGATTTATACAATAAAATCAACGAAATATCCAGTTTAGATTTCAGATTAACTAATTTTTATATTTCAGGAAGATACAGGTTCAATAACAAACTAAATGTCTCTTTATCGTATGATTCAAGAAAAAGAATCATTTATTATGAAACATTAAGAACTGAGATTGAAAGATTACTAGAAGAAGATGATTCAAGGCAAGGAATTCGTTTTAATATCAATGTTAAACCATTCAAATACATCAGTTCTGGGATTTCATTTAGTGAAAGGTTTCAAGTAAACAACCTCAATAAATCCAGAAACATAAATGGTTATTTAAGTTTTTCAAAATTACCAATTGGAGGTAGGTTTGCCTTAAATTATAATTTAAATACTTCCCTTTATTTGATGAGTAAAATTGGTTCAGCAAATTATTCAAGGAGCATGATGAAAAACAAACTTAATATAGATTTATATTATAGAAATGTAGATTATATGTACCTTAATAACGAAACTAAAATTATTCAAAATTATTTTGGTGGAGGATTCACTTATAGATTTTCAAAAAAAATCATGTTTAATTTTCTTGGTGAAATTTCTACCACATATGGTACACAAAATTATAGATTAAATACAAAGTTAAATTATAGAATTTAGTTTTTAAATCACTTAAGTAATGATAAATATTCGCTTATTTGCAGGCCTATTACCTCTCCTAATATTTCTTGGTTGCAATAAAGGTCCAAAAGTTATTTCCTCTTCAACGGAATTATCAAACTCCGAGCAATCTACTGGCATTTTTGACAGCAAAGTGTCTGTTCCAACTACAGCTTCCTTGCAAGATGGCGCAGAATCTATGCATTCAGTTAAAGTTCTTGAAGTACTTCCTACTGAAAGATATGTATACTTAAATGTCATTGAAAATAATAATGAGTTTTGGATAGCTACTCGAAAACAAGAAGTTAAAGAAGGTGAAACATATCTGTATAAAGGTGGGCTTCTCAAAACCAATTTTGAAAGCAAAGAACACAATAGAATCTTTGAAAAAATTTATCTGGTAAGTAATATTGTTTTGGACAATCATGGTCTAGAACACAATCATCCAATTTTAGAAAACCCATCCGATTCAGATCAAAAACCCAACACCGAGAAAAAAGAAAAAATAGAAATAGCAGGTTCAATCAGTATTTCCGAATTATTAAATAATAAACAAAAATATGCTGGTAAAACCATTCAAATAAGTGGAGAATGTGTTAAGATCAATCCAAATATAATGGGCAGAAATTGGATTCATTTAAAAGATGGAAGCCGTGATGATTACGATATTGTGATTACGACCGATGTGAATGTTCCTGAAGGCCACATAGTTACATTTTCAGGAATTGTAGCACTTGATAAAGATTTTGGAGCAGGTTATAAATATGATATAATTATTGAAAACGGAAAAGTTATAAATTAAGAACAATGGATAAAGTTTTAGCTTTTCTCAAAAAGTATTTAGATCCTCTTTTTAATACTCGGGCTGCGGGAATGTATATATTAATTTTTGCAGCATCTATCGCAATAGCAACATTTATAGAAAATGATTATGGCACATCATCAGCACAAAAAATTATATTTAAAGCATGGTGGTTTGAATTATTACTGGTGTTCTTTTCAATTACTTTAATTGTTAATATCATAAGGTTTAGAATGATAGAGCAAAAAAAGTGGGCGCTACTTACTTTTCATTTTTCGATTATAATAATATTAATAGGTTCCGCCATAACTCGATATTCTAGTTTTGAAGGGATAATGCATATTCGAGAAGATCAAGTTGCTAACACCTTTTTATCTTCTAATTCTTATCTGCAATTTGAAGTGATAAAAAATGGTCAAAAATATAATTTTGATGAAGAAGTATTATTTGCCAGTTTAGGAAATAACAAATGGAAAGGTTCCTATTTGATTGGGAAAGACTTAGTAGAACTAAAAATAGATGATTTTATACCTAATCCTACTCAATTAATTGAAGAAAGCACATTAGGCAAGCCAATTATCAAGCTTGTTTTGGGAAGTTCCTCTGGTAGGGAAGAATATTTTATTTCGAAAGGAGAAACAAAAACAATTGCTGGAGTAGTTTATAATTTTAATGATTATCCATTGACCGATGCTATTAATATAAATTTTAGAAATGATTCCATACTTATAAAATCCGATCGTATCATGACACAAACTGTGATGGCAACTCAAACAAAAGATACATTAATGCCATCTAATCAATACTATCCGCTAAGATTAAGATCACTATATACTTTCGGATCGAATAGCTTTGTATTTGGGGACTTCCATAGACAAGGTGAATTAAAGCTTGTTTCAGAAAATCCAAAAGTGAAAAACGAAAGTGTCATGTTATTAAAAGGACAAGCAAGCGTTAACGGAAAAACACAAGAAACATTTATTTATGGACAAAAAGGTTTTCAAGGTAGACCTGCAACGCATCAATTTGGGGATTTAAGTTTGGCAATTTCTTATGGCTCAAAACCTATTGCTTTGCCGTTTTATATTAAACTTTATCGATTTATTTTAGAAAAATATCCTGGAACTAATAGCGCAGCTTCTTATGCAAGTGAAGTCCAATTGATTGATGAGCGTAAAAATATAAAGGAAGATTCAAGAATTTATATGAATCATATTTTGAACTATGACGGTTATCGCTTTTTTCAATCTTCTTTTGATCAGGATGAAAAAGGAACTTACTTAAGCGTAAATCACGATTTCTGGGGTACCTGGGTTTCTTATATAGGTTATATATTATTAACCTTGGGCTTAATATTAGTATTATTTAGCAAACAAAGCCGATTTTACCAAGTATCGCAGAAAATAAAAAGATTAAGAGCAAAAAATACAAGTTTATTATTATTCTTGCTTTGCATGCTTAATGGAAATTTCATTTCTGCACAAAATTCGTTGAATAACGTTGGTCCTCAAAATATTGTCGAATTAAGTCACGCTAAAAAATTCAGCAATCTTGTGGTCCAGGATTCAAAAGGAAGAATGAAACCAATGCATACTCTTTCCAGAGAATTCATGAGGAAATTGGCCCGAAAAGAATCCTTATTCAATTTATCAGCCGACCAGATCATTCTTGGCATGTTTGCCAATAGTCAAGATTGGAACAGCATAAAAATGATCAAATTAGGCAATCATGAAAGCATCAAACAAAAACTAGGTATTGCCACAGATTTTGCATCCTACAATGATTTTTTCGATAAAAATGGCTCTTATAAACTTAGAGATGAAGTTCGTCAAGCTTACAACTTGCAACCAATAGACAGGGGTGTTTTAGAAAAAGAATTGATGAAAATAGATGAAAGAGTGAATATTGCAAGTCTGATTTATTCAGGCAGGATGCTGAAAATTATACCCATTAAAAATGATCCAAACCATAATTGGGCATCTACAGGATCTATGGAGCATGGAGGCTCTCAGAACAACGATCCTATCGCAGACAGATTTTTTAATTCCTATGTTCCTGCTTTAAGAAAAGCCACAGAAACCAACGATTATGTTCTTGTTGATAAAATGCTTAATGAACTTAATACATACCAACAAGAAAATGGAAATGGTGTTTTGCCTTCTAATCTTAAGGTGAAATCAGAAATATTTCTCAATAATCTGAATGTATTCAGTAGGCTGTCATTGTATTATCTATTATTAGGTTTATCTTTTTTATCCCTTTTATTTCTATCCGTTTTCAAACCAAACACTAATCTTTCCAAAATATATAGCATCCTTTTTTATGGTGTTTTAGTTGGATTCGCATTACATACCATTGGTTTAGGTTTAAGATGGTATGTTTCCGGGAGAGCTCCATGGAGTAATGGTTATGAATCAATGATTTATATTGCTTGGACCTCTACTTTAGCTGGATTATTATTTACGAGGAAATCACTAGGAGGGTTGGCGGCTACAATGGTTTTGGCGGCTACAGTCTTATTGGTGGCTATGTTGAGTTATTTAGATCCTGAAATTACACCTTTGGTTCCTGTTCTTAAGTCTTATTGGTTAACGATTCACGTATCGCTTGAAGCTGGAAGTTATGGTTTCTTAATGTTAGGTGCAATAATTGGATTAATTAATTTGATATTAATGATTTTTCTAAATGTCAAAAACAAAGATCGAGTAGCCAGAATTATAAAAGAAATGTCATATATAAGTGAAATGACATTGGTTGGAGGTTTAATAATGGTGAGTATTGGCACATATTTGGGAGGCGTTTGGGCTAACGAATCATGGGGAAGATATTGGGGTTGGGATGCAAAAGAAACATGGGCGTTAGTAACAATTCTTGTCTATGCATTTATTCTGCATATGCGATTAATTCCTAAAATTAATGGCTTATTTGCATTCAATGTCTCCACACTTTTTGGTTGGGGAACAGTAATAATGACCTATTATGGTGTCAATTATTATTTATCTGGCCTTCATTCATATGCGGCTGGGGATCCAATTCCAATGCCTCAATGGGTATATTATGTTGTTAGCAGTTTGATCATAATAAGTTTAATGGCGTATTGGAAAAAAAGAAAATTTCCCATTATAACTTAGACATGAATAAGTTTCTATTTCTTTTCATTCGATATAAAACATTTCGTTTTAACATTTATTTACCAAAACAGAATAGTTTACGTCCATTTATTCAATCTAAATAATGTATTGCATATTTATTATTTTTATGCAAAATTATTGATTGATTGAAACTTTCATTTCTAACTATTCCATTCCTTTTGCTTTTAAATAGCTTTTTGTTATCAGCTCAAGAAGTTCCAAAAATCAATACTTTTTTACCGAAAGAATACAATGCATTATCTCAAAATTGGGATATCACACAAGATTGTAACGGATATCTTTTTATTGCAAATACTCAAGGAATTTTAATTTATAATGGCTTTAAATGGCAGCTCCTTTCTTGTCCCAGAAATCAAAAACCAAGATCTGTATATTTAGGAAAAGACTGTAAGGTGTATATCGCTGGATATGAATTCTTTGGTTACATTGATATTACCAATCAAGCTGAACCAAAATATATAGCTATTGCTGATTCAATTCTTACAGGTTCAAATCAGGAATTCTGGAATATTTTCGGCAATAGTAAAACTATATTCTTCCAATCCTTTTCTGACTTATTTCAATATAATTACGAACAAGTTATAAAAATAAAAACACCTTCTAATATAATGCTTGGCAATAGCGTGGAGGAAAACTTGTTCCTTCCAAAAATTGAAAATGGAGTTTACAAAATCAATAAGGGAAAAATAGAAACTATCGAAGCAACATTGAAATTACCTCTGAAATCAAAAGTTGTTGGTATTTGCGCATCAAACGAACCTACTGAATACGTTTTTGCAACTCAATATGACGGGATATACTTTTTCGAAGAGGATAAATTATCCAAAGTAAATTCACCTTTAAATGAAATTTTCAAAAAAAATCAAATTAATAAAATTATTCGTTTGAGTTCAGGAGATTATGCAGTAGGCACCATATTAGATGGTGTTTACATCACTTCAGATTTCATTTTTGTTAAACATCATTTAAATAAGGTTAAAGGATTATCGAACAATACAGTTTTGGCTCTATTTGAAGATCAAAATTTTAATTTATGGATAGGTTTAGACAAAGGAATAAATAAAATTAAAGTAAATGACCCCATTAGGTACTATTATGATTCTCCAGGTTTGCTAGGAAGTGTTTTTACGTCTATAATCTATAATAATAACTTATTTATTGGCTCTAATCAAGGTGTATTTAGAAAATTAAAGGATGGAAATTTCAAGCTTATAAAAAATTCTCAAGGTCAAGTGTGGTCATTTTCTGTATCTGATGACGATCTAATATGCGGTCATAATACAGGTACTTTCATAATTAAAGACGATTCGGCAAAACTAATTTCTGACATTACAGGTGGATGGTGCATGAAGAACATTGATGATACAAATATTCTACAGTCAACTTATACAGGATTATTAATTTTAGAAAAATATAAAGGCAATTGGCAAATTAAATCAAGAGTAAAAAATGGCGATATTTTAATTGAAATCTTTAATATCTCGGGGAAGAAAATCATCGGGTACCATTCAGCTTATGGTCTGTGTGTATTAACTTTATCAGACGATTATTCTGAAGTTTTAGATAAAAAATTCTACAGTGAAATTGAAGGTAATGAAGTTTTGGATGATGTAAGAATAATCAATAGTGCAAAGGGAATTATTGTTTCATTAAGGCAAAACTATTATTCATATAGTAATAATAGTTTCCATAAAGTAACACAAGATGAAATCAGCGAACTTGAAAAAGATCCCAAATTCAGTCTTCAACAATCTTATTATAAATCTGTTTTTCAATTATCCAAAATTGAGAATGTTTCAAATATCAACTTCAACAGACCATATGATAATTCTCTAAATTTTATAGTAGGTTATGACGAAGGTTATATTGTTATTCCACATGATATAACAACACCTTTTCATTCAGAATCTTCGATTTCAATTGATTATGTAACTGTAAATGGTAAAATAACAAATTTTAAAGATGTCAAATCATCAATCTTTCAAGCATTTGAAAATGATATTAGTGTTCAACTACAAAAATTTGACATGACAAATATTGAGGAAAAATACTTTTATAACTTAGAAAACTGGGATGACAAATGGCTTGAAGTTCCGAAAGATGGCAAAATAAATTTTATTAATCTGCAGGATGGTACTTATAACCTTCAATTAAAGAGTGAAAATAATACTCCTTTTTCAATTTATAAATTCAATATCAAACCACATTGGTATGAATCCTATGTTGGAGTGATAATTTACATAAGTATGATATTTTCAATGTTTTTTTTAATTCATAAAGGCCAAAAAAGAAATCTAAGAATTCAAAAAGAAAAACTTCATTTAGAAAAAGAAAAAGAATTGGAATCCGCTTTTATTAAAGCCAAAAATGAAGAGTTATTAAGAGATGTTGCTTATAAAAATAAGATGCTGGCTAATAGTACGATGACTTTAATTCAGAAAAATGAAATGTTGATCAGATTAAAAGAAGTCATCCAACATGAAAGTAAAACTCAAATTGACCAAAAACAATTGCGGCAAAAAGTATTGCATCTAATTGATAAAAACATGAATAGCGATCATGATTGGGAAATTTTTGAAAATACTTTTGCTGAAGTTCACGAAGATTTTCTTGCTACTTTAAAAGAAAAACATCCAAATTTAACATCTGGTGAATTAAGACTTGCAGCTTATATAAGAATGAATCTTTCTTCCAAAGAAATTGCACCTTTAATAAACATTTCACTTAGGTCAATAGAAAATAAAAGATATAGGTTAAGAATCAAACTTGAAATTTCTCATGATGATAATTTAAAAATGTATTTGCAGAACCTTTAAATATTAAATTTTCCCATAATTTTTTGAAACTAGCTTCACTAAGTGCACATTTCCAGTTTGTTATAAAATATCAAACAAAAAAAACTACCAATTCATATTATAATAAATAATTATATGATGAGTTTTTTGTGAGGTTTTAATATTTAACAATATATGCTTCACATTCGTTTTAGAGATATATTTATCTTTTGAATTTGCTATTTTAAGAAATTAACTTACCGAACAACCCAATTTATGCAGAATCAATACAAAATTTTCATTTTCATTCTTTGCACAGTTATTACGACCTCCATATATGGTCAAAAAATGACTTATACAGGAAAAGTAGTTGCTTCAGATTTAAATGAGCCTTTGATAGGAGTTTCTATCTCCATTCCAAATACATCCAGTGGCACATTAACAGATTTTGATGGCAATTTTGAAATCCAAGCTGAAGCTGGTCAATCGTTGATTTTTTCCTACATCGGATACAAATCTGTAGAATTTAAATTGGCAAATAGTTTGAGCATTGAAATTTTACTTTTACCCGATAATGCACTATTAGACGAAGTTGTCGTGATTGGTTACGGCACCATTAAAAAAAGTGATTTAACTGGTTCTGTAACAAAGATCAAATCTGAAGACATTATCAAAGTACCTTCTTCAAATGCCATCCAATCGCTTCAAGGCAAAGTTGCAGGATTACAGATTATGAGTACAAGTGGTGACCCCGGAGCCAACCCTGTTGTAAGACTTCGAGGCGTAACAACTTTGAATAATAATAACCCAATCGCAGTTATTGATGGTGTAATTTCCGATATCAGCGCAATATCATTATTAAATAGTAATGATATTGAATCTGTAGAAGTACTTAAAGACGCTTCAGCATCAGCCATATATGGGTCGAGAGGTGCCGCAGGAGTTATCATTGTAACTACAAAAAAAGGTAAATCTGGAAACAATCAGGTTCAATTCTCATTGGAACAATCAGTAGAATCTGCTTCTAATAAAATAGGAGTAATGAACGGAAGAGAATTTGCCACTTATATCAATCAGATTGAACCTGGAACATATAACAATCTAGATATTTTACCTGACGTAAATTGGTTAGACAAGATATTGAATGATAATGCACCAATTACTAATGCCAATTTATCTATTGGAGGAGGCTCAGACAAAGCAAATTACTATTTTGGGTTAGGATATTTCAATCAAAAAGGGATCATTGACAAATCTGCATTAGAAAGATTAACTGCAAAAATGAATTCCGAGTACAAAATTTCAAAATTCATTGACGTTGGTTTGAATTTATCCGTTCTATTAAGCGAAAAACAAAATGGTCCAGGTGTTATTAATTCTGCACTGTGGGCTTGGCCAATAAATGAGCCTTATTTAGCTGATGGTTCGACATTTGCTGAAGTAAATGGCGGCAATCCATTAGCAGCAATTGAATATTCTAATAGCAATTCTAATGCATTCAGAAGTTTAGGGAATTTATATACTAATATAAATTTCCTTAACCATTTTACGTTTCGTAGCAGCTTGCAATTTGATATGACAGAATCCAAGAGCAAAGGCTTTTCTCCAGTTTACTTTGTGGGGCCACTTCAACAAAATGAAGAAAATGATTTATCTTATACTACATCAAACAATAACACCATTATTTTCGAAAACACCATTAATTATTCGAATTCATTCGGTAAGCATGGAATTTCAGCACTTGCAGGATATACTGCACAAGATGATAAAGGAGAATACTTATCAGGATCAACTGAAGGCTTAATTCGAGAAGGTGAATTATTTTGGTATTTAGACGCTGGTTTGGATGAATTTGAAAGAGTGAGCAATAATTTCTCAAGATCAACTTTAATTTCTTATTTAGGTCGATTGAACTATACTTATGATAGTAGATATCTGTTCACTGCTTCACTGAGAAGGGATGGTTCCTCGAAATTTGGTCCAAATAATAAATATGGTAATTTTCCAAGTTTTGCTGTAGGTTGGAATATTTCAAATGAATCTTTTTTTCCAAATGAAAGTATATTCAACAAAGTTAAGTTCAGAGCAAGTTGGGGAATCATTGGAAATGAGAAGATAAACGGAAATGCCCAATATTCGCTAATATCTCCAGGTGTAAATGCAGTTTTCGGAATAAACGAAGCCATTCAAGCAGGTGCAACATTCAATGGAGGTGGAAACCCAGATTTGAAGTGGGAAGAAACAGAACAAACCAATGTAGGGATTGATCTTGGACTTTTTCAAGATAAATTAATAATTGAACTCGATTATTACAAAAAGAAAACAAATGATATACTAGTTGCCCTAGAGCCAATAGGATATACTGGCATAGGGTCCTTTAGGTCAATATTTTTCAACGCTGCAAATGTGGAAAATACAGGTGTGGAATGGAATGTAAATTATAGAAATTCCATAGGAGAAATTTCATATCAGTTAGGTTTTCTTGGAACTACAATAAAGAATAAAGTAACGGATATAGGCCAAGGATTAGGAGCTGATTCTTTATTGGTAGGCGGTGATTTGGGTAATGGTCAACAAGTTGCCAGAACTGCGGTTGGACTGCCTATTGGGTATTTTTATGGTTATGAAGTCATTGGAGTATTTCAAAATAAAACTGAAGTTGAGAATAGTCCAACTTTGTTTGGTCAAGGTCCTGGAGATTTGAAATATAAAGATGTAAATGGGGACGGCAAATTAGATGCAAAAGACAGAACAATTATCGGAAGTTCAATTCCAGATTTTATATACGGATTTAATGCTCAAATAGGATATAAAGAAATTACATTATCAGCAGATTTTCAAGGTCAGACTGGAAGTGAAATTTATAATGGAAAGCAAGCGATCAGATTTACGACACTGAATTTTGAGGACAAATTTAATAATTATTGGAATGGTGAAGGGTCCACAAATGAAAATCCAAGACCTTCGCTTGGAGGGGTAAATTATCAACCTTCCTCCTATTTTATTGAAGATGGGTCGTTTTTGAGATTACGGACATTAACCCTTAATTATAGTATTTCGCCTCGTTTAAGTGAAAGGTTAAAAATGGCAAAAGCTAATATTTACCTTCGAGGTACTAATTTGTTTACAACCACAAAATATAGTGGATTTTCTCCTGAAATTGGAGCTTCAAGTGCCGTAGATGGTGCAATTGATAGAGGTGTTTATCCAATTACTCGAATATTCACAGTAGGACTTAATGCAAATTTTTAGAATAACTAGCTATGAAAAAAACAATAAATACAGTTATAATAATCGCAATCTTACTTTTTGCTTCTTGCAGCGAAGATTTTTTAATTCAGCCTCCAAGAGCAGCATTAACAGTAGGTTCTTTCCCTGCATCTGAGCAAGATGCATTATTGGCAGTTAATGCTGCTTATAATAGCTTAAGAACATGGCAGATCAATACTGGAGGATTCCCATTGCTAGATATAATGGCAGATGATGCTGTCAAAGGAAGTAACCCTGGTGACGGTACAGATATAGCAGTATATGATAAGTTTGCTCAAACACCGACAGAAGGAAGTATAGAAAGATGGTATAAAACGTTATATGAAGCAATTAGAAGAACTAATCTCGTGATCAACGAAGTTCCAAAAATTGATATGGAAACTGGCCTAAAAGATCGAATCCTTGCCGAAGCACGTTTTTTAAGAGCATTATATTATTCAGATCTTGCTAGAGGTTTTGGCGATGTTCCAAAAGTTATGGAAACAGATCCTCCTTTAGACTTGCAAAGATCACCAGTGCAAGAAATATTAAATGAAATAATTTATCCTGATCTTGAATTTGCGATGGTCAATTTACCTGAACGTTCTCAATATGCTCCTGAAGATATGGGCCGTGCAACCAAAGGAGCTGCAACTGGACTTTTGGCTCGAATGAAATTGTTCTATGGCGATTTTCAATCGGTTGAAAGTCTAACTAAAAAAATTATTAGTTCTTCAGAATATCAATTGGTTGGAGATTTCAATAATGTATTCACTTATAACAATGAGCAAAATGAAGAATCTGTTTTTGAAATTTCAGCTTTGCCTGATTGGTTCGAAAATGGAGGTAATCAATACGGAAACACACAAGGGGTAAGAGGAACTCCAAATAAAGGCTGGGGTTTTTGTCGACCTGCATATTCTTTAATTGATGAATATCAAAAAAACGGCGATCCAAGATTAGATCCCACCATTTTGTTTTTGGGAGAAATAATTGATGGCATAAAAATCTCTGGAGAAGGTGCTACTCCTGACACCATCAAAACAAATGGTCAAATAGTTGAAATTGAATGCTATAATCAAAAAGTTTGGTATCCAGGAACTGATTCTCGGACTTCATTTGGTAGCAATCGAAAAATAATCCGATATGCTGATGTGCTATTAATGCATGCTGAAGCATTAAATGAAAATGGCAAATCAAGTGAAGCTCTTTTCTACTTAAATCAAATACGATCACGAGCAAGAGGAACAAAAACTGATGTACTGCCCGACATCACTTCGACAAATAAAGATGTATTAAGAGATATTATTCTTGAAGAAAGAAAATATGAATTGGCGATTGAAGGTTTAAGGTTCTGGGATCTAATAAGAACAAATAAAGCAGAACAAGTATTGAAAAATTCAGGCTTCATTAAAAACAAAAATGAATTATTTCCAATTCCACAATCAGAAATTGATATATCACAAGGTAGAATAACACAAAACCAAGGTTATTAGTATAAATTTTTTTGAATTAAATTAAATAAATTAAAAATATGAAAATCTTAAAGTATTTTTTCACACTTTCCATTTTGGGGGTGATTTTAGTCGTTTCTTGTACTAAAGAGGTAACACCAGAAATCTTAGTAATTGCAACTATAGAGGCAAAAGGAACAAGTTTCGAAGACGGAGCTGAAGTGATTTCTGATCTTAATGGTGTAACATCGGCAAACAATGTGACACTAAATGCCATTATTACCATCACTTTGGACCGCGCAGTAGATGCGAGCACAGTTAATGGCACCAATGTTTCATTAACATCCGATGATGGCGTAGTTGCTGCGAGTGTCACTGCATCAGGATCAAGTATTACTGTTGATCCAACAGAAGATTTAATAAGAGGTTCAGCTTATACCTTAGCAATCGCCGGCTTAAAAGGAGCTGATGGGGGAGATTTTTTTGCCACCAATAGAACTTTCAGAACTGAGGGTAGAGCTCCTGTAGTTGTTCCTCATGCTGAACATATGTTGGCTTATTGGAATTTTGACAACAATACAGACGATGCCGTTGGATCTTTTTCTCCAAATAAAGTTGTTGATATTACTTTTGGAAGTGATAGATTTGGACAAGGAAACAGTACTGCAACTTTCGATGGAGATAAAAGTATTATTGAAATTCCTGGAGCAGATCAACTATTAACCCATAATGATTTTACCCTTTCATTTTGGATGAAAACCAATTCAAATGGACATTTAAATGCAGATGGGAACCCTGCAGGTCACTTTGTAATGGGTCTTGGAGCATTTTTTGGATTCCAATTCGAAATTCCAGCAGATTTTACTTCATGCAAACTTGCTGCTAGTTATATTCTAGCTGATGGTAACAAAGAATCTGAAGATCTGTGGTTCAATGGTAGTGGTCAAGATAAGGACAATGGTGGCTGGCAAGGTTGGGATTTTGTTGCAGATCTAGGTGGAGGCCCGGGAGTAGCTGGCAAGTTAAAAGATAAATGGGTAAATATTATATGTAGTTATAATGCCGCTGAAAAACAAGGTAGAATGTACATAAATGGTGAACTCATGAAAAGCCAAGATTTTGACTTGTGGCCAGATGATGCACCTAAAAGAACGGTTACTGGAATCACATATAGAGGCGTAGCATCAGATGTGGAACCTATATTAGCTCTTGGTTTTGTTAAATCAATCAATAGCCCAATGTGGTCAGATACTCCTTGGGGTGACTATGCAAAACCAACATCCAATCACTTTAAAGGTGATTTAGACGATATTAGAATTTTCAAAGTGCCATTTACTGCTGAAAATGTACAAACCTTGTATAATTCGGAAAAATAAATCTTATTTAAATCAAAAGAGTAGGGGGTTTGTTATACCCTCTACTCTTTTGTTTTGATCTGATTTAAACTAATCCTTTTATGAAAACTATTAATTTCATTTTTATATATTTTTTGCTCGGAATTACAATTGGCTGTAATAAAGAAAATATTGAAATACCAAAAGGAAAAATTCAACTCACTAATGTAAAAATTGGAACTATTTCATTGTTAGAAATCGATCCAGTGGTGCCTAATAATTTAGACATCAGCTTGATTTTCAACACTGCAATTGACCCAGAATCGAATCAATTCATAACCATTAATAACCAAAAAGGGGAATCAGAACAAATAACATTTGAAAATTTAGATAACAATAAAATTATCAACATTTCCCATGAGACGCCTTTTATCAATGGAGAAAAATACGTCTTAAACATATCTGATAAATTAATTGGCGAACAAAAAGAAACTTTTGCTGGAGTATCTATTTCTTTTCAAATTGAGCAATTACCGCTCGATTTAATTGCTGTAATAGTTGATGATGTTGAACTATCAAAAACTCAAAGGAATCTAAACATTCCTTTATCCCCAAAATTCAAAATTATACTTTCAGATGAAATTTCTGAAAATGTACTTTCCGACGAAATTGTTTTGGTTGGAAATAAAAATTATTCATTTGAACTTACAAAAATTGGTGAAAATACCTACCAACTTACTCCTGATGAAAAGTTAAAAGATTTTTCTAAAATAAACTTGTTATTGCCCTCTACAATCGGAACGGCAGTTGGAAGAATTTTCCAAACAGTATCCTACGAATTGTACACTACAATAGATACGATACCCAAATTTCCCTTAATAGACGATGAAGAATTGTTAGAATTAGTCCAAAAACAAACATTTAAATATTTTTGGGAATTTGGTCATCCTGTTAGTGGGCTTGCTCGAGAAAGAAATACCAGTGGGGATGTCGTTACTTCAGGAGGATCAGGATTTGGATTAATGTCCATGATTGTCGGAGTAGAAAGAGGATTTATTTCACGACCTGAAGCCATTGCAAGGTGGAAAAAGATTTTCAATTTTCTTGAAAATGCTGAAAGATTTCACGGTGCTTGGTCACATTGGATTAATGGTGTTTCAGGAAAGGTACAACCATTTAGTGCCAAGGATGATGGTGCAGATTTAGTAGAAACAGCATTTCTTGTTCAAGGGATGATTGCAGTAAGGCAATATTTGAATATTCAAGAAACAGAAGAATTGGAACTTTATGAACAAATAGATAGACTTTGGAAAGGAGTAGAATGGAATTGGTTTACAAAGAATAATGAAAATGTACTTTACTGGCATTGGTCGCCTAATTATTCGTGGGATATTAATTTAAAAATCAGAGGTCACAATGAAACTCAGATAGTTTATATTTTAGCTGCTTCAGCTCCAAATCATTCCATTTCCAAAGAAGTTTATGAACAAGGATATGCTAATTCTGGAGGAATAAAAAATGGTAATACCTATTACGGAAATGTTTTACCTTTGGGAGAAGGAAAAGGAGGCCCATTATTTTTTACGCATTATTCTTACCTTGGTTTAGACCCAAGAAATCTACAAGATAAATATGCCAATTATTGGGACCAAAATGTCAACCATTCTCTGATAAATCAGGCATATTGCATTGATAATCCTTTGCGTTTTGTTGGGTACTCAGCTGAATGCTGGGGATTGACAGCGAGTGATGGTAACAACGGTTATTCGGCCCATAGCCCTAACAATGACAAAGGTGTAATCACCCCAACGGCAGCAATTTCTTCAATTCCATATACTCCAGATCAATCTTTAGCTGCTTTAAGACATTTTTATTATCAATTAGGAGATAGATTATGGGGCGAATTTGGGTTTTATGATGCTTTCAATCCAACATTTGGATGGGTAGCTAACTCTTATCTTGCAATTGATCAAGGACCAATAATTTGTATGATAGAAAATTATCGATCTGGTTTATTGTGGGATCTTTTTATGTCAGCTCCTGAAATAAAAGCTGGACTTGATAAACTAGACTTTAATTATTAAAATAATGCGCAATTTACCTATTTACATCTTTATTTTCCTTTCCATTTCTTGTGCGAGAAAAAACAATACCCAATTAGCTTCATCTGTAAATATTAAGAATGATTCAAATGAAAAATTATTGGATAGAGTTCAAAAAGAGACTTTCAATTATTTTTGGGAAGGAGGTGAACCAATATCAGGGGCTGCAAGGGAGAGAATTCATATGGATAATATTTATCCTTACCATGATAAAGACATTGTAACTTCTGGTGGAACTGGATTTGGCATTTTAGCAACAATCGTTGCAATAGAAAGAGGCTTTATTAAACGAAATGAAGGTTTTGATAGGTTGAGCAAACTAACCAATTGGCTTACATCTGCTGAAAGATTTCATGGTGCATGGTCGCATTGGTTGCTTCCAAGTGGCAAAGCAATGCCTTTCAGCAAATTCGATGATGGCGGAGATTTGGTAGAAACAGCATATCTTGCTCAAGGATTGATCACAGCAAGCCAATATTTTAAAAGTGGAAATAACGAAGAAAAAGAATTGGCTTCAAAAATGGAGGATTTGTGGAGGGGTATTGATTGGCAATGGTACACCAATGGAGAAAAAGTACTTTTCTGGCATTGGTCGCCAGAGTATGGATGGAAAATGAACTTTAGAGTTAGAGGATACAACGAATGCTTAATTATGTATATTTTGGCTGCCTCTTCGCCTGATCATTCGATAGATCCAAGTGTTTTTCATGAGGGATATATGAGGAATGGTGAAATTCTTTCAGACAGAATTTATTATGGATATAAAACGATATTAGATCATTACGACACAGATGATAAAGCCGTAGGCCCCCTTTTTTGGGCTCATTATTCGTACTTAGGATTAAATCCACATGATTTAAAAGATAAATATGCAGACTATTGGATGCTCAATCAAAATCATGCTTTAATACATTATCAGCATTGTGTAACAAATCCAAATCATTATAAAGGTTATTCAGATAAATGTTGGGGTCTTACTTCCAGTTATTCGATCACGGGATATGCAGGCCATTGTCCAGAAGAAGATTTAGGAGTAATATCACCAACAGCTGCATTATCATCCTTTCCTTATACTCCAGTCGAAAGCATGCGTTTTTTAAAATTTTTGTATGAAGAACAAGATTCATTATTGGGAGAATACGGCCCTTATGATGCATTTAGTTTCGATGCTGATTGGAATTTACCAAGATATCTTGCTATCGACCAACTTCCAATACCTATAATGATTGAAAATTATCGATCTGGATTAATTTGGAATTTATTTATGTCATCACCAGAAATTCAAAAAGGACTAGACAAATTAGGTTTCAACTATAAAAAACACTCCTAACATTTCCATATATAATTATCAAAAAAATGAACGTTAAAATATATTTCATAGCACTAATTTTAAATTTATTCCTAATTATAAATTTAAAATCCCAAACTAAAACCATTCAAAGCCATGATGTTATTCTATCCCCAAAAGTAGAAGCATTGTTTAAACAAATGACCATAGAAGAAAAAATTGGCCAGTTAAATCTTTTGACACCTGGCGGAGCTGTCACTGGTGAAGTAGTGAGTAAAAATGTGGAAGAAAAAATCATTAAAGGAAATGTCGGTGGCATTTTTGGAATACGTGGAGCCGAAAAAATAAGAATTGCTCAGGAATTGGCTGTTAATAAGAGCCGTTTACGAATCCCTCTATTAGTTGGAATGGATGTTATTCATGGTCATCAAACCATTTTGCCATTGCCATTGGCATTATCTTGTACGTGGGACATGAAACTCATTGAAGCTTCAGCAAGACAAGCTGCCAGAGAAGCTACTGCTGATGGCATAATGTGGGCTTTTTCTCCTATGGTGGATATTGCGCGAGATCCAAGATGGGGAAGAATATCAGAAGGGTCGGGCGAGGATCCATTTTTAGGATCAGAAATATCCAAAGCAATGGTGCATGGATATCAAGGGAATGACTTCAGTGATCCTACTACAATGATCGCTTGTGTAAAACATTTCGCCCTTTATGGAGCCGCAGAAGGCGGTAGAGATTATGCGGCTGCTGATATGAGTAAAGTAAGAATGTTTAATGAATATTTACCGCCATTTAAAGCTGCTATAGACGCTGGAGTAGGTTCTATTATGACTTCATTCAATGTAGTAGATTATTTTCCTGCGTCTGCTAACAGTTATCTTTTGCAAGAAGTATTAAAAAATTCTTGGGGTTTCAATGGTCTTGTTGTTACCGATTATACCTCTGTAAATGAAATGGTGGATCATGGAATTGGAGATTTACAGCATGTTTCAGCTGCAGCTTTAATCGCAGGCGTTGATATGGACATGGTAGGAGAAGGCTTTGTAACAACACTTAAAAAATCTTTAAATGAAGGTAAAATTACCATTCAACAAATTGATCTTGCTTGTCGGAAAGTCCTAAAATCAAAGGAATTGCTCGGTTTATTTGAAGACCCATATAGATATTGTGATGCAGAAAGAGCAGAAAAAGAAATCCTTTCACAAGGCAATAGAGATTTTGCTAGGAAAATAGCTGCAGAATCCTTTGTACTTTTAAAAAATAAAGAACAGCTTTTGCCATTATCCAAAGCTGGAAAGATTGCAGTTGTTGGTCCACTTGCTGATTCTCGAAGAAACATGCTGGGAACTTGGAGTGTTTCCGGAGATCCTGAAAAAGCAGTAACAGTGTTAGAAGGGATAAAGAATGCTATTGGTAATAAAGCCGAAATAAATTATGCTAAAGGAGCTAATCTTAGTGATGATCCTATTTTTGCAAAAAAGGTAAATGTATTTGGTGAAGAAATTAAAATTGATTCTCGAGATCCTCAATTGATGATCAATGAAGCAATTACTTTAGCAGAAAAATCAGATGTAATTATTGCAGTTATGGGCGAGGCAGCTGATATGAGCGGGGAGTCTTCAAGCATGGCAGATATAGGTTTGCAAAAAAGTCAAACTAAACTACTTGAGGAACTAAAAAAACTTGGAAAACCAATTGTGATGGTGCTATATACAGGAAGGCCATTGACTTTAGTTTGGGAAAATGAAAATATAGATGCCATTCTTAATGTGTGGTTTGGTGGCACAGAGGGAGGAAATGCAGTAGGAGATGTTTTGTTTGGAGATGCTAATCCTGGCGGAAAATTATCTACTTCTTTTCCGGTACATGTTGGTCAAATACCAGTTTATCATAGCATGCTCAATACAGGCCGTCCCTATGGTGGTCAAGCAAATTCTAAATTTCTATCTAATTATTTAGACATCCCAAATGAACCACTTTATCCTTTCGGATATGGATTAAGCTATACAAATTTCGAATATGGAACCTTAAAAATTTCAAATTCAAATATGACAACTCAATCTAAAATAGAAGTTTCATTAACTGTTACCAATGCTGGAAATAGGGAAAGTTCAGAAATTGTTCAGTTATATATTAGGGATTTGGTAGGATCAATAAGTAGACCTGTAAAAGAGCTAAAAGGATTCCAGAAAATTTATTTCAAACCAGGAGAAAGCAAAACAGTAAGTTTTACTATTGACAACGAGTTATTGAAATTTTATAATAGTGAGCTAAAATTTGATTCAGAACCAGGTATTTTCCAAGTTTTTGTGGGTCCAAATTCTAGAGATGTAAAAATGGTTGAATTTGAGTTGAAATAAATTGAAAACCTATTATTAATAGAATGGTTAATAAATCAATTTAACAATTTTTTTGAATCCAACATATTCATTATCAACATATAGCTTCAGAAAATATAAACCAGCTGAAAATTTTGGTAAGTATAAATCTTTGTGGATTTCATTATTTATGGTTTGATAGGTTTGTTTACTAATAATTTTACCACTGGTATTTAATATTTCCAATTTGACGATTTGGCAATCGCTTTCACATTTAAAATCTACATTAATCCAATCAAAAGTAGGGTTTGGAAAAATTTTGAAAATGGAATTGGCTTTAACATCCTCCACAATAATTGGATAATTTTGCAATTCTGTAATATATCTTATCCTTCCCCCTTCCTCTGTGATTAATAAAGTATCGCCAGCAGGATTACTTGTAATTCCTCGAGGCTTTGAAAATTGAGCATCTAGGGCATTTCCATCCATATATCCTTTAATTCCACTACCTGCAAACTTAGTTCTATTCCCAATCTGATCAAATCTTTCTATAGTATGACCAGAAACACTAGCCACATAAAAATAATTACTCGCCTTTGCAATATACCCCATATTACCTTCATAGGAATGCTCTCCAAAATATCTAACCTCCCCGTTTAATGCAATTTCATGAATTCGATTGTTGGTGAAATTAGCTACCAACAAATTTCCGTCGGTCTTAGCAACTATTCCATCAGGTCCTCTCAAACCTTGATTAATTACAAAATCTTCCACTTTTCCATCTGCTATCCATACTTTCTTTACACTATTATTGTCAAAATCGACAACATAGAAAAATTCTGAATTATTGCTCAATTGCAAACCGACAGGGGCGTATAATCCGATTGCGATAAGTTCAACAGAATCATCATGATTTATTCGATAGATTTTTCCTTGTGGATGAACTCCAAAATAAAAATTCCCTTGTAAATCTGTTCCACCTCCTGAAACATGCTCAAAACCTGTAACTATTAATTTAAGCGTATCCTTCTCAACACGATACACAGAACCAGATTTGAAATCAAGCACATATATTTTTCCATTTGGAGACCATGTTATGGATTCCATGTTTACAGTCGAATCTATCAAGTAAGTTCCTACTTTTTGGCCATGACAATAAACAATGCTAAAAAAATATAGCACAAGAAAAGGCAAATGAAACTTTAAGAATATTATCATTCTATAAAAATAAGCATTTGAATATTTCAAATATGCAAAGTGCATGCTAAAAAAACCCAGAAAGGTTTATAATTATATTTTTATATTAAGACTGTTTTTTAACAAACTCTGTTAGTATCACAATTTGTTGGCCGCTTATTTTCCCTTCTATTTGATCCACATTGTCTGTGACCAATCTTATTTTCCTAACTACAACTCCTCGTTTTGCAATAAAATTAGCCCCTTTGACATCAAGGTCTTTAATTAAAATAACAGTATCCCCAGTTTCAAGTACTTGACCATTGCTATCTTTATGAACCAAACCCGCTTCACCACCTAATTCAGCCCATTCTCTTGTTGCCTCATCCATATACATCATATTAATAGCATCTTGTGCCCATTCCTCCGAGGTTAACCTTTTCAGCAATTTATATGAAATTGCTTGAACTGCAGGAACTTGGCTCCATATGCTTTCATTCAGGCACCTCCAATGGTTGGTGTCTAGATCTTCGTGGTTGTTTATTTGATCCAAACAAGTTTTGCAAACCGCTACTTGCTCTTCAATCAAGTTTCCTGATTTTGGCGGAACAGTATATGCTGCAAGAGTTCCTTTAGAAGAACACAATTCACATTTGGAACCACATCTGCTTTCCAATTCATTCAAAAGTGCCATAATTATTTTTTTAAATAAATAAGTGATTCCAAAACCGTTCTTTAATCACTTCAAAATAAAAGAAAACTTGATTAATTTTCATTTTCAAAAAGACATTCTATGTTTTCAGCTTCCATCTTGAATTAGAAAATAGAATGGTAATGAATTTATAAAATTAAAATGTTGAATTGACAGTTATTTTTCTAAGGGCCATCTATATTTTTTTGTTAACTCAGGTGAAGCATTTGTTGATCTTCTAGAATTTGAAGGTTTAAATTTACTTTGTGATCGTTTGCTTTGATTTTCCTCAGAAGACGTTGCTTTATTAAAATTATTTTCAGCTGGTCTTTCTTGACGCTCTTGCTTTGGCTTATTTTCTTGTCTTGAATTATCATCTCTTCGCTTTTTGTCGTGCTTTTGTTTACCACTGACTTCCTTTTCACTTTTATCTCTTCGAGAATTTCCTTCATTGTTAGATTTTGTATTTCCCCCCGACCTACTATTTCCTCCTGATCTTCGATTTGCAAAAAACTCTTGTTTTCTTCTTTGTTTTTCCTTTTCCCATTCTTTCTTTTCAGCATCTGTCATAGGTTTCTCAGTCTGAGGAAAAGGATTATTTTCGATAACATTAATTTTAAGCCCGATAAGTTTTTGGATATCTTTAATATACTGGTTTTCTTCTGGTTCGCATATAGATATTGCTGTTCCTTCTTCTCCTGCCCTACCTGATCTTCCTATTCTATGCACATAAGATTCAGGCAAATTTGGTATATCATAATTTATAACATAACTAAGTTTATCAATATCTATACCTCTAGCTGCAATATCCGTAGCAACAAGAGCCAATATTTTACCTTCCTTAAACAATGAAAGTGCTTTTTGCCTTTGGTTTTGTGCCCTATTTCCATGAATAACGTCGGCCTTGATCTTTTCATTTCTCAACCTTTTTGCTACCCTATCCGCACCGTGTTTTGTTTTGGTAAAAATTAAAACTTGATCTATATTCTTTTCTTTGATAATGTGCAACAATAATTCTGGTTTAGAACTTCTATTGGTGTAGTATAAGTGTTGTTGGATGGTCTCCGCAGTTGTAGAAGCTGGAGTTACTTCTATAAATTCTGGATTTTTGAGTATACTTTGAGACAGTTCTACAATATTCTCTGGCATTGTAGCTGAAAAAAACAAAGACTGCCTCTGGTCAGGAAGTAATTTGATTAATTTTTTAATGTCGTTGATAAAACCCATATCGAGCATTCGATCTGCTTCATCAAGAACGAAATATTTGACCTTATTCAAACTAATATATCCTTGATCAATTAGATCTAAAAGTCTTCCTGGAGTAGCCACTAAAATATGAACACCTTTTTGCAGTTTCCTTACTTGATCGTGCTGTTTTACACCACCAAAAACAACTGCATGCCTAAGGATTGTGCCCCTGCTGTATTCTTTTAGATTTTCATCTATTTGAATGGCTAGTTCTCTTGTTGGAGTTACAATTAACCCCTTCATATAAGGCCTGCCATTATGATCTTTATCTTCATTGTGAATCATTTGGATGATAGGAATAGCAAATGCTGCTGTTTTTCCTGTTCCTGTCTGAGCACAAGCTAAAATATCTTTTCTCCCTAATAAAAGTGGTATGGCTTTTTCTTGGATAGGAGTCGGTTCTTCATAACCTTTTTGTTCAAGAGCTTTCAAAATCGGCTCTATAATATTCAATTCTTTAAATTTCACTATATATGTTTTATGTGCTTCAACTATATTTCATTTAGAAATCAAAGAAGCGATGTTCGAATGTGCAAAGGTAATAATATTATAAAGAATAATAATGTGTTATATTAGAAGTGTCAATTTTGTTGAAAACACAATGGATATAAACTTATTTCGATAAAAATAAATCTGCCTTTAAAATCCTTATAACAATTGACCTAAATGAAAGGTTCATTTAGGTTATAAATTAATATATAATGAAGTTTAACTGAACTGATTTTTGTATATTTATCAGATTAAAAACAAACTGAAATGAATCAAATTATCCAAATTTCGCTAATCATAATATGCTTTGCGAGTTGTATGCCGAACCATGAATCTTCAGATCAAAAAAAATCTGATTCCATTATAAATAGCATAGATTGGACAGCAGCACCAGTTACTAAAGTTGATTCTCTGCTTGCGAAATATACCCCTTTCAAATTAGAAACTGACATTTCCTTGTTAGATGAAAATTATAAGAAAATGATTCCTTTGTTAATAGAAGCCGCTAAGATAATGGATGATTTATTTTGGTATGAAGCTTATGGTGACAAAGAAAAGTTATTATCCTCTATTAGTGACGAAAAGTTGAAAGTTTTTGCATCAATTAACTATGGTCCTTGGGACAGATTGAATGGCAATAAACTTTTTATAGATGGAGAAGGTGAGAAACCCAAAGGAGCAAATTTTTACCCTCACGACATGAGCAAAGAGGAATTTGAATTAGCAACAATCGAAAATAAAACAGGACTTTACAGTTTCATAAGAAGAAATGAAGACGGTACTTTAAAATCTATTCCTTACCATATACAATTCAAAGACGAAATCACAAAAGTATCAGAACTTTTAAAAGAATCCGCGATTCTGTCAGACGACCCTGGGTTGAAAAGTTATCTTGAACTTAGAGCTGCTGCTTTATTAAACGATGAATACCAACAAAGCGACATGGCTTGGTTAGACATGAAACAAAATCCGATTGATATTGTCATAGGGCCAATTGAAAACTATGAAGATCAATTATTCGGATACAAAGCAGCACACGAATGTTATGTATTAATTAAGGACATGGAATGGAGTAAAAAATTAGAAAAATATGCTGCATTTCTTCCAGAACTTCAAGCAGGATTGCCTGTTCCTGATGCTTACAAAAATGAAACTCCTGGTGCAGAAACAGAACTCAATGCATATGATGTCATTTATTATGCCGGAGATTGCAATGCAGGAAGCAAAACTATAGCCATTAATTTACCAAATGATGAAGAAGTACAATTGGCAAAAGGAACACGAAGGTTACAGTTAAAAAATGCAATGAAAGCAAAATTTGATAAAATATTAGTTCCTATTTCAGATGAACTTATAGATCCTTCGCAAAGAAGCCATGTGACTTTTGATGCATTTTTTGCAAATACCATGTTCCATGAAGTTGCCCATGGTTTAGGGATTAAAAATACTATTAATGGCAAAGGAACAGTCAGGAAAGCGTTAAAAGAACTTGCTTCAGCATTAGAAGAGGGAAAAGCAGATATGTTAGGGCTTTATATGATCAATCAATTATACAAAAAAGGGGAAATAGATGGCGATATAAATGATTATATAGTCACTTTCATGGCGGGAATTTTCAGATCCGTTAGGTTTGGTGCTTCTTCAGCACATGGAAAAGCAAATATGATACGATTTAATTTCTTTGATGAAATGAATGCATTTACAAGGAATAATGAGACTGGAAAATACACTGTAAACTTTGATAACTTTCAAAAAGCAATGGATTCATTGTCTGAAAACATTATTACGCTTCAAGGCAATGGTGATTACAAAGGCGTGAAGGAATTGGTCGATAACAAGGGTATTATAAAAGAGCAATTGCAAAAAGATCTGAATCGCCTAACTACCAAAGGAATTCCAGTTGATGTTGTATTTGAACAAGGAGTTGATGTAATAGGATTATAGGCTTAAGATAACCAACCTTTAGCTGTTGAAGATTTAGAATAATACCATAAAAATCCACCTATTGCAATTAGGATTATAGGGAATACTGCTGCTGATGTTCCTATTGTTTCAATAGCATTCATACCAAATAAGGTATATCCAAATTGAATAATTATGGCAATTAAAGAAACTAAAAATATGGGTGTTGCAATTGATTTTCTCAATAGAAGAAGGATGGATGCACTAAGACCTCCTATTGTTGCAATACCATAAACTGCTTTCAACCACATAGGATTATTTTCGTAGAGATCTTGCTGTGCTGCAGTTAATGTGGCTAATTTTTCAGGACTTATCATCATGTCACTAATAAAAGAACCAATACCTATCAAATTCCATAAAACGGCCACAATGGCAATGATCCAAAAAGTAACTGGGAATGCAGATTTAGTAGAATTCATAAGTTTTATATTTTCTTTTAGAATATTTCTTCTTACAAAATATAAATCTTTTCCTATCCAACCAAAAATTGGTATTTTTTAAATTAAAATGGAGCAGAATTTATAAAATTAAACTTCCTCACCAAATTCGAAGGCGATCAAATCTTCTATCATAATTTTCAAATTGGGCTTTGGAACCATACCTTTTATGTTCTCAATCATTTTTTTATCTTTCAAAAAAACCAATGTAGGTATACTTTTAATTTTAAATGTTTCAGAAAGCTTAGGATTTTGATCAACATTGACCTTTGCAACAACTACTTTTCCGTCAAATTCTTTAGCCAACTCATCAATTATAGGGCCCATCACTTTGCAAGGTCCACACCATGGAGCCCAAAAATCAATCATTACTCCTTTGTCCGTATCTAAGGCAAGAGTTTGAAAATTTTGATCTGTAATTTCCAAGGTCTGAAATGGAGGTTTTTTCTTTCTGAAAAACATGATATAAAATTAGAATTATAATAATAAACCTGATTATTTATTAGAAGTTTACCATTAAAATTTTGGAATACCAATTCCTTTATAAGAATTGATATCCCAAAATTATTTGTAATCCAAAAATCAATAAATCTATTATTGAAATTTTATTTAATTATTATAGTTACCTCTTCGGTTGCAGAATTTCCTTCTAAGTCATTTGCTGTGATCGAAAATTTAATTTCACCAGGATCAGAATCAGCATTGATGGTAATTAAATAATTAATTTGATGACTTGTTAACTCGTCAAATGAAGTTATGGTTTCATTAATTGATCCACCATCAGTAACTAAAATAGATGACAGCGCTTCATTGTCAGTAACAGTAGCTCTTAAAGCAAACTTATCTCCTGCTGCAATTTCTTTATTATTCTCTGGAGAAGTTATTGATATTATTGGATCTTCTTTATCTTTATTACATGAACTAAGTGCGAAAAATGCAATAAGTAATAGAATAAGTGTATTAATTTTCATGAGAATTTTTTATTTATGATTAAACTTCAAAACGCTTTAAGGAAAATACTTATTGCCAAAACAATCTCTCATTTTCCTCACAACCTTAGTTTTGTGTTGCTTACATATTAAAGCCCATTTGAACATTTTTTATTTTTTGCATGATTTCTTCTGAATTTTGAAAAGCACCAAAAGAAAAATCTTTTACATGCCCTTTTACAATTAATGTAGCAGGCAAGGCACCATACCATGTTGAATCAATTTTTTCTGTCCAATTTGAGTAGTTTTGATCTCCTAGTAGAACAACTTCTGGCGTAATCTGATGGTTATTAACAAAATGAATAACCCTATTTTCTAAATCTTTAGCCAGATCAAGGCTCACTAAAAGCACTTTAACTTTGTTTTTCTGAGAATCCGCAGCTGCCTTCATAAGAAGAGGCATTTCTTTTATACACGGAGGACAAGACGTCGCCCAAAAGTTTACTAAATAAGTGGTATCTGATCCATTATAAAATTTCGACGATAAGTCAGCAAAATTTTCAAATAGTTCAATTTCAGAATTATAATTGACTAATGGGAGTGATGATTGAGAGTCATTGTTACATCCAAAAAATACAAAAACTACAAATAATATTATCGCGTTACGCATACTAATTCTAAATTAAATAATAAAAATTATTGCAAAAGTAGAATTTATCTTTGAACATATTATCACCATTCAGTAACTCAAGTTACAATATGTTATAGGCTGACTATTTTAATACATATTTTGCATGTAAATCATTCAAAACTATTTCTGGGTCAGAACAAATTCCAGAATGAACCTTCGAACTTTGAATTATGGTACTTCTTGTTGCTGTCAGCCACCTAAATCTGTATGGCAAATCTAATTTTGCTATAATTCCTCCTTTTTCATTTCCCTCACTTATGAGATGCCATGTAGTTAAGTAATCTCTTAATTCTTCAAAATCAGTTTCTCCAAAAAATGAATTAATTCTTTGTTCATCAAAGTAAAATTTGACTTTCAGAAATTTTAATTGTTTGCAAAACAAAATAATTCCAATATTTACAAACTCCTCCCTTTCAACTTTTGGAACAAAGCGAATAAAAGCATATTCATATATAAATTTATCTTCCATCTACTGCTTCTTGTGCAAGTAAATTAATATTTGAAAGTTTGGAACATAAAAAATCAAAGTAAACCTTTCTTTTATGTTCAATTGAATCCGAGGTACTTTCATCCTTTAACCAATCATCAGGAATAAGATTAATTATTTCACTTATTCTTTCAAAACTAAGTACTTCAGAAATTTCTTCAGCTGCTCTTTCTATTAATGTTGCTTTATTCAACAATACATGGTCCTTAATAGCTGGAAAAGTTCTTTTAATGTGATCACTCCAATTGTTCCAGGAATGATGAAAATATAATCCAGCTCCATGATCGATCAACCAAAGTTCTTGTTTCCAAATTAACATATTGGTATTTCTGGCAGTTCTATCTACATTGGTTATCATGCTGTCAAGTAAAACAATTTTGGATGCAATTAATGGATCTGTTACGGAAACTATTGGATCATAAGTTATGGCTCCAGACAGAAAATGTAACCCAAGATTTAAACCAACACTAAATTTTAATAAATCCTGAATTTCCTCATCTGGTTCTGTCTTACTAAAAGAATCATCCAGATTCATAAAAACCAATTCTGGAACTTTAAGTCCAATTGCCCTTGCTAATTCTCCACCTATCAACTCTGCAATTAATGCTTTTTTACCTTGACCCGCGCCTCTAAATTTTATTACATACAAAAAACCATCATTCGCTTCAACTATTGCAGGCAAAGATCCTCCTTCTCTTAAAGGAGTGACGTATCTTATCACATCGACAGTACGAATTTCTA
>JAHEAQ010000054.1:0-6488 GCA_024642705.1 Bacteroidota bacterium | reverse complement strand
CCTTCCAACATGGGATTTCTCATGGGATTTTTCTTGCATTTTTTACATTTTCATTGCCTTTTATTGGATTGTCTGCTATTCGAGAAAGAAAAACTTTCAAATTTATACTTATAGAAGGAGGTTTTTGGATTATCTCATTAACTATTATGGCAGTAATAATTAGTAGGCTTGGCGGTATCTCAGTCGTTTAACCCGCATTATAATGTCTTAAAAAAGAAATAGAAAGCTTATTTCAAAAGAAGAATTGAGTTTGTAGTATAAAGTAGGTAATTTCCACAAATAAATAAATTTGCCATGAAATTCTTCATGTTTATAAGTTTCTCCTGTCTAATCTTTACAAAAGTTTCTGGAAATACTTTTTATGTAAGCAATTCTGGTAATAATTCGAATAATGGCTTTTCCATTAATGATGCGTTCAATACCATTCAATTTGCATCAGACCAAGTTTCAGCTGGCGATACTGTATTTGTGGTAAGCGGAACTTATGCTGGATTTGACCACCGTGATGTTTCCGGCACAGCTTTGGAACCAATAATTTTCATGGCTTTAGGAACAGTACTCATTAACCAGGCTGGCCCAATCAGAAACGATGGAATCAATATTGAGAATGCAGATTACATCGTCATTGATGGATTCATTGTCAATGATATGCCTGGAAATGGGAATGGAATTCGTGTGGTTTTAGCGGATCATGTGGTGGTTAGAAATTGTAGTTGTGATAACAATGCTGAAAGAGGGATTTTTACAGGATTTACCGATGATATTACTATAGAATATAACGTTTGCACCAATTCAGTGGATGAGCATGGAATTTATGTTTCCAATAGTTCAGACCGTCCGATTATAAGATATAATGAATGTTATGGAAACAATAATATTGGAATTCATATGAATGGGGATTTGTCATCTGGAGGCGATGGTATCATTAGCGATGCTGAAATATATGGGAACATTATCCATGACAATAATCAAGCTGCTGGAATAAATATGGATGGTTGCTTGAATCCTTTAGTATATAATAATTTAATCTACAACAACCACAATGCCCAAGGAATTGCACTATTTCAACAAGATGGCGCTATTCCAACTCAAAGTGCTCAAATTTATAACAATACAATAATTGTTCCTGCCGACGGTAGGTGGGGCATTTTGGTCAATTCTGGAAGCAATGTTGGGACTATTATTAAAAACAATATAATTATCAACCTTCATGCTTGGCGAGGATGTATCACTACTGAAAGCACCGCTCAATTTACAAGTGATTGCAATATTGTCAACAACAAATTGAGTGCAAGTGGTGATGGTTCAACAATTCAGTTTTCTAGTTGGCAGGCTCTAGGTATGGATGCAAATAGTTTACTTGCTGCTAATCTAGTCGACATTTTTACCGACCCCGCAAACAATATTTATACTTTAAAATCAGGTTCTCAAGCGATAAATTCTGGGTGTACATTTATTGGGAATCCTTCCTATGATATAGCCAATATGTCTCGTCCACAAGGAATAGGTAATGATATTGGAGCTTACGAAAAAGTTTTTTGTCCTGAGGTTAGGCACATCACCACTGCTGATTTGCCGATTAAAGGACTTTATTTCGCAAGCGACACTATTAAAATCTCCGATCAAATAATGATTAACACTTTAGAAAATGTCATTTTTTCTGCTCCACATGTTATTTCTAATAATTCAATTACTGTTAAAAATGGATCTATTCTAAAAATTAAAAATGATGCTTGCATCGATTAATCTTGAATTCCAAATAATATCGATCAATTCCTGTCTTTTTCATATTTGAAAATCCAAATCTCTTTAGAGTTATTTGTAATTAAATGAAAGGCCAAAAAATATTTATGCTAGAATTTCAATAATTGATACTATTTTTCGTTCATTAAATTTGAAATTAGAAAGCAATGAATATTGGTATGATTGACATAAAAAAATATTACAATGTAGAGGAAAAATTCATTGATGAACTTTTCTTTCTACAATCTGAATTGCTTAAACTTCAGAAATATATAAGCGATGAAAAGCTTAGGTTGGCTATTTTTTTTGAAGGAAGAGATACTGCTGGTAAAGGAGCAGCCATTGCTAGATTTACTCAATTCTTAAATCCCCAATCCTACCAAATGGTTGCATTAGGAAAACCTACTGCTAGAGAAAAAAGACAATGGTTTTTTCAAAGATATTTGAAACGTTTGCCAAACGGAGGAGAAATGGTGTTTTTTGACCGGAGCTGGTACAATAGAGCTGTGGTAGAACCAGCAATGGGATTTTGTAGTGATGAACAATACCAACTATTTATGAATCAAGTTATTCCAATAGAAGAAATGTTGGTTGATGATGGGATGAAAATTGTCAAATTTTGGTTTTCGATAAGCAGCATAGCTCAAAAAAATAGAATTTTAAAAAGACTGGAATCTCCTTTAGAAAGATGGAAAGTTAGTCCTGTAGATCTTGCAGCTCAAGAAAAATGGTCTGAGTTCACAAAATATAAATTAGCCATGTTCGAAAGAACTAATTCTGATAAGAGTCCATGGATTATTGTCAAAGGAGAGGAAAGAGAATACATGAGAATTCAGGCAATGAGATACATTTTGTCACTTTATGATTATACAGACAAATCTCCTGATGTAGGACTACCAGACAAGAAATCAATCATTTTTTATACCGAGGAAATGCAATACAAAAATTCATTTCATGAATCTTAAATGCTCTAACAATTATTTCTATTAGTGCTTCAACCTAGAATATTGAAAAAAGCGAAAATTTTTTAAATACTATCTCAAACTAAATTTCAGTTTGAATTTGTATTGTTTTTAAATTATCATATTCATCTTCAGTAGAGATTTTTTTTTCAAGCAGCATCATATTTTTTCTAGCGACATCCAATGGGCGAAGAATGTTTCTTTTTTTTGAGGTATGCTTTTTCATTTTAGCAAGGATTTGGCTCAACATTTTTACAGCGTCCACTATATAAGGTCCTTTATTAAGCATCACACATTCAGCTCTTGAGCTTTTGGCCGCATCCGTAATTTCTGCTCGTGTTACGCTTCCTGTTTTTGCTAAGGTTTCCAAAACCTGCGTAGCCCATATTACTGGAATATGAGCTGCTTCACAAATCCATAAAATTTCATCTTGCACTTCAGCAATTCTTTCCGGTCCTATTTCTACTGCAAGATCACCTCTTGCAATCATTACACCTAGTTTAGGAAATTTCATTGCTTCAATTAGAATTAATGGTAAATTTTCAAATGCTTCTCTATTTTCAATTTTCAAAATTATTCCAATATCCTTTCTATCCAATTTTTCAAGATTTTCATACAATACTTTAACATCTTGTGGAGTCCTTACAAAAGAATATCCAACCAAATCCGCATTTTTGACAATAAAAGGAAGGTTTTTGATGTCTTCAGGGGTAAGTGAAGGCAAATTAAGTTTCGTATCTGGCAAATTAATTCCTTTTTCCCCTTTTAGTTTAATTCCCTTTTTTGATGCAATATTAATTACAACTTCAACATTACCATTTGATTTATTTATGACCTTGCTACTAATTTTTCCATCATCAAATAGTATCCTATCCCCAATGCCTACATCTTCCAAAATAGAAGGAAGACTGACTCCTATCGTTGCGTATCTAATAACCTCTCCTTTTTTATTTTTTTTAGTTGATTTTGCGTATTCTGCATCCTGATTTAAAATAAGATGATCTCCTTTTTTCAGTAAAACAAAATGCTTAGCATTGCTTTTCTTTTTTCCTTTTTTTAGAATATTTATTGAATTTGTTCGAATCTTTGGCCCAGATAAATCCATATAAATTAGGCAAGATTTTTTTTGCCTCTTTTTTTCATTATTAATATTTTTAACCATCTTAGTCCATGTGGCTATTTTGTCGTGGCTTAAATTAATTCTTGCAATGCTCATTCCTTTACCTAAGAGTTCTTTGATTAACTTCCTATCTTCGGACGCTTCTGATGGCATGGTAACCATAATTTTAGTCCTGAAATCATTCATTTCATTTTCGAACAACAGCTTAGTATGGTGACGCATAATCATTTTACTCTTTTTAAATCCTATGGAATTGGAATTTTCAATAGGATTCCATATTTCACCTTTTAGTAATTTGACTAATTTCAAAGCCGAAGTTACATTGCTCCAAACATACCCTTCACAGCTTCTAATAGAAGAAATGCCAAGTTCAGAAAGATTATCATGAATCTTTCTCAAATCATTACTCCTAATGTTAATGTATCTGATTAGATTCATAGCGCTTAGTTTGTTTTCAAAGTGCACATTTTCGCTAATCTTTTGAGCCAATTCTTCCTTTTCTGTTAACAATTGATAAATAGATAAAAGGTCTATTTCAATTCTCTTCAATTGCTCTAAGTTTTCGTTAATTATCCTGTTCATTTTGAGCTCATTTTGGTTTTGGCATTATTATGAGGCTTCCGATTCAATTCAATAATTCCGAGAAGAAAACATTGAATAATTAAGCTTTGTATTGACTATTTACAGGAAGCACTTTAATTGGAGTCAAAAATAATGTCATATATTTTACATGAATTAATTACTATATATATTAAGCATTAATTATCAATGACTTAAAATTTATATTTTCGATAATTATTGCCGTTTTGAAGTTAATCATTTTGCTTTATTTCTACAATGATCTATATTAGCTTTTGGATGATTTATTAATGATTTAAAACATTTGAAAATGTTTAAACCTAAATACTTTATTGTCTTGAAAAGGGACCAAGTTAAGCACACTTTTTTAGAGGCAATTGTTTCAGATTAAATGGGTGGATTTTTATTTAAGTCCGAGTCTGCGATGCGTTTTACCAAAAAGGGGTGAACATAAAATCAATTGGGATAATTCTAAAAGGATGATAGGAATAAACTGTATCTAACTTTTCAATGTTTGAGTAAAATACTGTTTAGTAGAATTTTTGCTTAGTTGCTTTGAAATAAAGTTTTTAGTATTAGATTTTGAAAAAATGCAGCATAATTAGACATAAGGAAATCAGCCTAAAATTGAATTTAAGGGATAAATGGAAATTAAAAACTCTTTTTTGATGATGGTTACCAGATTGGGACTTCGAAATAGGATAAAATTTTGAATAGGAGTCTATAATATCTGTAATCTGGGCTTTCAATTTTCAGCGGAGGCAGATTTCTGAAATGAGCTTCAAGGTCGGTTTTATATATCTGGATTCCATTCCATAATTCCTGAGAGCCCAACTCCGCTAACTTCCCATAATTTATTCCCCACCTCATTACTTTTCCACTCGTTAATTTTTCACTTTTTCTAATTGCCCATTCTCCTTTATGAGGATTAAATGGTCTTACATTCTTCAATCTTTCAATGGTTGAAATCAATTCTTCTTCAGAAGTAATCATTTGTTTTTGATACCTTCTGTAAAATAAAGCACCAACTCGTTTGTACAACCAATTTATATGCTTAGCAAAACCAGATTGCAAATTGGCAATTTCTTGGCTATAGATAATTGAAGATTCTGGAATTAGGAATTCCAAGATATTTTCATTTTTATGTTTCTTTCTATAGAAATTTATAAATTCTTCTCTCGTTTTCATTTGTACCAAAAGTTCCCATTGGTTGTCATTGAATGCAAAAGCTATAATCTTGCACAATGGACTTAAATAGTCGTTTGCTTTTTCTTTAAACCGATCGATACTTTCTTGATTCTTAAAAATAGGGTTCCTAGCAACTCCAATATTGCTGAGTAAGTATACAGCATTTTCAAAAACATGTTTTGCATTCTCCATTTTTACTTTACATTTTATCGTGTAAAGTATTAGTGTTTTAAAATCCTATTTCGTTACCTTTTTTTTCATTTATTTTCAAAATTTAATTTTTAAGTCAAAAATAGTACAGTAATAGCGGGCTATTTCTAGACATTTTTAGGAAGAAAATCGCTATTTAGAGGCGGAAGTACTATAAACTATTCCCAATTAATAGTCTATCTCAGGCTGTAAGTGTTTTAAAATCCTATTTCGTTACCTTTTTTTCCATTTATTTTCAAACTTTAATTTTTTTCCCAACTTTATCAGGTTTTGCCATTAAAAGTCCTGTATAAACTGACCCCAAAGGAAATCAACCATTTATCTGAATAATTTACAATTTGTTATACACATTGAAAATGATTTAAATCCCAATGTCCTTAAAAATAGATATATTTAGAAAAAAATATACTATTAGCACCCTTTCAAATGAAGCTCAAAAAAGATTATTTCGAGGACATAAAATTATTCAATTCAAAAGCAAGTCTTTTTTGGACACTCATTTTAATTTCAGTTTTATTAGTTTTCCCATTTATTTTCAAAACTTACTATTTATCCATCCTTAACTTGATGGCATTAAATATCATTGTAGCCTTAGGGTTGAATATCTTAGTTGGAAATACGGGACAAATTTCATTGGGTCATGCTGGATTTGTAGCGATAGGTGCCTATGCTGCAGCTTTTCTCTT
>JAHEAQ010000053.1 GCA_024642705.1 Bacteroidota bacterium | reverse complement strand
ACTTTAAATGTTTTCCCTACTTTCATTTTATGCAAAAATTAATAGGAAATCTAAAATCCATACTTTTCTGGTCAATTATTTCAGCAGCTTTTATTGGACCAGGAACAGTAACCACAGCTTCAAAAGCTGGTTCCAGTTTTGGATTAAGTTTGATGTGGGCTTTAACTTTTTCTATTATAGGTACGGTAGTGCTTCAAGAAGCTGCAGCAAGATTAAGTATAGTTTCTGGAAAAAACATAGGTGAAATACTATCTACAGGAAAAGATAGAAAATGGATTCAATTAATAGTGATATTTTTTGCTGTAGCATTTGGATGTGCTGCTTATCAAGCAGGAAATATTTTGGGAGCAGTTGCTGGGCTATCCCTATTTTCAAATATTGATGTTCAAATTGGAGCAGGGATTATCTTCCTTATAGGTTTTCTTTTATTGCTAAGCAGCAATTATAAATTAATTGCCAACGTGCTCGGAATTGTGGTTGCTATAATGGGATTCTCATTCATATTTGTAGCCTTCCAATCAGATATCGGATTTATTGATTTTGGGAAAAGTACGATAATTCCAAGCCTGCCAGAAGGCGCTGACTTTTTGATTATTGGATTAATTGGCACCACCATGGTTCCCTACAATATTTTTCTAGGAAATGGAATTAAGCATGGTCAACAATTAAATCAAATGCGCATAGGTTTAATTTTTGCTATTTTAATTGGGGGAATTATATCTATGGCAATAATGGTGGTAGGAACCAATGTAAGTGGAGAATTTAGTTTTGGCTTATTGGAAGAAACAATTACCACAAAAGGTGGAATGTTTATGGGTACTTTATTTGGTATCGGATTAATGGCTGCAGGATTAAGTTCTTCTATAACTGCACCTTTAGCTGCTGCAATAACAGCGAAAAGTACTTTTAATGATAATAGAAATTTGTGGGAAGAGAAAACTTTTAGATTTAAAATAGTGTGGATGAGCGTTATGGTTATTGGTTTAATAATTGGAATGCTAAATCTCAAAGTTATTCCTGTAATAATAACTGCTCAGGCCATTAATGGATTTCTCCTTCCTGTTGTAGCTTGTTATCTTTTATTAATTGTTAACAGACCAGATATTATGGGCATCCATAAAAATGGGTTGTTTTTAAACATTTTAAGCTTAATAATTATCGGTATTTGCTTTTTTGTTGGTTTGAATAATTTGTTCAGTGCTGCATCTAAAGCATTCCAGAATCCAGAATGGAATGAAATGAACCAAATTAAAGCTGCTATTTCAATATTGGGATTGACGGCAATGGTTTATTTGATTTATAAACAAAAAAGAAAATTTGGCAGCTAAAACATGCGAACAACTGCCATTTTTTCAGAAAATGAAGTCTTAAATTTAATGGCTGAAAATTTGATACTTATCAATTAGACATTATTTTTAAGCAAATACTTTAAAAGTAAAATTTTTAATCAATTTAGAGATATACAAATAACATGACATACGACAATTTCACAATAAAAGCTCAAGAAAGTATCCTTAGAGGACAGCAAATTGCTGGAGGAAAAGATCAGCAGGTAGTTGAAACATCTCATTTGATTTTGGGGATAATAGAAATTGATCAAAAGATTCCTGAATTTTTATTTAACAAACTAGGGGTAAATATGAGTCAATTAAAGGTTGCCTTATATGACGAAGTCAACAGTTTGCCAAAAGTTGAAGGGGGAGGAAAGCAATTTTTGTCCAATGATTCTAATAAAGCATTAGCAAAAGCAAAAAAATTACTAAAAGATTTCAATGATGAATTCATTTCTGTTGAGCTAATACTATTGGGAATTATTGATGGCACGGATGCTGCAGCTAAAATTGTAAAAGGTTTAGGGGGAACCCTACAGGGCATGAAAGATGCTATTTTAGAATTGAGAAAAGGAAGAAAAGTTACTGATCAAAGTGGAGATAATCAATATAACGCATTAAAGAAATTTGCAATTAATCTTAATGAAAGAGCATCTTCTGGGAAATTAGATCCAATTATAGGTCGAGACGAAGAAATTAGGCGAATTCTCCATATACTTTCACGAAGAAAGAAAAATAACCCAATACTTATTGGCGAAGCTGGAGTAGGAAAAACAGCAATTGTCGAAGGGATAGCATGGAGAATTGTAAAACAAGATGTTCCAGAAAACTTATTGTCAAAGCAAATATTTGTTTTGGACATTTCAACTCTTGTTGCTGGCGCAAAATATAAAGGAGAATTTGAAGAAAGGTTGAAGTCAATTATATCGGAAGTAAAAGAATCAGACGGTGAGTTTATTCTTTTCATCGATGAGATTCACACCCTCATTGGGGCAGGAGGTGGAAATGGTGCAATGGATGCGGCGAATATTTTAAAACCAGCATTAGCGAGAGGTGAAATTAGAACCATTGGTGCTACTACACTGGATGAATACCAAAAGTATTTTGAAAAAGATAAGGCTTTAGTGAGAAGATTTTTGACAGTTTTCATTGATGAACCATCAGTAGAAGACACTATTTCAATCTTAAGAGGAATTCAAGACAGGTATGAAGTTTACCATAAGATTGCCATTTTAGATGAAGCACTTGTGGCAGCAGCAGAACTTTCACATAGATACATTACAGAAAGGCATCTACCAGATAAAGCTATAGATATAATTGATGAGGCCGCAGCAAAATTGCGACTTGAATTGGATTCTGTTCCTGAAGAAATAGATGAATGGCAACGAAAAGTCAATCAGCTTGAAATAGAAAGAGAAGCCATAAAAAGAGAAAAAGATGACAGGAAATTAAGTTTTATTACTGAGCAGATAGCGAATGCACGTGAAAAACTTAATTCTATAACAGCCGCTTGGAAAAGTGAGAAAGAAATAGTGGATGAAGCACAAGAAATCAAGAAACAAATAGAGCAATTAGAACATCTTGCTCAAGTTGCTGAAAGAGAAAGTAATTTTGAAAAAGTAGCAAGGATCAGATATGGTGATTTAAAAGATAAAGAAAAGCAACTTGAAGATGTAGAAAAAAAATTAGATGAATTACCTGAAGGTACCAGATTCACTAATGAGGAAGTAACAGCTGAAGATATTGCTGAAGTAGTTTCAAGATGGACTGGGATTCCACTTCAAAAAATGATGAAAACAGAGCGAGAAAGATTGCTGAATTTGGAAGATGAGATTGGCTCTAGATTAATTGGACAACAAGAAGCTGTCGTTGCAGTCAGTAATGCTATCCGAAGATCAAGAGCCGGCTTACAAGATCCTAACAAACCCATCGGCTCATTTATATTTTTAGGCCCAACAGGAGTTGGAAAAACTGAATTAGCCAAAACGTTGGCAGATGTACTCTTTGATGATGATAAAGCTATCATTAGAATTGACATGAGTGAATATCAAGAAAAGCATTCAGTATCAAGGCTCGTTGGCGCTCCTCCAGGATATGTAGGTTATGACGAAGGTGGACAATTAACCGAAGCAGTAAGAAGGAGACCATATTCAATAGTATTATTGGATGAGATTGAAAAAGCTCACCCTGATACATTCAACATATTGCTCCAAGTTTTGGACGATGGTAGATTAACTGACAATAAAGGAAGAGAGGCCAATTTTAAAAACACCATAATAATTATGACTTCGAACATGGGTTCAGACGTCATACTTGAAAACTTTGAAGATTTGGATGCAGTAGGTGAGGAGCATAGAGCAGATATCATTGAAACTACTAAATTGGAAGTTTTTGAAGCTTTAAAAGAAAACTTAAGACCAGAATTTTTGAATAGAATTGATGAAAAAGTCATGTTTTCACCTTTGACCAAAGATGAGATTAAAAAGATTGCTGGCTTATTGTTGAAATCTGTTCAAAAAAACATGGCAAGACAAGGCTTAAAAATCGAAATGACACCAGCAGCTATGGATCTTCTTTCAGACCTTGGTTACGATCCTCAATTTGGGGCAAGACCTTTGAAAAGAGTAATTCAAAGTGAAATCATAAACGAATTGGCAAAGTTTGTTTTGAATGGTTCTCTGATTGATGGGGATACGATTTATGTTTCAACGGATAAAAAAGGATTTATTTTCTCTGAAACAATAAGTGAAGATTCAGGAATTCCAAAACCTGCACCAATTAATAATGGGAAATCTCAAAAAGAGAAAAATATTGAAAAGCTAGAAAAAGCAACTAAGGACGTGGAAGATGCAATAAAGGATGTTGAAAAAGAAAATCCTAATAAAAAACCTGAGCCAAGTCCAAAAAAATCAGATAAAAAATAGAAATTTTAAAAAGCCACAATTTGTGGCTTTTTTTATTTAATACCACGAAAAAAATGAAAATGCAAAATACAAATCTTGAATATAAAAGTGATTTTCATAAATAATATGCCCTTTCTACATATCATAAAATAATTGAAATAATCGTTCAATTCTATAATTCACAAATATTTTATGTTACTTAAGTAAGATGAGATCAATATTACACATAAGAAAAAATGCTAATCTTATCATTTTTATTACTTTTGTAGTTCATTGCGTAATTTGATAAACAAAAATGAGTTTATCCAAATTAAATCTAAATTTCATTCAATTGAATTTCAAAGAATAGGCCTCATATGTTGACAAATAAAAAACTGATAAATATTGTCGGATGGACAGTTTTTGCCATTGCAAGTTTAGTGTATTTTTTCTCTGCAGAAAGAACAGGAAGTTTATGGGATTGTGGAGAATTTATTCTTGGCGCGTATAAGTTACAAGTTGTTCACCCACCTGGGGCGCCGATGTTTATGATTGTAGGAAGATTATTTGCTTTTTTGGGTCAAATATTCTCAAATGAATTATCTGATATTGCATTCGCAGTTAATATGATGTCAGGAATAGCAACAGCATTTGTTGCCATGTTTGTGGCTTGGATAACAATGATATTTGGGAAATTAGCCTTTGTTGGTAGAAATGGTGAATTAGAAGGAATGGCAAAATATTCTAATGCAATTTCAGGTTTGGTAGCTGGATTAGCAACTACTTTTGCCACTTCAATTTGGTTTTCAGCTGTAGAAGGTGAAGTATATGCAATGTCCACTTTTTTTACTGCATTGTCATTTTGGACTGCTGTAAAATGGTATGCTCTTGAAGATTCGCAAAAAGCCGATCGATGGTTGTTATTTACGCTATACGCAATTGGACTTTCTACAGGAGTACATTTATTAAGTATCCTTACTTTACCTGCAATAGCAATGTTGTATTATTTTAAAAAATATGAGAAACACACTATAATTGGAGGGATATTAGCGATCATCGGAGGCCTTATTGGTGTTGGAATCATTCAAAAATTAATTATTGTTGGTATTCCGACCCTTTGGAAAAATTTTGAAATTTTCGCTGTAAATGGAATTGGTCTACCATTCCATTCAGGTCTAGTCATAACTGTCATTTTACTTAGTGCTTTGATATTCTTTGCATTAAAATATGCTCATTCGAAAAATAAGTATCTTTTACAAATGAGTTTGGTGGCGTTAACCCTCATAACCATTGGGTTTTCTACTATTGGAGTAATTGTTATTAGAGCAAATGCAGACACACCTGTTAACATGAACGTACCAAGTGATGCTGTAAGACTACTCCCTTACTTGAATAGAGAGCAATATGGAGAAAGAGCTTTATTGTATGGTCCACATTTTGACGCTCAACCTGTTTCAGTGGATAGCGAACCGAGATATGGCAGAGTTGGAGATAAATATGAGTATGTCGACGAAAAATACACTTACGAATATAATTCTAAAGATAAAATATTGTTTCCGAGAATTGGACATTCTGATCCAGGGAGACCGGAACTTCATAGACAATGGTGGGGAAATGATAAAGATGTACCAGGAATGGGTTACAATCTTAAGTTTTTGTTCAAATACCAGATTGGATGGATGTATGGAAGATATTTCATGTGGAATTTTGCAGGTCGCCAAAATGGAGAACAAGGATATTATCCATGGGATAAAAGCAGTGGACATTGGGTTTCAGGCATAGGATTTGTTGATAAAAGAAAGCTTACTTATAGCATGAGTGACTTACCAAAAAGCATGCAAAATAAAGCCAACAATAATTATTATATGTTGCCATTTATTTTCGGATTAATAGGTTTGTTGTTCCATTTAAAAAAGAGACCAAAAGAATTCATGGCTCTCATGATGTTATTTTTAGTGACAGGATTAGGAATTATTATCTATTCTAATCAGCCTCCAAATGAACCAAGAGAAAGAGATTATGTACTTGTTGGGTCAATTTTTACCTATTGTATCTGGATAGGATTAGCAGTTAATTCCTTATTTGCAGGACTGTTAAAGTTCAAAGTAAATGATAAAATTTCAGTGGGTATTGCAGGTTTATTAGTTCTTGTTGCTCCATTATTAATGGGTTCTGAGAATTTTGATGACATGAGCAGAAAAGATCAATATGCATCCAGAGATTACGCATCCAACTTTTTGAATTCTCTAGATCAAAATGCAATTGTATTTACATATGGGGACAATGATACTTATCCGTTATGGTACGCCCAAGAGGTTGAAGAAATAAGGACTGATGTGAGAGTTGTCAATCTGAGTTTGATAGCAGTAGATTGGTATATTAATAAATTAACCTCTAAAGTCAATGATTCTGAAGCTTTAAAATTGACCATTTCTGAAGATGCCTATAGGGGATCTCAAAGAAATCAATTGTTCTTTTATCCGCCTGATAATAATACAGCGATGAATTTAAATTCTGCTTTAAAATTAATGGGAAGTGATGCAAGACCGCAGGGTGCAAACCCAAGAATTAAAGGCTATATCCCATCCAAGCAATTGGTGATTCCTACGAATAGAGAAGCAGTGGCAAGATTAGATATGGGTTATCAATATGATACTTCAGAAATTCAACCTGTAATTCCATTTTCTTTCCCAAAGAGTTCAACTTATCTGAGGAAAGATGAAATCGCTATTTTGGATGTAATTGCCTCAAATATTTGGGATAGACCAATTTATTTTGCTGTTACATGTAAGAATGATAAGTTGATGGGGGTAAATGATTATACCCAAATGGAAGGTTTGGCATTAAGAGTGGTACCATACAAAACTCAATCTCAGCAAGATTTAGGCATCTATGGAAGTGGTCGTGTGAATGTGGACAAAGTCTATGACAACGTAATGAATAAATGGAAATGGGGAAATTTCGATAAAGAGGAATTTTTTATCAATACAAGTTATGCTGCCGAAATTCAAGCCATGCAAATGGCAATATTAAGAACTGCAGAACAATTCATGATTATTGATAAAAATAAAGCTGTTGCCCTTGCTGACAAATATTTTGAAGCATTTCCTAATTTTAACTTCCCATATGATGATTCTGTTTTTCCTTTAATTCACATGTATTATGTTGCTGGTGAATTAGAAAAAGCAAAAAAACATATGAGAATTTTAGCAGGTGTTGCTTCTGAAAGATTAGCATTTTTTGATACTCTTGATGAAGATATTAGAGACGGAAGCTTTAGGAGAGATTATATTTTAGCACTCCGTGCTGCAAATAATATATTGAATGAAGTTGACAAATTGCAAGATCCCGCTTTCGCAGATGAAATGAAAAAGATGGTAGGAAATTGGAGTTTGGAAGGCTTAAGAAATTAAAGTAAAAAATGAAAATAGCAATTGGTGGTGATCATGCGGGTTTTACTTATAAAGCACCTTTAACGAAAATGTTAAAGAAATTAGGCCATGAGGTAATAGATTTTGGTACAAATTCAGAAGCATCTGTTGATTATGCAGATTTTATTCATCCATTGTCGATATTTGTTGAAGAAGGAAAAGCAGATTATGGAATTTTAATTTGTGGAAGCGGCAATGGTGTAGCAATAACTGCAAACAAACATCAGAAAATTAGGGCTGCATTATGTTGGAAAGTTGAATTAGCAGCCTTAGCACGCCAACATAATAATGCCAATGCAATAGCTATTCCTGCAAGATTTGTAAGCCTTAATATGGCGAAAAAAATGGTAAAAACTTTTCTTGAGACTAATTTTGAAGGAGGTCGCCACGAAAGAAGAGTAAATAAAATTCCAATTTGTTAAAGACAATTAGCTTTTAATGAAAAAATTTAAATCGGTATTCTTATTCCTTTTTATATGTTGTAATATAGGAATTCATGCACAGTTTGTATCTAATGTGACGATACCAGACTCAAGCATTTCAGCTGTTTCTGATGATAAAGATCCAGCATATGCAAATGGGTTGAGTATCACAAAAGAGGATTTGAAAAAACACCTTTCTATTATAGCTTCTGATGAATTTCAAGGCAGAGAAACTGGCAAACCTGGTAATGACCTAGCATCTGCTTATATAGCTGGTGAATTGAAAAGAATGGGTATAGAACCAATAATGGGAGATAGCTATTTTCAAAAAGTTGATTTCCAATGGATTAGTTGGGAAGATATTTCGATCTTTGTTGGTGAAAACAAATACAAACATTTATGGGATTTTCTTTCCTTTCCAGACCAAAATATAAACTTGGGTACACTTGAGACCAATGAAGTCGTTTTTTTAGGATATGGAATTGATGATCCAAAGTATTCTGATTATAAGAAAAAAAACTTGCAAGGCAAAGTGATAATGATTAATGAAGGCGAACCAGAAGATGCATTTGGGAACTATTTCATTAGTGGAAATAAAACGCCTTCTGACTGGAGCATTTCAACGCAAAAAAAATTAGAATTGGCCTATCAAAAAGGAGTTCAAGCAGTTTTAATTATTTCATCTGATATTCAGAAAATGTTAGGTGAAAATAGAAAAAAACTACTTGGGCCTTCTGTAGTCATGGGAGATCAACAGAAAAATAAGCCTCTTGTAGCCAATAGCATCTATATTTCTACCAATATTGCTAAAGATCTAATTGGCAAGAATCAAGAAAAAATAGTAAAAGTCAGAAAAAGAATTGCATCAAAAGGAAAATCAAAAAGCATAAAATTGAAAACCAATCTTAAACTAACCCAATCTATAGGAAGTTTTAGCTTGGCTGGAAATAATATATTAGGATATATAGAAGGTTCAGATAAAAAAGATGAAATGATTATCGTTTCAGCTCATTATGATCACATCGGTATGAAAGGAGATGATGTTTTTAACGGTGCGGATGATAATGGATCAGGAACAACCACAGTTTTAGAATTAGCTGAAGCTTTTGCTAAGGCGAAAGCTATCGGTCAAGGACCTAGAAGAAGCATGCTCTTTTTATGGGTTACTGGAGAAGAAAAAGGACTTCTTGGATCTGAATTCTATACCAATTTTCCTGTTTTTCCCTTAGAAAGAACAATTTGTGATATAAATATTGATATGGTTGGAAGAGTTGACAAAAAATATGAAAACAATCCAAATTATATTTATGTGATTGGGTCAGATAGAATAAGCACAGATTTGCATAAAGTGAATGAAGAAATGAACCAAAAATATACCCAATTAACCTTAGATTATACATACAACTCTGAACAAGATCCGAATAGGTTTTATTATAGATCAGATCATTATAATTTTGCCAAGAAAGGCATTCCATCGATATTCTTTTTTAATGGTGTCCATGAAGATTATCATAGGACTTCGGATACTGTTGACAAAATTAATTTCGATAAAATGGAAAATGTGGCTCGACATATTTTTCATTTAGCTTGGAAAGTTGCTAATCAAGAAAATGGGTTAACCATCACAAATGGTAAAGCCTAAAAATCAATTTATCTTGGAAACAATAATGGTTAGAATTTGACATTCTAAAATGTCGTTCTATTCATTTATGGAAGCAACAAAATTGTTGAATCAATTAATATGCATTTCCGATAAATGTACTTTCTAACTCTGTAATTGAAAAATTATTAAAACTTTATGATTTTAAACCAAAAAGTTGCGTCTAGAACGGGAATTCCTGAACACATAGTAAAAAAAGTGATTGAACTTTTCGAAGATGGTGGAACAATTCCTTTTATTGCTAGATATAGGAAAGAGCAAACCAATTCTCTGGATGAAGTTTCAATTGCAAATATTCAGATTGAGTTTAAAAAAGTCCAGGAATTAATTAAAAGGCGTGAAAGTATTCTCTCCTCCATTGAAGAACAAGGCCAATTAACAGATCAACTTAGAAAGAATATTAATTCTTGCTGGGACGAGAAAAAATTAGAAGATTTTTACCTTCCATATAAACGTAAAACTAAAACCAAAGCTAGTATAGCCAGAGAAAATGGATTAGAGGGATTGGCTAATTTAATTCTGTCGCAAAAAACTAGTAATATAATTGCAAATGCTCGAAAGTACGTAAACAAAAAAGTGCCAACAGCGGAAGATGCAATTCAAGGTGCAAAATTTATCATTGCTGAATGGGTAAGTGAAAACATTTCGGTTAGAGATATTGTGAGAAATATTTTTGATAAACAAGCTGTCTTGTATGCAAAATTATTGAAAGATAAAGAAAGTGAAGGTGAAAAATTTAGGGATTATTTTGAATTTAAAGGTGAATTATCGCGAACACCTTCGCACAGATTGTTAGCCATTCTTAGAGGCGAAACAGAGGGTATTTTAAAAGTAAAAGTGGATATTGATTCAGAGTTGGTCTCTGAAAAAATCGCTCGATTTTTTATAAAATATAATAATGAGGCTGTTCCTTTTATTGAGCAAGCTATCGATGATGCTTTGAAAAGATTAATTCTTCCTTCTATTAGGAATGAAATATTAAAAGAATATAAAGACAAAGCTGATGAAGAAGCAATTCGTGTTTTTGCAAGAAATGCACAAGAACTATTGCTTTCTCCTCCTTTAGGTGCAAAAAGAATACTGGGAATAGATCCTGGATTTAAATCAGGTTGCAAAACAGTCTGTATAGATGAATTTGGAGACTTAATCCATCATGAGAACATATATCCACATCCTCCACAAAATCAAGGAAATCAAGCCCAAAAAGTCATAGCTGATCTTTTATCAAAGTTTGAAATTGAAGTTATAGCAATTGGAAATGGAACAGCTGGAAAAGAAACCTATAAATGGTTAAAATCTTTTTTAAAAGACAAACAAATAGAACTATTTCTGATCAACGAAGATGGTGCTTCCATTTATTCGGCTTCTGAAATAGGCAGAAATGAATTTCCTGATTACGACATAACCGTAAGAGGAGCGGTTTCTATCGCCAGAAGACTAATGGATCCTTTGGCAGAATTGGTGAAGATCGATCCTAAATCTATTGGTGTGGGTCAATATCAGCATGATGTCAACCAGAAAAAATTAAAGGACAGCCTTGCTTTGACTGTTGAATCTTGCGTAAATAAAGTTGGAGTAAATATTAATACTGGCAGTCAACATCTGTTGAGTTATGTGTCTGGTTTAGGCCCTGTTCTTGCAGAGAATATAGTGAACTATCGCAAAGAAAAAGGAAAATTCGAAAAGATAGATACCCTAATGAAAGTACCAAGAATTGGTGCAAAAGCTTTTGAGCAATGTGCAGGTTTTCTAAGGATTAAAAATGGAAAAAATCCATTGGACGATACTGGTGTTCACCCAGAATCCTATCCCATTGTGAATAAAATATTGAAAGACCTCAAATTGGATATTACTCAATTGGTTGCAAAAGATGAATTATTAAATAAAATTAATTTAGCCGATTACGTAGATGACAAAATCGGAATGCCCACGCTAAAAGACATTATTTCTGAATTGAAAAAACCAGGTTTGGATCCAAGATCTACTGCTCAAGCTATTCATTTCGATGAAGGTATTGAATCCATCTCAGATCTTTTTGTGGGTCAAATATTAACTGGTGTAGTTACAAACCTAACAAAATTTGGAGCTTTTTTAGACATTGGAATTAAAGAATCGGCATTGCTTCATATTTCCCAAATTGTAAATAAATTCATTTCTGATCCGGCCCAAGAATTATCAATCAATCAAGAAATTAAGGTTAAAATAATTGATATAGATATAGATCGAAAAAGGATTAGTGTTTCAAAAAAGGATGTAAATCAGCATATGTAGGATCTTTTTTTCAAGCTCCTAGTTTCATTCCTCCATAAATTGATAACAAGCATATTAGAAAACTTCCACCCATATATACTATTGCCATAAATGGAAAGCCTGTATTAAACAATTGATAGGATTCAGCTGAAAAAGTAGAGAAAGTACTAAATCCGCCGCACAAACCTACCATAAGAAAAAGTTTCATTTCCATGCTCATAGCATTTTTAATACTTATGGAGATCAAGAATCCGAGCAAAATACAGCTGAGTATATTTACAACAAAAGTTCCATAAGGAAATTTTTCAGAAAAAGGAGCAATTAAAAAACTAAGCAAATACCTTAAAATACTTCCTATGCCTCCACCTAAAAAAACAAAAATTAAAGCTTTGATTGTCATTATTTGGAACTTAATTTATTCTTTATTCTCTGTTTTCTTGCATATAAGAAAAGTATGCTTGTGAGAATTAAAGCAATAGTAAATATAACGATAAGAAGGTACAAATTACCAATACCTTGTAATTTTACCGTCATGAAAATAAATAGAACATTCACCAGAATTAATACGCCAGTTGCTTGCATATGACTCAATCCAGAGTCTAATAATAAATGATGAATATGGTTCCGATCTGGTTGAAAAGGCGATCTACCTTTCAGAATTCGCATGGTAAATACTCTCAAAGTGTCGAATAATGGCAATATCAAAATGCCAATGGCTACTGATGGCGCAGATTTGAAAGCATATGGAGAATCAACCAAATCTTGGTGCAATTCAATAAACTGAATTGCAAGAATTGAGCACACCAATCCTAACAACAATGAGCCAGTATCTCCCATAAAAATTTTCGCTGGACTAAAATTGAATTTTAAAAATGCGATTAGGGCACCGGCCAGAGAAAATGCTACAATTGCTATTTCAAGTCTATCAACCAAAAAAAACCAAGTTCCAAGACAAACACTTATCAAAGTTCCAATACTTCCCGACAACCCATTAATACCATCAATTAAGTTGAACGCATTGATGATTACAATTATAGTGAAAATAGATAGGATAATACTCGCAAATTCAGGAATTGCATAAATTCCAAAAATTCCATATAAACTGGTAAGTTTGACATTTGCTTTGAAAACCAAAATTGCTGCTGCGAAAATCTGCCCTAAAAATTTCCTCCCCGGATTCATAGGATCAATATCATCTTTTGCACCTATCAAAAAAATGATAATAAATGCGCATAATATATACTGTAAATCACCAAAATAGTTAAACGGAGTCCAAAGGATAATTGAAAATATCATACCTGCAAAAATTCCTATTCCCCCAAGTGTTGGAATGCTTGTAGAATGTGCTGTTCTATCCCCAGGCTCATCGCACAACCCTTTCTTTATTGCCACACTAATTATAGAGGGAATAGCAAGAAAAGTTAAGGTAAATGCAGTTAAAAAACTCAGAATAACATCATACATAAGTGCTGCTTAGCCCACAAATATACTTAAGTGATATAACTATTCGAATTTTATAATTAGAAACTATATTTTCTTACTATTCTGAAAAATTATTCTTTCTCCAAAAATTCTTTTATCCTATCCCCAATGCTTTTTATTCCTTCTACGAAATCATCTATAGCCTTGTCAATTTCATCGCCATAAATTTCATTTAGAATTTTTTTAATATCTTTTTCTGGATCTTCAAACAAAACTTGTATTTCTTCATCGATTTCCAACGAAAATTTATTTGCATCATCTTCGATAGCACTTAAGACTTTTCTGCCATGACGATAATACTTATACTTGAAATATTTAATCCAAAAATCTTTTTTCTCATCAGAGGTTAAATCATTTGAAAAGTTTTTATAACAACCGTCTATAAATTTGTCCATTTTTGCATCTTTCGCTTCCCAATCTTTTTGAGAATAATTCTTGTAATGCTCAAATACTTCTTCATTGAATTTCTGATACCCACTTATAAATAAGCCTTTGGTTAAGCATGGATCGATGGTACATGAGCTTGCTATTGCAGCCAATGTCAGGCAAAAAATAATTAGTTTATGCATATATTTTATTAGATTATGATGATATAAGATTTAAAATAGAATAATTATTGTATGTCTTAACAAAAATTTATGATAACAATTAATTAGATAAATTAAGGTAATCTCGGATATTGGCTAGCTTTTATTAATTTTGCAAAAATTTTAGGATTCTCAAAATGGATTTAAAATCTCAAATAAATATGGATTTGTTACCTCAACACATCGCCATTATTATGGATGGCAATGGGAGATGGGCAAAAAAGTATGGAAAGCCACGAGTTTTTGGGCACCGAAATGGAGTTAAAGCAGTGAGAGAAAGTTCTGAATCCTGTGCCGAATTAGGGATAAAGCACCTTACATTATATGCTTTTTCGACAGAAAATTGGAAAAGACCAAAATTCGAAGTTAATGCGCTCATGTCTTTATTGGTTGATACACTCAAAAACGAAGTAGAAACCTTAAATAAAAACAATATAAAACTGAACGCTATTGGAGATTTGTCAAAATTGCCATCTAAAAGTTATTCTGCCCTATTAGAATGTATTGAATTAACCAAAAACAATACAAGAATGACTCTAACTTTGGCATTAAATTATTCTTCCAGATGGGAAATAATCAATGCAGTCAAAAATATAGGTAGAGACATAGAAGCTGGAAAAATAATTTCAGATCAGATTGATTCTGAACTTTTTGAGACTTATTTGGACACAGCAGGTATTCCGGATCCAGAATTACTTATTCGAACAAGCGGTGAAAAAAGAATAAGCAATTATTTACTTTATCAATTGGCATATTCAGAATTGTATTTTACAGATCTGTATTGGCCAGATTTTAGAAAGGAAGATTTATATAAAGCGATTATAGATTATCAACATAGAGAAAGAAGATTTGGAAAAACAAGCGAACAATTAACTTGAGTTTCTATTAGATTTATTGCAACACATTACAGGGTCATTACGTTCTTTTTAAGTTTTAATAATGATTTAGAAAGCACATAAATGGAAAAGCCCAAAATAGAGTTAGAATGAATAAAAATATAATAAAATTTTTCATCATTAGTTTTTCACTTTTATTTGCTGGAAATATCTACGCACAAGATAACCTGCTTGAATTAGACTACGAAGAACAAATTGAATATGAAATTGGTGGAATCAATGTATATGGACCTAAACATAGAGATCCTAATGCAATCATCTCAATTTCTGGCTTGACAGTTGGCAAAAAAATAACCGTTCCAGGACCTGAAATCCCAAAGGCTATAAAAGCTCTGTTAAGGTTAAAGCTTTTTTCTAATGTCGAAATTATTCAGGAAAGAGTAGAAGAAGATGTAATTTTTTTAGGTATCTCTTTAACGGAATTACCTATTCTTTCTAGGTATTCCTATGTCGGTGTTAAAAAATTAAAACACGAAGAATTAAATGAAATTGTAGACGGTATATTGACTAAAGGTGGCATTGTTACTGAAGATTTAAAAGCGCTTTCAAAACTCAAGTTAGAAGAAAAGTTTATTTCAGATGGCTTTATTGATACAAAAGTCTATATTAATGAGTTCGAAGACACTATCAGGGCAAATTCTGTGAGATTAGAATTTGACATACAAAAAGCAAAAAGAGTCAGAATTGAAGATTTAACTTTTACAGGAAATAATGAAGTTAAAACCAGAAAACTGAGAAAGAAACTTGAAAATACAAAGAAGAAATTTACCCTTCTGAAGAAATCCAAGTTTATGGAGTCTGACTATAGAGATGACAAAAAAGCTTTAATAGCATACTATAATACCATTGGATACAGAGATGCAAAAATTGTTAAAGATTCGGTTTGGAGAGATGAAGAAGGAAAATTGTATGTTAAAATAGATATTGACGAGGGAAATAAATATGTTTTCAGGAACATAAGTTGGAAAGGGAATTTTATTTATGATACTGAGACTTTAGAATCTGTTTTAGGAATCGAAAAGGGAGACACATATAATGAAGAATTACTGAATTCAAGACTCAATTTTGCTCAAGATGGAAGAGATGTGAGTTCTATATATATGGATGATGGTTATTTATTCTTTAGAGTCGAGCCCACAGAGATAAGTGTTGAAAATGATTCTATAGATTTGGAAATGAGGATTTATGAAGGGCCTCAAGCAACAATTGATAGGGTTAACATAGCGGGAAATGATAGAACGCATGAAAACGTAGTCAGAAGAGCCGTTCGAACAAAACCAGGCCAAAAATTTTCAAGATCTGATATTCTTAGATCACAAAGAGAAATAATTAATTTGGGTTATTTCAATCCTGAAAACATGGATATTCAGACTCCTGTGGATCCAAAAAATGGAACAGTTGATATTGAATATGTACTGGAAGAGAGACCTTCTGATCAATTGGAGCTATCAGCAGGTTATGGAGGATACCAAGGATTGGTGGGTACTTTAGGTGTTACATTTAACAACTTTTCATTGCGAAACATAAGAGATAGAAGTACATGGAATCCGCTTCCTCAAGGAGATGGGCAAAGATTGTCTGTTAGAGCGCAGTCAAATAGCAATTTTTATCAGTCATATAATTTTTCATTTACCGAACCTTGGTTGGGTGGAAGAAAACCAAATAGCTTTACTTTAGGAAGCGTCTATTCAAAATTCGATTATAGAACTTTTAGCCAAGGTCAATTCTCAATATTTAATGTTTCAGTGGGTTTAGGTACTCAATTGAAATGGCCAGATGATTACTTTATCTATTCAGCGACATTAAATATGGAAAATTTGATTCTTGAAGATTATAGAAGAGCAGATTTCAGCGTGAGTGAGGGTAATTTTAAAAACTTTAATATTCGGCAAACATTAGTAAGAAGTTCTATTGTTGATCCAATATTCCCTAGAAGTGGTTCTAAAATATCCTTGACACTTCAACTTACTCCTTATTATTTTTGGAGAAAAGAATCAGATTTTGAATTTACTGATGCTGAAAAAGCAAGCTATATCGCTGAAGAAAACCTTAGAAAAGGAGAAGGAGCCCCTTTATCAGCAGCAGCTGAAATAACATATATCGAGGATCTCTTAGAAGGTAGAAGATTTGAATATCTCGAATATCACAAATGGCGATTTGACGCAGAATATTATTTTAATATTATTGATAAGTTAGTAGTAAAAGCACAAGCTAAATTAGGAGTTCTTGGTTATTACAGAAAAGATATTGGGATTTCACCTTTCGAAAGGTTTGAAGTGGGTGGCGATGGTTTGAACAATCAACAAGTGCAAATTACAGGAAAAGACATTATTTCTGTAAGAGGATACGAAATAAATGATATTACCACAGATCAAGCAGGTGCCTCCATATTCAATAAGTACACTATTGAATTGCGTTATCCATTCACATTGAATCCAAATTCTACAATCTATGCTTTAGCATTTGCTCAAGGTGCTAATGCTTATAATGGATTTAGAGAATTTAATCCATTTCAATTGAAACGATCTGCTGGATTGGGACTTAGAGTTTTCCTTCCGATGTTTGGATTACTTGGTTTTGATTATGGATTTGGATTTGATAAGCAAAACATAGAAGAAAATGCTAAATGGACTGATTATGCTAAGTTTAGTATCATTTTAGGATTTGAACCTGAATAAAAATAGTTCGGCAGATTATGTATCTTGATAATTACTACAACTGGTTTTGAAACTTTTTTTTTCAAAATACACAAGGTAAGGTGCTTATAAATAGTTTCTAAACTGCTGCCATTTCACCTTTATTCATTGACTTACATTCCTTTTGCATTAACCAATAATTGGTTCTAAGTCAATGGAGGTTTTACTAATTCTTAATCATTTAAGTTGAAAGCTCCAATGTAATACCCTGGCCTTTTTACAGAAAATAAACCCACATATTTCTTGCTTAAAACAAACTTCTGAACCGGAGAATATAAAAATACAACAGGTTGTTCATCATACATCAATTCTTGAAATTCAAAATAAGCTTTTTTCCTTTCATCAAAATCCTCCGTTTCTCTAATTTTTTGAATTAAACTGTCGTTTGCTTCATTTACATAGCCAAAAAAATTACCACCGCCAACTGAACTGTTCGCAGAATGCCAGCGTTGATAAGGATCATATGGAGCAAGCGAAAGTCCAGCCGCTGAGGCAGCGGACTCAAACTCATGGTTACTCATTGAAGCTGATAATTGAGCACCTTCTTGAATGTTCAAAACTACTTTGACACCTGCTTGCTTGGCATTATCTTGAAATAACAGTCCAACTTTTTGACCAAGCGGACTTGTCGAAGCCAGATAATCAATTTCCATCTCAACTAACTTGTTATTTACCATCTTATCTCTAATTCCATTTCCATTAGAATCCTTCCATCCTTCACTTTCTAATATTTCAATGGCTTTTTTTGGATCAAAAGGAATTGGCTTAAGAGATGAATCATAAAATGGAGAATTCGGCATTATTGCTCCAATTTGCCTTTCTGCATATCCATTTTCTAATGTTTCTATTATATTTTCCACATCAAATAAGTAAGCAATAGCTTTACGTACATCTTTATCTTCAAGTTCTGGAATTCTATTGTTAAGTGAAACATAATAATATCGCAACAATGGAGAAGTCTTTAGTGCAAATAAGCTATCGAATCCTGGAATACTTTTTAGGTTATCAAAAGATGTTGCATCCTTCACATTCATCAAATCAATGCTGCCATCTTTCAACAATGTAAGCGCGGCATTTTCATCTTTGACTCCTCTGTATGTTATGGTGGTAGGATTATTCAAAAGTTGAGTCCTATCCTTATATTTGTTTCCCCAATAATTGGCTTTCTTTTGCAAAACTATATATTGATCAGCCTCCCAAGATTTTATAGCATAAGGCCCACTCCCTGAAACTATATCTTGAGTGAAGTCCTTACTATTGAATGATTGTGCAAATTTCGCTAAAGTACTATCAACCTTCATGAATTCATCAAGCTTTTCAACATCATTCAATAAGCTCAAATCATATCCATCCAAAACTCCATTTGGATCATAAATGTGTTTTGGTAGGATTTCAAAAGTGCAACTTACTTCCCTTGCCAGGTGGAAATATTTACCAATTGTTACAGTAAACTTCTTAGGATTATTTTCATCAATGGTAACTTCTGAAATATCTTTTAGAATTCCACGCCAAGCAGAAGCATCAACATTTGGATTTTTAGCAATTTTAATGGTAAACATATAATCTTCAGCAGTTATCTGAGTGCCATCATCCCAAACAGCATCAGGGAGAATCTCATACTCATATTTAATCCCTCCTGCAAAAGGACCTTCATTTATCTTTTGCCCCTGGCTTAGCTCTTTTATTAATAAAGGACTCATTTCATATGTAATTGGATCATAATCAGCTAAGGGGAGAAAAATTAATGCATTAATTTCAGTTGATTCAGTTGTCGGAGTTCCGACTAAAGGATTTAATTTTTGTGGTAGATTATTCATTCTTATGCTGATATCAAAATCAGATTGACTGGTTTGATCAGATTTACAACTACCAAAAATCATTATTAAAGATGCAAAAGAGAAAAAGAAAGCTATTTTTTTCATTTTTTAAAATTGGTAAATTAAACTTTTATGCATAGTTATTATTTAATATACATAAAAATTAAGCCAACTTATTACTTAAATTAGATTTATGAGAAAAAAAATACTTATTACTGGTGGAACAGGTCATATTGGTAAAAAGCTCGCTCAATATTTGTATGATCAAGGACATGATATATTTATTTTAAGCAGGAAACCAAGAAATGAAGGAGTATTTAAATATTACACATGGAATGTTGAAAATGAATATATAGATGAAGAAGCATTAAATGTGGATTATATCATTCATCTTGCTGCAGAAGGTTTGGGAGATAAAAGATGGACTGCAAAAAGAAAAGTTGAAATTGTTGAAAGTAGAATCAAAACAACACAATTATTGCTTAAGTATTTAAAAAAGATGAAGGGGCCTAAACCTTCCTATATTGGCGCCTCAGCAATCGGAATTTATGGTAATAATGACATTCTATTGTTATCAGAAACAGAAACTTCAAATGATGAAAAGAGCTTTTTGGTAACAACCACTAGAAAGTGGGAAAAAGCACATAATGAGCTAGAAGCATTTGTTCAAAACTGGTGTTTATTAAGAATAGGCATTGTGTTTTCCAAAAATCAAGGAGCACTAAAGTCAATACTTATGCCTTTTAATTTCAGAATTGGAAATTATTTTGGCGATGGGCACCATGCAATGTCTTGGATACATATAAATGATTTGTGCAGAATATTCAATTTTGTTATTGAAAACAACATAAATGGAATTTATAATGCTGTTGCTCCGAACTATGTTACTGGTAAAGAATTAATAAAAACCATAGCTACTGTTAAAACAGGTCCCTTTCTATGTTTTGGGGTTCCTGAATTTATATTAAAATTAATTTTTGGAGAAATGTCAGAAGTGATACTTACAAGCACTACAGTATCAGCCGAAAAACTGGTTTCGGAAAATTTCACCTATGAATATCCTGAAATAACGGCCGCTATTAAAGACTTATTAAAGCACTAGTCTTTAAATACCTCAATTTCCTTATTCTCAATAACAAAATCAGTGAATTTGCCTTTGAATCGAGTAGCTCGAACCAAATGATTATCAATCCAATGATAATTGCCGCCTCTTGGTTTGCCAACTAAAAGCCCGTGGTACTTGAATTTATGGGTTTTAAGCCATTCTTCTGTAATACTTCTGTGCTCTTCAGTTCTTGAAGTAAAAAAAGTAATAATATGACCTTCATCATACCATTTGTTGATGATTTCTAGTGCATCAAGATAAGGAGAACATGTAGACATCCTTTCTGGCTCTTCATTGGGAATATCATCACAGATAGTGCCATCTATGTCTATTAAAAAATTCTTTACATCTTCTGGTAAAATAGGACTTAACATTTTACCATCTGTTCCCTTTAGGGTTTTCAAACTATGATCACTCATTCAATTAAAAGTTTATAAATTCTGTAGGATTAACCGGATGCCCATTATACCAAAGTTCAAAATGTAAATGTGGTCCGTCCGATAATGTTCCTGAATTACCGATTATTGCAATCGCTTCTCCAGCTTGCACAAAACTACCAGCTTTTTTTAAAATAGAAGAATTATGCTTATAAAATGATACAATATTATTTGCATGTTGTATCGCTATGGTATTTCCAGAGTCTAAAGTCCAGTCTGATTCTATCACATATCCGTCCATAATTGCTTTAACTGCTGTATTTTTTGGGCCTAGAATATCAACCCCAAAATGCTTCTCATTTGGCATAAAATCTTTGCTAATATGCCCATTTATAGGGGCCAACAAATAATATTGACCAAGTTTTGCTTTTTGATCATTTTTTCTGATCGAAGGTAAAACCGTGTTCGTTTCTCTTTCAAAATCAATATCCAAAGGCGCAGGAATTGAAGTTATTGGTGCTTTCCCTTCATCCCCTAAATCTGAACCATTTAAACGATTTTTGCTTCTTTCTATATATTCGGAAAGTGCTGAAATTTCATTTTCAAGTGATTTGGTTGATTGTTGAAGTTCTAAAAAGTCATTATTCGCCTCTATATCACCATAACCAGGAATAAAAGTTTTTAACGGGGTATAAAAAATGAGGGAACCCACTATTAGCCCCACCATAACTAAGACACTACTAATTAATAAATATAAATTGAGTAAATTTAGTCTATAAGTTGAAACTTCTTCTAGGGTATTATCATTCAGAATGACTAATCTGAAATGTTCTTTTAGTCTTTCTTTTAATTTTTTATTTTTTTTCTCTAAACCTTCCACATTGTTTTAATTAAGAAATAGTTTATAACTTCTTGATTATAAAATATAAATGTCTTAATATTTTGGATTAAAACGGATTAATTGCTCTCTTTTGCATTTCTACTTCATAAAATAAAATAAATTTGCCCAATTTTTGTTATTACATATGTCATAACCTTTTCCTTTCTTATCAAATACGTTAAAAAAGGACAAAGTTACCAAACTATTTTAATTTTAATAAAACGGAAAGATTGAGGCGGATATTAGTTTTAATAATTTTTTTGTTTCTCATTATTACATTTAATGGGTGCACGGTTCAAAAGAAAAAAGGGGAAGTATCTAAGTTAGGAAAGATATATCATAATACTACTGCATTATATAACGGATACTTCAATGCAGATGTCATAATGCAAGAGGCTGAATATACTCTTGTGTCTCAATATCAAGACAATTACAACAAATTGCTTCCTTTGTATCCATATACTGAAGCTTCTAATGCCAATACAGTTGCTGCTAGTCTGGATAAAGCAATTGAAAAAGTTTCTATTGTCGCAACCATTCACGATCCAAGTCAATGGGTTGATGATTGTTATGTTTTACTTGGCAAAGCTCAATACTTGAAACAAGATTATGAAACGGCTGAAAAAACGTTTGAATTTTTTGCAGATGAATTTGACCCACTAAATAAAAACAGATCCAGATTAAAGAAGCAAACCCAGAAAAAGAAAACTCCTAGGGCAAAATCTACCAAAAGGCCGACTAAAACCAAAGCTCCAAAAAAAACTGCATCAAAAACTAAAAAGAAAAAAACATCAACCAAAAAGAAAAAACCTTCTTCCAAGAAAAGGAAACCTGGCACGAAAAAAAGAGACCCCAAAGAAACAAGTAGTGTTTCAAAAACCGAAACTGAAACTTCAACTACCAATGGTGAAACCCCAAAAGAAAGCGAAAGTGTTCAAAATCCAGTTAATGTAAAACCTCAATCGGTGGTTTCTACAGCTGAAAAAGACGGTATGTTCGGACACAAACCTGTTTATCAAGAAGGTTTACTTTGGTTAGCAAGAACTTATATCCACAGAGAAAGATATTCTCTTGCTGATTATTATATTAACAAGGTTATGGGAGATAGCAATACTCCGAAAGATGTTAAAAAAGAAATTCCAGTTGTTAAAGCTTTTTACCACATCAAAAAGAAAGAGTATAATGATGCTATCCAATCTTTACAACAGGCAATAGAATTAAGCACGGATAAATACGAAAAAGCAAGATTTACTTTTATCATTGCACAATTGCATCAGTCAGTTGGACGCCAAGACAAAGCATTCGAAGCTTATAATGAAGTGATCAAGATGCATCCAGAATATGAAATGGAGTTCAATGCTCAACTTAATCTATCCAAGGCTGCTTGGGCTTCTGGTCAAGAAAGTGCAAAATCATCACTCGATCGTTTAGAAAAAATGGCTAAAGAAGAGAAAAATTTTGATTATAGAGATCAAATTTTCTTTATGATGGGAACCATAAATCTTAAATTAAAAGAGCGCGATTTAGCAATAGAAAATTTCAGAGAATCCATCAAATATAACGTAGGGAATTCTGCTCAAAGTGCTGAAACATACTATGCTCTTGCGACCTATTTTTTCGAAGAAGAAGAATATGACAATGCAAAATTTCATTACGATAGCACATTGATTAGTTTGCCTAAACTTGATGAAAGGTATGCAGAAGTTTTGAATAGAAGCGAAAATCTAAAAGACATTGCTCTCAATATTCAAGTGATCAAATTACAAGATAGTTTGTTAAGAGTTAGCAATATGAGCCCTGAAAAACAAAGAGAGATAGCTGCCAATATTAAAAAGAAAAATGAATTATCTGCTCAACCAAAATCTAAATTATCCAATGGTCCAGGGTTCGCTTCAGCAGTTGCTGTTAGTGGAACTCCAGTTTCAGGTGTTGGAGCAAATAAAAGTAATTTTTTCGCCTATGATATTAATAAAATACGAAGAGGGCAAAATGAATTCAGAAAAAAATGGGGTTCCCGAGCATTAGAGGATGATTGGAGAAGATCAAACAAACCATCGAGTGAAATTACTCAGAATACTACTTCTGAAGAAATTGCCAAGAAAATGACAGATGAGGAAGTAAAAGACATTTTGAAAAATGTTCCATTTACCCCGAAAGATAAAGCACTTGCGTTAAATAAAATTGAAGAAGCTCATTTTGAATTGGGAAAATTATACCGCCAGAAATTGAATCAATATGAAAAATCTGTTCAATCCTTAGAAACACTGTTTGAAAGAAATGATAATTCAGTGTTTAAATTAGAAGCTTACTATTATGCATACTTATCCTATCTTGACCTTAATAACGTTGCAAAAGCTAATTATTATTTAGATAAACTAAAAACAGAATTTCCTGATTCTAAATATACGCTTTCTATTATTGACCCTAATTATGCAGCTACTCAGTTAAATGAGGCAAAAAAAGTGGAAAGAAATTATGACAAAGCTTATGTCTATTTTCAAAATAATCAATACCAAGAAAGTAAGGATTTGTTAGAAGAGCTAGGAAATGAAGATCCGTTGAAAACCAAAGGGTTATTAGCAAAAATAGATTTACTCAAGGCTATGTGTGAAGGAAATCTTCAAGGACAAGATGAATATATTATTGCCCTTAATTATGTGGTTAAGAAACATCCGAATACTCCAGAACAGGCGAGAGCTAATGAAATTTTAAGATTTATCAAAGGCGACACTCAAGCTTTTGATCCAATTTTATATACAGAAAACACTGAAGAATTTACAGTGGAAGAAGATAAACTTCATTATGTATTGGTTGTTTTATTTACTTCAAGCAGCAAAGATATGACTTCTTCAAAAATTGATATTAGTGCTTTCAATCAAAAAAAATACAACGATGCAAAATTAAAAATATCTAGTATTTTTCTCAATAAAGATGATGGGTCACAGATAATTTTAATTCGAAAATTTGACGATATGACTACTGCAATGGATTATTTTAAAGATAGCCAGGCAAATGGAGAAGAATTTTTGAAAGGAGGAGATTTTAAATATGAGGTATTTGCGGTTACTCAAAAAAGCTATAGGGAAATCGTCAAGCAAAAATCTGTGAATGCGTACAGAGTATTTTTTGAAAACAACTATTTAAAATAATATAATTTATTTTTTTGCAAGCTTTGTCAAAAAATACGTCTCAAAAATAGTGTAGCTAAGATAAATTACTAAAAAAGGGATCAAGAAACCCCTTGATTCAATTTGGTAAACCTTTTTGTATATAAGAATAATAAGCACACACAAAAACATTTTTAAAATCATATTTCCTATAATAAGATTGTTAAAAGTATACTTGTTCTTGCTTGTAGCTGCTTTTGAACCAAAATAATACATACTTCCTGAAAGTAATACGAAAACTGAAATTGCATAGATAGAGAAGTCAGTAAATTTTCCAATCTCCCCTCTACCATGAATTGATAGAACAATTACTATCAAAACTAATGTCAATATACATAAAGATATAATGAACTTTTTTTTAGTCATGGTGTCGAATATAAAAACATTATTTGATATTAACACAAGTTAACTTAGTTTTCAATTTTTGCAACTACTCATGAAGACTATTAATGGACACACATTGAATAATTTTTCTGATTTTTAGTCTATTATTCTACAAAAATTGTATTCCTAGCTCTAGCTTTCACCTATTGAGCCCAGTCACATTTATAAATAATAGAAATATGATTAATCTAAGAATTTACCATTTTTATATAAAATGAATTTATTTAATTAACTTAGTTGCCCAAGAAAAATTAAATAAACTATCTACCAACTTGTTAAAATCAAACAAATGAAACATAAGCAAGCACTTATAATTATTGGCAGTTTGATTTTATTAGGAATGGGATTTAGATTTATTGATATTAGACCAAAATTCAACAATGATTTAATGGAAGAGTCCCCAATCTTAGGCTTAAGAACTTGTATTTATATGGTTTCAGATCTACAAAAAGCAAAAGAATGGTATTCCTTGGCTTTCCAAAAAGAACCATATTTTGACGAACCTTTTTATGTTGGTTTTGACATTGGTGGTTTCGAATTAGGTCTACAACCATCGGATAAATCAATATCAGAAAAATCAGAAAATGTATTAACTTATTGGGGCGTTGAAGAAATTGAATTAGAATACAATAAATTGCTTTCACTTGGCGCAATAGAGCATGAAAAACCTAATAATGTAGGTGGAGAAATCATGGTCGCATCCCTTAAAGACCCTTGGGGAAATATTATTGGAATTATATATAATCCTCATTATAAATAAAGCGTAATTAACCACCTTGATTTTTCCAAAATACATTTACCTTAAGAATTTCATTTGAATAAAAAATCTAAGTTTTATTCTCAACGTAGACTCACCTTTCTATACTATTTCTTAAAAAAAAATTACCTTTGCGCCAGATTTTCAAAACAACAATAATATGTATAGAACTCATAATTGCGGCGATTTAAGACTTTCTGACGTAGGTACTGAAGTAATTTTAAGTGGTTGGAATCAGATCAGCAGAGATTTAGGCGGAATGACCTTTATCGATTTACGAGATAGATATGGAATTACACAACTCGTTTTTAATATAGAGGAGGATAAAGAATTATGTGAAAAAGCTAGAAAAATTGGTCGAGAATTTGTTTTGAGAGCAAAAGGAATTGTAAGAGAGCGAAGCAATAAAAATCCAAATAGATCTACTGGAGAAATTGAAATCGAAGTGAAAACTTTGGAGATTTTAAATGCTTCAAAAGTTCCTCCTTTTACTATAGATGAAGATACCGATGGAGGTGATGAATTAAGAATGAAATACAGATATCTTGATATTAGAAGGGCACCTGTGCGTGATAATTTAATATTTAGAAGCAAATTAGCCCTAGAAACTAGAAAATTCCTTTCTGACCATCAGTTTATTGAGGTTGAAACACCTAATCTTATTAAAAGCACTCCGGAAGGAGCAAGAGATTTTGTAGTTCCTAGCAGAATGAATCCTGGGCAATTTTATGCTTTACCACAATCACCTCAGACATTCAAGCAAATACTAATGGTTGCGGGAATGGATCGATACTTTCAAATTGTTAAATGTTTTAGAGATGAAGATTTAAGAGCCGACAGACAGCCTGAGTTTACCCAAATAGATTGTGAAATGGCTTTTGTTACTAGGGATGATGTATTGGCCACATTTGAAGGTTTAACCAAACACCTGTTCAAACATACATTGAATGTTGATCTGCCAGTTTTTCCTGTTATGTCTTACGATGACGCAATGGAAAAATATGGGTCTGATAAACCAGACACAAGATTTGGGATGGAGTTTATTTCTATGAATGAATTCACTCAAAATAAAGGATTCAATGTTTTTGATAGTGCAGAACTAGTCGTTGGGATAGTTGCTAAAGGAATCGCACCAACATACTCAAACAAAGATCTAAATGATTTAACAGAATGGGTAAAACGGCCTCAGATTGGAGCTAAAGGTCTTGTGTATGTGAGATACAATGAAGATGGAACCATCAAATCAACTGTTGGTAAATTCTTTTCAGACGAAGATCTCTTGGATTGGGGAAAAAGGATGGGAGCCGAAAAGGGAGATATCATTTTTGCACTTTCGGGAGAAACTGATAAAACAAGGAAGCAATTGAATGAATTAAGATTGGAAATGGGAAGAAAAATGGGATTGATGGATCCAAAAGTATTCAATCCTCTTTGGGTTGTAGATTTCCCTCTTCTGGAGTGGGATGAAGAAAACAATAGATTTCATGCAATGCACCATCCTTTCACCGCGCCAAAAAAAGAAGATGAAGCTAGAATGTTAGGCGGAGATTTTGAAACTATGAAAGCGCTTCGTGCAGATGCCTATGATCTCGTAATTAATGGCGTTGAAATAGGCGGTGGTTCGATTAGAATACATGATAGGGCTTTACAATCTAAGAATTTCGACCTATTAGGATTTACAAAAGAAGAAGCTGAAGCTCAATTTGGATTCTTGCTTGGAGCATTTGAATATGGTGCACCACCACACGGTGGAATTGCATTCGGATTTGATAGGCTTTGTGCAGTTCTTAATGGTGTAAATTCAATAAGAGATTTTATTGCGTTTCCTAAAAATAATCAAGGACGAGATATGATGATTGATGCTCCATCGCCAATTGCAGAACTGCAGTTGAAAGAATTAGCACTGAATGTCACAGTAAAGAATTAAGTTTTATTGCACTCTGTTTCAAATTTATCTATGAATTATTTTTAATGCAATTGTAAATGGATTGCCTTAAAGCCAGTTCTCTTGGGTCATTCCATAATTTCAAACCGCATTTATTCATCACATATGCATATCCTAATTTCAAATTAGGGTCAGCAAAACCAAAAGAGCCCCCTGTACCAGGTGTTCCATATGCATTTTTGGAACTTCCAAAATTAAAAGCTTTGTGTGGTTTTGAAAAACCATATGCATAATTATTATACACTTTTAATATTTGATCAAGAATTCCATCTATAGGTTCAATTGCATCACTTTCAAGCAATGCAATGGTGTGCTCATCGATTCCTAAATTTTTACCTCCCATTGCAAATTCTGAATATAATGCAGCAATACTTCTTGCATTTCCAAAACCATTGGTACTTGGTATTCCAATAATTTGCAATTCTCTTTTATTGTAATTCAGTGGATTACCTAAAATTTCTGGATTCTTAAAAGATTTATAAGTCAAAGATTTTTTATTTCTAAATGCCAATACAAATGCCCAAGGAATATCGAATAAATTAGTTAGTATCTGGCTAAATGTTATTCTCTCGATGGTTGCAATTCTTGAATTTGGTATTGTTTCTGGCAAACCAATATATAAATCCAAATTCAACTGCTTAGCAATTTCTTCCTCGAAATATTGGCTTAAAGACCTTTTCTTAGGATCGACTCTTCGAATCAACTCATTTTGATACCAACCTAAAGAAACCGTATGGTAGCCATGTTTGGTTCCAGGAATCCATGCAGGTTTCTGTTTTTCAATAACTTTACAAATAAAATCAGGGTCTCCTAATCTTTCAAATGGAATAGGCTCATCTATGACGCATAATCCTGCTTGATGACTCATCAATTGTTTGATTGTTATATCCTCTTTTCCATTTTGAGAGAATTCTGGCCAATAAATTGACATTTTTTTTTCATAATCAAACAAGCCTCTTGAGTGAGCATGGGCAAGCGTCAATGCTGAAATCCCTTTTACCGTTGAATAAACCGGCGCAATCGTATCCTCTTCCCAATTTTCTTTTTTTTCGAGTTTACTATAGCCTCCCCATAAATCAACTATTTTTTGACCTTTATAAAATGCACAACAAGAAGCACCCAATTCTCCTCTCTTTTTGAAATTTTCTTTAAAAACACTCCTTACCTCATCAAATCCTTCTGCAACGTTTCCTTTTATTTCCGCCTCTTGCATGGTTGTTTTATTTGAATTAAATCTAAAACCAATTATAAAATTACCGTTTATATAAACGTAAACTTTTACTTTTTATTCATTTTGATATATAAATGGTTTTAAGTAATGGATTTTTTAGAATCTACAAAAATCGTATTGTAAAAATAAGCACAACAATATTGTAGAAACTTTGAAATTGTATAACTAATATTTGATTAGATTGTATTTTGTTGTATTATTTAACTACTCATTTATCCAATATTTTTTTATGAAAAAAATTCTTTTCCTATTTCTATTTATCCAATTTTGTTCATTAACTGCGCAAAAGTCAAACGAGGGTAAGTTATTTATCATTGGAGGTGGTTCTAGACCTGTAGCCATGGTTCAAAGAATTATTTCCGAATCTGGTATAGATAAAGACGGTTATGGAGTTGTACTACCGATGTCAAGTATTTATCCTGATACCGCAATATTTTATGCAACCAAGCAATTCAAAGAATTAGGTTTTAATAATATCTATGGACTCAATTTTGCTAAAAATGAACAATTGAACAAAGGAAAACTGGATTCCATTCGAAATGCTAAATTAATATACATATCTGGGGGGGATCAAAGCAATTTTATGGCAATTGTCGGAGGTACAGAAATTGAAGCCGCCATTTATGCTGCATTCTCCAATGGCAGTTTAATTGCTGGAACTAGCGCTGGTGCAGCAGTTATGAGCGAAAAAATGATTACAGGCACAGAATTAAAATATCCAGAAAATTCAACTTTTAGAAATATTGAATCAGACAATTTGGAACTTAAGCCCGGATTAGGACTTCTAAAAACAGCAATTATAGATCAACATTTTGTCAAAAGAAGCCGGCACAATAGATTGATAAGTGCAATTATTGACTTTCCTAATTTGCTCGGAATTGGCATAGATGAATCTACGGCAATTCTAATAAAAGGATTTAATGCAGAAGTTATAGGTGATTCTCAAGTTTTAGTTTACAAAAATTCAAAAAAAATAATTCCACCTCATAATGGAAAATTAAGCGCAAGAAAAATAAGATTGGATATTTATACAGATGGCGATACTTTTAAGGTAAAATGAATAAAATAATTACCCTCTATGTTTTGAAATGTCTTTAATTCAATACTTTTAATTTTTAAAAATCCAATTTCATCTTTTAACAAAATTCTAATGATTCGAAATATAATATTATTTAACACTTTTTTATTCTACTTTTTTCAAATTTCAGCTCAAAATTCTGCAGTTGAAAAAGCTATTTTATCTTCTATCGACCTACACACTGACTCGCATTTAGAACTCCTAAAGGAAGTCGTAAATATTAATAGTGGAACAAGAAATTTCGAAGGCGTGCAAAAAGTTGGGGAAATATTCAAAGAAAAACTGACTGCTTTAGGCTTTGAAGTAAAATTAACATCAGGGGCTTCGTTTAATAGAGCTGGTCATCTAATTGCTACTCGAAAAAGTACCAATAAAAAAGGAACTAAATTATTATTGATTGGACATTTAGATACAGTTTTTGAATTGGACAACCCATTTCAAAAATACACAATGGTCAATGATTCTATTATGAATGGCCCAGGCGTCTCGGATATGAAAGGTGGTGATGTGATTATCATCTTAGCCATGCAAGCATTAAAAGACGCTGGTGTAATTGATGGTATGAATATTGAAATTGTAATGACGGGAGATGAAGAAGACAGTGGAAATCCTATTTCATTATCAAAAAAAGAATTAATTGAAGCAGCTCAAAATGCAGATATAGCTTTAGGTTTTGAAAACGCAGATGGAGATCCAAAAACAATTGTAGTGTCCAGAAGAGGCTCAATGGGTTGGAAATTAACAGTTACTGGAAAACCTGGGCATTCATCACAAATATTCACTGAAAACTTAGGTCATGGTGCAATTTATGAAAGCGCTAGAATATTAAATGAATTTTACAATCAATTATCAAACGAAGAAAATCTAACCTTCAATCCTGGTTTTATTGCAGGAGGAAGTGCTGTAAATTACGAAGAAAGCAAATCTGGAGCATTTGTAACTGGAAAAAATAATGTCATCGCGCAAGAAGCAATTGTAGAAGGCGATATTCGGGCAGTTTCTCCTCAACAATTGGAAAAGGCTAAAAAAATAATGAAAGAAATTGTATCAAATAATTTTCCACAAACATCAGCTAAAATAGTTTTTGATGAAAATGCATATCCGCCATTGGCTTTAACTGAAGGAAACACTAAACTTCTAAATATGTACAACAAAGTAAGTCAGGATCTTGGTTTTGGCGAAGTAAAAGCGGTGAACCCAAGAAAAGCTGGGGCGGCTGATATTTCTTTCACTTCTGGATATGTTGAAATGGCAATTGATGGCTTAGGCTTGAGCGGTGCAGATGATCATTCTATAAAGGAAACTGGAAATCTAAACATGCTAAGTGTTCAGGCTAAAAGGGCAGCAATATTAATGTATAGATTAAATGAAAATTAATTAAAAAATCATCTTTAAAATTCTAAGTCATGGCTAATAAGGATAATAAAATGTTGAATTCAAGAAGAGAATTTATAAAAAACGCTTCTCTTATTACTGCTATTATTGCATCAAGCGGAGTTCAAAGTTTGAGTGGATCTGATCTTTATGAACTTAGAAAAAATGTAAAATTAAGATTTATCATCGCTTCAGATGCTCATTACGGACAACTAAAAACTCCTTTTGACGAAATGATTGAAACATTTGTACAAAAAGCCAACTATTTCCATAAAAACCAAAAATGTGATTTTTGCGTTTTGAATGGAGATTTAATCCATGATGAAGCCCATCTGATGGTAAAAGCCAAAACCAAATTTGACAAATTAGAAATGCCAACTTATGTTACCAAAGGAAACCATGACAAAATAACCGATCTGGATTGGCTTAACATTTGGAAGATTCCTGTTAATTTTAGTTTCAAAAAAGCAAAAAATGCTTTTATTCTAGCTACAACTTCTGATGAAGAAGGGACTTATCTTTCACCTAATCTTGAATGGATGAAAACTGCACTTGAAAAGCATAAAAAAGCAAAAAATGTATTTTTATTTATTCACATCCCACAAATAAAATGGACTGCAAATGCCATTGATACCCCTGAGTTTCTGGAATTGGTTTCAACATATCCTAATGTAAAGGCAATTTTTCATGGACACGAACATGATCAGGACAATATTTTATATTATGAAAATATCCCATTAATATTTGATTCACACATTGGAGGAAGTTGGGGTACTGACTACAAAGGATTTCGAGTTGTTGAAGTGCTCAAGGATGATTCTATAGTAACTTTCATGATGAATCCTGATATTGCCATTCATAACTTTACTTTGTAATTAAATAAATCAAACCTGTTTTTTCTATTACTAAAGATTATACTATAGTCATAAATATTCTGTAACTTATAAATTGTCAAATACCTATCAAAGGTAGCACTACCCATTTTTAGAGTATGAGTCATCATCCGCTTATTGTTACAATTCACCAATATCTTCCCACCACAAATCTGGTCTCTCTTGAATAAAAGTTTCCATCATTTCAATACATTCTGGAAGCATTAGATTTTCGACAATTACTCCATGCGATTCCATAAAATCTTTACTTCCTTCGAAGGTCTTGTTTTCACCCACTATGACTTTCGGTATATTGAACTGAACAATAGTTCCTCCGCACATATAACAAGGCATTAACGTGGAATAAATAATGCAATCTTTATACGAACCAATTCTGCCAGCATTATTCAGACAATCCATTTCTCCATGAAGAATTGGATTTTTTTCCTGAACCCTTTTGTTGTGGCCGACAGCAATTATTTCGCCGTTTTTAACAAGAACAGATCCTATAGGAATTCCTCCTTCTTCCAAACTTTTTTTTGCCTGTTTGATGGCTTCCTTCATAAATTGATCCATCATTTTCTAAATTTTAAAGCATCTTGAACGGTAGGAACAAAATGATGTTTTCCTCCTGCAAGCTCATCATCAAAACTAGTTGGAACATTATTTTCAATCGTCAATTCTTCCCATGATTTAAATTTTGTACCATCATCTCTCTTTTCCATGGTTATGCATTCTTCCACAGGGCAAACTAAAGCACAAAGATTGCATCCCACGCAGTTTTCATCAATAATCTCAGGAATTCTGTTTCCATTTAATTTGGAAATTCTAATCGCCTGATGTGCTCCGTCATCACAAGCAATATAACAAAGATCACATCCAACGCATTTTGCAGGGTCAATTTTAGCAACTACTTTATGCATTAGGTTTAAATTCTTCCATTCTGTTACATTAGGTAATGCTTTCCCTTTGAAATCATATATCGTTTCAAAACCTTTGTCCGTCATGAATTGCTCCAATCCAGCTTTCATTTCTCTAACAATGCCAAATCCATAATGCATAGCCGCAGTGCAAACCTGAACTGAGCCAGCACCTAATAAAATAAACTCAACAGCATCTCTCCAAGTTTCAATTCCGCCTATACCTGAAATGGGAACATGTTGTATTTCTGGATGTTGGGCCAATTCTTTTACCATATCCAGTGCAATAGGTTTTATTGCTGGCCCACAATAGCCTCCATTTGTTCCTTTTCCATCAACTATAGGATAAGGCGCAAAACTATCCAAATCAATTCCAACAATACTTTTAAAGGTGTTAACCAATGAAATAGCATTTGAACCCCCTCGTGTCGCAGCTAATCCCGGGTCCACAATGTGTGAAATATTAGGGGTCAATTTGGTAATAACAGGAACTTTTGCTACTTCCATAACCCATTCAACAATGGTTTGAAGCACAGCAGGTTCTTGACCTACAGCGGAACCCATTCCTCTTTCACACATTCCATGTGGGCAACCAAAATTTAACTCTATCCCATCTACGCCAGCATTTTCTACATCTTTAATTATTTGATGCCATTCAGCTTTGGTCTCTACCATTAAAGAGGCAATGACTGCATGATCAGGAAAATATTTTTTAACTTCTTCTATCTCTTTTAGGTTATCTGCCAAAGGTCTATCTGTGATTAATTCAATATTATTGAATCCAGCCATTCTTGTATCCCGATAATTTATAGAACCATATCTACTTGATACATTAATTACAGGCACACCCAATGTCTTCCATACAGCACCGCCCCAGCCAGCATCAAAGGCTTTCATTATTTGGTATCCAGAATTGGTCGGAGGAGCAGAAGCCAACCAAAAAGGATTAGGAGCTTTAATACCTGCAAAATTTATATTAAGATCTGGCATATTTCTTTTTTATTCTGTTTATTTAAATGAATTCAACCATACTTCAATTCCTTTTGCGGCCATTTTCCCATGATAGGCAGCATTGACAACTTCTGCTCCACCATTGACAGCGTCCCCGCCTGCAAAATACATTGGATTGGTAGTTTGAAAACTTACTTCATTCACAATGATCCTATTTTTATTATCTGTGTGCATGCCTTCAACAAGATTTAATATAGAACTATTTTTTGCCTGTCCAGTTGCTTTAATAACTAAATCTGCCATTACCACAAATTCGCTACCTTCTATGGTTTCTAGTTTGCCATTATTATATTTAGTTCTTTTAAAGGTTACTGATTCAGCTTGATCTTTACCGTCAATGGATATTGGTTGTGCTTCAAAAATACTTGTAACCCCTGAACTAATTGCTAATTTATATTCAAAACCATATGCGCCCATCTCAGATTTAGATCTTCTATATGCAAGGGTTATATTTTCTGCACCAAGTCTCGCCGATTGAGAAGCAGCATCCATTGCCGTGTTTCCTCCGCCTATCACAACGACATGATTAGGAACCTTAATTTCATGGTGCTTTTTTCTTAATTCTTCAATAAATTCAACTGCACCGATAACATTGTTTTTATCTTCTCCTGGAAGGTTGAGTATTGCTGTGGGCCCAATTCCAATACCTAAAAAAATGGCATCATAAGAAGTTTCTAATTCATCAAGTTGGAATTTTTCAAGGATAGGATGGTTGCAAATAAAATTTAATCCTAATTTATTTTTTAAATAATCCATTTCTCTTTCGACCTCTTCATTCGTTATTTTGTATGCTGCGATTCCATATAAAGTTAATCCTGATGGCTTTTCTTTAGCTTCGTAAATATCAACTTCATATCCCATAATCCTTAATTCACAGGCACACGCAATTCCAGCTGGTCCAGATCCAATAATTGCCACTTTTCGACCATTTGAAGGACCAATTTTAAATAAGTTTTTATTTTCATGGATTGCATATGAAGTTGCAAAGTTTTGGAGCCTGCCAATTTGAATGGGTGGAACATCTTGATGATTATAAACGCATGCACCTTCACATAGAATCCCTGTTGGACAAATTGCACCACAAGCATTTCCCAGCCAATTCGAATCATAGATCGTTTTCGCTGAACCAGTTAGATTTTTGGTGGTAATTTGTTTTATGAATAAAGGAATATCAATACCTGTAGGACATGCTTGGATACAAGGGGCATCATAGCAAAATAGACATCTTGAACTTTCAAAATATGCCTCTGTAGGGTTCATTAGAGGTTTTTTTTGCTGAAAATTTATTTCAAATTCTTCTTCAGTTTTTGGTCTTATAAATTCTGCCATTGCGAAGCTTTATTATTAGGTTCGATAATCAACATTATGAGAATTAAGATTAGATAACCTAATCTATTTTTGGACTTTGAATTAAAGCTCAGTGATTTTATCATAAGTTTCAGGTCTTCGATCTCTAAAAAATTGCCATGTTGATCTAACTTCTTCAATCATATCTAAATCAAAATCAGCAATTAATAATTCATCCTCATATTCTGATGCTTGTGAGAAAATTTGCCCTCTTGGATCTACAAAGTACGAAGTGCCATAAAACCTACCCAAATTCCAAGGTTTTTCTTCCCCAACTCTATTGATGCAACCCATAAAATATCCATTAGCTGCTGCATGGGCTGGTTGTTCTAGCTTCCATAAATATTGAGAAAGTCCTGATACTGTTGCAGATGGATTGTAAACTATTTCCGCACCATTAAGCCCCAGTATCCTTGCCCCTTCAGGAAAATGCCGATCATAACAAATATATACTCCAATTTTGGCATATTTCGTTTGAAATACTGGATAACCCAAATTTCCTGGTTTAAAGAAAAATTTTTCCCAAAAACCAGTTGTATGTGGTATATGATTCTTTCTATATTTTCCTAAATACGTGCCGTCAGCATCAATAACTGCAGCTGTATTATAAAAAACTCCGGCTTGCTCTCTTTCATATATTGGGACAATCATAACCATACTATATTTCTTTGCATATTCTTGCATTCGTTCAATAGTAGGACCGGGAATGGGTTCAGCAGATTTATACCACTCCTTATCTTGGCCAGGGCAAAAATAAGGTGTGTTAAAAATTTCTTGCAAACAAAGAATTTGGACTCCCTTTTTTCCAGCTTCTTCAATAAATGGAATATGTTTTTCTACCATGGCATCAATAATCTCCTTCATTGAACCCTCGCCCTCTGAAATTGGTAGACTCATTTGTATTAATCCAGATTTTACGTTCCTAGGCATATATCTATATTTTATTTCTATT
>JAHEAQ010000190.1 GCA_024642705.1 Bacteroidota bacterium | reverse complement strand
TTTAGATTATTACTTGTCTGTGAATTACAAGAATTCAAGATGAATGTCGTAAAAATCAGTAAATAAAATTTAATCATTTGTCTGTTAGATGTTTCTGGTTTAGGTTTCACACAACAATCGGCTATAAGCATTGCTTATAGCCCCATTATAATTTTATCCCTAATTTATCAAATCTATCGGACTCAGTATTTTTTGAATAGGTTTAATCGCCACTTGAGTATAAATTTTGGTTGTTTTTGTCGGATTACGCCCAATTAAATTCTTAATAGACCGAAGAATTGTGCCGTTTTCTAGTGAATGTGTTGCGAAACTATGTCGCAATACATATGGAGAAATTTTCTACTAGTAATAAGCTTTTTTTGTAGCATGGGTAACATTAAATGTTTAGTCAGATCTTAAAAACCATTGGATTAACTGCAGAAATTTCGAAGGTGTCAAGTAAAAATAATATAAATTACAATGTAACCACAGGCTTACATTTTTGTGACATTTGAAAACAAAGAAAAGGCATTATTGGTTTGAGAAGAATTAGTACAATAGCAACTACAATTTTTTCAAACTAAGTTTTAGTTTCAAATTTTGCACCTCTTCAAGTCGCGCTGATAAAAAAATCTTTTAAAATCTCCATAAGTAGAATTTCTACTCTCGATATAGTGTATCACAGGTTTCAATATCGGTCGTCCCGACTAAGCGTTCATTAGTTATTGGCTTTAGTTTTTTGCGAATTCAATCAACTGTTTGAAATTGCCATTATCAGCTTCTTTTAAAGCTTTTATATATTGATTTCTTGTTTTGCTAGCTTTAACCATATTTGATTGATGCCAAGAAAATATTTCATTCCCAAATATTGATTCCATAATAATGTCAGCCATCATCCTGGAGTGTCTTCCGTTTCCATTTGGAAAACAATGAATGGATACTATGCGATGTTTAAATCTTATAGCTATTTCTTCAGGTGGAAAAGTTTTGTTTTCTATCCAATATTTAGTGTCGCCCAGTAATTTTTTTAATTCAATTCCAATTTGCGTCCACGGAATTCCAATGTTCTTTTCAATCTTTCTAAATTCGCCTGCCCATTTCCATACATCACCATACATTCTTTGGTGCAAGTCTTTTACAAACTTTTCAGTTAAAATTTTCTCGAGTTTGAATTTTGTATGAATAGTCCATTCGACGGCTTTTTCAATGTTCAATTGCTCAAATTCATCCAGTTCTCCTTGAGTTGTAATAGACTTTATTTTAAGACCTTCCATTTCTTCTTCGGCTAAAGGTGTTTGTCCATCTTTATAATCGAATTCTAATCCCATAATGATTTTTTCATCTCACGTTTTATTTCATTAGCAAGTTCCTTTATGGTTTTATCTATCTTTTCATCTCCAATTCCTTGGTCCTCTAATTTCATATTTTGGTTAGTCCTTAAAACTATTTTTCGGGCCAGCTTTTCAGCCTTTAAGTTGATTAGGCTTTCAATGGTCCCATCTTTCGGAATAAAACCATAGATAAATTTCATATTCAAAGCATTACCTACATCTTTTAATTTGTTGATGGTTATCTGACCAGTAGCTTCACGATCCTCGATTTTTTGTATAGCTCCTTTGGTTAAGTTAAGTTTGGTCCCTAATTGGTCCCTCGTCATATTAAGAGTGGTTCTAATAGTATTTACCCATCCTTTTTGTGGGACCTGAATCATTCCTGCATCTTTAAAATTTGCCAATTTTTGGTCCAGTTGTTCTATGAGCAGTTTTTTCTTGTTTCTCATTTGTTAAATTTTATGCATACAAGTATGTAAGTTAATTCAAAAGTATACAAATACATATAAAATAACAAATAAAAGAAGACTTATATGTATAATTACAAAATTTAAATCATACAAATACGTATCATTAAATTTGTTTAAAAGTTTCTGTTATAAATTAATGTCAACAATCGGCTATATGCATTGCCCATAGCCCCATTATAATTTCATCCCTAATTTATCAAATTTATGGTACTAATTATTTTTTGAACATGACTTATTGCAAGCTGAATTTAAATTTTTATGGTTTTACGACTCATCTGTCTTAACAATTCTGCAATATCATGCAAATCTACACCAACATCAAATGAATGTGTATCAAAGGAAAGTCTTAAAGAATATGGAGAGATATACTTATTTATTATTGCACATTTGAAGCATCTATCTAGTTTGTTTCTAAAATTTGCAGATCTATATTACAGAACTGAAAGGCACTCATATAAATTTCAATACAAAGAATCTTAAGATATCAAATTCATATCGTCATCCCAAGCGGCAGTTACAGCTCGTTTCTCTTGATCTACACATTTGGCAATCCATTCTGGATCATACGCCACATCATGTTGTTTTAGCACATCATCTGGAACGCCATCCCAAACATTAGGCGTATTTCCCACATAACCTAGGTCTTTGAAGCCTTCTCTACTGGTATAATATCCTGTTAATGTCAAATTCCGCATTCTATCGAAGAATTTTCTACCTGGAGCCATGTCTGGCTTTTTATTTTCTGGATCTGGATAGGCAATGTCATCAATGATTTGTATTTGCTCCGCATTAGAACAAGAAA
>JAHEAQ010000131.1:5582-9570 GCA_024642705.1 Bacteroidota bacterium | reverse complement strand
AAGGGTGTGGGGGTTTAAATTTGAAGGGTTCAAGTGTAAGATAGTAATCTAACCAAAACAAACTATGGTATGAGATATACCAAAACTTTTTTTCAGTATTCCAAAATTCTAATGGACAAAGATTAATAGCATTTTCCAGCATGTCAATACTAGCCCCGAATTGTCTCCATATCGATTCTTTTATGGATTTATCTATTAGTTTCTTTTAATTATTTGGATTCGATTTCGGTTCACCGGGGTGGTATTGCGACTCTATATTTTTCATTAGATCTTCTTTGTAGAATAATACATCTTTGAATTTGACATCTGCATATCGCTGTGCTTGATCATAAAAATGTGGAGATTGTGGATCTCATGATTGACCGCCGGCAAGAATGCTTTTTGCTTTTACTTTTTCACCAAATTCTACAACAGCTACAAAACTATAGCCAGAACTTCCATAAATTCTTTTCGTACCTTCATAAGTTCGAGCTCCAAAAGATCCCAATGCGCCCCATTTTCCTGAACCCATTCCAATTTGGATATAGGGTTGGTCATCATCATACTTCAAATCAATATCTCCACTTAAGCGCTGAAATCTGTTGACTTCGCCCCATGGCAATGCACATTTGCTAGCTTTTTTGTAAATTAGTTCTAATAGGTTTATAAAATGGAATTCCTGTTTTCCAATTACTTCGAGCCTTATTTTATTTAATAACTTTAGATTACTATAATTATTTAAAATATGGATTAGATTCTGGACTTTGGCGACAATCCCAAAATTTAAGTATTTCAATTTGATTGTTATTAATTCTATAAACTAAATAAAACCTATCTAAAACAAGTTGCATTTTAACATTTCTATGATCTGTCTCCACTCCAATATTGGGCTGACTCATTATTAGATTAAGTGCATTAAATGATGCGCTTAATATCTTGTTTGGATATAAATCTGATTGATTTCTGTTTAACCAATATTCCAATATTTCATCAAGTTCATTAAGCGATCGCTTTGACCATTTAATTTTTTTCATTTCAAATACTTCTTAATCATTTCATCATGCGTAAGAAATGCTCCATTCTCAATTTGGGTAATAGATTCATCAATCTCAGATTTCTGTTTTTGGGTTAATTGATATACACCGTCTTTATTTACATTTTGAATTAAATCTAGAATGCTATTTAAGAATTGCTTGTTTTCAATTGATTTTAACTTCTCTAAAATTAAATCGCTAACTTCAGCCATAATAATGCTACATTTGGATATTTAACAAATTTAAATTTTTTTTAGTTTCTTTTGGCATTTTTTAGTATTGTAATAAATGCCCTCATTTCAGAACCAAAAATGTTCTTACTTTCACTTTCTTTCAATTTGGATATGCCATCCAATTTATTTGCCATCTATATTTGCTTAACTTCGCTTAAGTAATTATTAGATCAATTTTCATTATTCACAATAAATTGTCTTTCTAAACTTTTAATTATTTGGATTAGATTTCATTTCGCCAGGATGGTATTGTGTTTCTATATTTTTCAATAGATCTTCTTTATAGAACAATACATCTTTGAATTTCACATCCGCATATCTCTGTGCCTGATCATAAAAATGTGGAGATTGTGGGTCCCCCGATTGACCACCTGCTAGCATGCTTTTTGCTTTTACTTTTTCACCAAATTCTACGACAGCTACAAAACTATTCCCAGAACTTCCATAGATTCTTTTGGTGCCTTCATAAGTTCTGGCTCCAAAAGATGCTAAAGCTCCCCATTTTCCTGAAGCCATTCCTATTGGGATATAGGGTTGGTTATCATCATATTTCAAATCAATATCACCACTCAAACGTTGAAATCTGTTGACCTCGCCCCATGGAGTTTTCCAACTTCCAAAATCATCATTCAATTTTTGAATAACTTTATTCAGGATATCTAATCTATCAGAAGCAGGTGTTTTTGTGATAAAATATTTGAATTTATCAATGTCATTTAAATTGTCTGGAAATTCAATTTCAGCAAGTAAAGCCAACCCATAAAAATGTGCAATGGTCATTGCCACTGATGAAGTAGAAGTCCTAAAATCCCAACTTCTCAGCATTTCAATTGGCTCTTCCAGATCAGGATTCTTCGAGGATACTTTGTCGTAAGCATCGATTATTCCGGGTGTTAATAATTCAAAAGCTGGTATTTTTGAGTCGTAAGCCAATGTGATTAAATTGTCCAAATTGAAATTTTTCTTTTCTGATAAAAGCTGGATTGCATGAATTCCTCTAAAATTTTCTCTGTCGATAGACATATATCTTGGATAGTCAGACTTCACAGGACTGTATGGGCCAGCTGAAGTAAATGGAGTAGAATTGCAATTCTGAATCCATCCATTAGGTGGATTTATAACCGTTATGGCCTCAGCTACTGAATGTAAACCTTGCCAATCTGTTTCAGGATTGCTGCCATCCACAGGTTTGGAATAATCAAAACGTTCATCCCGCTTTGGAATAAAATTCCCATGATAATAGGCTATGTTTCCACTAGCGTCAGCAAATACCGTATTGTTAGATGAATTGGTATGCATTTCCATCATGGTATTGAACTCTTCCAGATTGTTAAGTTTTGTACGAATAAAGGATTGTTCTAAAGCTTTCGGAGGATCCCACATCATTGCAGTAGCAACCCATTTGTCATCTATCATATGTGTGATAGGGCCATGATGTGTCCTATAAAATAAAAATTCCTTCGATTTCATGGTTTCCCCTTCTAGATAATGCAAAGTTACTTTTTCGCTTAATACAGGGCGTTCATCATCTCCATAAACGTAAGTTAATTCACCATTTCTTTTGATAACGGTTTCTTTGAATTCATCAATTACATCGGTATAGGTAGAGGTATGCATCCAGCCAGTTTTTTCATTGAAACCTTGATAAACAAAAAACTGCCCCCACGTCACAGCTCCATAAGCATTTAATCCTTCTTCACTTACTACATGGACTTCACCTCTAAAATAAAAAGAAGTGTGCGGATTAATGAGCAACATCGCATTACCAGATTCGGTGAGGTTTCCAGAAATTGCTATACCGTTAGACCCCTGAGGTTCTTCGTCTGGATCAGGATGTACTAGCCCATCTTCAAATTCTGTTAATGCCAATCCTCTGTCTTCTTTATAAAATGCTTCGATTCTATTGGCTGAGATTGATTCTATATCACCACCTATAGAGCCTTCACTGAAATACATTGGCATCCATGGTTCAAAATGGGTAATCAAGGCAGGTTGAACGTCTGGGTGAGTATGCAAGTAATAATTGATTCCATCCGCAAAAGCTACACAAAGTTTTTTGAGCCATTCCGGGCATTGTTCGTATTTATTTTTGGCTTCTTGCTCTGTCATAAATAAATTTGCCCTCAGATCACTATATAGCGCTTTTTCTCCCTCTATTTCGGCAAGATGACCTGTCGCCCATATATAATTTCTTTCTACTCGCTTAAAATCATCTTCGCATTGCGCGTACAATAGGCCAAAAACAGCGTCGGCATCTGTTTTTCCATAAATATGTGGAACGCCAAAATGATCTCTAATGATGGTAATGTTGGAAGCTTGCTGTTCCCATTTTTTTACTTCAGAATTTTCATTTTGAGTTTTGCAAGCGAAAAGAGTGAGTAAAAAAAAGATTAAATATAATCTCATGTTAAAGTGTTTTATTGAAACAATGAAAGAAGGCATAATTTAAACATTTAAGCTGATTTCAAAAAGACATTTTATAGAATAAAGATGTACTAGGATAGAAATTATGGAATCGGGTAGAGCACTTGATAAAAATGGATCTATTGGAATAATAAATATATTATAACTATTTTATAATTATAATAAACAGAAATACAATATAATATACATTATAAATAATTATAAATTATTAGTTTATTTTATGTTTAATATTAACTTATACAGCTTATTAAACATTGCAATTATATTTAATTTAAAATCTAGGGTTGACGAAATTGTTGTATTTTGATCCAAATCGAT
>JAHEAQ010000131.1:0-5482 GCA_024642705.1 Bacteroidota bacterium | reverse complement strand
ATTATAAATTATTAGTTTATTTTATGTTTAATATTAACTTATACAGCTTATTAAACATTGCAATTATATTTAATTTAAAATCTAGGGTTGACGAAATTGTTGTATTTTGATCCAAATCGATAATTGATTCCAACATAGGTGAAGTACGTAAAATTGGTATCTAATTGTTTGGTTTGCAGTAATATGTCTTCATCTGTGATTTCTGACTTGGCTATATTTATTCTGTCACCAACCAATGAAACGAAACCTCCAAAATCCAGTCTCAATCCTTTGAAAATTGCCCATTCCAGATTTGGGTTCAAAAACATGCTCCAAAGACTTAGGTCATGCAAATATTGATTGATTCCCATGTCAAATTCTAAATTTCCCCATTTTTGTGTTTGCTCAAATTCAATACGCAAATTGTGACGAAATAACGTTTCTTCTAATTTGTTATACACTGTTAGTTCAGTGTAATCTTTGTAAACCAAGCCAACAGCATATAATATGGTGAATCTTTTAGTCGTTGCAACACTATATGGATAGAAGTTGAATTCAATGGCTGGTTTGAATTCTCCGTCAAAGTCGGTATTTCCGAAAGTAGAAGAACCCGCTTCTGCAACTATTCCAGCAGACCAATGATTGTTTATGCTTTTAACGTATGTCAATTCATTATTCAGACTTTTTATTATTCTGATAAATTCATCACCATCTGTTAGTTTGAACTTTGAATTTTCATAACCGTATCGGAAGGAATATCTGAATTTGCTTTCATTGGTCACCCTTGAAGTGCTAAATCTTCCAGTTAAGTTTATTCCACTATAGCTAGCTTCGCCATTTGCATTAGCATTTCCTCCAACATTGAAAATCCAATAATTCCAAGGATCATGCTCTAATTCCTCTTGGGATGGTTCGTTTTTTTCTAAAATATCGTATTTGATTTTATTGGCCAACGGCGAAATCAATAAATAAGGAAGGAGTCCTTTTTTTAAATTCTCAACGAATTGATCTCTTTCGATAGCATCGGTTGCATCTGGATCCGTTATGTATGAAAGAGTATCTGAAATGCTTTTATATTTGCCATTGCCTATAAAAACCAATTGAACCGCATCACCTCCAGCACCTGTTCTTTGTCGGGTAGCCAAAATGTAAATGTCGGATTCATCCCGATTCTGAATATAATTTACAAAATCAATTTCTTGCTTTATGAAACTGTAATCACAGCGCATTTGGCAATCAATATATATGCTAGGTCTAGCTATATTGTTTTGGGCCGTTAATATATTAGAAAAAATAAAAAAGAACAGCAAGTATAAAGTGATTCGCATGAATATTGGGTTTCAGTACACAAAAAGTGCAATAATAATAATTTAAAGCACTATTGAATTATAAAAAAGTCGAACTTCCAAAATTCAACGATAAAAAACATATATTATATATTCAAAATATGTAAAACAATTGTAAAATATGTAAAATTTACATTGCTAATTGTTGGATATCGAAAATGATTTATCATTTGACGTTATATTGTATAAAACAAATGTCCCGATTTCATCTTTTTCTGCATTCAATTGAACGAGTTCATCCCCTTTTTTTAACACAGGTTCTTCCCAAGATCCAGGAATATAAGTTTTCAATGTTAATGGCACATCATAGATTATTGGATCTAATTTTGAATCTGCTGTCAAATTTATTTGGTTTTTTTCATGAACACTATTGATGCTGATTTCTTTTCTTTTTCGAATATATTTAGTGACGTCAGCAAAAGTAGCGACCCATAAATCTGATTCCTTGTCTTTCATATATTTAAAATATTCTTCCAATTCCGCATCTGTTCTTGGTTCCCAACCAATGCCATTGATACCATGAAAAACCAAAACCAACCAAATATTATCATGTACAACGCAAGTATCTACCCAAGATTTCATAACATCCATTGAAACACTATTTACAGGGCCTCTTTGCCATTGGATGTATTCTTTGTCCGAAGACGAAGGTTCCATTTTGCTTGCTCTATTTATTTCTTCAAGGTATTCTTCAGGCATTCTATTTCTTAATGCTGGATATAGTTTATGGGCATATTCCATTACACGTTCATTTTCAGTTCCGTAAGGACATTCAGCCGAAAATATATATTTCTCGCCGAGGAACTCTTTAATATCTGCTTTGCTTTGTTCCAATTCATACAACATGTTGGCTTCATCCAAAGCTGCTAATCGGGCATGAGTCACCGTATGACTTGCAATTTCATGTCCTTCATTTGCATATGATTTCAAATCAGTCCAAGTTGTCGTATCAACCAGATTGTCATGAAAAATGAATTCTCCAGTGTCTAAAACTTCATGGTTTCTAAGTTTTTCATATCCTTTGTCAATCAAAGCAAAGGCTTCTTCTTCTTTTCCTCTTTCATATAATGATCCAGCACCCGAGTGATACCCAACACCATCTTCTTCACCAGCAAAAGCAATAGCTGATGCTCTTTCAAAGAAATTTGTTTTGTCTGTTTTTATTTTGCCCGTTTCAGCAATTATTTCCTCAATAGGCCTGCCAATAAATTTTCCTTTACCTGAATGTGGTATTTTACCTGTAATAACATAAAAAGTTGCCGGAAAACCATACTTATTCATGATAGGGCGAGCGATGGTAAATTGATTGATGATACCGTCGTCATAAGTTATCGAAATTGCCGAATTTTTATTATCCTTCCATTTTGTTACAATTGTTTTTCCAATAGTTTCATCCATCGGAGTGGCACATGACCAGCCGATTAAGATGCTTATAAATATTAATGCGAAATTTTTTTTCATTTTTTTATGTTTATTTGGATTCCTCTTCAACAGGTTTTCTTGGAATAAGTTTTGTTGGGTAAGCGACCACACTTTCATTTCCATCACTAGAAACAGATGCTACTCCAAACAAATAATTATCGATTACAATACCTTTTAGGGTATAACCGTCAGTTTTTCCGATATATCGAGAATATTGCCATTGAGGGGCTGTTGTTTCCCTCCAATATACCTTGTAACCTAAAATATGATCATTTTCTGGTACTTCCCATTTCAAGACAGTGGATGGACTTACTGCTCCTCCAATCATTAGCCCAGAGGGCTGAGGCGGTGCCCATGCTATGCCAGCCAGTGTAATTGCATTCACTGAAGTGAGTTTGGCAGCATAATCAAAATCTACACCTTCGATAACATCGCCATATTTGATACCATCTTCCATTCTGATGTCTTGGTGTTGCATATTATAATTTTCGTGGGTCTCCATGATTCTTACACCTGGAAATCCTGCATCATTGAATGGTCTGTGATGACCACCCCTACCAAATCTATCCAATCGATAAATCATAATAGCTTTGACAGATGTGATGTACTGGTTTGACATTTTCTCCACATATCTAGCCAATTGCCTGGAAGGACCATCTACTTCACCGCCATAAAATCTTTTCCAAATCAATTTCTTTTCATCTTCATCAGGAGGAGCATTTTCCGAAAAAACTCTAAAAGTGCTATTGTCAATAATCCCATCGATGCCTTTAATATTGCCTATCATGTCGTTATTGAGTACTCCGACAATGTCCCAACCTTTCTCTAAAGCTTCAGCCGCTAAAAATTTACCCCCAAATAAGCCTTGCTCTTCACCTGATAAGCCAACAAAGATGATGGATGTTGGGAAATCATATGCGGAAAGTACTCTAGCAGCTTCTAATACTCCAGCCATTCCAGTAGCGTTATCATTTGCTCCTGGCGAATCATCTGTACTGTTTAATACATCAGATACTCTTGTGTCGATGTCCCCAGACATAATCACGTAACGATTTGGATATTTTGTTCCTCTTTTTATAGCCATTACATTTACAATCCATGTATCATCTGGAATCCTTTTCGATTCCCCAGCTTTTACTTCTCCTTTTTGATACCTTACTTCTAGGCAATTGTTACAGTCGGTAGAAATTTTTTCAAATTCCGACTTGATCCATCTTCTTGCAGCACCTATTCCTCTGGTTTCAGAAATGGTATCTGAAAGAGTATGCCTTGTACCAAAACTCACCAATTTTTCAATGTCTTTCTGAATTCTTGCAGATGAACAGGAGTCAATAATGGCAAACATTCTATCGTCCTGCACTAATGGGCTCGAAAATTCTTGAGCATAAATAGAATTATAGGTCAAGAATAATATTATCAGTGGAATAATTTTGGAAAATTGATTTCTCATTATTAAAATTTTAAGATTTGCTAATATAATATTATATAAATAAACTTTGGGAATCCTATTTCTAGCTTAGTATTTTAAATGCGCTGTATTTTATTTATTTTAATTCGACCCATTGATTATGTGCAAATGTAATTGTAATTTGCAGTACAAATTATTCCATAATGGATCTTGAAAATGATGGCGCCCACCAAAATAAAGAAGGTAAAGGTGTTGCAAACCTTGAATCATCTCAAAACATTAATAGTGCTCAAGCTTCTTTGATTCCTCCACCATTCCAGTTGGCTTTTTCAAAACCAATTCAGGAAAAGAAAGAAAATAATTCTGAAAAGAAACCCAATATTCCTCAAAAAGACTACGCTAGTGGTGGTGAAGATAATCCTCCCAATAATAATAAGCCATTTCAACTAAAAGCTGAAAATTCATCGCATTCTGAATTACCTGGATATTTAACTCCGAAAATGGAAACAGGTTTTCAAAGAGACTTTTCCAACGTAAAGATTCATGAGAATTCAACTAGCGCTAAAGATGTTGGTGCTAAAGCTTACACCCAAGGTAATGATGTGCATTTTGCACCAGGTTTATACAAACCAGACACAAAAGAAGGCCAAGAACTAATTGGTCACGAATTAACGCATGTTGTTCAGCAAAAAGAAGGTAGAGTAAAACCAACGACGAATGTACACGGAATACCAGTCAACGATGATAAGAGTCTTGAGAATGAAGCTGACCAAATGGGTAAAAAAGCTGTTCAATTAAAGGCGGAGCATAATATCGGCCAACAGAAAAATGACACCGCAATGAAGCCTACTCAGACCATTCAAAGGTGGGAATGGCCTTGGGAAAGCGGAAGTGATACTGCTAAAAAAGGCGATGAGAATGCAAAAAAAACAGAGGAAGTTGAGAAACTCAAAACTGTAAATCAAGCAGGAACTAGAAAAGGGACCAACTTTAATTCAGATGTTTCAATTCCTGGTCCAGTTCCCGCTATGGGAAATATGGGAGTAACTTTGAATATCAAAATAAATTATCTGGATTGTGATATGGTCAATATTAAAAAACATGCCACCTTTGATAAAGATAATTTTAATACGTTTGCACGTCAGATTAAGGCCGTCCAAAAAACTGATCCTGCTTCTTTGAAATGGGACAAAGCAAGTAAAGAAAAATTTGAAACTGATTATCAAAGTTCTGTTACAAATGTATGGTCTTCAGGCGCCTCAAAATTGCTTTTTAAGTTGGATGATTCAGAATACGAAAAATATCAGGTCAACAACAACATAAAATT
>JAHEAQ010000189.1 GCA_024642705.1 Bacteroidota bacterium | reverse complement strand
TTTATAATACAGGCTTGCCGGGTGGTTCTCCCAATTATGCAGATCCTTATGAATACCAAAACAGGTTGCCTGCTTACAAACGTGCCGACATAGGCTTTCAATTTGTATTGGTTGATGAAAATAAACAATTTAAAAGTGGCTGGAAAAAACCGTTTAAAGATTTATCCTTCGGTATTGAAATATTCAACCTGTTTGATGTGCAAAATTCTATTACCAATACCTGGGTAAGAGATGTGTATAGCAAACGACAATATGCCATTCCCAACTACTTAACACCCCGCGTTTTTAATGTGAGAACAACAATGAAGTTTTAATTTTTAAGTATTGTAATAAGAATTACTGCTAAATTAATTATCCAACTACATGTTTCCCATACCAAAAAATAAAAATATCATTGTTTCAATGCACATTTTCCCTAACTCATTAGAGAGCCCTTTTGGTAAATAAACTGGGTACCATTCTACCGAATTTGTATTTTTTAATGATGGATTTCTGAAATCTCCAGAACTTGAGATATTTATTTTATTTTTTGACAAGGTGTTATTTGATATAGATCGATTATCAGGATTCACGTTTTCAACAAACATTGAACCCAAAAATTCTTCACCAGATTTTACTTCAATAATACCTTTGCTTTCATTGTATTCGGCATATATGGGTGTATCATAAATCATTCCTTCTATTTTGTATATTTGCTCAATGCCTAAGGTGTTTTTTGTTTGAAAACCGTTAAAAATATTAAAATTGTCTTCCGTTTTATCAGTTGCATGTACGATTTCTTCTCGAGTATATAAAAAATAGCCTATTTGTTCTTTTTGAGAATATAATTCAGCCACCAAAGGATCCGAAACGTTTATTGATTCTATTTCATCACTCATACTTGACCTTGTTTCCAATTCGATCCATTTTAGAAAAACACCCAACTCTTCTCCATCAGAAAAAACTAACGAGCATTTTTTATTGTATTCAACTAATTCATCATAAACCACTTCTATATTGGTTACCTCTGTAAATAACTGAGCAATAATATTTGATAACTTAGGCTTGGGAAACTCCCAATTCAACTTTTCTTTAAAACGAAATCCCATAACCGTATCAATAGGTGATTCTAACCTAGCTACAAAATTATTTGCATTCAACCAATCTCCGTCAATTTTGAGCAAATTCCTCTCCGGTATTGAAATATTAATCTTTGCATTTTCTTCTTGTCTATCTGAAAACCCAACAATAATTATTTCATTTGTAGGTGGCAGCACACCTAATGATTCTTGTAGTAATCTTAAATAGATATCTTGAAATTCTTGTGAAGATAGCCACCGCTTTGCAGTTAAATAACCAGACACATTATAATATTCTAGTTCATGGATAATTTCCTTTTTAAGAACAACTTTGTCCTTCTTTTTAATTACCAAATTGAACTTCCAAAAAACGGAATATCCCACAGTTGCTCTAGTAATAAATGAGAATATCCCTACTTCATAGTCATTCCCAGGAATTGACTTAGGCATTTTTATTTTTTGATTTCCAAACCCATTGATAATTTTATAATCAATATTTTTAAGAAATTTAATCTCTTTCAAATTGAGATATTTTGTTATTTCACGATTTGTAATATCAAAAATGGAATCTCTTATATTATTATCTAAAAAATAGTTTGGAAATTTGGTTTCATCAACCCATCTTAAGTCATGCCTAAAAACAACCAATTCCGCTTCTTGTCCATATCCAACAAAAGACAGCAAAATACCAATGATACTTAATTTTAGTATTGTCATATTCATTTATAGTTAAAGATTATTTTTAATTTCAAATAGTCCCAAATAATTGTGAACGTTTTTTTTATCTTAATCTTAAATAAACTAAAATATCTTTGTTTGTAATATTGGATTTTAGCCCTATTCTGATTCGTATTACACTCATAACTAAAATAGTGAATTTGTTCCAATAAAAACATCGATTTTCTTATTCATATTGATTAAAATACTTTATAAATTAAACTTTATTTATCCAGTTTTATGTTTATATAATATCTTATATTTAACCATAATTTGTAAGATGATGAGGCTAATTATTAAAGCAATATTTTTTTTTATATCTACATTAACAAGTTCCCAAACCCTTCAAGATCTCTCTTTCGGTTCAGATAACACCTTAGAAGTTATGACATGGAATTTGGAAACATTTCCTAAAAATGGTCAAACAAGTATCGATTACGCAACTCAAATTATTCAATCTTTAGATGCCGATTTTATCGCTGTTCAAGAAATTAATAATATAGCCTCCTTTAATCAAGTTGCAACTAACCTATCCAATTATACTGGCTTTATAGAATCGACTTATTATGACGGATTGGCATTTTTTTACAAACCAGATGTCATTACAGTTGATAATATCTCCAGAATTTATTCAGAATCAACTTTTTGGAATACATTTCCAAGAGCACCTATGATTATAGAGATTACTTACAGAGGGCAAAAGGTTTTTATTATTAATAATCATTTAAAATGTTGCGGTGACGGTGTTTTAATTTTGGATAATACTTCTGATGAAGAAAATAGAAGATATCAAGCAATGTATTTATTAAAAGATTATATTGATACGT
>JAHEAQ010000052.1:35075-37214 GCA_024642705.1 Bacteroidota bacterium | reverse complement strand
AACCGGAACGGATGGGAAGCAATTTTTATAAAAAAAATCATTATTTAAGTAATTGTTGTTTTATATTAAGGAAATAAAGTAACTTTTTTAGACTAGGATCGCCAGACAAAATTTATAATTATGATTAAGTTCTTTAAGCTCATACGACAAAACTTACTTATGGAAAACAAAACTGGAAAGTATTTGAAATATGCTTTTGGAGAAATAGTGCTTGTTGTATTCGGTATTTTGATTGCTTTATCTATTAATAATTGGAATCAGAAGATAAAAAATCAAGAGCTTTACCAATCTTATCTAAAATCACTAATTACTGATATTTCACAAGACAATATTGAAATCGAGAATATTATTAAACTTTACATAATTGACAGCTTGAAGATTTCAGTATATCGAAAAGAATTGACAAAAGATAGTGCTTCCTTGGACGATTTAATTCAGATAATATTAAATGATTGGGATCCAAGTATTAGATCTTTACGAAGTTTTAATACCCAAACTTACGATGCTTTGGTAAATACTGGTAATATTGATTTAATCGAACCTGATATAATGAAATCTTTAGGAAATATAAATGAATTGCAAGAAAAATACCTCGCATTCATTGAAGAATTCCTAGATTTCTATAGAAAATCAGGAGACCCTTCTATTATTACTAGTGTAGGCAGTTACTCGGTATTAAATGAGGGTCCAATCGTTGGCCATCTGGTTGAGGCAATAGATAAAATACGATTCGCTAATTATTTCAATATTAAATTAACTTTGAAACGCAACACTTATCGAGTCTGTATAAACTTACTTGGTACAATTCAAAATGAAAATTTTAAATTGCTTAATTTAATCAAGGAAAAAGTGGAAAGTTAAAGAACAATGAATCAACCGAAATCGCCAAATTCTTGTCGCTGCAATCGTTAGCAAAATTGAATGAAGGTTATGGACTTTTAAAATAGACATAATCAAAATAATAAGATAAATGACTAAACATTTAATACTCATAATTCTAATAGTATTTGTATTCAAAACAGAAGCACAAGTTGATTTGAATTCAACTTATTTTAATTCGCTTAAGTATCATCATGATTTGAATTTACCTGATTGGGGGCCCTATACCAAAAAATATATTGGCGTTTCTCATATTGCAGATAAAGATCAAGGGATACGTTTTGATTTAAGCATTTTCCCTGGTTTCTACCGTAGAAAAGTGAATGTGCCAAATGTATATGCCGAATCAGACTTTCATCCGTGGGAAGCATCGCCAAACCTTGAATATTTTTCATTTAGGCACGACTTAGAGTGGAAAGATAAGGTATATACTGATGTCTCCTATGCCGAAATTGATGCCCAAGCGAGAGCTATACAAATAGAATGCGTCAACAATACCGATATGCACCAAAGTATCGTATTACATTTTATGAGCTCTCTACATTTTCCTTCTCTTGAAGCATACAGTGCAGACGAGCCCATAAAACCAGCATTTATTAATTTGCCAAAAGATGCCTTATGGATTGATGCCTTAGATTATCAAAAACTAAAGACAATCACTCCAAATCCAAAAGATGAATTAGTAACAGACGGTAAATTAAAAGGAGAATTAAGAGATCATGATTTAGTTAATGGTTCTGGTATTCAATTCGGAAAGGAAATTGGTGATCAAGTAAACTATTCCGTTAATATGCCAAAAAACATAAATAATGCAGTACTCATTTTAAGATACAAATCCACCAAATCAAACGATTCTGGAATAGAATTATCAGGACTAATAACTAAAAAAATACATTTAAAAAGCACTAGTGATTATTTACTACACCATATAAATATCGGAGATGTACAAGCAGGAAAACACCAGTTAACTATTACATCTAAAGGAGGCCTTATCGATTTGGATGGATTTATTATTGTTACCCAGAATGATGTTGATGCTATTGCTATTTATACTCCAAAATTGGATAAGATCCCCGAAATCACAGAAGGACCTTTTCAAAACTCGATAATCCTTAAATATCCAAATATCGACCAATATTATGGTTTGTATTGGGATTACCCTGATTTCGAAATAAGAGAATGGTTTTATAATGATTTATCAGATGAATTTAGAAGGATGGTAAACAATCACGTTTCTTCAAAATTTTATGATGGTAGTGA
>JAHEAQ010000052.1:0-34975 GCA_024642705.1 Bacteroidota bacterium | reverse complement strand
ATGGTTTGTATTGGGATTACCCTGATTTCGAAATAAGAGAATGGTTTTATAATGATTTATCAGATGAATTTAGAAGGATGGTAAACAATCACGTTTCTTCAAAATTTTATGATGGTAGTGACGGGCATTATACGAATGTTTTTTTAAGGCCTATTAATATAAAACCTCAAGCTAAAAAAACTATTTATGGAATGGTATGCGTAGGTAATTTAGAAAGTGTTACTGAACGTTTGAAAGAAACAAAAGCTACACATTTATTAATTGCCACAAAAGAAGCTAAAGAACATGTCGTTAATTATAGTAATGTTCCCGCAGGTGATAAATATTTATTTAGCCAAAAAAGAATGGCAGCAACCATCTTAACCAATGTTGTTTTCCCTGTTTATATGCAAAAACAATATATTAGACATCATGCCCCTGGCCGTTGGTGGGATAGTTTGTATTCTTGGGATTCTGGTTTTATTGGCATGGCTCTTAGCGAATTTAATATTCAAAGAGGCATAGAAAATCTTAATGCATATGTAAACGATACAGATGAACAATCGGCTTTCATACATCATGGCACCCCGCTTCCTGTGCAACATTATTTATTTCTAGAATTATGGAATAAAACACAATCTGAAGAACTTATCAAAGCATATTACCCAAAGTTAAAACGTCATTATGATTTTCTCATGGGAAATATAAGTAGTTCCACAACTAGGGATCTAAATTCTGGGTTGGTACGTACATGGGATTATTTTTATAATTCTGGCGGGTGGGATGATTATCCTCCACAAAAGTTTGTACATGAACATAAGCTTACAAAAAATACCACTCCAGTGGTTAGCACCGCGCACCTTATTAGAATATCTAAGATATTGCAAATGACAGCTAATCATTTAAATTATATAAGTGATATCAAGAAATATGAAAATGACATTGAAGAATTAAGTACAGCATTAGATAAATATTCATGGGACGAAGCAGCAGGCTATTATAGTTTTGTAACGCATAATGAAAATGGATACCCCAAAGAAATACTTAAATACAATGATTCTATAAATTTTAATATGGGATTAGATGGAGCATCTCCTTTAGTTGCTGGAATTTGCAATGAAAATCAACAAGATAAAATCGTAAGCCACTTAAAAACCAAAGGTCAATTATGGTCTGACATTGGACTATCCGCAGTTGACCAATCCGCGCCATATTATTCTAAAGAAGGATATTGGAATGGCACTGTGTGGATGCCGCATCAATGGTTTTTCTGGAAATCAATGCTTGATATAGGAGAGGCAGATTTTGCATATAAAATTGCGACTACCGCATTAGAACTTTGGAAACAAGAAACAGAAGAAACATATAATTGTTATGAACATTTTGTAATTGAAACTGGACGAGGAGCTGGATGGCATCAGTTTGGCGGCTTGTCAAGTCCAGTAATATCTTGGTTTAATGCTTATTATCAACAAGGAACCATCACAGCTGGATTTAATATCTGGATCGAAGAGAAAAAATTTGAAAATTCTAACAGTCAATTGAATGCTAAGTTGAGCATTTTTGATACTAAAAATGAGGTATTCTCTATTATAGTTTGTTTAAATCCGACCTATTCATACGACGTTTATTGGGAAGGTAACAAGATTGACTATAAAGAAATAAATAAAGGCACGCTAAGTATTACTTTAAAAAATGATTCAAAACAAGGATTACTAAAAATTATAAAAAAGTAAAAAGCACTTTCGCCAATCGAGTAGAATACCCAACAAACCATAACTGATTGTTATGCTTTTATGCCACCAGAAGTACTTAAAAGTGAAGAAGCTACAAGCCGTTGGTTGAAGTTCCTTCTTATCAGAGTGAAATCTTCACCCCCATTCTAATTAGCTAAGCCCCAATCAATGAAACCATTCAATAAATTATTTTGTGAATTTTGGTGAATTAAGCAGGATGGTATAGTTCGTTTTTAAAAAAATGTATTCTTTGTAAATGGATTTACTTTGCTGCAATTCTAGTAGCAAAACTAAATTAATAAAACCTTCTCGTACTGTTTCGTTTTAAATAATGTGAATTATGGATATAAAATTTGATAAGAATAACCGACTATTATTCGGTTCATTTACAAATATCATCCATTTAACCTGCCAATAAAAAAAGCGGAAAAATTTTACTTTCTCCGCTTTTATAATACTATTTTGCTTAAACCTAACTTTTAATTTTATCAACCTCCCATCATATCTGAACCAGCATCATTTGAATTCATATTTTTTCTTCTGAACAATGATGTATCCATTTTCCCAAATCTGTAGGACATGTTTAATCTAACAACTCTAAAGTTTCTATATCTTTCAGAAGTTTGAATAAATAATGGTGACTCTGAATAAGACCCATTAATTCTACTTCCGAAAATATCAGAAATATTCAATGAGGCTGTTAATTTGTTTTTCAAAAACGATTTGCTTAAGCCAGCGTCTACATACCAAACTGGAGTAGCATATCCTTGAGCAGAGTTTCCACCACCTCCATGGCCCCATCTTTCGCCACTACTTAAAGTATAAGCTGTCCTACTTTGATATTGTCCAGAAAGTTGAAGTCTAAAGTTTTTTGGAAGAACAAAAGAAAAATTTTCTTTAATAAACCAAGTAAATTGGTCATTTACCAAGCTGGATTCAACATTTGAAGCATCTACACGAGAATTATAAAAATTCATATTTGAAGATAAACTTACTTTCTTACCAATTTCATTTCTAACAGTCAATTCAAGACCATAAGCGTAGGAAAGATTTGAATTCGCAAATGTAGAGATAATTAAATTTCTTCCTGTAATAGGATCAATGTCTACAATCTGATAAGAAGTAATCAAATTTTTTGCTTGCTTGTAATATAAAGTAGCAAGAATATTATGATTTTGGTTTATAATATTTTGGTATGATAATTCTACAGAATTAGTGAATTCAGGAATTAAGTTTGGATTACCACGTCTTAAATTTAAAGTATCTGAAAAATCTGTAAATGGTATCAATTGGAAGAAATTTGGTCTTTTGATTCTCCTTGAAACTGAGAACTGTATATTATCTTCTTCATTAAGTTGTTTGGTAATAAACAAACTTGGAAAAAGACTTATAGGATATTGATTTGAAAAAGTCTCCCCATTTCCTAATTCTCCTTGGTAAAAGCTACTTTCAGCTCTTAAGCCTAATTGGTAACTCCATTGTCCTAAGGTTTGACTTACTGTGGAGTAGGCTGCAGCAACATTATCAGAAAATCCATATTCATCGGCGAATGTTTTTATTTGATCCCAACTTGAAGTGGTATTATTCAACAAGTAATTATAGTTATTATTGTCCACTTGTCTTACGGAGACACTTACACCAGATTCTAATTTTATAGTTGGTGTTAAAGGATCCACATAATCAGATTGAAAAGTAAACATATTTGTTCCCCCAAGACCAGATTGTCTTTGAGAGCTAGTTCTATCAGAAGTAGTATAATTTGTTACAAATAAACCATCATTTTCAAAAGAAATGCTATTTATATTTAGATCAGCAGTAAGTTCACGTCCTTTTTTAACAAATAAATGCTTGAAAAGTACTGATCCCCCAACGTTTTTGAAAACTCGATCACTATCTGTAGTCCTGTTATATTGGCTGAAAGTTGTTCCAGTTGAAAATAATGAGTCGGTTCTTACTGTCAGATCTTGGGGTCCTCCAAATAATCCTCTCATGAATGATCCTTGGAAGGTTATAGTGTTTCTATTATCAATAAAATAATCGAATCCCCCTCTTATATTCGCAAAACTACCTTGTGATTCCCCTACTCCACTCTGAATAACTCTTGTTTGAGGAGAACCATATAAATTAAGTCTATCTGTATTATTGAAATTGTCTCCTCTACGTGCATTTGCAAAACCATTTAAGAATATATTTATTTTTCCTTCTTTCAAGTTTATATTACCACCCAAATTGGTTCCTAATTGGGAATCCAAACCTGCCATTAACATTCCATTGTATCCGATTTTCTGATTTTTCTTAAGAACTATATTTACAATTCCTGACTGACCTCCCGATGCATCATATTTTGCAGAAGGATTTGTAATCAATTCTACACTTTCAATATCATCAGCTGGAATTTGATTCAATGTAAGCGTTGTAGGTCTACCATCAATAAAAATCTGCGGAGAACCATTTCTCAAAGAAACATTACCATCAAGATCTACAGATAAACTTGGTACATTTCTCAAGGCATCTTCTGCTGTTCCTCCCCTTGCTGTCACATCTTGATCTACTCTAAATATCTTTTTATCAAGAGCTATTACCATATTTGTTTTTTGTCCTGAAACCACTACTTCATCTAATACAGCTCCATTTTCAACCATTGAAATATTTCCTAAATCAATATCAAAATTCATACCTTCGGGCATTTTAAAGCCTCCTCCACCAGCACCTCCTGGTGCACTTCCACCAGCTTTACGCATCTCTGCCATTTTCTCAGGTGTCAAGCCAAAAGTAACAACTTGTGAGATTTCATTGAACCCTAAATATGAAATTTTCAAAGTAAAATTTCCAAAAACAGGAAGTTTTTCCAGGCTAAAATCACCGTTATCATCGGTAATTTGACCATCAATTAGACTTTCTTTCATTGTTTTGGAAACAGTATCCATCACCATGCCCGTCAATGTAACAGTTGCATATCCTAATCCTTTGCCTTCACCATCTACAACTTTCCCATAAAAATGTCCCATTTTCATTCCACCCATATTTGGTCTTCCCCCCATTCCAGGTTGACTTAATAATGAGCTTGTTGCAACTGCGACACAAACTGCTAATAAATAACTTTTTAATTTCATTGCTTTATTTAATTTAATTGACAATTAACTTTTTGGTTTAATATTTAAATCTTCCACAAATAAACGCGAAACTATCGATTAAGTTTTGGCTAGTAGACCATTATCAAAATTGAGTAGATGAAATCCCATAATTTGTAGTTCAATAAATTGAAACAATTCGGGTTCTTATCACCACAATTCCCTATTTTATCTACTTTCATATAAGGTATTCAATATGGTATGCTATCTTTATTCAAAATATTGATAGGTTTCATAATTGATAAGAATGCAAAAACTTAATATTAATTCAGCTCAACTTTTTAAACTTCTTTTCATATTTGTATTTTGGGGAATGTGGCTTGCCTTTCCTTTTTTAATTTCAGTGGATAATGAAGGCTTGAGGAAGTATATGATAAAAATGATACCCATCAATTTATCACTGATTCCTTTATTTTTTATAAATACTGAAATATTAATAAACAAAGTATTAACAAAAAAAGGCATTGGATATTATGTTTCTGCTTTATTAATCATGATGGCTATTTTTCTCATTGCTCATGTAATACTTAAGCCCATTTTGGTCGAAGGATCTAATAGACACAGTTGGGATTGGTTCAGAACATTTTTATCAATTTTGACAGTGACTGCTGTAAGTACAGGATATGGATTAATTAATTATTTCATAAAACAAGAAAATCTAAAAAAGGAAGAATTTGAAGAACGAAAAAAGTCCGAAGTCTCTTTTCTAAGATCTCAAATTAGTCCTCATTTTATTTTCAACACATTAAACAGTATAGTATACTTAATTAGATCTAAATCTCCAAATGCTGAAGATGTGACTATAAAATTGTCAGAAATTATGCAATTCATGTTGTACAATTCTAATGAAAATTTTATACCTCTTGAAAAGGAATTGAAATATTTGAACAATTACATAGAACTTCAAAAAATTAGATTTGGAGAAGACATTCATATAGACTATTCTCAAAAAGGTGAACCTTTTGGTCTTGTAATTGAACCAATGCTTATCATCCCATTTGTTGAAAACGCTTTTAAACATGGCACTGGAGCTTTAATTGAACCTTATATTGGAATAGAAATTGAAATACTGAATAAGATTTTAAAACTTAAAGTTAAAAACAAGCATGAAGTAAATAAAGAAACTAATGGGGACAAGCATGGCATTGGTCTTGTTAATGTAAAAAGGCGATTAGATTTGTTGTATCCTAAAAAGCACCTATTAAAAATAGAAAGTAATGATGAATTTTATCTGGTAGATTTAGAAATAACATTAACTCCATAATGCCAAAAGAAAATCCAAAACTTCTGCTAAAATGTCTTGTTGTTGATGATGAACACATGGCTAGAAAGCTACTAGAAGAAAATATAAAGCAAATTCCTTTCTTAAAGCACGTTGCTTCTTGTAAAAATGCATTTGAAGCAATGGATGCGCTTCAAAATAATCAAATCGATCTAATGTTTCTAGATATCCAAATGCCTGGTTTGATTGGAACAAAGTTTTTAAGCAGTCTTGATAAAAAGCCATTGTCAATTTTTGTGACTGCTTATCCTCAGTATGCTTTAGAAGGTTATGAATTGGAAGCTATTGATTACCTTATGAAACCATTAAGTATGGAAAGGTTTATGAAAGCTGTTAATAAGGCTCTTAAAATTCATCAGGATAGTTTAAAAATCAACAATTTAGTTTCTGTAAAAGAAGAAAATGATGGTTTCTTTTTTATTAATGTTGAATATTCACTGGTGAAAGTCAATATTAATGAAATAAACTATATTGAAGGCATGAAGGATTATGTGAAAATTTACTTGACAAATAATAAAAAAAGACTAATTACAAAAACTACTTTGGCATCAATGGAAGATAAAGTCCAATCAGGTAATTTTATGCGTGTTCATAAATCTTTTATAGTAAATCTCGATAAAGTGGAATCCATTAGAAACCACCAAATTAAAATTGAAGAAAATGAAATTCCTGTTAGCCCCAACAAGTTGCCTGAATTACTTGAATCAATTGGCTATAAAGATTGATTCAAGCAATATAATTATAATAATTACTAAAGTCTTCTCCAAATCTCATTTAAACACTTACATAGCTAATTAACCAACTGTTTAGTTTTCGATTTCTAGAATTAAAAAATAAATCCTCAATACTTTCTTTAACAATAATTCTTTCTTAGTTTTAGGTCTATCATCTAAAATAAAATAATGAAAAGAAGAGATGTACTAAAATACACAGCTTTATTTACTGGTGCTACTTTATCTGCACCTATTGTTTTGTCTCTTTCCGGTTGTAGTCCAGAAAACTTAACAGCAGCGGACAAATATGTCCCAACTTTTTTCAATAATGACCAATTCAAATTTGTTCAAGCCATGGTAGATACAATATTGCCAAAAACAGATAGTCCTTCGGCTACAGAGGTTGGAGTGCATCAAATTATTGATCAAATGGTTGGAAAAGTTTACCCCGAAGAATCTCAGAAACCTTATCAAATAGGATTCGACTTATTGTATGGTCACCTTAACCAAGAAGGTTCTTCCAAAGGCTTTGTAGAAGAGAGCGATGACCAAAAACTTTCAATTTTGCAAAGTTTGGATTCATCAAAAGATGCCAATTTAAAAGATATTAAATCAGCATATTTAACATTCAAACAACAAACGGTTGCTTATTATCTTTCCACAAAAGAAATAGGAACTAATTTTTTAAATTACCTGCCGGTTCCGGGACCTTATCAAGCTTGTATCCCGTTATCAGAAGTAGGTGGAAAAGCATGGGCAATATGAGTTTCAATCAAGAAGGAACAGCAGAAAGAACCTATGATGCTATAGTAATAGGATCAGGAATAAGTGGTGGATATGCTGCAATGGAATTATGCAAAAAAGGCCACAAAACTTTAATGTTGGAAAGAGGAAGAATGGTAAAGCATGGAGAGTATCCCACCGCAGGACTTGACCCATGGGACCTTTCTAATCAAAATATGGTGACTGCTGAAGAAAATGCGGCACATTATTTCAAACAGAATCGATTGAGCTGGTGGGTTCGTGAAGATCACAAACACTGGATTAATAAAGACGACGAATATCCATATGATGAAGTGGCAAGATTTGATTGGATTAGAGGGCATCATGTTGGTGGAAGATCTATTATGTGGGGAAAACATTGCTATAGATGGAGCGATATTGATTTTGAAGCTAATTTGAAAGAAGGAATAGCAATTGATTGGCCAATTCGATACAAGGACATAGAGCCATGGTATAATTATGTAGAAACTTTTGTAGGTGTGAGTGGTCAAAAAGAAGGATTAAAACAAGTTCCAGATGGAGTTTTTTTACCTCCGTTTCAGTTGAATTGTGCAGAACAACATTTAAGAGAAGAAGTATTTAAAAAATATCCAGACAGAGTAGTGACACCGGGAAGAGTTGCAAATTTGAGTGAATATAAATCTGAAATACATTTGGGCCTTAGAGGTCAGTGTATGACGAGAGACCGTTGTGTACGAGGTTGTCCATTAGGAGGTTATTTTAGTAGTCTATCAGCTACAATTCCTGTTGCTACAGAAACGGGAAATTTGAGTTTGAGAGCTGATAGTATTGTTCAAGAAATCCTATTCGACAGAAAATCAAGGAAAGCTACAGGTGTGCGAATCAAGGATGCCAATACTGGAGAAGAACTAGAATTTTATGCAAGAATAATTTTCTGCAACGCTAGTACTATTGGAACTACAGCAATTTTAATGAACAGCAGATCTGATGAATTTCCAGATGGTTTAGGTAATAGCAGCGGTGAATTAGGGCATAATCTTATGGATCACCATTATGGAATGGGCGCTGGCGGTACATTACCTGGATTTGAAGATACCTATTATAAAGGTCGTAAACCCTTGGGATTTTATATTCCAAGATTCAGAAACATTGATGAGGAAAGTCGACGATCAGATTACTTGAGAGGGTTTAGTTATCAAGGTGGAGCTTCAAGAACGCACAATATACCTGAAGGTGTTGTCGGTAAAACTTTAAAAGATTCTATTTTCACCCCAGGATCATATAATATCAATATGACTTGTTTTGGAGAACTTTTGCCATATCATGAAAATAGAATGTGGCTTAATTTTGATAAAAAAGATAAGCATGGGATGCCAATAATTACTTTTGATGCATCATTAAAAGAAAATGAAAGGAAATTAAGAATTGATGGTGTTCGCTGTGCTGAAGAAATGCTTGAAGCAGCAGGATGCAAAAATATTTATTCCTATAATAATGAAACGGCTGTTGGAGCAGCAATTCATGAAATGGGAACTGCTAGAATGGGGAATGATCCCAAAACAAGTGTTCTTAATAAATGGAATCAAATGCATGACGTGAAAAATGTATTTATAACTGATGGTTCTTGCATGACAAGTTCTGCTACGCAAAATCCAAGTATTACCTACATGGCACTTACCGCAAGGGCTGTTGATTATGCACAAAAACAAATAGAAGAAGGAAAATTGTAAATTTTTGATGCATGCTTCATAATAAAAGAGCCTTTTTGATTATTGATAGGCAGAAAGGCTCTTTTACCAAAGAAACTCTTCGCTGGGAAGCGGACAAAGTGGTTAACAGGATAAGTAAATATCCACTCTGTTGAGAGAAAATAGTTTTCCCATCCTTTTCATTCAACATCATTGTGCAAAAATCAATGATTTTTTGCTCGGATCCTTATAATGGAAAATTCTAAATGAGCTCATTGTCGAAGAAAATGATATTATGCTTTCTAAAATTGCCAATGATGCATTATATAATGCGGCTTTAAGTCCTTCCAATTGGGTTTGGAAAAACACTTTGCTGACAAATGACTCAATTAAAGTGGTTAGCAAAGAAGATTTTCTACGATCTATTCCTTAAATTATATAATTTCAAAAATTATAATTGTAAATTTTAGGAATTAAAAATCCCAAAATTTTAATTTTCTATTAATGATCTAATTTTATTAAATTTAATTAATAATAAAATAGCAACTTGAGCAAACGTATTAATATAGCAATTATAGATCAAGAATTCCTAACTTCTCAGATTAGTCAATTATTCTCTAATAATAACAAAGACATTTATTTGTTAGCTCATTTTTCAAGTATTAATGAAGCAATAGAAAATTCTAAAACCCTAACCATAGATATCCTTCTCGTTAATGTTGAAAGTATTTTTTTGAAAAGCGCAAATCCTTTCAAAGAAATGCTCAAGGTTCATTCAAAGACTAAAATTGTTGCTTATAATATTATCTTCAATCAACAGATGCTTGATTTTTTAAACAAAATTGGTACGCATGGATACATTTTTAATGAAACTAGCCTATCAGAATTATATTTTGCCATTAAAGATGTGCATGCTGGTAATTATTATTTCTCAAAAAATATCAAAACATTTATTGAATTATCTGAAAAAGAAAATCGAAATAAGCATACCATTCCTTTGCTTTCTAAAAGAGAAAAAGAAATAATAAGATATATAATGGATGAGAAAAATGTAATGGAAATTTCTGAAATTTTACTAATTTCAAAAGGAACAGTTGAAACACATCGGCAGAATATTATGAGCAAATTAGGGACAAAAAATTCCAAAGAGATGGTCAAATTTGTACTTGAAAATAGACTTTTGTAATTGTTTTATGGCATTAATCCAGTCTGATAGAATCCAATTGGAAGAGGTTACATTTGATGATGTGGCATTCATTTTTGAATTGTTAAATAATCCAACCTGGATAGAGAATATTGGCGATAGAGGTATAAATACGAAAGAAGATGCTGCTAATTATATCCAAAAAGCACTAAGAGACAGCTATTTAAAGAATGGTTTTGGACTTTACAAGATGATTTTGAAAGTGGAGTGCATTCCAATTGGGCTGTGTGGATTGCTAAAACGTGCAGATTTAGAGCATGTTGACATAGGTTTTGCAATTTTACCACAATATGCTAGAAATGGATATACGTATGAAATTGCAAAAGCTACGTATAATCATGCTAGGAATAAGTTAGGGTTTGAAATATTGTATGGCATTACCTCAAAAGAAAATACAGCCTCCCAAAATCTTTTGAAAAAATTGGGCTTAAAATTTATAAAAAATATAAATTTTGGAAATTTTGAGGAGGAATCCTTGTTGTTTTCATCAGAATAATAAATGTTCAAACTAAAATTTAGTTTGAATTCACAAGGATTTTAAACACTTCAAAATATGTTTGACATATTGAATTCAAGAAATCTGGCAAATTTTAGCATATTTGTTGCTCCAAAAATTTCAATAAATGAAATACATTGTAATTCTAAGAGGCATTAATGTCGGTGGACATCGAAAAATACTAATGGCAGATTTAAAAAAGCATTTGATTAATTTAAATTTGGAAAATATTACAACATATATTCAAAGTGGAAATATCCTATTTGATTACTTTGGAAAAATTGAACCAAAAAATTTAGAAGAACAAATTGAAACTTTAATAAAGACAATATATGGATTTGATGTGCCGACAATAATTCTGACAAAGGATGAACTAGATAATGCCATAAGATTTAATCCTTATTTTCAGGATTTATCTGCAGACACAGATAGATTGCATTTGACATTTCTGAAAAACATCCCAACTTCAATTGACTTGGAAAAAACTTCCACCTTTGATTATTCGCCAGATCTTTTTACCATCAGCGGAAAGAACATCTTTATATATTGTGCTAAAAAATACAGTGATACCAAATTGACGAACTCCTTTTTTGAATCAAAATTAAAAGTAAGCACAACCACCAGAAATTGGAAAACTGTGCTTAAACTTTCAGAATTAGTAAAATCCTAAACTTTTATCACCAATCATACTTATTTGTTTTTTATCCTTTTTAATATGGACGAACACAGACATTTTATAATTCATAAACCATTTGGGTATATTTCTCAGTTCATTTATGAACAGAAACGAAAAAAGAAAAAGTTAGGAGAACTGCATGATTTTCCCCTTGGTACAATGGCAATTGGCCGTTTGGATGAAAAATCAGAAGGTCTTTTATTGCTAACTACAGATGGTAAATTGAGCAATTATATCACCAGTAAAAAAGTAGAAAAAGAGTATTATGTTCAAGTTGATGGCATAATAAATGAAGAGGCGATTGAAAAAATGAAAGCTGGAGTTGAAATTGGAATAAATGGTCAAAAATATACAACAAAACCGTGCAAAGCTTCTTTACTGCTCCCCTATCCAAATTTTGCCCCCAGAATTAAGCAAATCAGGGATGATAAGCATGGTCCTACCTCATGGGCTTCCATTATTCTTAATGAAGGAAAAAATAGACAAGTTAGAAAAATGACTGCCGCAGCTGGATTTCCAACACTCCGATTGATTAGAGTTCGCATCGGCAATATTCATTTAAATGAATTGGCTGCAGGAGAAGTAATAGAAGTTGAAGAATTAAGTGTTTGATATTCAAATTATCTAAAAATCAATGACTAAAGTTGCCCAAAATCGAAATTTTAGATTTATTATTTCGATTAAAAAGTTTTCCCAAATACTTGCGCTGAAAAAACAGCACTCAAGTCTGAATTGTAACCAATTGCTGTGCCTACCTGATCATAAATAGGGTTCATAATATTTATTCTATGGCCAGGAGAATTTAACCAGCTTTCAACCATTTTATGAGCCATTTTTTCATAAGTGGGTGCAATGATTTCCTTTCGTGAGCCATTGGTTGTTCTAACAATAAAACCTTCATACAGAAGATTTTCAGCCATATTTTGAAATCCACCTCCATAAAATTGTATTCTTTGATTAAGTTGCTCCTTCCCTTTATTGATTTGTTGATGGGTTAATTTTCCTAGACGAACAGCATAGTTATTTTGATCTTCGGCAGCTTTCTTCAATGTAGCATGTTTCTTTAATTGTTGAAGATTATTGGAGATTCTTACTTTATTGATCTCTTCGTGAACTAATTCTTCTAATAAAATCATATCAATTTGAGAAGGATCTATGTTTATATTTTTGTTGGAAGTCGAAGTAGAATTTGTTTTAACATTTGATGTTCCTTTGCTTTCAGTTGAAGATGCAATAGAAACTTTGGTGTTATTGGTGTTTTCTAAATTTTTAGAAGATTCACTTATGCTTTCTGTTTCGCATGATTGTAAAAATAAAATCAAAAAGAAAATGGATATCAATCTGAATGAAATCATGAGAATTTATAATATTTTGTTTTTGAAATGTAATTCCAATTTAATTTAAACACAATTAGAATGTTTTTATTATGATTACAACTTATTAAATAAGCTAAATTATATTTTTACATTGCATGAAATTGAATAGAAAAAATCCTTTCAATTATTGAATATTATTGTTCATAAAATTCGAACTGATTTATGGAAGTTGAGATTTTATGCCCTAAATGTGATTGGAAACCAGATGGTGGAAAATATTGGAGATGCACATGTGGCAATGTTTGGAATACATTTGAAACCGCTGGTAAATGCCCTCAATGCAATAAAATTTGGGATGAAACAGCTTGTCCAGGTCCTGGATTTCCTGGCGGTTGCGGAAAATGGTCTCCTCATATTGATTGGTACAGAAACCTGGATTATATATTGCAATTAGAGTTAAAAAAAATACTCCATTTCAAAAATGTTCCATCTTAAACAATTCCCTTCATTTCGGATTTTTGAAAGAAACTTATGATTTGTAGCTCTAATTCAAGATTTATATTGAAATTTGGAGCTTTATATTTATTTCAACTTTGAAAATTAAACTTTGTATTGCTTTATGGTTAAATACTTATTCACATTATATTTTGTAGGATCTTGCTTTTATATTTTTGGTCAAAATCCTGTCATGATCTCCCGAACAGATGCCATTTCTGACATTGAGTTCATGATTAACTCCATTGAAAATGTTCATTACGACAGTTATTTTAAAGTTTCAAAAGAGAAATTCGAAATAAAAAAAGATAGTATTATCGAGACTTGGCCGAAAAATGAAGAAATTCCATTGAAACAGTTTCTATTAACTACCTTAAAACTTAGTGCCTATTTAAGCAGTGGCCACACATCAGTAGATTGGCAAAATCAAAAATTGTTTCCTGAATTTACAGCATATGGTTTTTTACCATTCAAAATGAAATTAGACATTGACAACAAATTAAAAGTTAGTTTTTCTATGGATGATGAGGTTGTGGTTGGCAGTGAAATTAAAACCATAAATGGCAAGAAAGCTACTGATATATTTAAAGATATAATGGAATGTTCTGGTGGAAATCCAAATTTCAAAAATGAGTTTGCAGAAGGATTTTTACCTCTGTATTTATTTCTAAACGGAATTAATGCACCATATTTAATAGAAATAAACAATGGAGATATTGCATACATTCCAAATGGATTAAATATAATTGATGCTAGTATACTTTTAACTTCCAATTTGCCAGAAAAAAGCTATTCATTTGATATCTTAAATGCCAACTTAGGTTACATTGCTTTTAATAGTAACGTGTATTTGGATTCTTTTCAGATGTTTTTAGATCAAACCTTTGATTCCTTAAATGCATTGAATATCCTCGATCTTATCATTGATATAAGAAATAACAATGGTGCAAATCCAGAATTCAATGATTTATTAATTCCTTATATATCGAGAACAAAATACAAACAGTCTTCGGCTCGGTATTGGAAAGTTAGCGATCCATTGAAAGATAGAATAATAGATTCCGCTTATGTAGATGTATTCGGTCAAAAATTTGTAAACAAATATCTTAACGCAAAAGATCAATCTATAATAAAGGTCAATAATAAGAAAAAAATAAAACCAATAAAGCGGGACAATTACTTCGATGGCAGAATTATTTTTTTAATAGGACCTAACACCTATGCAAGTGGTAATGCTCTTGCAGATGCAGTAAAAACATATAATTTGGGAACATTAATTGGACAACCAACCGGAGAAAATAGTAATTCTTATGGTGAATTAATTCAAATGGAAATGCCTAAATCTGAAACGTATTTCTTTATAACTACCACTTTTGATATTGGTGCTGATGGAAATATAAATCGAAATAGCCCTATATCTCCAGATATTGTTTCTGAAGGCGACGCATTGATATTTGCGCAAAAATGGTTGACCAAAAATTAAATGGTTAAAGTAATTTATATTCTTAGCTTTTAAATCCGTCAAAATAATGATTCTAATTTACCCATATGAAATACTCCAAAAATAGAATTTTAGAGTTTATTTCTTCTTTTTTGGTTTTCCTAATGATAGGATGTTCAGCATTGCCTGGAAATACGAATAGAGCTCAAATTTTAAATAAAAAGACATTATCCATTGGTGAAATGAACGTTTCTGAAAATGGTATGTGGAAAAATCAATTTAATTCAGATTCCTCGTATTGGGAAAAGATATATTTACATGAGGCAATAAAAATTAATGCGGCAGGAGATGTTTTCGATGGTCAAAGTCAAATTAAAAAAAAATTAACCAATTTCAAATCCAAAGTTGGTTCAATTGATACTATTTTTGAAATGCACCAAATTATGGCCAATCAAAATCCCAATTATAGCTACGAAATTGGAGGTTTCATTACTGCTTCTAATAAAATTTTCAAACATTTGATCATTTGGAAAGTAGAGAATAATTTTAAACTTAGAGAACTTGAATGTATTGTTGAGTCAAAAACAACGAATAAACTAAAATCTGAAATTGATCCTTTCCGAAACAAATGGATGGAATTATGCAATCAACATAACGCATATAAACTAATTGAAGAAATGTACACTTCTAATGCAATTTATTACAACCACAAACCCCCAAATGTAGGAACTGAATCCATATCTATAGAATATGGTTATATGAATGATACAAATTACAATTTAAAATTGGCTCCGATTGTTACAGAAATGGTAAATGATTCTATCTCTTTTGAAATTGGTCAATGTTCTGGTTCTTATAATGGGAAATATATGATTGTTTGGAAGTTTGAAAAAGATGGAAAATGGAAAGTAATGTTAGACTCCAATATTTAAAAACTCAGAATACATGCTTTTAACCTTATTAATTAAGGTTAAATACAAAATATAGTAACGTACTTAAAGCTTTTCTTTTAGAACTATTGCATGTTAAGTCGAAAAAACACTTACCTTTGCGGCTTCATTTCAAAAAATTAATACATGATATCCGCCAATAATATTTCTCTCCAGTACGGAAAAAGAATCCTATTTGATGAAGTAAACATAACTTTTACACCAGGAAATTGTTATGGTGTTATTGGTGCGAACGGTGCTGGGAAGTCTACTTTTTTAAAAATTCTTTCTGGCGCAATTGATGCAAATACAGGGCATATTTCAATAGAACCTGGCAAAAGGATGGCTGTCCTTTCTCAAGACCATAATTCTTTCGATAATCATTCTGTGATTGATACTGTTATGAAAGGGCACAGAAAGTTGTGGGAACTCATGAAAGAAAAGGATGAGATCTATATGAAACCGGACTTTAGTGATGCTGATGGCATAAAAGCAGGTGAATTAGAGGAAAAGTTTGCAGAAATGGATGGTTGGAATGCGGAACCGAATGCAGCAAGTTTGCTGTCTGGAATTGGCATTGGTGAGGATTTACATTATCAATCCATGTCAGAATTATCTGGATCTGAAAAAGTTAGAGTGCTATTAGCTCAGGCGCTATTTGGAGACCCAGACATTCTTATTTTAGATGAGCCTACGAATGATCTTGATATCAATACAGTTACTTGGTTAGAAGATTTCTTATTAGATTTCAAAAACACTGTGATTGTCGTTTCGCATGATAGGCATTTTCTGGATACTGTTTGTACCCATACTGTAGATATTGACTTTTCGAAAGTGAATTTATACACGGGAGCCTATACATTTTGGTATGAATCTAGTCAATTGGCATTGCGTCAAAAATTAAATCAGAATAAAAAAGCAGAAACAAAAGTTGCTGAACTTCAAGCTTTTATTGATCGATTTAGTGCAAATGCTTCTAAATCTAGGCAAGCTACAGCAAAGAAAAAATTACTTCAGAAAATTAATGTTGCAGATATAAAACCTAGCAGCAGAAAATATCCTGGTATAATTTGGGCTCCCAAAAGAGATGTAGGAGATCAAATACTAGATGTGAAAAATCTTAGTAAAACTGTAAATGGTGAACTGTTGTTTTCAAATGTTAATTTTACAATGAATTCTAACGACAAAATCACATTGCTAGGAAAAAATAGTGTCACTGTTGATGCATTTTATGATATACTTTCTGGTAAAATGCAACCTGATACTGGTGAAATAACCTGGGGCCAGACTGTTACCACTGATTATCTTCCAAGGGATCATGATTCATCATTTACACAAGCCATTTCTCTTATTGATTGGTTGCGAGACTTCTCGGAAGATAAAGATGAAGCATTCATAAGAGGATTTTTAGGAAAAATGCTTTTCTCAGGTCAAGAAAGTTTGAAAATGGCAAATGTATTATCGGGAGGAGAAAAAGTGAGATGTATGTTGTCAAAACTAATGCTTTCTGGAGCTAATTTTTTAATGTTAAATGAACCTACCAATCATTTGGATCTTGAAACCATTACAACATTAAATAATTCATTGATTAATTTTAAAGGCAATTTAATATTTACTTCAAGAGATCACACTTTTACAGAGTCAATAGCTAATAGAGTCATTGAATTACATGAAACGGGCTGCCATGATAGTTTGAAAACTTTTGATGAGTATCTAAAAATGCGAGCTGAAATGGTTAAATAAGAACCATTTCATTTTATACATTCTATTCAATTATTACTGTCCTTTTTCCAAATTTTCATTTGGAAAAGAAGTTCAACAAAATTGATTTTATAACAAATTATCTTTTACTTTTTCATTTTTTTCTGAGAAACCGCTTTTGCACCCATTACGTCAGCTTCAGTTTCAAGAGCTTTATCATCATTTACATTAACTGCACCTTTCATTTGTTTTGTTGGTTGCACTCTACCTTGCTTTTGTTGTACAACATGCCAAGCTTCATGAGCCAAATGTTTTTCCTGACCGGGAGCAACATGAATATCCGTTCCTTGTGCATAAGCATGAGCATTCAATTGAGCTGGTTTGCTAGAATTAGAATGAACTTTTACATCATTCAACGAGAAACCAGAAAGACTTTCAATTCCTGATTTTACGTTGTCAGGCAATCCTGTACTATTGCTGCTAGATTGACTACTTGCATTATTATTTCCTGACTCTTTTTTCTGAGCAGTTTTGGATTTCAACATTAATTCTTCTTCTGGCATTTCTTCCAATTGAGCAGTTTTGGATTTCAACATTAATTCTTCTTCTGGCATTTCTTCCAATTGAGCAGTTTTGGATTTCAACATTAATTCTTCTTCTGGCATTTCTTCCAATTGAGCAGTTTTGGATTTTGATTGTAAAGCCTCTTCCTCTTCTTCTTTTTCCATCATTTGGACTGGGCTAGAATTGAAACCGCTAGCTTTGGCATGAAGTTGAGCTGTCATTGGTGCCTGAGGTCCCGAATTGGCCATTTGAATCAATTGTAATTGGGCTGCAGCTTCAGGTCTATTGTCTTGAAATTGAAATGTAGAATTATTGGTGGTTTGATTTTCAGAACTATCATTTAGCATAGATTGCTTTTTGATTTGATCTATTTTATCATTATGAGATTTCATACAAAGCTTTTTTAACCATTAAGAATGGGATGATAACATAACAATTTATGAAATTGTAACGAAGAATTTCAAATATTGTATCATTCGACACTAAAAATAGCATATATTATTTAATATGTCAATAACTGTAAGTAAAAGAATAGCCTCTTTTTTTGTTTCAATAATAAAATTGCATCTCAAATTTCAATTATCCGATTCAAAAAAGATCGTATTTTTTGATAAATGTTCAAATATCCTCATAAAAATTAAAAAAATGCAATACAATTAAGCTCTACAATTATTCAAATTCTGATTATCTTGGATAAAATTTATAATCCAAAAAAAACAAAATGAAGAAACGATTGCCAATACTATTTTTTTTAATTTTTTCTTTAAATTTCTTACAATCTCAAGATAAAAAACCTCCAAGTTTTGAGGAAGTTCTTTCCTTAAAATCAGTTTCAAGTCCAGAAATATCTCCTGACGGAAACCACATTTTGTTTCAAACAAATGCTGTGGATTGGGAAAAGAATAGATACGATACAGAAATTTGGCTATCCAAAAATTCGAAAAGCCCATTTCAACTTACCAATAATCTGGATGGAAGCAGTACAAATCCTAAATGGTCACCTGATGGCGAGTGGATTGCATTTCTGTCCAAAAGGGAAGAAAAAACACAAATACAAGTGATCAATTTTCATGGTGGAGAAGCATTTCAAGTCACCAATTCCAAACAAAATATTGGGAGTTTCGAATGGTCACCTGATGGGACACAAATTGCATACATTGAAACTGCCGATGATTCAAAAAAAGATAAAGAAAAGGAAGACAAATATGGTGGATTTGAGATTGAGGATAAAGAATTTTCCTTTGACCAATTATGGGTAATTCCATTTGCACAAAAAAATTTAAACCACTACCCACTTCCTGCAGAAAAAAAGGATTCCATTCTCAACAAACTTTCAGAAGCTATACTTCTTATTGACAGCGCAGAATTTACAATAACGGATTTTTTGTGGTCGCCAGATGGAAAATATATTGCCTTTAACCATCAACCCGATCCTATACTCATTTCCTTCATGAAATCAGATATTTCGGTACTGGACCTGAATACCAAAGAACACCAAATATTGGTGGCAAATCAATATGCCGATGGTTTATTAGATTGGTCTCCAGACAGTAAAAGTATATTGTATACTAGCGATTTAGATAACAATGATTCAAACTTTTATTTAAATTCCAGATATTTCAGAATCAATATGGATGGCTCAAATAATATTGAGTTAGGTAAGAGTTTTGATGAAAATCTAAACAACTTAAAATGGACATCTTCTGGTATTTATGGCATTGCATGGCAAAAAACTAAAAGAGAGCTTTTTAATTTAGATCCAATTAATGGGAATGTTTTACCAATTAATTGTGGTTTTGAAAGAATCTATGATTTTTCTATTTCTAAAAATGGGAAATCCATAGCATTTACAGCTTCAAATGATGATGATTTAGTTGAAATGTATAAAAATGAATGGCCTTTAAAATCCAACCAAAAAATTACCCAAACTTCAGACCAGATTAAGAACTGGTTGACAGCAAAAAGTGAAATAATCAGTTGGAAAAGTGAGGATGGGGCTTTGATCGAAGGGGTCTTATATAAACCTCAGAATTATGATCCTGCATTTAAATACCCATTGATGGTTGTTATTCACGGCGGTCCCACTGGAACTTCAATCCCGAACCCAGTTCCTTCATATGTATATCCAATTTTGCAGTGGCTCAATAAAGGTGCTCTTGTATTAAGTCCAAATTACAGAGGCTCTGCTGGATATGGTGAAAAATTTAGATCATTGAATGTAGAAAATTTGGGAGTTGGGGATGCTTGGGATGTCATGTCGGGCATAAAATATTTAGAAGATAAAGGAATCGTTGATGGAAATAGTTTGGCATCTATGGGTTGGAGTCAAGGTGGATACATATCTGCATTTTTGGCAACAAATACAGATAAATTTAAGGCGATTTCTGTTGGAGCTGGTATTTCAAATTGGGTAACTTATTACGTCAGCACTGACATTCATCCTTTTACAAGACAATATTTGAAAGCCACACCATGGTCAAATATGGAAATTTATAAAAAAACATCTCCTATGACCAATATCAATAATGCAAAGACTCCAACATTGATTCAACATGGTGAATTTGACAGAAGGGTTCCAACTTCTAATGCCTATGAATTGTATCAAGGTCTTCAAGACGTAGGAGTCGATACTGAACTAATTATTTATAAGGGATTTGGGCATGGAATTACAAAACCTCGGGAGCGGTTAGCGGCAACATGGCACAATTGGAAGTGGTTTGGAAAGTACTTATGGGGTGAAGAAATTGAAATTCCTATGAAAAATGAATAGAAATATTAATATTAATTAACAATCAAAAACGTCAAAACAAATGAAAAAATTAGTTGCTGAATTTATTGGAACTTTATGGTTGGTACTTGGAGGATGTGGGAGTGCTGTTCTAGCTGCAGCGTACCCTGAACTAGGAATTGGCTTTGCAGGTGTAGCTTTAGCTTTTGGTCTTACTGTCGTTACTATGGCATATGCAATAGGGCATATCTCGGGTTGCCACCTTAATCCAGCAGTATCAATTGGTCTTTGGGCGGGTGGAAGATTTGATGTTAAAGATTTAGCCCCATATATTGGTGCTCAAGTACTTGGCGGAATTGCTGGAGCTGCCATCTTGTATATTATTGCAAGTGGGCAGCCAAATTTTGAACTCGGTGGATTTGCGGCGAATGGTTTTGGAGAGCATTCCCCTGGCGGATATTCAATGGTAGCCGCACTAGTTACAGAAATAGCAATGACTTTTATGTTTTTGATCATAATCTTAGGCGCTACCCATTCCAAAGCTCCGAGCGGATTTGCAGGTCTTGCTATTGGATTAGGATTGACACTAATTCACTTAATCAGTATTCCAGTTACGAATACATCTGTAAACCCTGCTAGAAGCACAAGCCAAGCTTTATTTGTTGGCGATTGGGCTTTGGGTCAATTGTGGTTGTTTTGGGTCGCACCAATTATTGGAGCTATCCTAGCTGGTTTAGTCTTCAATTACCTTTCTCCTGAAAAAAAATAGAAAATAATACCTGATACAAACAGCTTCTTTTATTAATAAAAGAGGCTGTTTTAAATTTATCTGGGTTTTTTCACAAAACTTTAGAAGTACTATAGCACGTATTCAAAACTAAACATTGGACTTTATCATTAAAGTTTCCAAAAAACTGACCTAAAGCATCGGAATCAATTTCCTATGTTTAGCCTTCGTCATCTTCAAAAAGAAGAGTATTTTCTTCACTTCCATGACAAGAAAAATGAACCAGATTTGGTTCCAAATCCAATATTGATCGTTACAAATCATTTATTGTACCTGCTCCTTTATTGTAAAACTTAAATTTCTTTCTCTTTCCACTTCTTTGAATGGCTTCATCAATTAACCGTGCTTCGTCTTCTACCCGAAGGGCAACTGAATCTTTAGGATTTGATACTAGAAATAATATTTTAAATTCTTCTCACAGCTATATTTTTAAATTTTTAATTAAAATATTGGCAACTGGATTTAGAGATTTTGATCTAACTTCAGTTTGTTCTGCAATAAGTTTAGAAGGGCGGGAATCATTATATATTTCTTTAGCTGGAGTAAATAACAATCCTGACAGGCTTTCAATCAAACTTACTTGTGTTTGGTAGGTTTCTGCATCTTTAAAATTCATAAATAGCGGAGCCACATCTTTCGAACGATCTTGAGGTTTTACAATTCGCCGTTTTTCTAATATGTTTTTTTGATTTACAATAAATGCAGTTCTATGTAAGTCATTATCTGACCCTAAATAATATATTACCTTCCAGAATAAAGTTGGAATTTTCAAGGTTTCATCATTCACTACAGTGACAAATTCAGGATCATTATCGTCAAAAATAGGTCCCGTCAAAAGTGTGATTTTTTGATGCTGATTAATGGTTTGCGTATGTAAAATGTAACTTTCAATTTTGCTCCAAATCCCTCTGTTCATTTTATCGACTTGGGGAATGGCATTCGTATAATAAAATGTACTTTGTGCTCCAGCTTGGGCATCTTCATCATTTATGCCCCATTGCACATCTTCCCGCTTTGTCATATGTCCTTTGTCGAAATCACTCATATCCGCTTCATATAAAGCACTTCCCCATTGATAAATTTTATCAATTCTATCATCAAACTTCCAAGCATCTTTTCGTGGTAGCATCCTAAATTTTGTACCATCAATGTTAGCAATAGTAAAAAATGGAAACTTTCTTATTGGATTTTGCAATAAACTAAAATGATGATAGTCTAAAAAGAAATCAGATTTATTTAGCCCATTAATGTCATAGACTTTCAATTTAGTTTGTACTAAACCAGGAGGTTCAATAATGTTAAGGGTGCCTAGGAAATCAGATTTGTAAGACATTGGCGCTAGATTTCATTAAGCATATACAATTCTTTATAAATTTAAGATAAAAATCACACAAATGAAAAATTTCTTATTGTAACCAATTTACTTAACCTTTTCTCACATTCATACAATTTTCTAAATAAGGATTTAAGATATTATTATCTTACTTTTTTTATCACCCTAAAATTTATACAAATTGACTCACGTCAATAAAATTTTTAAAAATCTAACAATCAAAAGTCAATTTAATATCTATATTTATTCGAATTCAAACTAAAATACAATGGCAAGATTTTTCTTAACAATCCTTTATGCATTGGTGCTTCAAAGTGTAGTAGGGCAAAAAATAATTTCAATTGAAAGCTCCAAGTTTGCATTGGTAATGCAAACTGATGATCTGAATAGGTTACATCATATTTATTTAGGAGAAAAACTAAGCCATCCTGATGAATATTCCAAAATATCAAAATCACTACTGTATAATGGCAACAATGAAGATGTTTTCAATAATGCTTATACACCTAGTGGAACTTGGAATATTGCAGAACCAGCTTTGCAAATTACCCATTCCGATGGAAATCCTTCCACCGAATTGGAATATGTGTCCCATAATATAATCAGAATGTCTGACAATGTCTATTTAACAACAATTCTATTAACGGATCCAGTATATAAGACTGAAGTCAATTTATTTTTTAAAGTTTATCAAAATGAAAACACATTCGAACAATGGACTAGTATCGAAAATAAAGAACCTCAAAAAATTGAATTGAAAAAATTTGCATCTGCAAATTTATATCTTAGAAATAATGACTTTTTCTTAACACAATTTCATGGGAGCTGGGCTGAAGAAATGCAGCCAGAAACCCATTCTTTAACTCATGGAATGAAAGTGTTAGATTCAAAACTTGGCACAAGGGCACATTTATATGCTCCACCTACATTTATGCTTTCGATGGATGGCGTTTCAACCGAAGAAACTGGAAAAGTGTTGCTCGCCAATCTCGCCTGGTCTGGAAATTACAAGTTTGAATTTGAAAAAGATCGTTATGATAATTTGAGACTTATAGCCGGTGCTAATTCTTATGGTTCTGAATATCAGCTCAATCCACAAGAGCAATTCGAAACTCCACACTTTATTTATACTTATTCAGAAAATGGAAGAGGCGAAGCGAGTAGAAACATGCATTCTTGGGCTCGTAAATACAGAATTTATGATGGGGAGGGCGAAAGATTGACCTTATTGAACAATTGGGAAGCAACTTACTTTAATTTTAATGAGGAAAAATTGGTTGGATTATTTGGAGGTGCCAAAGATTTGGGAGTGGATTTGTTTTTATTAGATGATGGATGGTTCGCAAACAAATATCCTAGAAATAGTGATCGCTCGGGTTTAGGAGATTGGACAGAAAATAAAGCAAAATTGCCAAATGGCCTTGGATATTTGGTTTCAGAAGCTTCAAAAATTGGTATTAAATTCGGAATTTGGATTGAGCCTGAAATGGTTAATCCTAAAAGTGAACTATATGAAAATCATCAAGATTGGGTTATAAGGCAACCTGACCGTAAAGAATATTATTACAGGAATCAATTGGTACTCGATCTCTCAAATCCAGAAGTTCAAGATTATGTTTATGGAATATTTGATACCATTTTTACCAAAAATCCTGAAATTGCCTACGTGAAATGGGATTGTAATGCAGTCGTATACAATGCATATTCTGATTATTTACATAATAAAGGATTACCTCAATCACACCTTTATATTGATTATGTGAAAGGCTTGTATGCCATATTGGAAAAAGTTCGTAAAAATTACCCAAAAGTACCAATAATGTTATGTTCAGGAGGTGGCGGACGTGTAGATTATGGGGCGCTTCAATATTTTACAGAATTTTGGGTGAGTGATAACACAGCACCTATTGATAGAGTTTTTATGCAATGGAACGATTCTTATTTTTATCCTTCAATAGCAATGAGTGCTCATGTAACCAATTGGGATCAAAAATCAAGTATTAAATTCCGAACTGATGTTGCTTCTATGGGTAAATTGGGATTTGATATTGTAGTAGATGAGCTTGGTGAAAAAGATAAATTGTTCTGTCAAGAAGCTGTTAAAAATTATGACTCCTTTTCCAATATCATTTGGCACGGCGATTTGTTTAGGTTGCAAAGCCCCTATGAAAAACCCTTTGCATGTTTTCAATATGTGGACAAAGAAAAAGATCGTTCCATCGTATTTTCATATTTGGTAAGTGATCGTTTTCAAACCATGTATTCTGCTGAACCAGTTAAATTGCAAGGTTTAGATCCAATTCAAAACTATACTGTTAAAGAAACTAATTTATATCCAGGAACTAGAACCAGAATTGATGAAAAAGTAATTTATTCTGGTGAATATTTAATGAAAATCGGTTTCAATCCCGAAGTTTCTGCAAGAAGGAATAGTGTTGTATTGGAAATAACAGCTGTTACAAATTAAATTTTACAATAAACTGATCCACAATTGTCAACATTTGAGTTGTTTTTCAATAAAATTGGCACCACTAAAAGTACAAAAAGTACAAAAATAAATGTAAAATGAAAGAGATCGTGGAAGAGCAAGAATTTCTAAATACTGATTTTTTAGAAAATGGCCTTATCGGAAAAATTTATGAATATTGTCAATTCAAAAATTGCAATTTTGGTGGTACTAATCTCTCAGAATTTAGTTTTATGGATTGCAAATTTATGGATTGCAATATAAGCAATGTAAAATTGCATAATACTGCTTTGAAAACTGTTTCGTTTGAAAATTGCAAATTATTGGGTTTAAGATTTGAAGATTGTAGTAAATTTTTATTTGCGGTAAAATTTGATAATTGTGTTTTAAACTTTTCAACCTTTTGTAAAATTTCTTTAAAAACCACATTATTTAAAAACTGTAAACTAATAGATGTTGATTTTACTAATGCAGATTTGTCTGGTTCTGTTTTTGAAAATTCGGATTTATCAGGAGCTACTTTTGAAAATACAAACTTAGAGAAAGTCGATTTTTCTGAAGCAAACCATTATTTAATAGACCCTGAAAAAAATAAAATGAAAAAGGCAAAATTTTCAAAAAATGGAATTAAAGGTCTTCTTTCAAAGTACAACATTGAAATTGTTTGATTATGCCTTTATTTATTTTTCAAGATTATTTAATTTCACCTTTTTAAAAAATAATTGTAATTAAGGTTACTATGTTGTTCAAAAAATTGATTTTTTGTATTTTTTTTCTATCCTATTTCACAACGAGAATGATTGCTCAAGATGGAGGAAAGAAAATATTTGATTCCTCCATCCTGCATGAGGTCAAAATACAATTCAATCAAGTTGACTATTGGGAGCAATTGACCAATAATTATAAAGACAATTTGGAGTACGAGGACGATATTCCCTATATTATAGCGAGCATTGAAATAGATGGGGAAAAACTTGATTCAATTGGCATTAGATTCAAAGGCTTTACTTCATTTCAAGATAGTACGGATAAAAAGCCATTCAAAATAGATTTTAATGAATATAATCCCGACAAAAGGTTTGATGGCTTAAGAAAACTCAACCTGAATCCAGGTTTTGCAGACCCAAGTATGCAACGAAACTTTATTTCAAGTGCAATTCTCAACAATTTTGGTATTGCTGCGGCAAGAGTTTCATTTGCAAAAGTTTATATCAATAATATCTATTGGGGACTTTACAATTGTCTGGAACAAATCGATAAGGAATTTCTAAAAGATAATTTTAAAGATAATGATGGCAATTTGTTCAAAAATAGTGGATTTAGCTTTTTAGATTGGAAAGGAGCTTTTCCTGAAGCTTATCAGCCGCCTTTTGAATTAAAAACCAATGAAACTGAAGATAATTGGGAAGGATTCATTAACTTTTTAGATTTGTTAAACAATTCTGACGAGGGGCAATTCGCGTCAAATATTGAAAATGTTTTTGATATTGATCAATATATTAAAACATTTGCAGTTGATGTAGCCTTGAGCAACTGGGATTCATATGTTCTGCATGGCAGAAATTATTATTTGTATGAAGATTCAACTGACCATAAATTTTCATGGATTCCTTGGGATTATAATCTTGCATTAGGAGGTGGAGGATTTAGTATTGTTGGAGCTGCTTGTAACATTAATATCGATTTTGTAGGCTTCACTAACCAATCAAATAAGGTAGAATTTAAAGATTTGAGTTCATACTATACCGACGTTATTCACAATTGGGATTTTGGAGATGGCAATATTTCTAATCTAATCAATCCAAATCATGAATACGCCGAAGCCGGAATTTACAATGTCTGTTTAGAAATAGTTGTGAATGATAATTGCAAAGATTTAAAATGCAAAGAAATTAATACCTCTTATTTTGTGGGTGATTGCAATAGCTTAATAAATAATCAAACCGACTATCCAGCTAATTTTATTACCCAAAGAGTAATAGAATCAAGATCAACTTGCTGTGATTTTTGGACTACGCTATGTGATGTTGAATATGGGAATTTTGAGCAAAAATATGCAGAATTTGTTCCAATAACATTACCTGTAGATCAACAATATAATCAAGCAATATTGATTAAGAGAATTTTCGAAACACCAAGTTATAAGGAGGCATACTTTAAGTATATGTGCGATTTATTGAATAATATATTTATTGAAAATCAGATTTTTAGAATAATTGAAGATAATGTGTCTTTGATTAATGAGGCTGTAGAACAAGATGGTAATTTTTTATATACCATGAATCAGTATTACAATAGTATTGGATCTGTTGAAAATCCTAGTAGTCTTAAACATTATATTAAGGAAAGAATTGAAGTTTTAAAGGAAGAAACCAATGCTCTTTATAATTGCCCTGAACCTTCTGGCGATATTGAATATGGAGAGCTTGTAATCAATGAGTTCATGGCTTCAAATGATTCATTGAGCGGAATTAAGGATTCTAATGGACAAGCTGACGATTGGATAGAATTATACAATAATTCAAATAATGACATTGATTTGTCTCAAAAGTATCTTTCAGATAATGAGAATAATAAAACTAAATGGACTTTCCCTGAAGGAACCATTTTGGAAAAAGATCAATATCTAATTGTATGGGCAGACGAGGATCAAGATCAAGATGGTTTGCATACCAATTTCAAATTAAGCAAATCTGGAGAAAGTCTATATTTAACCAATCAAGATGGCTCTTTGATTGATTCAATGGTTTATGCAGAGCAAATGACGAATGTATCATTTGCAAGAATTCCAAACGGGACCGGAGATTTTATTTTTCATGAACCAACCTTTGGGTTCAATAATGAAGAATCTTCTTCGATCATTGGTCTTTCTAATCAGCTGACTGTAATGATTTATCCAAATCCTACTTCAAATTTTTTATTTGCAAAAATTCAAAATTCTGACTCAGATTTTTATACTTCAAATATTTTTTCCATAACAGGTCAATCCTTATTAAAATCCATTCACAAGAGCAAACATTTTCAAATTGATGTTCAAAATTTGAATCCGGGTTTTTATATTGCCCAAATAAAAGATGACAAGCAAAAAAAGTACATATCGAGCTTTATTATCAGCCATCATTAGGAAATTTTCATACCTAATCCAACACTTATTTTCTTAGAATTTGAGTAAACTCAAAACAAAATTGGAATTTCCAAAATTTTACTAATTTTGTTCCTGAGATTATACATAACAACACATCGTGCCTTCGATTCAGGAAAAAATATGGATTTCACAACAATACTTGGTCTTACCGCTGCTTTCCTTACTACTTTTGCATTTATTCCTCAAGCACTAAAAGTAATTAGAACAAAAAATACAAAAGATTTGTCTTTACCAATGTATTATATATTGACTTTTGGAATTATACTTTGGCTTGTATATGGGATTCTATCGCATGATTTTCCAGTTACCATTGCTAATGCAATTACTTTTTGTTTTGTTTTTACAATACTTGCACTAAAAATTAAATACAAGTAAACTAGCCCAAATGATTCTAAATTGCCATTTATCCGTTCGAGAATGTTTGGTAGATGACATTAAATTGATTTCCGATTATTGGCAATCCTGCTCCGAAGAATATTTATTGGGGATGGGCGCTGATATCAAAAAGAGACCTTCAGAGGAGACGTTTATTCAATTCTTAAGAATTCAGTCTTTACTTTCTTTTGAAGAAAAAGAGGCATATGCCTTAATTTGGGAAATGGATAATATACCAATTGGTCATTCCAATATAAATAAAATCATTTTTGGTAAAGAAGCTTACATGCATTTACATCTTTGGAATTCAAATGTAAGACTAAAAGGAATGGGAACGCAATTGGTAAAATTGTCTATCCCTTTTTATTTTAAAAATTTCGATCTTCAAATTTTATATTGCGAACCTTATGCATTAAATCCTGCCCCAAATAAAACAATGGAAAAGGTGGGCTTTAAATTTGAAAAACGCCATAAAATTATACCGGGTGCAATAAACTTCGAACAAGAAGTTAATACTTGGCTTTTTACAAGATCAAATTATCTAAAATTGGAATAATTTCATCTTAACATCTGGAAAGAATTATTCCAAATTTTATACATATTCAGATTGCAACTAATTTTTAAGATAATTAGACGTTAAGTCTCCCAATTGTGTAGCTATTGAAACAATCTAAAACTAAGAATTTAATATGCAAATCAATGTATCTTCAAAAAACTATACCAGCATTAATAGTATAGAGCTTTTATTCTTGTTTAATTATCAATTCATTATTCGAAATATCTGTGTCTGCCATTCTTCCTGACGGATCAATTTTTATGGATTCAATTTCTGAATGGTCAACATTTGCAATAAAAGAATATGAGCTATTCGTCCAAGCCCAATCTTTCTCTATAACTACATTAGTTCCTTTCGAGAATTCTTTCTCACCACGCATAATAGCCATTGGAATATAGTGCATTTCTTTGGTGCCATCTTTTTTGGTTATTTCAATATCTAATGGCATCGGCATCAATCCAATTTTTGATAATCCAATTTTGGTCATCTTTCCTTGTTTTTCCACGTTTACAATTCCATAATCAATCGTTTTAGTGGTATAAACAAAGTATTCTTTATACCAATCTAATTCGATGCCAGATTCTTTTTCCATGATCCTAATCAAATCATTTGGTGTGGGATGCTTGAATTTCCAAGTATTAAAATATCGTAGAAGTCCTCTTCTGAATGGCTTTTCACCTATTACATATTCTAACTGACTTAAAAAAACGCTGCCTTTTGTATAAGCACCTCTGCTATACCCAGAATTTGTTGCATAATGATCTGAATGGGTTGTTAAAGATTCTTCCAAGCCTGATTTTGAGAAAGAAACATAACTTTGCGTTGTGCCTGCATGAGGATTATCGACAGCATTTCCTGAAATTTTCCCAATCTTCCTCAAATGATTCATTACTTCTGAAGATGCAAAACTAGCAAAACCCTCATCCATCCAAGGATAGAGGCTCTCATTGGTGGCCAACATGAATTGATACCAACTGTGCATCCATTCGTGTACGGAAACCCCAACTAAACCGTTCAGATTTCGACCACCAGTAATCAAAGTAATCATAGGATATTCCATTCCACCATCTCCACCTTGAATAAAAGTATATTGAGGGAATTGATATTTACCATAATTGGCATTGATAAATTTTAACGCTTCATCCATAATTGAAGGTAATAAGGCCCAATTCTCTGAAGCTCCTTCAGCAGGTTGAAAGATAAAATGGAGCATCGTTCCATCATGTGCGACCTTCGAAATATGTTTATAATCTCTATCCGCAGCCCAAGCAAAATCTATCACATTTTCTGCTTTAAAATGCCAAGTTATTTCTTTTTTTCTTTTAGGTTCCTGGCTATCCGCAGCTTGATATCCATAGCCAATTTCTTGAGGATTCTGCAAAATTCCAGTCGCACCAATTATATACTTAGAATCCATAGTAATGCTAACATCGAAATCACCCCAGACACCATGGAACTCTCTTGCAATATAGGGATTAGCATTCCATCCTTGTACATCATATTCGCTTAATTTCGGATACCATTGAGTCATAGAAAAATCAATTCCTTCGTAGCTATCCCTTCCTGATCTTCGAATTTGGATGGGAACTTGCCCTTTGAATTTCATGTCAAAAACTGTAGTTTTTCCTGGAAGAATTGGCTCATTAAGTGCTACTTCCAATATTGTTCCCTCTACAATATACTTTAAAGGTTTACCATCTTGCTTTAAGCTTTCAATTTTTTGGTAGCCAATTTCACTTGCTAAAAGCTCAGCAATCCTGCTCCCTACCCTTCTATCTGGATCAGAAATAGTCCTTGATCTTTCATCCATCATACTTCCTGGTTGAAATGCATTAAAATAAAGATGATAGAACACCTTGTGCAAAGTGTCTGGGGAATTATTGGTATATTTCAGTATTTGATGTCCATCAAATTGATTTTCTTCTACATCAAAATCAATGTCCATTTTGTAATCTACTTTCTGCTGCCAATAGCAATCTTGAGCATTTAACACCAAATTTCCAAAAAGTATCAAAACTATTATGCCGTATTTCATTATCTGAATTTAATTTTTGTTATGCAATATTTCCTTAATGTGACAATCTCTCTTCAATAAGGAATTTATTTATTATTTTTGCAATATAAAAATACTTATCGTGAAGAGAAATATATTTGCCCTCAGCTTTCTAATATTATTATCAATTGCATTTCGGTTTGTCCCACACGGATATAATTTTTCTCCAATTGGAGGGATGGCTTTATTAAGTGGAGCATATTTTACAAAAAAACATCTTGCGTTCATTGTTCCGATTGTATTATTGTTTGCTAGTGATTTTCTGCTTAACAATCTATTTTACAGTTCATTTTTTCCTGAAGCAGCTTCCAAAACTGTATTTTTTAGTGATTTCATGTTATTTACCTATGGTTCAATAATGCTAATGATTCTATTTGGAATGAATTTTTTGAAAAAAATTACCGGGCCAAGATTAATTGGAGGCGCATTATTTTCATCCATTGTATTCTTTTTAATTACCAATTTTGGAGTTTGGGCAGGATCGTTAACATATCCACAAAGTTTAGCTGGATTGGGAGCTTGCTATATTGCTGGATTGCCGTTTTTAACAGGTAATCTTATTGGAAATTTAGTCTTTACTTTTATTCTTTTTGGAGCGTATGAATTGTTGGTTAATAAAAGCTTAGTAAAAGTCGTAAGTTATTAATTCCAAAAATATAGAAAAGGAGATTAAAAGATTGCAAGTAACTGTTAATACAAAGTTATTTAATAGTACTTGTATCAAGAAATTGAAGCTTTTAATTCGTTAAATACTTAATTGAACCGATTTCGATTCCTCCTAAGAAAATGAATTGATTATTTTCAAGAAATCAGGAGATTTCAAAGAAGCACCGCCAACTAATCCACCATCCACATCTTTTTGAGAAAAAATAACTTCCGCATTTGCAGGATTAACACTCCCTCCATAAAGTATAGGAATGGTATTAGCAATTTTTGAATTGTATTGTTTAGCAATTGCATTTCTTAAATATTCATGCATTTCTTGAGCTTGTTCAGGAGAAGCTGTTTCTCCAGTTCCAATTGCCCATATTGGTTCATAAGCAATGATTAAATTGGAAATCTGTTCGCCAGTAAGATGGTAAAGACTTTCTTTCAATTGATTAGCGACATAATCTAAATGGTTGCCACTTTTCCTTATAGCGAGTGATTCTCCGCAGCAAAATATAGGAACCAAGTCATTTGAAAAGGCAATATTCACTTTTTCTGCAAGTTCTTCATTTGACTCAGCAAAATATTCTCTTCTTTCTGAATGCCCAATGATCACATATTTAATGCCTATAGAATTGAGCATAGGAGCAGAAATCTCTCCTGTATATGCGCCTGATGGCTTAGCATGACAATTTTGAGCAGCTACTTCCAATCCTGGAACATGAAGTACTTGATCCACAATCATTTTCAAATAAATGGAAGGTACTCCCAAAATTGTAATCACTTCTTCAGCTCTTTGACCGTTTGCAATTTCTCTCGACAATTGAAGTGCATCTTCAAAAGTTTTATTCATTTTCCAATTTCCTGCTGCTATTTTTGCTCTTGACATTTCCTAATTTTTTAATGATTTGCAAATATAAGATTTCTTAAAACATACTAGCAAATATTCAATTTTGATTAAATAAATTACTTTTGTAGATCAATTAAAAATTATAAATGAAGAATCGTATTTTATACTTATGTTTTTTAGTTCCAGCATTTTGTTTTTCTCAAAATGTTGATACAAGCTTAATTTTCGATAATATAACGATTACAGCAGGGAGAATAAGCATTCCATTTTCTGATGAAAGTAGAAGCATAGAAATTATAAATGCTAAGGAAATTGCAAAGATTCCTTCTCGTGACATAGCAGGAATTCTGCAATTTGCAACAGGTATAGATATACGGCAAAGAGGTCCTCATGGTGTTCAATCTGATATAGGTATCAGAGGTGGCGGATTTGAACAAACCTTAATACTAATTAACGGTATTAAAATGACAGATCCACAAACAGGGCATCACATTATGAATTTGCCCGTTTCTCCAGAAAATATTGAGCGAATCGAAATTGTAAAAGGGCCTGGAGCTAGAGTCTTTGGTCAAAATGCATTTGCAGGGGTAATCAATATTGTAACAAAAAGCCCAAAAACATTTTATGGGAAAGCTCAAATTCAAGCAGGACAAAACCAATTATTGGGCATAGGTTTAGAATTTGCAGTTCCTCAAGATAAAGTAAATCAATATTTTTCAATTAATCGGACTGTAAGTGAAGGTTATAAATACAATACAGATTATGACATAACTAATGTCCTATATCAAAGTGATATAGATATTGCAGGACAAAAATTATCAGTCATTGGTGGTTTAACTGAGCGTAAATTTGGGGCAAATGGATTTTATGCAAGCCCCAATTATAAGGATCAGTATGAAGAAGTTCAAACTAGTCTAATTGGAATACAAAGCCAAATTATAAAAGGGAGTTGGGTACATAAACCTAGAGTCTATTGGCGAAGAAATCAAGATGAATATTTATTTGTGCGGTCTAATCCTAGTTTGTATCGCAACATGCATATTGGCAATAACCTTGGATTGGAATGGAATAGCAGCTATACTGGAAAATATGGTATTTCAGGGTTTGGTACAGAAATAAGAAGAGAATATATGCAAAGTTCCAACTTAGGTGAAAGGAGCCGAAATTTGGCAAGTGCATATATAGAGCATAGATTGCAAATTGGTAATTTTAATATAACACCCGGTGCTTCTTTTCAATATTACAGTGATTTTGGGCCTAAATTTTTCTACGGGATTGATGGCGGATACCAATTGACTCAGAATGCCAACATTTATGCTAATGCAGGGACAACCTATAGAGTGCCTTCATACACCGATCTATATTATTCAGATCCTGTAAATGAGGGAAATGCAAATTTAACAGCAGAGACAGCAATAAGTTACGAAGTTGGAATTAAGAAAACCAATCAATATGTCAATTTACAAAGTGCAGTGTTCAAAAGAATTGGAACCAATATGATCGATTGGACAAGAGATACTTTGGTTTCTCCAAAATGGACTCCAGTGAATTTAAATCGAGTTCCTGTTTCAGGAATAGAGTTTTCTTTGGGTTCTAATTTAGGCCAAATTACAGGAATCCCAATCCTAGGCTATCAAAAAGTCAATTACACTTATATTGACGCCGAAATTATCGACAATAAAGCTTCAGAATCTAGATATTTATTGGAAAATCTTAAACATCAGTTTGCATATACAGGTAGTTTTGACCTTAAATATTTTGAGGCTGGAATTTCTTATCGGTATTATGATAGAGTAAATTTAGAAAATTACAGTCTATTAGATTTAAGACTTCGTTCTACAATAAAGACAATGGATTTCTTTTTAGACATTAATAATTTGATGAATGTAAAATACAAGGAAACTAATTTTGTAGAAATGCCCGGAAGATGGATTGTGA
>JAHEAQ010000188.1 GCA_024642705.1 Bacteroidota bacterium | reverse complement strand
AATTTGTTGGAAGTAAAAACTATTTCTTTTGTATTCAGAGTTTATATATGTTGGAAAGAAAATAGTTGGTCCTAAAAACGGGCAATACAGAGGCATCCTGTTGAAACTAAAATTTAGTTTGACCGATTTCCAATAAGGAAAAGCTCCACAAATTTCATTTTCTTTAGTATAAGTAAGGACCACATCCCATTCATCATTACAACATGCATCCAAATACCATGGTCGCGAAAAAAGCGGAATATTTGCATTGTTAGCGCAAAATTTTCTATAAATATTTTTAGTCTTGTCTTCCATTTATTCTTGCACAAAATATAATTAATGTGTGGTATTTTTGACATTATACAAAAAGAAGGCCTATAATTATTTGAATTTTTATTGACAATACCTTTTATCTTGTTAATCTATTTACTTAAATAGCTTTCTAGATGTTTATATTTTTTAAATTAGATTTTTAAATCAGCTTCGATTTTATTGCTGATATTGTTAGCTGACCATTAATTATAAATTAATCTAAAACTTCCTTTGATTCAGAAAAATAATCAAAAATATATATTGCATTTGAGTTCATGGTATCCTTCTGAAAAGAATCCATTTAACGGCGATTTTATTCAAAGGAATATTCAATATTCAGGAATTAAAATAAAGGAATTGGTTTTTTGTTTAGTTCCACATAATTATAAAAAAGGAGCAACTTTAACTTCCGTAAATGAGTTCCTAACAGAAATTAGATGGTTTTATAAACCATTTAATCAAGCTGCATTTCTTTCAAGAATTAATGCTTATAGACGCGCATATCATTATATCGTAAAAACTTTTGGGCTCCCAAAATTGATTCATGTACATGCCATGTTTGACATTTGCTTTTTAGCTAATCTATTCTATTCCAAACACAAAATTCCTTTTATTGTTACAGAACATTTCTCAGGTTTAATCTCTTCAAATAGAAGTTTTAAGTCCACTTTTTATCGTTTGTTTGTGAGGTTTTATGCTCGACACGCACAACAACTTATGGCCGTTTCTAACTTTTTGAAAACTGAGCTAAAAAAAATAGGTTTCAAGCAGAAGATTACTGTATTGTATAATGTTATACCTCCTTATTTTTTTTTTAATGGGATAATACAGTCTGTACAAAAATCAAATCCATTGAAAATCATACATGTTTCTTCCTTGGATGAAAAATCAAAAAATATTTCTGGAATACTTAAAGCAATTTCATCAATATCAAAAAACCATGATTTCGAATTTACGATAATAGGTAATGGTGACAATGTAAAACTTAAAAGCAAAATTCAAGAATTGGGTCTTAGTTCTAAAATTGCAATTAAAGGCCCTTTTTCGCATGAGCAAGTAGCCCAAGAATTGAGAAAAAATGATCTATTCATCCTATTTAGTCATTTTGAAACATTATCCTGCGTCCTTTGCGAAGCTGTAGTTTCAGGTGTCCCAGCAATTGCCACTAAGGTTGGTGGAATTCCTGATGTGATCTTTTCAGAACAAATGGGAATATTAATTGATCCAAAAGATACCCAGGCTTTAGCCCGAGAAATCATCAATTTTATACAAAACAGGGACAACTTTGATCGTTTTAAAATTGCTCAATTGGCCAATGATAGATTTTCATTAGAAAAATATCAAGCAAATATTCAAGCAATATATTCATCTATTTCAACTCAAATTGATGAATCCAATAATTAGTATAATTATTCCAACATATAATAGATCCGATCAATTAAAGAATGCTATCAAAAGTGTGGCTATTCAAAAATTTATGGACTGGGAAATCATTGTTGTAGATGATGGAAGTTTACCGCCGGCTCAAATTACTAATATGGATTCAAGAATTCAGCTTTATAAAACAGAAAATCGTGGGAGAAGTGCTGCTCGAAATTTTGGATTTAGTAAAGCATCAGGAAAACATGTGCTTTTCATGGACGATGACGATGAATTAGTGCCAGATTTTTTAGAAACAATCAGGGATATTATAATTGATGATGATGGGCAATATTTGTTAAAATTTCAGCTCATCCATAAAATGAAAGATAAAATGATTTCTGAAAATTTATACGGAATCAAAAGTATGGAATCTTTCAAAGAACAAATTTTTTTAAAAGGATTGAGTTTAATGCAAGTTCTTATTCCTAGAATTATAGGTGAAAATTTTAATTTCGATGAATCTATGGAAAGTTGCGAAGACCAAGACTATTTTTTGAAGTTGGTGAATTCAGAAATAAAATTCAAAGAATTTCCAAAATTTTCAGGAGTAGTTAATCATTCTACAGAAATGAAATCAAAAGCTTATATTATACAAAATTTTAAAAACAGGTCTGTCATAAATAGACGGTATGGTCTTCATTACTCCTTGAATTTAAAATTCAAAAAATTGAGTCTTGATTATAAAATTTTTATCAAATTAATGTCGGCGCAAAAAAAATTGTTTTCTGCATTTATTATTATTTTAATTTCAATGAAGCAATCGTTGTATTTTTTAATCAAAAAGACTGTTTAAATTGAGCGAGGAAAGAATCCCATTAAAAATTTATACTTCAAACAAAAAATCTCTTATTATTACCATAAAGGAGGTCTTTCAGGTTGGTTCGCTTATCCAAATTTTTGCATTAAGAGACATCAAAAT
>JAHEAQ010000130.1 GCA_024642705.1 Bacteroidota bacterium | reverse complement strand
AATATCTTTTGATTCCTTATCAAATCGCTGCGACCATATTGTTGAATCGAGAGGTTAAGGTATGGTTCTGTGAGACCTGTGCTGACCGAAGTGTCAGTAGGATTAAGGGTGAAACTCCCCTTTTCCTACTCGACTATGGCAAGTCATTTTGTTAAATCTTTCGATGTCGCTAATGCAATCACTCTACCACTAGCACCCACGGCAGTGTAAAAGTGGTAAACAACACCATTCCATTTTATTACCCAGGGTTTATGGGCATATTTTTTATCATACTCTTCTGAAGGAGCCAACAAGTCTTCTCCTTCCCAATCTGTCCAATTTATTAAATTGTACGAGCAGGCAAACCGTTCAAAAGCACCGGGTTTCCAAAATGCTCCAAAATAGAACATTACATAGATATCACCAATTTTTGCAATCTGTGCATCACCACAAATGCCTTTTCCTCTCGTAATAACAGGATTTTCTCCATATCTTTTCCACGTAACCATATCGTCAGATACCGCCATTGCAATACTTTCATAGTTGGCAGTATCTCCCTTTGCGTTATAATACATAACGAAAGGATGCCCTGTGTGCTTTTTTCTATCACGAATGACCAAACTTTTGTAGATAGTTTTGTTATCAAACCAACGAACATCTTCATCTTCGGGAGACAAAAGTGGAGAATAATTAGTATCCCATTCATTAGCTTCTGTTAAAGTTGTGGAATTTGCCAAGCCAATTTTTAATGTGCCTGCTTCGTATCCGTCCGTGGCTCCCCCTAAATAAGTCATCCAGTAGTTATCGTTATATTTCTCTACCGAATAATCTCCGCCCCATTCTGTTTTTACGAGCGATACATAACCAGCTTTTTGGTTGGCATCCCAGGTATTTTCTGTGAAAGACATTATTTTTCCTTTTGATTCCCAATTGAGCAAATCATCACTTTCCGATAACCAAGTTTCATAACCTCGACCATCAAAAACAACGTAAGTCATATACCAGGATTCGTTTTTGCGAAAGATAGTTGGGCTGTCAACCATTTTTGTAGAATCAGAATGTTTGAAAACAACGCCATATTTAAAGGGCGTTTTAACCTCATTGTATATTTTCTCCATTTCTTCTTGAGGTACCATCTTTTTTAATGAGGTATTTGTCTGATTACAACCTAAAAAAAATATTGCCCCTGCTGCTAATAATACTAATACATTCTTCATGCATTTATTCTCCTTTTTTTGATTTGCCACAACAATTGGCTACACGAAATTGCACATAGCCTCATTATATTTTTAACCCTAATTTATCAAATCTATGGCACTAATTATTTTTTGGACATAATTAATGGCAACATGTGAATAAATTTCAGTCCTTTTTGAACTGCTATATCCAATCAATTCCTAAAGATTCTGTGAATTTGCAACATCTTACAGAGCATTTAACTTTACTAAATCTTTTGCTTTTGATTTCAAACAAATTCTAAGAGGTGGTTAATTAACAACCAATATAATTTGCTATTTATGTTGTAATTTGTAACTTTTGTTACAATTTAACCACTCCTCTATTTTGCAAAATAAAAAAGCTTATTGCACACATTTTCCAATAACCTTCTTTTCTATTTTGTTCTTTTTAAACTTTCACCTAATAAATCAGCACCCATTTCCATGAATCTTGCTATACAAACTCATTCTGTTGAAGCGTTGATTGTGATTTTTGAAATATTTGTTGCCATATTCTTACTTTTGAATTTTATCTAGTGTAATGAACCTTTTTTTATGATATTATCCAATATGCAATCAAACTTCAAACAATAAGGATAGATGTATTAATTATTACATTTTTTGATTCCTTTCTCTTAATATGGAAATAAGCAGCAGGAATCATAATAAATCCAAAGCAAATTGAGGAAATTGGAATAAGAATTGTCAATTTATTAATTAACATTGGAGCTATTAATGGAATTTCTCCCAGTATTTCTGTAAATCCAATGAACTTATTAAGCCATTTTGGTAACCTTTCTGCGCCTGTTTGACCTTTTTTAACCAAAGTTGTCTCATCAAAACACGCTTTGTTAATTCCTGAAAACATAATCCGATACACATGCGCGCAACCAAAGCAATCTTAAGCTCGCTCCGCAAATATAAGCTGGACTCACTGTGGTCTTGAGAAAGAGAAGACTTTCTGATTCTTATGAAAACAGTTGTAAGCCAGTGTTTAATTGATTATTACAGTTGAAATTAATCTATATTCGGCAACAAGTATATATTTTAGGATTTCCACAGCTGTTAGGTTTTCTAATTTAGCTAACATTTAGTAGATCCATTTTATTCTGTATCATAACTTAATTGTCATCAATTCTTATATATTTGTATGTGCACCTACACATTTTGTTAATGATTAGATTTTGGATCAAAGAATAAAGACTACTATTTAAGATTGAGCCAAATGTGCCAATGCATCAATTGGCATATTGGAAACATTGATTCACAATAGTGGAAAAGTTTCTCCAGAGAAAAAATAGATTTTTAAATGGACAACCATGAATAATCAAAACTAAAAAAACGAACCATATGACAAGCAAATCAAATTCGCGAAGAAGTTTTGTAAAGAAAACAGTAGTCTCTTCAGCCGCATTAATGGTAGGAGGAGTGTTGCCAAAATTTAATGCCCAGAGTTACAATAGGATAATTGGCGCAAATGATAAAATAAGAGCCTCTGTTATGGGAGTAAATAGTCGAGGGAATGCACTAGCTACAAATTTTGCCCAACAGGATATTTGCGATGTCATCCATATTTGTGATGTAGACAGCACCGCCATTACAAAATGTCTCACAAATCTCCAAGACAGACAATCTATAAAAGCTGAGGGGTTTACGGATTTCAGAGAATCGCTTGAAAGCAAAGATGTAGACGTATTGGTAATCGCTGCCCCTGATCATTGGCATGCACCAGCAGCATTAATTGGCATGCAAGCTGGGAAACACATTTATTTGGAAAAACCTTGTAGTCATAATCCAAATGAAGGTGAGATTCTGGTCCAAGCTGCTAAGAAATATGGTAAGGTCATTCAAATGGGGAACCAGCGTCGATCCTGGCCAAATGTGATTGAAGGTATCAATGCTGTTAAAAATGGTGAGATTGGACGTGTATATTTTGGAAAAAGTTGGTACACCAACAATCGCGATTCCATTGGAGTCGGAAAAAAAGCGCCAGTACCCGATTGGTTGAATTGGGATTTGTGGCAAGGCCCAGCACCGAGAAAAGAGTTTAAGGACAATCTAATTCACTACAATTGGCATTGGCACTGGCATTGGGGTACAGGGGAAGCATTAAATAACGGCACTCACATGATTGACCTACTCCGTTGGGGAATGGAAGTAGACTATCCTACTAAAGTGAGTTCAAATGGAGGGAGATACAGATACAATGACGATTGGGAAACGCCAGACACTCAGGTAATCAATTTGGAATTTGGGCCAGATATGGCAATGACTTGGGAAGGAAGAAGTTGCAATGGAAAGGGCGTTGAAGGAAGTTCAGTTGGCGTAATTTTTTATGGCGAAAACGGTAGCGTATTCATTCCCGGAGGAAACAGTTACAGCATTTTTGACCTAAATGGAGAGCTAATAAGAGAAGTTAAAGATAATTTAGAAATCGACCCAAGGAATGCTACCAATCCAGCGGAACAATTAGATGCATTCCACATTAGAAATATGTTTAGTGCAATTAATAGTGGTGCGCAACTGAATTCCGATATAGATTCTGGACACAAGAGCACGCTGCTCGTTCAACTTGGAAACATTGCACAAAGAACTGGTAAATCATTAAATATAGATTCCAACAATGGCCACATTATAGGTGATAAGAAAGCTAAAAAATTATGGAGCAGGACTTATGAAAAAGGTTGGGAAATGAAATTATAAAAATGGCATGGTATAAACGATAATGGACTATGGATACAAGAAGAAAATTTATTAAAAAAGTAGGCAGAGCAGCAGCTCTTTCAACACTCGCTGTGTCTGCTCCAACTGGTCTTGCAGCGGAACTGATTTCAGTTCACAAGCCAAAATTAAAGAAAATGAGAATTGGAATTATTGGGGCTGAAAATTCGCACACAAGAGATTTTGGTAAGATGTTTAATATCGAAAAAAAGTTTCCAGACATGGAAGTAAAATATGTCTGGGGCGAAACGGAAGCATTTGCCAGGGATGCGATGGAAAGAGGAGGAATTCCTAATATGGTGAAAGATCCCAAAGAAATGATTGGGAAAATTGACGCCTTGATTGTAGATCATCGCCATGGAAAATATCATTTAGATGCAGCAAGACCTTTTATTAAGGAAAAAATTCCAATTTTTATTGACAAACCATTTTGCTATCGGCTTGATGAAGGAATTGAATTCTTGAAAATGGCACGCGAAGCAGGGACTCCTGTGACTTCCTATAGTTCTATAGCATACAATGACGAGACATTTGACATAAAAGAACAAGTAAAAGAAATGGGTCAGATAAACCAAGTGATCCGCAGTGGTCGTCTGGATATCAATTCAGAATATGGAGGCGTGTTTTTCTATGGAGCCCATACCATCCAACCACTGATGGTCATTTTCGGAGACGATGTGAAGCGGGTAAGGGTGATTAATAATGGTACGAATAGCGGCGCTAATTTGATTTTTGGTAATGGTATGCTTGCTTCCCTGGTGTTCACAACAAAGAAATATGGATGGCAGACTTTTGTAGAGACGGATAATGGAATTGAAGAATTGAAATCAAGGGTGGAATCTAAAAACCCCGCAAAAAACTATGTGGATATGGTTAACATGTTTCAAACTGGTAAAGAACCAAGAAGTCATCAAAGTATATTGAGTGGGGTAGCAGTTTTAGAAGCCCTTGAGAAGTCTGTATCTAGCGGACAATGGGAGGATGTTGAACCTTTTAGTCTATAATCTATGAAATTAATAAGAAATATTGATATGCTAAAATGGTTCTTTTTAAAGGTCTTGATAGTGTCCCTGCTCTTTTTGAGCTGTAGTAATGGAGAAACCAAAAAAGCAATTTCTAATCAAGATGAAAATAATTTCCTGACTGCTGAAGAAGCTGCTCAGGGATGGAAATTGCTATTTGATGGAAAGACATTTGAAGGATGGCGCGGACTTGGTCGGGACGATGTACCAAAAGAACATTGGAAAATCGAAGAGGGTACAATTAGAAAGCTAAATAGTGGTTTAGTGCCTTCATTACCAGATGGTCAGCCAGAAGAAGGGGGCGATTTAATGACCACAAGTGCATTTGACAATTATGAGTTGTATTTTGAATGGAAATTGACAAAAGCAGGAAATACTGGATTGAAATACAATGTTTCAGAGGAAATGTCAAAGGAAAGTGGTTCGCCATATTCGGCAATAGGTTTCGAATACCAATTGTTGGATGACAATGATACTATCTATTTGGGAAAGCTTAAGCCTTCTCAATACACGGGTTGTTTATACGATATGATTGCGCCGGTAGGGGCTGTTGTCCGACCACTTGGGGAATACAATTCTAGTAGAATATTGATAGATGGAAACAATGTGGAACATTGGTTAAATGGCAAAAAGGTCGTCCATTATGAATTCGGATCACAACAACTGGATTCCCTTTTTAAACTCAGTAAATACCAAGACATTCCGAATTTTCAGCAAAAAAGAAAGGGTCATATTGTGCTGCAAAACCACAAGGACGATGCTTGGTTTAGAAACATTAAAATTCGTGAAATTGAAACCAAGAGAAATTAAAGATTTATGAAAACATCAATTATAGCAATTGCCACATTATTATTTTTTTCAAACTTGATCCCGGATTCTAAAGATCATTCAAATCCGATTGAGGGAATCTTTTATCTGGATGAGGATCCAGTTATAATTAGCAATAGCGGAGGAGTTATTTCTAAAATTGAGCGTATCGCAAACAAAAAATCAGCCAATAAAATCTATATAGCTCCAGGATTAATTGACCTACAAATCAACGGCTATTTGGGAGTAGATTTTTCTGGTCCTGACTTAACGGTAGAGGGGATTCGCAAAGCCACTAAGGCACTTTGGAAAGCAGGGGTGACAACTTATTATCCAACAGTAATAACAAGTGAATTTAGCAGGATGAAGGAGAATTTTGCAGTACTTGCAAAGGCCATGGAAGATCCTGAAATTGGTAAATCTATTCCAGGTTTTCATTTAGAGGGTCCATATATTTCTCCAGTGCAAGGGTATAGAGGAGCACATTTGGAAAAATACATTAAGAATCCTGATTGGAAAGAATTTCAGGAATTGCAAAAGGCTGCAAACCATGGCATCAAATTAATCACATTGGCACCTGAGCTAGAAGGTGCAATTCCTTTTATCCGTAGCTGCGTAGAAAGTGGAGTGGTTGTTTCGCTTGGTCATCACAATGGAAATGCGGAACAGATTAAATTGGCAATTGATGCAGGTGCTAAAATGGCAACCCATTTGGGAAATGGTTGCGCCAATGAAATCAATCGCCATCACAATCCATTGTGGCCGCAATTATCTGATGATCGAATTAAGCCTAGCATTATCGCTGATGGATTTCACCTGACAAAAGAAGAAGTGAGAAGTTTCTACAAGGTAAAGGGCGCAAGTAAGATGATTCTTGTCTCAGATGCGCTAGACTTGGCTGGCTTGCCTCCAGGAGAATATACTCGCGGTGAGAGAACTTTAATTTTGACTCCCAACGTAGTGAAGCTTCCTAAAGAAAACGTATTGGCGGGTGCAGCTTCTCCAATTAGTCTTTGTGTCGGTGTAGTTATGGATTTTACGCAATGTAGTTTAGGTGAGGCGATCCAAATGGCAAGTTCAAATCCTGCGGAAATGATGTCTTTAAATAATCTTGGAAAAATTGAACAAGGGAAAAGAGCTGACTTTGTCTTGTTTTCCTTGGAGAACAACCGGTTGAAAATTGAAAAATCTTATGTCGCTGGAGAGCTGGTCTATTCTGCAGATTAGTTTGTTAAAAAAGCTTATTCATTAAAACCCACTTAATACTAGACCTTATGACCGAAAATAAACTGATTAAAAAAATGCTCATTGGGCTTAGTGCTGTTGGCCCAGGTCTATTTCTCATTGGATACAACATAGGGACAGGTAGTGTCACTACTATGGCTATAACAGGTGCAGAGCATGGTATGAGTTTGTTTTGGGCATTGGTATTGTCTTGCATTTTTACATATGTTCTAATGCTAGCCTATGGAAAAGTCACATTGGTTTCAGGTCAAACTGCATTATTCAATTTCAAAAAAGAGTTCAAATGGGGTTGGGTACTTGCAATTTACATTATTATCGCTCTTATTATCGGAGAACTTTTAGCGCTGATTGGGGTAATGGGAATTGTAGCTGATTTGATTCAAGAGGGAGTAAGGCTTGCTTTTGGAGGTGTAATTATAAATACAGGATGGATTATTCTATTTTTTGCTTCTTTCATCTATCTATTTATTTGGCGCGGGAGTTATAAGTTATTTGAAAAAGTGCTTACTGTATTGGTCGTTTTGATGGGCTTGTCGTTTATAGTCGTTTTTTTTATGCTCAAACCTAGTATTTCAGCAATAACAGAAGGATTGATTCCTAGTATACCTAATACTCCTGGAGCTTTGGGACTAATTGCAGCCATAACAGGGACTACATGTTCTGCAGCAGTATTCATCATGCGAAGTATTGTAGTATCAGAAAAGGGGTGGGGAATAAATGATTTGGAAACAGAAAAAAAGGATGCGTTTGTTTCTGCAACTATGATGCTGATATTAAGTGGAATTATAATGGCAGTGGCTGCTGGAACTTTACATGTTTCAGGACTAAGTTTAGAAAATACTGTAGATATGATCAGTCTTTTTGAACCAATTGGCGGTAAATTGGCAGCATTTATTTTAATTATTGGCATTGCAGGAGCGGGGCTTTCTACTATTTTTCCCATTGTTTTGATTGCACCTTGGTTACTTTCAGATTATTCGGGAGAGCCTAGAAATATTCACTCTACCAAATCTAGAGTACTGATCTTCATAGGTTTAATTTTTGCGTTCGGAACAGTATTCCTTGAAGAAAGACCACCTGCACTAATGGTATTTTCTCAGGCTTTCCAGGCTTGTATATTGCCAGCAGTAGCTATTCCTATATTTATATTGATAAACAAAAAGAGTGTAATGAAAGATCATCAGGCTAAAATAGGACTAAACATAGGAATAGCAGCTGTAATCCTTTTTTCGTTATTGACCTCTTGGTTTGCCATTTTAGAATTTTTATAAAACAAGACGAATGAATACAATTGACATAGACAATGTGAGCGTATCGATTTACGAGAATGTTGAAGCAATGGGTGAGGCAGCAGCTGATTTTACTGCTGAAAAGATCAATATGGCAATTGATGAAAGAGGGTTAGCAAATCTTATTTTGGCTACTGGAGCATCACAATTTTCCTTCTTGAAGGCTTTGAAGCAAAAGGATATTGATTGGTCGAAGGTCGTGGTTTTCCACTTGGATGAATACATAGGACTCACCGATTCGCATCCTGCAAGCTTTAGGAAATATTTGAAGGAAAGAATACTCAATGAAGTAAAACCAAGCGAAATCTTTTTGTTAAATGGGGATGCAGAGGATATTGAAGCTGAATTGGCCAGATATTCTGAAGAGCTAAGTAGTCGAAGCTTTGATTTGGCATGCATTGGTATTGGAGAAAATGGACATATTGCTTTCAACGATCCACCTATTGCTGATTTCAACGACCCTAAATTGGTGAAGGTTGCTGAGCTTGATGATGCTTGCAGACAACAACAGCTAGGGGAAGGTTGGTTTCCAACTTTCGAAGATGTACCAAAAAAGGCACTGAGTTTGACTATCCCAGCAATAATGAGATGCAAGACCATTAGTTGTGTGGTGCCAGACAAAAGAAAAGCGGATGCTGTGAAAAACGCTTTGTATGCTGAAATAAGCACTGCATGTCCAGCTACAATTTTGAGGAAACATGCAGATACAAAAATATTTCTCGATGCTGCTGCAGCCAGTTATCTTAACATTTGAAATAGATTTTTTTGAAATAAAACCAACTTGATCATGACAACCAACTCAAAGCAAAATCGACTATTGTCCATCGATGCGTTACGCGGATTTGATATGTTGTTAATTTCCGGAGGGGGAACTTTTCTGGTATTGCTGAAAGGAAAGACTGGTTTAGGGTTTATTGATGTTATCGCCAATCAGCTCCAACATGTACCTTGGCATGGGTTTGCGTTTTATGATTTTATTATGCCACTTTTTCTATTCATATCTGGGGTATCGATATCTTTTTCTTTGACCAAAGGGCAATCAATGGGATTGTCGAAATCGGCTCTCTATAAAAAGGTTTTTATCCGAATGTTGATTTTGATTGGGTTAGGAATGGTTTATAAAAATTCTCCTATACCCTTTTTTGATCTTTCTGCCATCCGTTTTGGAAGTGTATTAGGCAGAATAGGGATAGCCAGTTTTGCTACAGCCATTCTATTTTTAAATTATTCTTGGAAAACAAGACTTTACTTTATTGTAGGAATATTATTGGCGTATTATGCAGCTCTATTTCTTATCCCAGTCCCTGGTTTTGGGGCTGGAGACTTGACAATGGAGGGGAATTTGGTGGGATGGTTTGACCGAACTTTTTTACCAGGCCGATTATTAGATAATGGTATTTATGATGAACTTGGAATTCTTACTCAATTTCCAGCACTTTG
>JAHEAQ010000187.1 GCA_024642705.1 Bacteroidota bacterium | reverse complement strand
ACGCAGGGTTAAGTGGAGAAACCACGGCCAGCGGTAAAAGCAGAATACCTTGGGTTTTAAATCAAAAAGTGGATGTTTTTGTGCTGGAACTTGGTGCCAATGATGGTTTGCGTGGTATTCCGATTAGTGAAACAAGAACAAACTTACAGGCTATTATTGATATTGTGAGAGATGAAAATCCTGATGTGCAAATGGTTTTAGCAGGTATGCAGATACCTCCAAATATGGGACCGGAATATACTACCGAGTTTAAATCTATTTTTTATGAATTAGCTGAAAAAAATAAGATTGAACTTATTCCATTTTTACTTGAAAATGTTGCAGGCATACCAGAGTTGAATCAAGATGACGGCATTCACCCAACAGTTGAAGGGCATAAAATCGTGGCAGATAATGTATGGGATGTTTTAAAAGATTTACTTTGATTTACATGATGCTCTGAAGGAATGTATTCATTCGCCTTTTTGCAACATATCTTTTAAATTTTCACAATGCTGAATCAATGTTCCGTATAGCATATTTCGAACATGGACAATAGATATGCGACTATTAATTAATTCTATAAATTCCTTGTTGTTAATTATGACATTGTAGGTGCGCTCGATTTCTAGGTCTTCGGAAGGTGGTAAACTGCAGTTAACGAATTTTTGATAATGTGATCCACCAACTTCATAACACGAGCTCCAAATGTAATTTTGAATATTCCAGTTTATAACTCTCCTAGTATAATCGCGATACGCTTGGGTGCCATCGTTAAGGGTTTGAAGCTGGTTTGTAGCGCTATTATAGTAAAATGACAATGTATTCAAGAGTTCTGGATTGCCCAGATAACTTAAGGTACTTGATTTTTGTATTTCGTTATAGGTTGCATTAGACGAATAAAAATCCCATTTTTGGCTTGCCTGAAACACAGCCAAAACAAATTGCCATTTTTCATCGGTAGTATTGGCTTTTGGCTTACCCATTTCATCCAAAGCAAATTCCAAATAATGTTCAACTTGATCAAAATAGTCTATTCTTAGCCTTATATATTTGATGTCACTATTTAAGTCATCTAGTAATCTTTGACGATAAGTTTCGGCCTGTTGTTTAATTTTGCGGTTCTCGTTCCAGTTGTTTACTTGTAAGGCTATCAAAATGCCAATCACCACTAGAATAATTTCACCAAGGGCATAAAAAAAGTACTGGGTAAACTTGTTTTTTGATAATAAGGTATTTCTCATTTTACGAAAGAAGCGGAACATATTAGTTAGGATTTAATGTTGTATTGATTTCCGAATTGATTGGCGTTCCTGAAACAATGGTCTGCAACACGACGCAGTAGCGCTCGGTGAGTTTTAAAAGGGTTTTCTTTGTTTCCTCATCGGCATCACAATCCAATTCAAAAGATAAACGAATGGATTTAAATCCAACAGGCACTTCCTTTGAAACTCCTAATGTACCTTTAAAATCCAGATCACCTTCGGCTCGTACTTCCCCTTTTTTGATGTGGACTCCAATGGCTGTGGCTACAGAACTTAAGGTTACTCCTGCACAGGCAACCAAGGCTTCCAACAACATATCTCCCGAACATAATAACATGCCATCGCCTCCAGTAGCCGGATGAAGTCCTGCGGTTGCCAAAGCTTTTCCTGTGTTGACACTACATGAAATGCCTTCTCCCAATTTGCCTTTTGCTTTAAGCATTATGATTGCAGAATCGGGTTCGGTTCTATATTTTTCTTTTATGGGCGCTTGTAGTTTTTTAAGGTCTTCAGTGGTCATAATGGTTTGTTTCTGTGATGATTTGTTCGATTATTGAATCTAATTTTTCTTGTTGTTCCAAAAAACGTTTCACATTATATAAATAATCGTCCATCATGCTTTCAAATGCAATATCACTAAAAATGAGTAGTTTATTAACGTTTAGGCTTGACGGTTTTTTCCATTTTAAGATGCCGTATATATCAATATTTTTCAATGGGTATCTTGAATATAAGTATTCTACGAATTTACTAGAAATTCGATCGCGTGTTTCATTGATTTCAAAAGCTCTTGCTTTATTTTGGGTCCATTCAAATATTAAGTTTTTCAGATTTTCATTTTTAAGTATTTGAAATTTACCGGATTGAACAAGTTCCAAAACAGTGTTTTCTGAAAAATTAACATTACCCCCTTCAAAAATCATAAAAAGTAAACTATCAGTATTTTGTGTTTTTAGTATAGTTTCATCAGCACCTATTAAATCCATTAGTGTTTGCCCAGTTTTCAAAGCATTATGGTTTTTTTCAATATCACTTTTTAATAGTACTTTATTGTTTTTAAATTCAATGTTTAGGTTTTTTAATATCCCTTGTTCCTCAATATTCTCAATACGATTTTGGTTCCAGTTATTAATTTGAAGTGCTATCAAGATACCAATTACCACCAGTACAATTTCGCCAATGGCGTATTTTAGATATTTAGAAGTTTTATTTTCCATAATTAAGTTTTGGCGGATTTGACGAAAGAATTTAATCATTTATTTAGTTTTTAAACTAACCACTTTGGTTTTACATTTTGCTTCTAAAATCGGTTTTAAATCTTTATTTTTTGTGAGTATGGATTGATAATGCTGTAAATTTCTATAATTTAAGGCTATTAAAACCGAAGATAAGTGTTTTAATTTTTTGATTT
>JAHEAQ010000129.1 GCA_024642705.1 Bacteroidota bacterium | reverse complement strand
GATTTTAAATGGATGTTTCGAGCGATAAGACTTTGTAGGATTACCTGGAAATTTTTTATCTGTCAAATTTGGATCATCCTCAATAGGACCGGTCGCTTCCACCAAATATATCCTCTGCCTTCTATCCCCTATCGCGAGTTCTGCTCCCCAAATAGCTGCATCTAATGTACCGCTTAAGTAAATATATTTTGCTTTATCTTGCTTACCATAATTGGAGTTAAATCCAACTTCTATAAATTCACCAATTTTCAAGTCAACTTTTGTCCCATGAAAATAAGTTGGAACAAAAGGCGTGTGTATGGTTTGATGATGTGATTTCTTATCATTAGATGTGCTCATAATTTGTAATATTCTTATTTAAATTTACTAATGGTTATATCGGCTAATGCCAAGGCTTTCAAAAAATAAGATTCAATAATCTCTCTTTCGTTGCAAGAAAAGGAAGAAATTATATTTTCAGATTCATCTTGAAATTCTTTGTAAAATGGCTCTAATAAAGTAAATATCTTAATTGTATCAGGATCAACTATTACCTTTCGTCGATCACTTTTATCATATTGCCTTTTAACAAGTTGGGCTTTTTCAAACCTATCAATTAATCCAGTGACGGCCCCAGTGGTAAGTCCAGTTAATTCAGCAAGTTCTCCAGCAGTCATTTTTCCTCTTTGAAGAAAAAATCCTAAATATTTGTGATCTGTGCTCGAAAATCCAGCTTTACGAGCAATGGCTTCATGCATTTGAATCGAACTGTAAGCATATTTTTGTGTTAACTCCCGTATTTTAAGGACGTTATTTTCGTTCATAATATATCTTATTTACTAAGTATCTTACTTATAAAGATATAATACTTTTATTAATTCAAGTTCATTTATAATTTTTTGTAACTAGTCAGCTTGACAATTACAGCAGATGCCATGAATCATTTTGTTTTCTTTTTTAGCTAAAAATACAGCCATAACAAATTCTTGGTTGATTCCTAGCCCTGCAAGCATATCAATACAAAAACTACAGTAAACCTGATTATTTGCAATTTTTCCAAGAAACTGAATTGCATATATTTTTAATTTCGTATCAAATTAGATTGATTATATTTAATTTGTTAAAAGTGATTTTAAAATAACTGTAAAGCCAGTCCAATTGCTTTTTTATAAAATTCAACGTTTTAAAGCATTGCGATGATGAATCAAAGTAAACCATAAAAATCAGTGATCCATAAAGATAATACCACTTTTCAAAATAGAAATTCAACATTAAAAGGATAGTTTGATATGCAAAAAGTATTTTTAATATTTTTCATAGTACTTTTTTCACTCTTGGGTAAGATACACGCACAGAATAAAATGATTGATTCTTTGCTTTTAGTATTGCCAAATGCCAAAGAAGATACCAACAAAGTGATCATTTATAGAATGCTGACGGGATTAATTCGGAACTCCGATCCAATAAGAGCAATTGAATTTGGAAAAGCAGGGGTAGAATTAAGCAAAAAACTCCAATTTGATAAAGGAACTGCAGGATGTTTATTAAATATTTCTGTTTGTTATAGTTCTGCATCTAAAATAGATTCTGCTATGACTTACATAAATTATGCTATTGAGTATTCGCAAAAAGTTGGTGAACCCAATAGGCTTGCTTTGGCTTATCTAAACAGGGCAGATATGCATATGCAGATGCAAAACTTGACTCAATCACTTAAAGATTGCGATACTTCACTTATATATGCTGAAAAAGCAAATAATGATGACCGCAGGGCAAGAGTATTACAAACCATTGGTTCCGTGTATTATATGCAAAACAGCTATCAAGAAAGCATCAATTATTATGATAAGGCATATGATTTATATCAAAAACTAGGAAACAACCAAATGTCTGCTATTGTCCTAAACAACAAAGGAAATTCGTTCAAGCATCTATCAGAATATGATCAATCGATTACAGTATTTCTCAAAGCGATCGAAATAGCAAACGCTCTAGAGGATGTCAATAATCTGTCCATGTATCATGAAAATCTAAGCGATACCTATTTAGAAAACGATCAAATTCTTCAAGCAAAAAAGCATGCCTCTTTATCGATGGATTATGCGCTTAAACAAGAAAACAACCAGCAACTTGCAAATGCCTATGAATGTTTAGGTAGAATTTACTTGAAAGAAAAAAATAATGGTCAAGCCATTAATTTAGCCGAAAAAGCATTTGAAATTTCTAAAAAAGAAAATTTTACCACAATCCAATTGGAGTCTTCAGACCTGCTTTCGAAGGCATATACCCAAGCAGGTAATTATGGAAAAGCTTTTGAATATCTTAAAATCAATAAGGAATTAAATGACAGCATTATAAAATATCAATTTGATAATGATATTGCAGCCATGCAAACAAGATTTAAATTAGATGAGAAAGAAAATGAAATTAAACTCCTCAATAAGGATAAAGAAATACAACTTCAAAAATTAGATCGACAACGCCTTATATTGGTTGGGGCTATGTTGTTGGCAGCATTGGCAATTGGAGGAATTGTGCTTTTAATAAACCGCAATCGTTTGCAACAGCAGATGAAAGAACTACAACTACGAAATCAAATTGCTGCTGACTTACACGACGAAGTAGGAAGTTCACTTAGCAGTATTCACATGCTGAGTCAAATTGCAAAAAAGAAACAAGACAATGCTGATTTTTCGCAATCTGAAATACTGAACCGTATGAGTATCAATTCAAAAGAAACAATGGATAAAATGGGAGACATTGTTTGGATGATTAAACAGGGAGATAACGATGGAACCAGTTTGAAAAATAGGATAGAAAGTTTTGCTCAAGAGATTTCTAGCAGCAAAGGTATTTCTCTGAAAATGGATTTGGAAATTCTTGAAACGATTAAATTAACGATGTCTCAACGCAAGAATCTATTTCTCATCTTCAAAGAAGCAATCAATAATGCGGTAAAATATTCTGAAACCGAAAAAATAAACATTAATGTTTCTAAGCAAAATAAAGTTTTGTCGCTTTCTATTCAAGATTTTGGGAAGGGTTTTGATACTAATATTATTAAAAACGGAAACGGCATTGAAAACCTTAAAACCAGAGCTAAGGAATTACAAGGAAAAATCGGTATCGAATCGGTATTAGGAGAAGGAACAATTATTTTATTGACAATCCCGATTTAAGAATCACCCTTTTTCGCTATATATATTGAATAATAATTCATCAACTTTGTAATAAAAAAATAAATTGATAAATGTCACAGTTTTTGAAGATAATAAGCATCTGCGTGAAACCTTTGAACTTATTTTAAATTTAAACGAAGGCTTTAGTTGCGTAGGTGCTTGGCCAGATTGCAGCGATTTGTTGGAAAATTTATTACGGAATCCCTGTGACGTTGTCCTTATGGATATTGAAATGCCAGGAATGAATGGGATTGAAGCAACCAAACTTATTAAAACACATTTCCCAAATATTCACGTATTGATACAAACTGTTTTTTTTGAAGATGATTTTATTTTTAATGCCATCTGTGCTGGTGCTTCAGGATATATTTTGAAATCAACAACCCCTGATGGATATTTGGAAGCAATTACCGAAGTTCAATCTGGCGGATCACCAATGACTCCTGGAATTGCACGAAGAGTATTGCAATTATTTAAGGCCAATTTGCAACCCATTGACAACGCCATTGAATACAATCTAACCAATCAAGAAAAGAAAGTATTGCAATTGTTAGTAGAAGGCAATAGTTATAAAATGATTGCTTCGGAATTGTTTGTTTCTTTTGACACCGTCAAATCACACATTCGAAATATTTATGCCAAATTGCATGTAAATTCGGGAACTGAAGCTGTTTCATTGGCTATTAAAAATAAACTAGTTTAAACCCAAACACAAAGGATTTTATACATTCACAATGAATTCAAATGAAATAAAGGATGAATTGGATTTATCTAATGTTAATAATTGCAGGATTTTTGCCTTTTTTTGTAATCCTTTATAGAATAGAAGAACTAAACCGATGGAAGAAAACTGGAATACCTACTAAAGCAACCGTGGTCAGAATTCCAATGGGTTATTACAGCAGACTTACCAAAATTACCATTCAATATATTGTTAAAGAAACAGGTCAATTCATTGAAAAGCAAATAATCGTAGCTGGTAACCCATATCCACTCGGTCAACAATTACCTATTTTATACAAAAAAGAAAATCCAAACAAATCAATTTTAGTGCCTGAAAAAAGTTTTACCATGATGGTGATTTTTACCATTTTGATTGCGATTGTTATCATTGGTGCTACTTTTATGATTCGCAAATCTGTGCTAGAAGGATTGATGTAATTCTATAGTTCCTGCTCAATATCACCCTATTTCGCTATTTTTTTCATATGATTAGTTTAACATCTTTGATTGGAATTTAAAATAATCATTCATGAAAAGGATATTATTCATTTTACTAACGTTTTTCATTTCCGAATCAATCCACGCGCAAAGTGTGGGAATAGGCACAATGTTGCCAAACGGAAGTGCCGCATTAGATGTTAGTAGCACCACAAAAGGATTACTTATCCCCAGAATGACCACAGCTCAACGTAATGCCATTCTCCTTCCTTCCGATGGTTTATTGATTTACAATACTTCCACCAATCAACTGAATCAAAGGCAGGCAGCTTCGTGGAAAGTAATTATTAATAATGAATCCTGGACAGGTGGAGGTACTGGTAATATGTTTAGCATAGGAGACAATGTAGGCATCAATACGGCAGGGCCAACTGAGCGATTGGATGTAAGCGGAAATATACGTACCAATGGCTCAAGTATTATTGACAATCTGAGTGCTATTCTTCAATTAAAAAGTGGTGGGATAAATAAAGGATTTATGCAACTTTCTGGAGACAATGTAAGATTGGGTACTAATAGCGGAAACACGACTGGCAATTTAGTGGTGAGAATGAATGGCAATGATAGGGTGACTGTAAATCCAGCTGGGGACATAGATTTGGATGGAAAAATTACAAGAAACGCATCGACAGGAACAAATTCTCTATTACCCGTCTGTTATGGATTTGTTGCTTTTAATGGAAATATTAACAGTGGTACTGGTAATTTTACAATTACTAAAATTAATACCGGAATTTATGATTTGGTTTGCAATGACATGTCAGATCTTTCAATTTTTATAGGAACTTCATACGCGGCTGGAAGGGTTTTAAGTGCTAATCAATCTTCTCCAAATACAATACGTATATTAGCCTCTTTTGAAAGTTCCCCAGTTGATGTTTCATTTTATTTTATGGTGTATAGCCCAAACTAACCTAAATAGATCTTAAAATATTAATTAAATTAGAGTTGGTAACTAAGTATTGAAACTATTTCTAAACCATTTTATATATCAAACCACTATCGTCCGATTAAATACCGTACCCAAAGAGCTTATTGACATTTTACATTTCTTTTTACAAAAAGTTCGCTCTTACTAGGGCTAAAAAATCCCGTAGGAATGATCTGTTTTTATTGCAAAGTGTGACAATAACAATATAAGCCTCAGACGGCCAATCTCTTCAAAAAACTTTATTTCAAAGGAGTTTAAAAGACCTTTGATTGTTTTATCTGATTTCATTGATTTTAAATAAACAATTTTATTTTATTTACAGCTTTATTTTGTATTTCAAATCACTGAGCAGTGTGTCTCAATTTTCGCTATTTTACTCAACGCTATTGCAGTATTGGATATTATTAGCGCTACCAAAGTTTGTTTATACCTAGAATGATAACAGCTAAACTTAACGTCATTCTCGACCCAATAAATGTATTTTTAACCAAATAACATATAAATATTCAAATTGACTTAATGTTGATTTCTCCTCGAATTAATTTATATTCTGAAGTAGTTGAAACAAATGATTTTGCGAGGGTATGTTGACTGTGGAGTCTTAATATTTTGAGCAATCACTTCACTCTATTACAAACCAAAAATGGCCTACAGAATTAACTGCAGGCCATCAAATATTTTTAACAAATGAATTACTTTTTCACCAATTTAATAGTTTGGTATTTAGTATTGTTAGAAACGACTAACAAATAAATTCCAGCGTTCAATCCAGAAGCATTCATTGTAATTGTATTAGCATTTATATTTGATCTTTGATTGATGAGTTTGCCATCAAGATTATACAAATAAACATTTTGAATAGCTTCATCTGAAGTAATCACCACATTTTCACCAAATGGGTTACCAAGAATTTTTAAACCAATAAAGTCAATTTCCTCTAATCCAGAAGGAGGAGTTACATTAACAAAAACTGATTCACTAAAAATATCTAATCCGGGAACCAATTCACTTTGCACTAAAACTTTGTATTCTCCCGCATCGTCAACTGTTACGCTATCATTTTGATAGGTTGATTCTACAGCTCCATCAATTACCATATCTTCACCGATAATCCAAGTATAAATATTCGCACTTCCACCAATAACAGCAGATAACCTAAGTGTATCACCAGTATTCAAGTCTATTGATTCAAGAGATCCAATATTAGCTTGTGGAGAATAAGCAAATTCTGAAACTAGTGTATCAGAATTTAAAACAACGTTAGATTCTAGGTCTTCAAAAGTCAAAAAATTATCTTGAACTCTTACTTTAGCCCCAGCTTTCCATACGATACCTGACATATCCGGTAAATCTGATAATTTATTTCCATTCAAATAAAGTCTATCCAAACCAGAAACTGAAGTAAATTCAGGTGGTAATGCGTCGAATTCGCTATCATGCAAATATAATTTTTCCATTGCTGGAAGTGTAAATAAGATGCCTGGAACCATTCCTGATAGAGGCGTGTTTTCGCAATTGAATTCCGTAAGATTAACCATCTTTTCCATACCTGCATAGTCTATTGTTGTGATTCCAGTAAACTTAAGCTGAAATCTATCCACTCCAACCCAATTCCATACTGCAGCTGGCAACTCTCCAATCAAACCTTCTTGGTTATTCAGTTGAATCTTACCACTCATTTGGTCTAAATCTCCAAGACTTAAAGGCAATGAGCCAGTTAGAGTCATTCCACTAAATTCTACATGAGTAACTCTCTTACTTACACTATCCACTGTAACTGCTTCCCAAGTGTTCAAAGGACCATTTAACCAATGATCAAATCCTGTCCAACCAGTTCCGCCACACTCATTGTATAAGTCTACTAATGCTAATGAATCTGAATTAATTACTGGTCCTTGAATTGTAATATTCTCAGTCATAATATCCAAACCTGTCACAGTCGTATTTTGTACAATTGCAAAATATACACCCGAATCAACCTCCTTATCAAAAGAAGCAATTGTGAAAGAATCCATATCTCCAACTTGTTCTTCTCCCTTAATCCAAGTATAAATATTTGCAGTCCCACCTACATTAGCGACCAAATTAATTTCTGCACCTTGACCAGCAGTAATTTGTAAAATTTCCCCAACCTTCGCTTGAGGAGAATATGCAAATTCTGAAACAAGTGGGTCTGAAGACAATACCACATTAGATTCTAAATCTTCAAAAGTCAACAAATTATTTTGAACTCTAACCTTAGCTCCTTCTTTCCATATGATACCAGACATATCTGGTAAGTCTGTAATATTATTTCCATTGAGGTAAAGTCTATCTAATCCAGAAACTGAAGTGAATTCTGCAGGTAATGCATCAAATTCACTGTCATGCAAGTATAATTTTTCCATTGCAGGAAGTGTGAATAATATTCCTGGAACCATGCCTGAAAGTGGTGTGTTCTCACAATTAAACTCGGTAAGATTAACCATATTTTCCATGCCTGTGTAATCTATAGACGTTACACCTGTAAATTTAAGTTGGAATCTATCTACCCCAACCCAATTCCAAACTGAAGCCGGTAATTCTCCTATCAAACCTTCTTGGTTATTCAATTGGATTTTTCCACTCATTTTGTCCAAGTTTCCAATACTTGCAGGTAATGTGCCTATAAGTGTCATTCCACTAAATTCAACATGAGTGACTCTTTGTGTAGCACTGTCAACTGTTACTTCTTCCCATGTGTTCAAAGGCCCATTTAGCCAATTACCAAATCCTGTCCATCCACTTCCTCCACATTCATTGTATAAATCTACTAATGCCAATGAATCCATTGTAAATGGACTTGGCATACCATTAAGAATTGTATTCGCAGTCATTATGTCAAGACCAGTTACCGTTGTATTTTGAACTAATGCGAAATACGTACCAGCATCAACAGTTTCGTCAAAAGAAGCAATCGTGAATGTATCCATGTCGCCCACTTGGTCTTCTCCTTTTACCCAAGTATAAACATTGGCAGTTCCTCCAACATTTGCAACTAATTCTACCTTACTTCCAGCAGCAGGAGTTATCGAAGTTTCTTCGCCAACGATACCTTGTGGCGAATAAGCAAATTCTGAAACTAGTGGATCTGAAGACAATACCACATTAGATTCTAAATCTTCAAAAGTCAACAAATTATTTTGAACTCTAACCTTAGCTCCTTCTTTCCATACGATACCAGACATATCTGGTAAGTCTGTAATATTATTTCCGTTGAGGTAAAGTCTATCTAATCCAGAAACTGAAGTGAATTCTGCAGGTAATGCGTCAAATTCACTGTCATGCAAGTATAATTTTTCCATTGCAGGAAGTGTGAATAATATACCTGGAACCATACCTGAAAGTGGTGTGTTCTCGCAATTAAACTCGGTAAGATTAACCATGTTTTCCATGCCTGTGTAATCTATAGACGTTACGCCTGTAAATTTAAGTTGGAATCTATCTACTCCAACCCAATTCCAAACTGAAGCCGGTAATTCTCCTATCAAACCTTCTTGGTTATTCAGTTGGATTTTTCCACTCATTTTGTCCAAGTTTCCAATACTTGCAGGTAATGTGCCTATAAGTGTCATTCCACTAAATTCAACATGAGTGACTCTTTGAGTTGCACTGTCAACTGTTACTTCTTCCCAAGTATTCAAAGGCCCATTCAACCAATTATCAAATCCTGTCCATCCACTTCCTCCACATTCATTATAAAGGTCAACCAACGCCAACGAATCTGTAATAAAAGGATTGATTTGAAGAATTGTATTGGCTGTAAATATATCTAATCCAGGAACTCCTGCATTTTGCGCGAGTGCAAAATAAGTTCCAGAATCAATTGTACCATCAAAAGCTGCAATTGTGAATGTATCCGTATCACCAACTTGATCTTCTCCTTTAATCCAAGTATAAATATTCGCAGATCCTCCGATATTTGCAACTAATTCTACCTTGCTTCCAGCTTCCGGATATAAGGTAGTTTCTTCTCCTACTTTCCCTTGAGGAGAATATGCAAATTCTGAAACAAGTGTATCTGAAGACAATACCACATTAGATTCTAAATCTTCGAAAGTCAATAAATTATTTTGAACTCTAACCTTAGCTCCTGCTTTCCATACGATACCAGACATATCTGGTAAGTCTGTAATATTATTTCCATTGAGGTAAAGTCTATCTAATCCAGAAACTGAAGTGAATTCTGCAGGTAATGCATCAAATTCACTATCATGCAAGTATAATTTTTCCATTGCAGGAAGTGTGAATAATATACCTGGAATCATGCCTGAAAGTGGTGTGTTCTCACAATTAAACTCGGTAAGATTAACCATGTTTTCCATGCCTGTGTAATCTATAGAAGTCACACCAGTAAATTTAAGTTGGAATCTATCTACTCCAACCCAATTCCAAACTGAAGCCGGTAATTCTCCTATCAAACCTTCTTGGTTATTCAGTTGGATTTTTCCACTCATTTTGTCCAAGTTTCCAA
>JAHEAQ010000051.1 GCA_024642705.1 Bacteroidota bacterium | reverse complement strand
AAGAATGTAAGACCATTTAATCCTCATAAAGGAGAATGGGCAATTAGAAAAAGTGAAAGATTAGAAAGTAAAAATGGAATGAGGTGGGGAATAAATTATGAGAAGCTAGTGGAGTTGGGATCTCAGGAATTATGGAATGGAAGCCAGATGAATAAAATCAACCTTGAAGCTCATTTCAGAAATCTTCCTCCGTTGAAGATTGAAAGCCCAGATTACAGATATTATAGGCTCCTTTTCAAAATATTATCCTATTTCCAAGTTCCAATTTGGTAAACAGCACAAAATTTTAACAGACCAATTTCCTTTTACCCCTTAAATACAATTTTAAGAAGACATCCCTATGATCAATTTTTCAAAATCTATTACATTAATCTTAATTTCAAATTTACTGATGTTAAAATGCTAAATATCAATTTTTAAACCAAATCATTGAAGGGTTTGATAAAGGATACAATTATCATTCTTTTAGTCTAATCCCAAACAATTTGTTGTGTCCTCGTATTCAGTTTTTTACATAAATAGTTTTTCTATTGACAAATTCAAGGATTCCATCTTTTGCCAATTCGCGGCCATAACCGGATTTTTTGGTGCCCCCAAAAGGTAATCTTGGATCTGATTTTACCAATTCATTGATAAAATATGCCCCATCACTAACAAATTCAGCATATTTTAAAGCCTTTTCAATATTCTTGGTGCACACTGTAACTCCTAGACCGTATTTGGATTGTTCAGAAAGGTCAAAAGCATGTTCAATACTTTTAGCTTTGATCATCGATGCTAGTGGTCCAAAAGTTTCTTCATCAAATGCTGGCATTCCGGGCAATACGTTTCCAAGAATCGTAGGTTCGTGATAACAAATATTTTGTTGTCCACCTAGTAGCAATTCTGCGCCAAGTTTTACTGATTCTTTCACTTGACTGTTCAATTGATCTGCCAAATCTTTCCTTGCCAATGGACCTACTTTTGTGTCTTCTTCTAAAGGATTTCCTGATTTTAATTCATTTACGGCAGAAGTGAATTTTGCGACAAACTCATCGTAAATTTTTTCTGCCAATATGAATCGTTTTGCTGCAATACAGCTTTGACCACAATTAAGCATTCGAGCAGTAATCGCTGTTTTAACAGCATTATCAATATCTGCATCTTCCAATACAATGAATGCATTGTTTCCGCCAAGTTCCAAAACTGTTTTTTTAATATATCTTCCTGCAATTTCAGCAACTGCTGAACCAGCACGTTCACTTCCTGTTAAGGTGACCGCTTGAACGGCATCATGAGCAATTATTTTTTCTGTCTGTTCATGATGTACTATAAGATTTTGGAAAACATCTTTTGGAAATCCCGCTTTTTTGAATACATCTTCTATTTGTTTGGCACAACCAAAAACATTTGGAGCATGTTTTAATAAGCCAGTATTTCCAGCAGTTAATGTAGGAGCAGCATATCTGAAAACTTGCCAAAAAGGAAAATTCCAAGGCATGATTGCTAGAACAGCCCCAATAGGATCATGTCTTACAAAACTTTGTGCTGCATCCGTACTAATAATTTCATCGTTTAAAAAAGCTATAGAATTTTCAGCATAATAATCACAAACCCAAGCGCATTTATTTACTTCCCCGCGGGACTCTGAAATAGGTTTGCCCATCTCTAGAGTGATCATTTTGGAATATTCCTCTAAATTATCACGCAACACCTGTCCTGCTTTTTTAATTAGGCTACATCTTTCTGAAATTGGAACTTTTCTCCAAGATTTGAATGCAGCTTGACTTCTATCTAATTTGTCAAACAATTCTGCTTCTGAGAGAGATTTGTAAGTTCCAATGGTATTCCCATTGTAAGGATTAATACTCTTAAATTCCATATTTAATTTTACTTAATTAACTATTTTGTTAAACTACCAATAAGCACTGGAACTTCTCTATGGTCTTCTACTATTTGAGATATATACTTTGCTCGAATTTTATTTATCCATTCTTTTGCACGATCATTTAATTGAAAATCATCCGTCATCATTCTTCCTCTAGTAACTAAAATACCCATATCTGCACCTTCATACAAATAATCACCTTTTTTGGATATGTGCAAAAAGAAAGCCTCTTTTTCAGTCTCTACAGCTCTTCTATGGGTATCCAGTCTATCAAATTGAATATGACCATTGTCGAACATTTTATAAATACCTGATCTTGGAGCTTCAGAAACATATTCAATGGTGTCTTCTGTATGCTTAATAATTAATTGACTCCATCCATCTATGTTTGCTTGCTTGGCCCATCTTCGGTTAATTGCATTTACATCAAGTTTGTAATCTACATTCATCCATTCTAAAATATGGAAAATAAAAAGAGGGGCATCTGCAAGTGCAAAAACTGCATGATTAGTAATGGAACTTGCGCCGGTTACTCTTGGATTTAATTCTCCTAAATAGATTTCACCGTTATCTTGATCTATTAGGAAGTCTAATTCAAAATAGCCTTTATATCCTTCGGCTCTTAATTGGTTTCCAAAAAGCTGAGTGTATTTCGCAGCTTTTAATCTCAATTCTGGAGTAAAAGCATCTGGATAAATTTCATTTCCACACCATCCACCCTTATATGGTGTCAATTCTTTAAATCCAACCAATTCTGTCATTAATGGAGCAACTATTGTCCCATGTCTTGTAACGCAAGCTTCAATTGCAGAACCTTTGCAATTTATACGTTTCATTATTTTAACTTCCTTTTCCTTTACGATCTCTTCTTCATATTTTTTGAACTCTTCTTCATTAGATATAAAAAAAGTGGTATGACCTGAATCCCCAAAAGGAGTTTGTATCACAAGATCAGTTCCTAAAGCTTTTGAAACTTCATTTAAATGCGCGTAATTTTTTACAGCAGATAGAACATAAGGTACACAAGGTACTCCGGCTTTTTCAGCAATACGATTCGTGTTTACTTTATTGTCCATGAATGTTCTCATTTTTGCACTTGGAAACATAATTTGTAAACCTAATTTCTTTGCCAACTTTTCGGTTTGCTCGTCAAACATAAGAAACATTGCCTGACCAGCTTTCTTACCATTACTCCTCGTTTTAATATAATTTTGAACTTCCGGATGCTGAAGCAAATAGTTGTTGATATCTTCTATACTCGTAAACTCATCATGTGGAATTTCTTCTTTAGGAGAAAAAACATTGGGATGCTGCCCATCAAAACATTCAATGTGGCAAATAAACTTGAATCCTTTAATCCACTCATCAGCACCTAATAAATTGAAATTGGTTGCGCTGATAAAATACAATGGAACTTCATTTTTATAAAAGAATCTTCTAATTTCTGGAACACCATCAAGCACATCAATGGTATTATTCTTTGTTGCTGCTGTCTTCGTTACTGTTGTCTTCGTTGTTGTTGTCTTTGTTGCTGCTTTTGCAGTTTTTTTAATAGCCATTCTATATGTTTTATTTTATTTCAATTATTATTCATTTTACTAACATTCATACCTCCAAAAGAAGTAGTTGTTTTATGCCTGTCTAATACACTTTCTTTAAATATTCTTAGACCTAAGTCTGCCCGATAACCATGAATTTCACTCACATCTAAAGCGGTCATAAAATTGATAATTTCTTCACTTACGACTTGACCTGGAACAAGAACTGGAAATCCGGGAGGATAAGGAATTACAAAAGTTGAGGCTACCAAAACTTTGCCTTTGTGCATTGCATCTAAACATTCATTTAAAGGAATGTATTCGTAGTTTTCTTCTTTGTATGCCAAGAAATAAGCAGTACGCAAATCACCTCCTGGAACTCCAGGTACAGCTTGAAAGGAATGATGAAAAAAACTAAAATCTGGTAAAGGTGGTACATCTTTGGTCAAGGAATGAATTCGATTTTGCCTAATTTCTAACTCTTTTTCGTTTAACGCTTTAAATTCTTCATCAAGTTCATCTGAAATTTTCAATAATGCGTTTGTTAAATAGGCAATACTTCCTCTAGTTGTACCAATATTGGTTAAGAATAGCACTGTGTTTCTAGATGTCTTATTGATTTGGATATTAAATTTATCCATCAAATACTTATTTTTAAAAGTATCTCCATCGACTCCTGTCTTTCCAATATGAAGCGTTATTTTAGTTGGATCTAGAACAAATTCATCCATTTCCCAAGCCTCACCCATGAGGTTCCACCCTCCTTCTTTGGTGTAATATTCCTTGAGGCCAGTTTCTCGGTATTTACTTGGTATAAAGTCTTGAACTGTTAATATGTCAAAGTATTTGCTCAATTGTGGATGATCATTCACTTTGGCGCGCAAGACCATAGCCATTTCAATGCTCTTTTCTACTAATTCAAAACCTTCAAGTTGGACTTGACGTCTTCCAACGTCTAATGATGCTAACATCTGATAATTCGGCGAAGTAGAAGTATGTGTCATGTATGCTTCTAGGAATGTACTCTCACTTTTTCTTCTAAAATCCTGATCCCAAATATGGATCATCGATCCCTGTCTGAAACTGCTCAATGTCTTATGTGTACTCTGAGTTGCATAAACTCTGATTCGAACTTTATCTGGATCAGGCATTAAGCACATTTCGCCTTCTTTCAATCCAGTTATATGATCATTATATTTTTTTCTGTAGCTTTTAGAACTGTACTTTTCATACAATTTTTTCGCTGCATACATTCCTGTGCGCTTTCTAAAATTACTTGCAAATCCTGCAAAAGCAAACCATGCCTCATCCCATAAAAATATCATATCTGGTTTAATTGCTAATACTTCCTCCATAATTCTTTCCACATTATAAACCATCCCGTCAAAAGTACAGTTGGTAAGCAACAACATTCTTACTTTATCCAACCTGCCAGCTTTTTTTAACTCTAATAATCTGCCTTTAATTTGCTCAATTGGGACGGCACCATACATGGAATATTTTTCAATTGGATAAGAATCCAGATACACTGGGTAAGCCCCTACCAAAACTAATCCGTAATGGTGAGATTTATGACAATCTCTATCAATTAGAACAACATTGCCAGGTTCTACAAGTGCTTGCATGACAATTTTGTTAGCTGTTGATGTTCCGTTAGTAACAAAATAGGTGTGTTGGGACCCATAAGCATCGCTCGCCATTTCTTGAGCTTTTTTTAATGGTCCAGTAGGTTGAAGTAATGAATCCAAGCCTCCAGTGGTAGCTGATGTTTCAGCCAAGAACATATTTCTTCCATAGAAATCACCGAAATCATTAATCCATCTTGATTTAAAAACCGAATTTCCTCTTGAAATAGGCATTGCATGAAAAATTCCAGTAGGTTTTTGACTATATTCCACTAACGCAGAAAAAAAAGGAGTTTCGAAACGTTCGGCAATTCCTCTCAGAATGGTTAGATGGAGTTCTTGAATATCTTCGGTTTGATAGAAAATACGTTTAAACCTTTTTATTGTGCTGTCTTTTAAATGTCCTAGTGCTGTATCAGTTACATAGTAAGCATCCAATTCAGGTCTAAACCGATCCATTAGTTCTCCAATTAAAGGCCCTAGATCTGGTTCAGATTCAGATGAAAAATCAAGATCTGTAACGGATTGAATATATGGAGCAATTAGGGAAGAAATTCCAGTAGAATGGTATGGTGGAGCAAACCTTACTACGACTGCTTGAATATTGTGATTGAAAAGCAACGCAATCATTGCATCTTGAAAAGATTTTTGGACGATTACATTGTACGTAAATTTGTCATTCGAAGTACGCAAAGAAATCAGGTTTTGCTTCAGGATTATTTCTTCTTTTTCCGAAATTGCATCAATAAATAAGACTTCAAAATGATTTTTTCGAATCCCATTATGCAATTCATGCTCCTCTACAGAATCAATACTTTGCTCTTCAAAATCCATAAAATCAGAATTGGTTCTATAACTATCGCCAACCAATTCTTTTGTTGTTTCTCCAATTAAATTTGACAAAAAAGTGTGTTCTTGATTGGCAAGTACTTTTTCTATTTTTAACATTCGGCCTATTCCTGGCGAAGCAAAAAAGCTTTCAACACCTTTTAAATCTTTGATTAATTTTTTGACAACTTGATGATGTGCTTTTTCAATTTCAGATCCTTTATTACAACGAGCTAATTCTGAACTTTCTATTTTCAATTTATTCCAATAATCAACCCGTAACTGCCCAATATTATAATAGGTTGAACTAGTAGATTTTTTTTTGGATGGGTTCTGAATTTTTTTCATTGATTTTTATTTTAGCGAATTTTTAACTATAAGGATTCAAAAAGACATTACGATTTTCTTTTTGGTGTACAGAAGTGGAGGGAACCTGAATTAGGTTTTCAACTTGCGTTTATTAAAAATGCAGCTAATTATTAGAATGCAGAGCCAACTTATTTCCTTGAGAATCAATAAATACAGCAAAATGACCAGATTCTTCAGAAATTAGAGTTTTGGGCATAACGATGCGCCCGCCAGCGTTTATTACTTTATCTAAAACCAAGCTTAAGTTATCTCCTCCGTTTAGATAAATTAGTGCTCCAGAATCGCTAGGTACATATCCTGGGCCAGCTACCACAGCCCCTCCTATTCCTGAAGTTGTTGGAAAAAAGGCAGTAGCGTTAATTCCTGAAACATTTTGCTGCATTGTAATTCCAAAAATATTTTGGTAAAATTCCACAGCTTGATAAAAATCTAAAGCCGGAATCTCAAACCAACTCACAAAATCTTTTCTTATTTCTTTATTTTTAATTTTTTTCACAGTTCTTACATCACCCATTTTATATATTTTTTAGTTTATTTATTCACCCTTGAAATGTATTGTTTCGCTAGGTTTTTCTAAAGTAGTTTCTTTTATTTTTAATTCTGTCAATTTGTCTAATCGTGTAGGTTTAATTAATGGACCTAATGAATCTAAATATGGTTTAGAGGCACCATCCTGGTAAATTCCAAATCCTCCTATATGATCTCGAAAACTTTTCAAGGGTTGGCCAAGACGCAATATTCCCATTTCACGACTTCTTTTAACGCGTTCTATATTTAATTCTAGTGGGATAATCTCTTCCGTTCCTTCCGATTGATGTAATACTCGACCATCAGGTCCGCAAACAATAGATCTCCCACATCCTCCTGTATCCAGACCATTGACATCAAAGAAATAACACTGATTAATGGATGCCATTGCTCTCACAATGGAAAGTTCTATATCTCGATCTATTGTCCCCGACATAGTAGGATGCATAATAACTTCAGCTCCCATCACTGCAAGAGTTCTTATGGTTTCTGGAAACCACATGTCATAACATATGGAAACACCAAACTTTGCAACTCCTGGAACATCAAAAACACAATAATCTTGCCCCGGAGTTACTCCAACCTCATAGGGATAAAAAGGAAACATTTTTCTGTATCTTGTTACGATCTCACCTTTAGGATTAATTACTGTGGCGGTATTGTAAATTTTGTCCTCTTTCTTTTCAAAGATAGATCCAGGAAGTAGCCAAATACCATATTTTTTTGCCATAGCTTGCATTTCTGCTTCAAAATTGTTTGGTATTTCTTGGGCAGTGTATGTGAGTGGCCCAAAAGCACACAATTCACTAAACATTATCATTTCTATCCAGGGATAGAGATTCATGGTTATATCAATTTTTAGCTTCATCATTTCAACGTTTGAAGCGACGGCTGATACTTTCATTTGTATTCCTGCAATTGCGAATGGTCTCATATATTTTGTATTGCTTTTTCAATTTCGGATTCCAAGATGGATAATCCTTTTTCTAATTGTTCTTCAGTAATAACTAACGGGGATAAAATACGTAACACATTTTTATAGGTTCCGGCACTTAATACTATCAATCCGTTTTCTACACACCCTTTTACTATTTGCGGACAAATTTCAGAATTTGGTTGGCTTGGATCACCATCATTTACAAATTCAATTGCAATCATGGCACCAATTCCTCTTACATCTCCAATCTCTGCATGCTGTTTCATTAAATTTTGTAACCTGCTTCTTATGATATTGCCAACTTTGACTGCTTTTTCATTCAAGTTGATATCTTTCATGTATTGGATGGTTGCTGATGCAGCAACACAACAGATAGGACTGCCAATATACGTTCCACCAATGGAACCAATAGCCGCAGCATCCATAACTTCTGCTTTACCAACTACAGCGGCAATTGGTAAACCTGAACCTAAAGATTTGGCATAAGTACTAATATCTGGTTGCACCCCATAATGTTGCCAACTTGCCCAATGTCCAGTTCTACAAAACCCGCTTTGAACTTCGTCCATTATCAGCATAATGCCATGTTGGTCACAAAATTGTCGCAAGCCTTCTAGGTATTTTTGAGGCGCTGGGTTGAAACCACCCTCGCCTTGGATTGGTTCTATAATTATCGCAGCTACATTTTTTACATCTACAAGATTTAGGGCACTCTCATGAAGTCGTTTAAGTTCATCCTTTACAAATTCATCCATATCCCTATTACGCCGATATCTATAAAAATTTGGGAAAGGAAGTCTATATATTTCAGGAGCATAAGGCCCACAATCATATTTGTAACTTATTTTGCTGGTCAAAGTCATGGCCATCATAGTACGACCATGATAAGCATCTGTAAAACAAAGAATCGCAGACCTTTTAGTGGCTTGCCTTGCAATTTTGATTGCGTTTTCTACTGCTTCTGCTCCAGTACTTACTAACATGACCTTAGTCTTGTCACCGTGTGGTAAAATTTCTATGAGTTGTTCACATAAATCAATGTAAGGTTCATATGTGACCACATTAAAACTGGTATGCAAATATTTGCCAGCTTGCTCACGTATTGCTTCGACCACTGGTTCAGGACAATGGCCAGCGTTCACTACACCAATCCCTCCTGAGAAATCTATCAATTCACGACCATCAACATCGGTTATGATTGCACCTTTTGCCTTGTGCACAGTAGCTGTATTAAAAACACCTACCCCATTGGCCACAGCATTTTTTCTCCTTTCAAAGAGTTCTTCTGAATTAGTCAATTTCTTTTTCATATATAAGTTTCGGAATTCTGGAATGTAAGGTTTAAAAACGCAAAATTCAAATTTTTTCAACTTTAAATTTTAAAATATTATTCTAATATCAATTTATTTTGCAATTTTTAACATATTATATTTGCTATTTATTATTATATTGCAATTAATATATTGCAAATTGCCTAAATGCTTAAAATATAGATTAGGTATTTTTGACGCTTGATATAAAATTGCGGTTAATAAAAAAAATGATATTCTTTTTGATTATTGTCGCAATTTGAAAAGTTTCTGGCTCCTTATTAATTTCTAATAAAACATTTTATTAGCGAATTAGTTATATTTATATCAACTTCAATATTTGTAAAATGAATCTCCACATCAAACTAATGGTGTTCTTATTTTTATTTGGGTGTGTGCAATTAAGCGCTCAGGATAAACATTTAGGAGATTCTACTCAGCCATATTTAATAAAATCTGTGTTTTTTGGTGGCGGAAGTTATTATATTGACAAGGAGCAAGAAGCTGAAGTTTATGAATTTTTAAATAGTGTCCTTCTTGAAAATTATGAAATTCATATTCATAGTCACACTGATAATGTAGGAAGTAGAAATTATAATTTGTGGTTATCAGGTATGCGAAGCGAATCCACCTTTATGATGATTGAAGAAGGTGGTTATTCAATGGACCAAATTTTCATAAAAGATCATGGATTCGACAATCCTGAATTCGACAATTTATCTCGTGAGGGTCGACAAAAAAATAGACGAGTGGATATTGTTTTATGGCCATTGCCACTTTAAATCCAAATTTTTTTACCATTGTAAGTTTTTCCCGAATCCTACTTAACTTTTGAAATTGGGTCTTTTTTTATTCACTCTTAATCTTTTTTTCCAACCTGAAGTAATTCCAATTTATTTATATTTTTTAATGTGTTGTTTATCAATGTATTGCACATAAATAGAAATTTATTTTCAAAATAGTTGAAAAAAAAGGTAACGTTTTGCCTTTTAAAAACACTAATAGATATCTAATACAAATTAAAATGTTGATAAAAACATATGCTGGCGCTGTCCATGGAGTGGAAGCCCGAACAATTACTGTAGAAGTAAATACTGGAGGTACAGTTAGTGCTGGAAACCAACTTTATTGGCTCGTAGGCCTTCCAGATAGCGCAGTCAGAGAAGGATTTCAAAGATTAGAAGCAGCTATAAAGAATATAGGAATGAAAATGCCAAGAATGAAAACCATTGTCAACCTTGCTCCAGCTGATATCAGAAAAGAAGGTTCTTCATTTGATCTTCCTATTGCACTCGGAATGCTAGCGAGTACATTACAAATGGAAGGTTCTGCTTTAAAAGATTATATGATTATGGGAGAGCTGTCTTTGGATGGAAGTCTAAGACCTATTAAAGGTGCGCTTCCAATCGCTATCCAAGCTCGGAATGATGGTTTCAAGGGATTGATTGTGCCCATGCAAAATGCAAGAGAAGCTGCGATTGTGGATAAATTGGATGTTTATGGAATTGAATGCTTAAGTCAAGCAATTGATTTTTTTCAAGGGACAAACAATTTACAACCAATGACAGAAAATACAAGACAAATTTTTGCTACAAGCAATGTCGTCAATGATGTTGATTTTTCAGATGTAAGAGGACAGCAAAATATAAAAAGAGCACTTGAACTAGCTGCTGCAGGAGGCCATAATGTGATACTGATCGGTCCTCCTGGAGCAGGAAAGACTATGTTGGCAAGGCGAATGCCCACAATTCTACCACCGCTTAACCTATATGAAGCTCTAGAGACCACAAAAATTCATTCAGTCGCTGGAAGATTGGCTGAAGGAGAGTCTTTAATCAAAGCAAGACCTTTTCGAGCGCCTCATCATACCATTAGTGATGTTGCACTAGTGGGTGGTGGATCTAATCCAAATCCGGGTGAAATTTCCTTGGCACATAATGGAGTTCTGTTTCTAGATGAATTGCCAGAATTTAAAAGATCGGTTTTAGAAGTTTTACGGCAACCAATGGAAGAGCGAAAAGTGACCATTTCACGCGCTAAGATATCCGTGGATTACCCCGCAAGTTTTATGTTGGTAGCTTCGATGAACCCTTGTCCTTGTGGATATTACAATCATCCAGAAAAGGATTGTGTCTGTGGACCTGGAGTGGTGAAACGATATTTAAATAAAATCTCTGGACCATTATTAGATAGAATAGATCTTCATGTAGAAGTGACACCAGTTAGTTATGATGAGCTTTCATTGAATTCGAAACAAGGTAGTGGCTCAAGCCAAGAAATAATTGACAGAGTAATTTTGGCAAGGAAAATTCAAAGTAAAAGATTTAGGCTGCATGAAGGAATATTTTTTAATGCTCAAATGACTTCTAGGATGGTTCGAAACGAATGCAAGTTGGGAGATTCTGAATTAATTCTTCTAAAAAAGGCAATGGAAAGACTTCAACTCTCAGCAAGAGCTTATGATAGGATATTAAAAGTTGCGAGAACAGCGGCGGATCTGGAGGGTCAAAAAAGCATTAATGTTGGACATCTTGCAGAGGCAATACAATACAGGAGTCTTGATCGCGAAGGATGGGCGGGGTAATAAATTTTGTACAAAATAACCTCCCAATCTAATTATAAGAAAGCTGGAAAAGAAGTTAAATATTATTGCAATGTACCATCAGAATGTCGATAAAGGACAGCTGTCACAACTTGAGTCACTACTTTTAAGGTCCTTTTGTCTATTATCCCTATATTATCAGCTAATGTATGGTGATAAAACCCAAAAGAAGATTCACTATTTTCTGGATTTGGAATACTAATGATGTCAATGCTAGGAATTCCGGCTTGATTCATGTACAGATGATCATCAGCAATTCCACCCGAATTATAATCTTGAAAAAAGTCAGCGTAGCCCATATTTTGAGCTAATTTCCACACTTTATTCACAATTTGTGGTGCATATTGCATAGAATAACCTTCTTTTCCAAATCTAGCACCTTTTGCGCCAACCATATCTAAAAGAATCCCAAAATCTGCATTGTAATTTTTTGGAACTTTATTTTTACTCCAATGTTGAGATCCAAGAGCCCATGTATTTGCTTCTCCATGCATATCCCCTTGATCTTCCACATCAAATAAAATAAAATCAACACCCAAATCAATAGGATTTTTGCTTAAAGTACGAGCTATTTCCAATAAAGCAGCCACACCACTAGCACCATCATCAGCTCCCATAATCGGATCATCATGATTTTCTTCATTTGGATCTTTGTCTGCAATTATTCTGGTGTCCCAATGCGCGGCGAGTAAAACTCTTCTCGAGTGTTTAGGATTTAATTGAGCAATTATATTGTAACCTGGCATGATAGCACCTGTAAAAATTTTGCTTTCGAATTTTTGAACTTTCACTTCTAGACCAAAAGATTCCAATTTTGAAACAAGCCAATCTTTGCAATTTTCATGCTCTTTTGTACCAGGAATTCTATATCCAAAGCTAAGTTGTTTTTCTAAATAACTAAAAGTAGAATCTACCTCAATTGCTGGCACTTTAGCTCTAGGTTTATTGATGCTTATTTCAGCAACTTGTGTTTCTGGTTTGCATGAAACCAAAAAAAGAAAACTCAAAAAACCAATATAAATAATACGAATGTGCATGCTTTTTTTACTTTAATGACCAAGAAGTTTCTTCTTTTCCGTCCTTAATCTGAATTTCTAAGGCATTCAAACTATCTCTAATCTTATCTGAAGTACCCCAATTTTTTTCCTCTCTAGCCTTTTGTCTTAATTCAATAATCAATTGCATTAAACCGTTCAAAGTTTCAGATGTGTTTGATTCACCTAGATCTTTCAAACCAAGCACATTAAATATCAATTCTGGAAATTCTTTTTGTAATTTTAATAAAGTAGATGGAAGTACTTCAGACAAGTCTAGTTTTCCATCCTTGAACGAATTTATTTTATTGCACAATTCGAAATAACGGGACAATGCTTTTGGAGTGTTAAAATCATCACACATATCTTGTTCTGCTGCATCAATTAATTCTAAAATTTCCTTATCTAGATTAGTTTCAACTTTTCCAGAACCAACCAAATTTGGAACAATTTTCAAACATTCCATGATTCTTTTGTACCCTTTCTCTGCTGCTTGCAGACCATCATCGGTAAGGTCTAAAGTGCTCCTGTAATGTGATTGAAGCATAAAAAATCTTACTATCATAGGATTGTAGCCTTTTGACACATGTTCACTTTCTCCTGTAAATAGCTCAGAAGGAGAGATCGTGTTGCCATCACTTTTCGACATTTTTCTACCATTCATCAAAAGCATATTGGTATGCAACCAATAATTTGCAGGTGCGCAACCACAAGCCCCTACATTTTGAGCTACTTCATTTTCATGATGAGGAAATTTCAAATCATTCCCTCCTCCATGAATATCAAATGTTTTTCCAAGATATTTAGTAGACATAGCAGAACATTCAAGATGCCAACCTGGAAATCCTTCACCCCACGGCGAATTCCATCTCATAATATGCTCTGGCGATGCATTCATCCATATCGCAAAATCAGCTGGATGGTTTTTCTCATCCTGATTATTCAGATCTCTAGTCTCGACCAATAAATCCTCAATTATTCTGCCAGATAGTTCACCATAGACTTTCTTTTCTGCCGCAAATTTAATAGTATCAAAATAAACAGATCCGTTTTTGATATATGCAAATCCATTTTTTAAAATCTGTTCCACCATTTCAATTTGCTCTATTATATGACCTGTAGCTCTTGGCTCTATACTTGGTCTTAGTGCATTGAAAACATCCATAATGTCGTGAAATCCATTTGCATATTTTTGGACAACTTCCATTGGTTCCAATTGCTCGATTCTTGCTCCTTTAGAAATTCTATCCTCACCATCATCTAGCAAATGACCAACATCCGTAATATTTCGAACGTAACGGACTTTATAACCTAAATGTAATAGTGTTCGATAAATAATATCGAACCTCACGAATGTTAGACAATTTCCTAAATGTACATCACTATAAACAGTTGGTCCACAAACATACATTCCCACTAAACCTTCATGTATCGGTTTAAATAATTCTTTTTTTCTGCTTAAACTGTTATATAAGTAAAGTTCTTTTCCCATCTCTTTTAACTGATATGTAATTATAAATTATTGTTGTTCTTTTAATGTAATAATGCTCTTTATAGCATAGTGGTCCGAAAAATTGTTGTGTAAAATTTCATGATTTTGGATTTCAAATTTTTTATCTACCAAAATATAATCAATTCTTAATGCAGGAATCTTTCCTGCAAAAGTTATACCTAAACCACTTCCTTGTTGGTTAAAGCTATCTTTCAGGTCTTTTGCCAATATATGATATAAAAAAGATTGAGGAACGTCATTGAAATCTCCAGCTAAAACAATTGGATATGGGCAATCAAGCATATGAGCCCTTATCCTTTCCGCATGTTCAATCCTGTAGGTTGCGTTTTGTTTATAACGTTCAATAATTGATTTCACGCCATTCCAAGTTTCTTTGTTTTGAGGATTAGCATCATCTATAACTTTAGCCGCCGTCATAGTGATTTTATTAGATTGCATATGAAGATTATAAATTCTAATCGTTGTACCTCTAACATTTATATCAACCCACAAGCAAGAATTAATTGTACTTGTAGAAGAATGAATTTGCCCTTTATTTATGATTGGATGTTTGCTAAAAATAACGGGTCCTACTTTTTCAGGTGCGAATTGGTTGGGAAATTTCATTTTTTTATGCCACAATTCTAAGGATCTAGTTCCAATTTCTTGAGCACATATAACATCCACATCTTTGTATTCATTCAAAAATGAAAAAAATTGATTGGATCTGTTAGTTCTTCCTTCCTCACTTTTGAATATATAATTGAGATTTTGAGTGTTAAAACTTAGTATTTCAAGCTGATTAGGATTTGATTGAAACCCTGCACTGCTAAATCCAATAAATTCATTAAAGAAATTATAGCCAATAAGGATTGTAATAATTGAAATGCTTGCAAATCTCAATTTGTAAAACATCCAAAAAATAACAAACAAAACATTAGAAAGTAAAAGCCATGGATAAAAAACTGCAATAACGGAAATAGGCCAAAATATTTTGGGATTGGCAATTGGCGATAGATAGGACAGCAATGTGATGCTTGCCAATATGATATTTAGGATAACAAAAAATTTAAGAATTTTTTTCAATTAGTTCTTTTTACTTTGTTGATCTAAAAAATGTCTTTCATCCTTATTTAGGCTATCAATTCCCTTTTCTTTTATTTTATCAAGAATTTCATCAAGTCTGACAGAACTTGATTGGTTGTCGAATGATTCATCAGAATGACGATTGGCCAAAAATCTTCTATCTTCTGCTTTAAAACTAACTTTTAAGGGGCTTTTAACTTTCGGTTTGGATTGTCCTGAGCCACTAATAATATTTGATAATTTGTCTAAAATATCGTTTATCGGAGCTGCTATATCTCTGCCATTTCTTAGGCCAACCACAAATAACCCTCCAATTATACCACCACCTAAATGTGCAATTTGACCACCTACATTTTCCATTGATGTAAAGGATAATAAATTAAGCACAATCAATACGGCGATAATATACTTAATTCTTACTGGCCCAATTAATATTAAATTCACATTGTAATCAGGTGCAATGAATCCAGCTGCCATAATGATGGCCCAAACTGCTGCAGAAGCTCCGTAAGCAGGTACATAACCATTGATGAAAAAGCTAGCATAAGTAATATAAAATACAGCACCGCATAGTGTGCCTAGTATGTACAAAGGAAGTATTCTATGATCACCAAGTAAATCACCAACAATTCTACCAAACCATATAAGGTACAGCATATTGAATAATATGTGAAAAAAGCCAAAATGAGTAAAAGCATGGGTAATTAGAACCCAAGGATGTTTTAAATTAAACCACAAATCACTACTTAAGGCGATGTATTTTGTAAAAATTCTAATATTTTCTGGATATTGATCTCCAGTTGACATCAGCCCAAGCTTTACAAATAGAATGACTATAAAAACAATCACATTAATGATAATCAATCTAGAAATCATGTTGCCAGATTGAAAATAAATTTTTAAATCATCAAGAATTGATTGAAACATATTTATTATCTCTTAAAAATATTTTTATACCAAATTAAAATGAGTATTAATCCCGTTAAACCTCCGCCAAGATGAGCAAAATGAGCAACTCCAGTTTTGTGACCACTAACTCCTGAAAACAAATCAATGGCAATGATAATCAAAGCTAAGTATTTTGCTTTAATTGGTATAGGTGGAAACAATAACATTAATTGTAAATTTGGGTAGAACAAAGCAAAAGCAATAATCACACCATATATTGCTCCTGAAGCTCCAACAACAGGTGTGTTCAAAGAAGTAAAAATTTCTTGCGCTTGCATGTTACTCAATCCAGTACCTGTATAGGATCCTGCAGTTAATAAAGTGTTGAGTTGTTCTGGGCTAATTAACCTAGTAAGGTCTGCTACAGCTAGATAACCTACACCCAAATGTGATAGCATTGCACCAAAACCACAAACTAAATAGAAAATTAAAAACCTTTTCGAGCCCATCCTATGTTCAACATATGGGCCTAAAAAAAATAAGGAAAGCATATTGAAAAATAAATGGCTAATAGAGCCGTGCATAAACATGTGGGTTACCAATTGTACAGGCTTGAAATTATTCGACAAAGGCGAATAAAGCTCGAAATATTGTTCAATATTTAATCCAGAAAATTGAACCGTCATACTTACACCAATAAATATTATGGCGTTTATTATAATCAAGTTCTTCACGACATCAGTAATGTTATTCATCATAATCTACATTAACTATTGAAACGCTTTTTCAGTTCATCTAATTCCATAGTAATAAAACACTTATTTCCATGGGCATTAGTAAAAGGATTCTCGCAAGCGAATAATTTGTCTATTAATATTTGCATCTCAACTGGTTCCAAAGCCTTTCCCCTTTTTGTCGCTTTTTTGGAAGCCAAGCTTGCAGCTATACTTTCTTCAAAACCAAGTTTCATGTCCACATTTTCTTGGAATTGACTAATTAATTCTTCGATTAGAATAGATTCATCAATATTGCTTTCCATTCCAGATGGTAAAGAATGAATAATAAATGAATTTTTTCCAAATTCTTCAATTTCTAGACCCATACAAAATAAATGGTCTTTCATTGAATGTATAACTTCTGATTTTGCTGCCGATAATTCTATTGGTTTAGGGAACAATTTTTTCTGAGCCAATACTTCTTGATTCTTTATACTTTCAAGAAATTCTTCATAATAAATTCTTTCCATTGCTCTTTGCTGGTCAATAATAAGGAAGCCCGATTTTATAGGATTAATCACATACGCATTATGAATTTGATATGGTCTATTTGTTATAACGTCACTATTGTATGTGTTCCTTTTTTCATCTTCATCTGTAATTAATTCAGATTGAAATTTGCTGGTAGCATTCAAATTTTCGGGTTCTACTGTTATCATGCCTTCATATATTTGCTCCCAATTTTTCAATTTTTCTTTTTCAAGAGAAGATTTTTGAGATGCATTGTACAGATCAGCATTTTTATTTGTTCCCACATTGGATCTTTGGGTGAAAGTATTTTCTCTGCTAAAATCAAGAACTGGCGTGATGCTATATTGTCCTAAAGCATGTCTTACTGCAACTCTGATATAGTTGTATATTAATCTTTCTTCCTCAAATTTAATTTCTTGCTTTGTTGGGTGAACATTTACATCAATCTTTGAAGCATCAATATCCAAAAAAAGAAAATAAATGGGTGTTTGATCTGACGCTATTAAATCTTCATATGCAATTTTTATAGCATGATTGATATAATTACTTTTGATAAATCGCCTATTGACAAATAAATATTGATCTCCTCGACTTTTTTTAGATGATTCTGGTTTTCCAACAAATCCTGTTAGTTTTAAATTGTCAGTTTCAACTTCTACTGGTACAAGTTTGTCATTCACAGATTTTCCAATCACATTTACAATCCTTTGCCTGAGATTGCTTGCTGGCAAAGTGAGAACACTATTATTGTTATGAAAAATACTGAATTTAATTTCGGGATACGAAAGTACAATTCTATATATTTCATCTAGCGAATGTTTGTATTCTGTAGGATCAGATTTAAGGAATTTTCTTCTAGCAGGTACATTATAAAACAAATTTTTAACTGAAATATTAGTACCTAATGATCCCTGACAAATCTCTTGTTTGGTAATTTTAGAACCTTCTACCCGAACATTGGCAGCTACATCAGAATCGATGGTTCTTGTGACCAAGTCAACTTTTGCTACACCTGCAATAGAGGCCAAAGCTTCGCCTCGAAATCCCATAGTATGTATAGAAAAAAGATCTTCAGCAGTTCTAATTTTTGAAGTGGCATGTCTTTCAAAGCACATTCTAGCGTCTGTATCGCTCATACCTTTGCCATTATCTACCACTTGGATTAGACTTTTGCCTGCATCTTTTAAAATCACCTTAACTTCAGTAGCGCCTGCATCTATTGCATTTTCCATCAGTTCTTTGACGATAGATGATGGGCGCTGTACAACTTCTCCGGCAGCTATCTGATTTGCAATAGAATCTGGAAGAAGCTGAATAATATCAGCCATAAATAAAAAATTTTATTCAACTAATTTCACTATCTCAGGTAAATAACGAGACAAAAGTAAAAAAGATAACAATACTAAAACGACTAAAACTAACAATAAAGTCCTATTTGATTTTCTTCGAATTTTTGACTCATAACTACGATCAAAACCGCCCTTCGCTTTGAAACCCATACTAATTCGGGATTTCATTGCATCTGGGTCAGACTCCGATGCGTTTTCATGCCTACTCAACACTTCTTTCAAACGTTCTTTATTGGCATCATAGTACCTAGGTTTGAAATTGAATTGTTTAGGTTTCGGACTTTTAAAAAAAGAAAATATTGCCATATGTACAAAGTTAACGAATTTTCAATGATGATTTGAATTCAATTTATAAAAAATGCCAAATTATATGTATTATTACCTGAATTTCAATCGTTTATAATTTCAAGCTTTATTTTTAAAAAAATAAATTGAAGGTAAGAATACAACCATCTTTTAGGCGGAATTTAAGTTTTTAAACAAAAAATGGTCGAATTTTGTTTCTTTACTTTTACTTAGGTTTTTATAAACAAAGCAGTATGAAAGACTTGTTTGAAATGTTTCAATGGATTGAATTCAAATGTAACATGGAAACAAAATTTATTCTTAAGTGAATAAATTACTTCTATTGTTTAATATAATTAACTTTGCATTTTAATTCTGTACCTAATGAGTGACCAAATAAAGCATGAATGCGGTCTTGCCGTAGTTCGTTTATTAAAACCTCTGGAATTCTACCATGAGAAATACGGAACCCCGCTTTATGGGCTTGACAAAATGCAGCTGCTGATGCAAAAGCAAAGAAACAGGGGCCAAGATGGAGCTGGATTGGCAACAATCAAGTTGGATATGAATCCTGGGAGCAGATATATCTCTAGAAAACGGTCTGTTTCTGGAGCTTATTTGAAAGATTTATTCGAAGGTGTTTTTAGTCATTTTGACAAATTAACAGATAGGCAGCTAAATGATCCTGAATGGCTGAAAGCAAATGTTCCTTATACTGGTGAATTGCTTTTAGGTCATTTAAGATATGGAACTCATGGAAACAATTCTATTGAAAATTGTCACCCTTTTTTAAGGCAGAATAATTACATCAGCAGAAATCTTGTTGTTGCGGGCAATTTTAACTTGACCAATGTGGAAGAACTTTTTGATGAGCTTGTTAATCTTGGTCAATACCCAAAAGAAAAATCGGACACCGTTACTGTTCTCGAAAAAATTGGACATTTTTTAGATGATGAAGTTCAACGATTACATTCATGGTTCAAACCAGAAGGCTATAACAATCAAGAAATTAATTCGCTGATTGCAGAGCATTTGGACATTCAACGATTTTTACAAAGGTCCTTCAGAAAATTTGATGGTGGTTATGTCATTGCAGGATTAATTGGACATGGAGACGCCTTTGTAATCCGAGATCCTGCTGGAATTAGACCAGCATATTATTACTATGACGATGAAATTGCAGTCGTTGCATCTGAAAGACCAGCTATTCAAACAGCAATTGATGTGCAGTACAGTCAGGTTAAAGAATTAAAACCTGGGCATGCTTTGATCATAAGGAAAAATGGAGAAATTACCGAAGTTCAATGCAAAGAAGAACAAGAAAGAAAAGCTTGTTCCTTTGAACGAATTTATTTCTCAAGAGGCACAGATAGAGATATTTACTTGGAAAGAAAAAAACTAGGAGAGCTAGTTTGTGATAAAATTCTCCAAGAAGTAAATCACGATTTCAAAAATACAGTGTTTTCATTTATTCCCAATACAGCGGAATCTGCTTTTTTTGGCATGATGCAAGGATTGGAAGATGCATTAAATAAGCAGAAAACTGAAAAAATTAAAGCCTTAGGAGCTACTCCAAACGTTGAAAAATTGGAAGAAATATTGTCTCTTCGCCCTAGATTTGAAAAATTGGCGGTGAAGGATGATAAAATAAGAACTTTTATTGCTGATGATAATAGCAGAGGATTAATGGTCCCTCACGTTTATGATGTGACTTATGGTATTGTGAAAAATGAAGTTGATACGATTGTACTTATTGATGACTCCATTGTAAGAGGAACTACTTTACGAAACTCAATACTTAAAATTCTTTCTAGGCTTCAACCCAAAAAAATTGTAATTGTCTCTTCAGCACCCCAAATAAGATACCCTGATTGTTATGGAATCGATATGTCTAAAATGATCAGTTTTGTTGCTTTTCGTGCTTTAGTAGAGTTATTAAAAGAGCACAACAAGGAACATTTATTAGAAGAGACATATATTAGATGCAAGGCTATGGTTGGAGTTCCGGATGAAGACCTAAAAAATGAAGTTCAACAGATTTATGATGAATTTCCTTATGATATGATAAGTGATAAAATTGGTGAACTTTTAACACCACCAGGATTAAAACCTGAAGTAAAAGTTATATACCAAACGGTCGAAAATTTGCATTTAGCTTGCCCTGAAAATAAAGGAGATTGGTATTTCTCAGGTAATTATCCAACTCCTGGTGGAATAAGAGTTGTAAACAAAGCTTTTATCAACTACATGGAAAATATTGATGCTCGAGCTTATGCATAGCTTAATCTACTATGGTAAAAAAGTTTTTTGTCAATTTTAAAAATTCCATTTTTCAATTTTAAATTTTAGAATTAAACAATCCTAATTTTTAACAAAATATTAAGCCCATATTTTGATTGATAAATGCTATTCCAACGTTATAACGATAAAATAAATAGAAAAAAATGAAATTAGTAAAATATACATTCTTGGTTTTGTTAATGGTTACCGTTAATTATTTTAGTGCAAATGCACAAATTGGTAAATTAATTACAAAGGCTGAGAAAACACTAAAGGATAATCCTTTGAAATTATCCAATGATGATATCGCCCAAGGACTTAAACAAGCCCTCGACAATGGAATTAATGAAGCAGTTTCAAAATTATCAGCTGAAGATGGTTATTTAATGAGTGCATACAAAATTGGCGTTCCAGAAGAAGCAACTAAAGTTATTTCAAAATTGAAAATGGTTCCAGGTTTCGAAAATATAGAACAGGAACTTATCAGTAAAATGAATAAGGCAGCTGAAAATGCAGCCAAAAAAGCAACTCCAATTTTCGTTAATGCAGTTAAATCTATTTCTTTCGATGACGCCATGACAATTTTGACAGGATCAGATGACGCAGCTACAGTATATTTAAGGGCAAAATCTAATAAACAACTTTATGATGCTTTCATGCCAGTTATTGTTTCTGCTTTAGATGAAGTTAATGCAAGAGAATATTGGCGGACAGCGGTAAAAGCCTATAATTCTTTACCTTTTGTTACAAAAGTAAATCCAGAATTAGATGATCATGTTAATAATATGGCTTTAGCTGGACTTTTTGGATTGATTGCTGTGAAAGAAGAGGGAATTAGGAAAAATGTAAATCAACGTAATACAGAATTGCTTAGAAAAGTATTTGCTAAACAAGATTAAAATATCTGCGCTCAATAAAATTCAATTGTACTTAACTGTAAAATCAAAACCTGAATTTTTAAAGTTTATACAATTATTTCAATCTGGTATAATTTCATTGAATTTGTCAAAAACCGGTATTTATTGAATAGTTTATTCCCTATTTTTATACTTGTTATTTGACTATTTGCACTGAAATTTGAGATTCTCTTATTAATGATAGAATCTTTTCAGAATTCAGAACGTTATATTTACGGTTAAAAAGATTCTCATGGCGTCCAAGGTATTTTTTATATTTTTTTGGTGTTTCATTTTTACATTTTTGCAAGGGAATGCACAGTCCAGGACTTATACTGAAAAAGATGTAGATGCTCAAAGCTTGCTTATCTCAGCAAAGCAAAAAATGCTGCTTGGAAAAACCGAAGATGCAATAAAAATTTATGAGAAATTACTTCTCGATCATAATGAATCGACAGCTTCATACGAACTTTCTAAAATTTATTGGGCAAAAGAAGATTACATTTCGGCTGAAAATTATGCAAAAAGAAGTTATGATTTAGATCCAAATAATGAATGGTACTTAATTCTTTATTCCGAAACTTTAAATATCAATGGATACCATCAATTAGCGGCCCAACTCCACCGAAATTATACTCAAATTCATCCAAAAAATGAATACCACTATCTTCAAGCAAGTTTTCAATATCTTAAAGCTGAAGAACCCAAAGAAGCTATTAAAATGCTTGATCAATTAGAAAATAATATCGGCATCTCTGAAGAAATTGCTCAAAGGAAATTTGAAATTTATGATTATCTTGGAAAAGAGAAAGATGCATTAAAAGAACTTCAAAAATTAAGTGATAAGTATCCGTTAGAAACCAGATACCTGCACAATATTGCAGGTTATCTTAGATCAATGGGAAAAGAAAATGACGCCAATAAAATCATTGCGCATATTCTAGAAATTAATCCAAATGATGAAACGGCATTACTATTTTCGAATTCATCTGGCAAGAATAAAGATGCTAATTATCTGCATTCATTGGTTCCTGTAATTCAAGATGAAAGAATTAATTTAGATAAAAAAATATTAGAAATCATTCCATATTTAAGTGATTATGCCAATAATGGGGATTCTGAATTAGGAAAAAGCCTTCTAGATATCAGTTTAATCCTTGATAATTCTTACAGAGGAAATGCAAAAGTGAAAAGCATCTTGGGTGACATTTATTTTTACCATAAAGATTTCAAAAACGCAGCTATTAATTATAAAGCTTCTAAAGAAATTGATAAGTCAATTTGGAGTGTCTGGTCTCAATTGATGATTTCATTAAGTATCATTGAAGATTATAAAATGTTGACTGAAATCAGTGATGAAGCCATTGAGGTTTTTCCGAATCAGCCCTTATCCTATTTTTACAATAGTCTTGCATTTCTGGAGAAAGGCGAATTGTCAGAAGCGGAAGCATCAGCAAGAGAAGCACTGATGATGGTTGCGAATAATAAAAATTTGTCCTATGAGTTAAAATTGCTACTAAGTAGAATTAAATATGAAGGCAAAGATTTCGAGAAAGCACTCAGTTTGATAAATGAAATTCCTCCAAGTTACGGCAATAACAATCCAAAAGTTTTGGAACATAAAGGAGATGTTAATTTTGCTGTGAATAAGACAGAAGAAGCAAAAGCAGCATGGAAGGACGCAATTAAAGTCGGTGGAAATGAAAAAAGATTAAACCAAAAAATTTTTGGACAAGCAAACCATAACTAATAAATGCACAAATTACCTGGGTTTTTCTTTTTTTTCGTTTTATTGCTAATTGGTTCTTGTACCGGTTCTAAAAAATTAAAAGATGCCAATGCAAGCTTTGAAAAGAATTCCGTAATAGCATTAGAAAAAATAAAATCACAACGTGTTGATTTTTCAAGTTTCAATGCAAATGCAAATCTTGATATTAAAACCGCAGTATTCAATGGTTCTGCTAATGCCAAATTTAGGATTGTACAAGATAGTGCAATTTGGATTTCAATTTCAAAGTTGGGTTTTGAAGTAGGCCGACTTTTTGTAAACAAAGATTCTTTGTTTTTTATGGAAAGAATTCAAAAAACATATGGCAAGTTTTCATTTAGCGAGGTTTCTTCAGAAATTGGGTTCGAATTAAACTATCCATTTCTGGAAGATTTTATTTTAGGAAATCCTTATTTAGCTGAAAAAAAGAATGCTATAAAATTTTTAGCCAGGGATACGATTTTGGTATTTCCAGAATTAAATGAATATTTTGTCCAACACAGTATATCTTCTAAAGACTTTAAATTAAGAAAGACTCATATTGTTGATTCTGCAACAAAAACGGAAACAAATTTGACCTATGGAGATTATAAAGAATTATTTGAAGATCAAATATTTTCCTATTTTCGCAGTATCATCTTAGACGAAAAAGATGGTCAAGAAACTGAAGTAGTAATTAAATTTTCAAAGCCTGAATTAAACATTGAAAAGTCACTCAAATTTGACATTCCCGATTCGTATACTCTTAGGAAGTTTTAGTTTTTTTATATTATTTGCAAGTTCTTTTGCTCAAGATCGGAAAGAAATTGAATCTATTAGATTTGAAATAATTAAGGAAATTGATGATACAAATTTATTGTTGAAAGAAACTTCCCTGAATAAAAAAACCTTGCTTTCAGATTTGAACATTCTAGAAAGACAAATTAATAATAGAAAAAAACTTCTTGATCAAATCCAAAAAGAAATCAAATTAATTGATTCTAGTATAGAAGTGATCTCTAAAGAAAAACTGCAGTCCGAAGTACGTATCGATAGCTTAAAAATTCAGTATAGACTTGTACTTCAAGCAATGTATCGGGATAGAATGATGAAAGATCCTATTGTGGCAGTTCTATCCTCTGAGTCATTGGGCACGAGTTTTTTAAAAACAAATTATTACAATAGACTGAAACAATTTGTAATCCATAAAATGGATGACATTAATGTCCAAAAAGATAAATTGATTGTTGGTATTGAGCGGTTGAATACAGAAAAAGCTTCAAAAACTGAAATTCTGAAGGAAGTTGAAAACCAATCTCAACTTTTAACCAATGAACAGGACAAACAAAAAGTAATGATTGCTTCTTTAAAAGAAGATGAAACAGCATTGAAAGAGGCTTTGAAAAATCAGAAAATTGATAGAGAAAGAATGAATGTGGCTATTGAAAATATAATTAATTCGAGTTTTGATTTAGATGCAAAAAAAATAGTTTCAATTGATGAAAAGAACTTCCAGAATTTGAAAGGAAAACTTATGTGGCCAGTTTCAGGCGGAATCATAAGCATTCCGTATGGGAAGCAAAAGCATCCGACCATTAAAAATTTGTTTATCAGTAATAATGGTATTGATATAAGAGCGCCTCGGAAATCAGAAGTTCATTTAGTAACTAGCGGAAAAGTTGTTGCAGTAACTGATATGGCAGGATATGGGAAAATGATTATTATGGATCACAATGAATATTATACGGTATATTCAAAATTAAGTATTGTTAATGTAGTTCAAGGTGAAGATTTAGAAAAAGGTCATTTATTAGGAATCTTGGACGAAAAGAACAATCTTTCTGAATTACATTTCGAAATTTGGAATAACAACAAAACATTAAATCCAGAAATCTGGTTACAATAAATATTATGAGCGATAATTGGCAAATAGGTAAGGAAAAGAAAAAAGGGCTTGAGAAAAAAGTCGAAAATGCAATCCTTGTCGGAGTGGTAAGGGATGGACAAACTACTGCTGAAGTTGAAGAATACCTTGCAGAATTAGAATTCCTTGCAAATACTGCAGGGGCTCAAGCTATTCAAACATTTATTCAAAAAATGAATCATCCTGATTCTCGAACATATATTGGTAGTGGAAAATTGGAGGAAATTAAGACTTATATGGAAGATCGGGAAATAGATCTAGTAATTTTCGATGATGATTTAACCGGCAAGCAAACAAATATAATTGAAGAAGAGTTAAAGGTGAAAATCGTAGATAGATCATCTTTGATATTGGATATTTTTGCTAGTAGAGCTCAGACGGCTCAAGCTCAAACTCAAGTAGAATTAGCCCAGTTACAATATTTGTTGCCAAGATTAAGAGGTCTTTGGACCCACTTAGAGAGACAAAGGGGCGGAATTGGCATGAGGGGACCAGGAGAAATGGAGATTGAAACGGATAGACGGATCATCAGAGATAAAATCGCCAAATTAAAGGAGCGATTAGAGAAAATAGATAAACAAAATCAGACCCAAAGAAAAAATAGAGGCGATCTTGTGAGAGTTTCCTTAGTTGGGTACACGAATGTGGGGAAATCTACTTTGATGAATATGTTAAGCAAATCAGAAGTTTTTGCTGAAAACAAGCTTTTTGCTACCTTGGATACAACTGTTCGAAAAGTAGTTTTAGATACTGTTCCTTTTTTACTTTCAGATACAGTTGGATTTATTCGAAAATTGCCACATCACTTAATCGAAAGTTTTAAATCCACTTTAGATGAAGTCAGAGAATCTGATATCTTGCTGCATGTAGTTGACATTTCACACCCGCAGCATGAAGATCAAATCAATACGGTTAATTCGACATTGAAGTCTTTGGAAGTAATTAATAAACCTACACTTCTTATTTTTAATAAGATAGATTTGTATAGAACAAATGAATTTGATGATCTTTTGACAGAAGAGGAACGGTCACAGATTGAAAGTGGGTTAAAAGAAAATCTTGAACATAATTTTGATGCAGAATCAATTTTGATTTCTGCTGTAACCAAAGAAAATATTGAGGGTTTAAGGGCGAAATTAAAGCAAATGATTGAAAAAGAATATGCTATACGTTATCCTTATATAACTAAAAAATGGTAGTTTTTTTTAATTGTGTATGGTTGTCTATACCAATTTAGTCCATTACTTTCTGTCTCCATCTTTTCCTCCTTTTCGATTTTCCTGAATAGACCTCAACATTTTCTTTTTGAATTCTCTTTCAATGTTTACTAAAGCAGCTATTTGTTTTGGAGATAATATATCCTTTAGATCTGAAATGTATTTTTTGTTTAGTTTCCAAAGTTGTTCATCTGCCTTAATTCTTCCATCCAGAAAGGCTAATGCTTCTGCATCCGTCATTTCTTCGACAGGTTTTGTTGGATGATACTTTGATCTTAATTGATCTTCAGCAGTTTCAAATTGATTGTAAACTGGCCAAAATTTTTCCGATTCTGAAGGACTTAAATTTAAGTTTTCTGTTATAAATGCGATTTTAAGCGATTTAATTCGTTCGTCTCTTTCCGAGTTTTTGTTTTGGGCGTGAACTGATAAACTAAATCCAAAAGCTATTATTAATGCTATGTATTTTTTCATTTTTGTACTGTTTATTGGTAAATTTCTTCAATTAAATCAATGTCTTGGTCGTCAATAAAATGCTCTGATATATTGTTACCATATAATTCTTTTTCTAAATCTGTAATTGCTTCATCTATTTCAGAAAATTCAGAAATCTCTTCCATACTCAATTCTGAAGCATTATTTATTACATATCCCCAAGTCTGATCCGCTGCTAAATCTGTCAATACAATATTATCTTTTTCTTGTGGAAAGAAAATAATACTTGCAACAAGTAAAATTATGGACGCCGCAATAGCGCTTATATAATACTTGGATTTAATACTTAATAAATGACGAGAAACAGGTGCATCTATTTTATTGAATTCAATTTTGGACATCAAATCATCAGAAAAATTCTCAAAATATCCTTCAGGCACACTCATTCCTTTTTTGGGGTTGTTTTTTTGCAACCATTGATCGAAATCTGAATCGAAATTGTATTTACCTTCTTTATTCATATGACATACTCTTTACAAAAGCTTCTATTTTTTTACTTGCATGGTGGAATGACGCTTTTAACGCTCCCACCGATGTATTTAATATTTCTGAAATATCTTTATAACTCATATCGTCATAATATTTCATGTTGAACACCAATCGCTGTTTTTCAGGTAATGATGCTATGGCTTGCAAAAGAATAATTTGCGCTTCATCACCATCAAAATATGGGTCAGAATGAACTTCTTTCATTATTCCCTCAGGTTCATCCATTCCTACAACGCCAATTTTGTTATTTTTTTTCAATGCATTTAAACTTTCATTTGTTGCAATCCTATACAACCAGGTATAGAATTTTGCATCATTTTTAAAGCTGTTGATATTTTTGTACGCTTTAATGAAAGTATTTTGCATCACATCATTAGTATCTTCATGACTTTTCATGATTGATCTAATGTGCCAATAAATCTTTTCCTGATACAATTGTACCAGAAATTTGAAGCCTTTCTCGACATCAACTCCACTCTGAATATTTTTTATGACTTCCTCCTCTGTATTCATGAAAGACTTTAGGATTCATTAATTTGACAATTTATTAACGCATTGGTTTAATCAAATGAGTTATTATTTATAAATTTAAACTTATATGAGCAAAATAGGGTCGTTTATAAGCAAATCAATTTTAAAAATTTGGGGCTGGAAATTTAAAGGTCAATATGCTAAACATATTGATAAAAAAGTAATGATAGCAGCTCCTCATACATCGTCCATAGATTTATTTCTTGGGTTGATAACTAGATCTGCAGTTCAAGCTAATATTCAATTTGCTGGTAAAAATTCGCTTTTCAAACCACCATTAGGTTGGTTTCTTCGCGCAGTCGGAGGAGTTCCAGTGGATCGTTCTAAGAATAGCAATGTGGTTGATAGTATTGTTGAAATATTCAATTCAAAAGAAAAGTTTAATTTTTTCTTAGCTCCTGAAGGAACTAGGAAAAAGGTAGAAAAATTTCGAACTGGATTTTATTATATTGCTTTAAAAGCTAAAGTGCCAATTCAAATGATGAAACTTAATTTCAAAGATAAAATTCTTGAGTTCAGTGATTTGTTTTATCCTACTGGAAATATCGAAGATGACATGAAATTTATTGAAGATTATTTTCGCGGTGTAATTGGCAAAAACCCTGAGAAAAGCTTTTTTTAATCCATTTATTTCAATAAGTCCAATCTTTTGTATGAAATTTCATTTGATTTCCATAATTCTAACCTTTTCTATATTTTTCTCTTGCAAGCAGAACAATGTAGTTAAGCTAAATTATTATTCAAGTAATTCGACAGAATTTGAATACAAAGGAAGAACTGAAATTTTAAATGACAGCACGGTTGCTCTAATAAATTCAGCTTCTTCCGTCGACTTTTTAGTAAATGGAGATTTTGTAAATATTTATCTTTCATGTGGAACTGGATCCCATAATTATGTTTCAATTGAAATCAATGGAGAATATCTAAAAAGATACCGTCTTGAAGTAGACAAACTCAATAAGATTGCGTTTCAATTGCCCCAAAAAAAGAATAACAAAATTGTTGTTTTTAAAGCAACGGAAGCTTCAAATGGAACTATAAACTTCCACGGCATAGATGCCCAAAATTTATCAGTTTTTCAAAAATTAGACAGACCTAGAATCGAATTTATAGGGAACTCAATAACTTCTGGAATGGGCGCCGATACTGAAGAAATTCCGTGTGATACAGGGGAATGGTATGATCAACATAATGCCTATTTTTCGTATGGAGCAATTGTGGCTCGAACATTAAATACTGATTTTATTTTGAATTCGGTTTCTGGAATTGGGATGTATAGAAATTGGAATGATGAAAATATTGAGGAGCCAATCATGCCTCAAGTCTATCGTAATCTTTATCTTAATATTGATTCAACAAAAGTTTATAAGGAACAAAATCAACCAGACATCGTAAGTATTTGCATTGGAACCAATGATCTCTCTGAAGGAGATGGAACAAAACCTCGATTACCATTCGATAGGGCTAAATATCTAAAAAATTATATTGATTTTGTAGATGATATTTACAAGTCCTATCCCGATACCAAAGTTGCTTTGCTTACAAGCCCAATGGTTTCAGGGGAAAAAGCTGAAATTTTATTAAATTGTTTGAAAGAGGTGGAGCAAAAGTTTAATAAAGATCGTGAAATTTCAATTTTTGAATTTGAAACTATGGCTCCTAATGGATGTGGGTTTCATCCTGATATCAATGATCATAAAAAAATGGCAGATCAATTAATTCCCTTTTATGCTGCACTTTTGAAATAAATAATGCCATTTTGCATCTTCACCGTTCCAACTGTTATTTTTGTAATTTTTCAGTTTAATTCGGACTAAATATGTACACAGAAAAAGAAATAAAATCACTTTTTGAATTAAGTAAGTCTTTGTTATCAAGGCAAATTTTGAAGGATGATCTGGATGTTTTAATTAAAGTTTTACATTTTCACGAATGGAGTTATTCCATTCAAAACAATCCTTTAATTTCAGATTTTGAATATGACAGTTTATACAAAGCTTTAGAAAAGTTAGAGTATGATCAACCTTCCATAATTCGTGCTGATTCTCCCACTCAAAGAGTTTCAAGTGATCTGAAAAACGATTTCCCTACTGTTCAGCATATTATTCCCATGCTTTCATTGGATAATTCTTACAATGCTGAAGATTTAAATGATTTTGATCGACAAATAAGAAAACTGTGTAATATCGAAGAAGCGGAGACCATAGAGTATTCGGTGGAACCGAAATTTGATGGAGGAAGTATTGCACTTATATATGAAAATGATTTATTGGTCAGAGCTGCAACAAGAGGAAATGGGAATGAAGGGGAAGAAATGACTGCAAATGCAAAATCAATGAAATCACTACCTTTAAGGGCTGAATTTTCTAAGCTTCAAATTCAGAAAGCAGAACTTAGAGGAGAATCTTTAATTAGAAAAGACATATTTAATGAAGTAAATGCCAAAAGAGAAGAGGAAGGATTACCATTATTTGCTAATCCTAGAAATGCAGCAACAGGCGGTTTGAGAATGAAAGATGCAAATCAGACCGGAGAAAGAGGTATAGAAACTTTTGTTTTTCAATTTGGTTATGCGGTTGATGCCAACGGTAAAGACATAATTCCTGAACTAGGAACACATATGAAAAGTTTGGATATCCTTACTCAACTTGGGTTTAAGATCCCTCAACAAGAAAGAAAACTATGTGCCGGAATTGATGAGGCCATTGCTTTTTGTGCCGAATGGCAAGAAAAGAGGGATACCTATGCCTACGAAATCGATGGAATGGTGGTCAAAGTCAATTCATTCGAACTCCAGGAAAAATGTGGATTTACACAACACCACCCACGATGGGCAATAGCATATAAATTTAAAGCAAAACAAGCCACTTCTAAATTAGAAAAAGTTGAATATCAAGTGGGAAAAATTGGAGCAGTGACACCAGTTGCAAAAATAACTCCAGTTCAATTGGCAGGCGTGACAGTTTCATCCATTTCATTGCACAATGAAGATTTTATTAAGTCAAAAGACATCAGAATTGGCGACTCGGTGTTAGTTGAAAGGGCTGGTGATGTCATTCCATATATAGTGAAGTCATTTCCTGAACTAAGGGATGGAACGGAGCAAATTATTGAATATCCTAAGCATTGCCCAGTTTGCGAACAAGTATTAACAAGGATTGAAAATGAGGCAGTTTGGAGATGCACTAATTTTTTATGTGAAGCACAAGTCATTCAACGAATGGTGCACCATATATCCAAAGATGCGATGAATATAGACGGTTTTGGAAAATCATATATTGAAAGATTCCATGAATTAGGCTGGTTAAAAGACATTTCTGATATTTATAATTTAGATTATGATGCTATTTCTCAATTGGAAGGTTTTGGACAAAAATCGGCTGACAATTTGAAATCTGCAATAGATATAGCTAAATCCAACCCTATTCATAGATTGTTAAATAGTCTAGCAATCCATCATCTGGGAAAAAAAGCATCAAAAGTTATAGCAGAAAAAATTGAACATGTTTTGGAATTGAAAACATGGAAAATCGAAGATTTTACCAACATAAAAGATATCGGTCCCGTTGTTGCCGATAATGTTTCTGCTTACTTTAGAAATGAAGCCAACATAAAATTATTAGAAAGAATGGAATCTTATGGTGTTAATTTACACCAATTGGAGGTTGACAAACCAAAACAAATTAAAGATGACGCTCCTTTGAAGGATAAAACGATTTTGTTTACCGGCACTTTATATCAAATGAATCGAAAAGAAGCTCAATTGATGGCTGAAGAAGCAGGGGCAAAAAACATAAGCGCAGTAAGTTCAAATTTGGATATTTTAGTGGTTGGCGAAAAAGCGGGTTCTAAATTAAAAAAGGCAGAAGAAATTGGGACAGTCCAAATTCTTACGGAACAAGAATTTTTAAATATCATCAATGGATAGAATAATTGTTATAGCATTTTTTCTGTTCTTCATTTCCTGCAATGCTGTAAATGATGCAAGTAATACTGACAAACAAATAATTACTGAAAAAATTGAAACCACTGATTTAGCAGAGGAAATTGAAGGATGGGTAGAATTTCCGGAAAATCGAACTCAGCACCTTGACATCAAGTATGCTACTACTGATAATTTTGTGAAGGAAGCAATGTACGATTGTGGAAAATGTTACTTAAGAAAATCTGCAGGTTTGGCTTTGCAAAAAGTTGCACAATCATTGGCTCAATTCAATTATAAACTTGTATTATTTGATTGCTATCGGCCCGCACCAATTCAACAAAAATTATGGGACAAAGTGCCAAATCCAAATTATGTGACTCCACCTGAAAAAGGATCTATGCATAATCGAGGAGTGGCTATTGATTTGAGCATCATGGATGAAAAAGGTAATTATTTAGACATGGGAACGCCTTACGATTATTTTGGAATAGAAGCCCATACAGATAATTATAATCATTCTAAGGAGGTTCTTAGAAATAGAAAATTGTTAAATAATTTGATGGTTAAGTACGGATTTAAAGGCATTAGAACGGAATGGTGGCATTTTTCATTCGTCGATGGAAATTACGAAATTGCCGATTGGGAGTGGGATTGTCCATAATGGGACTTATATTGCAAAACAATTTTGAAACAATACACGTTAGAAAGCAGTGTTTTTATATTTTTGTCCTTTTAAAGAAATGAAAGTTGAATTATGGCATTAGAATTTAAATCAGAAGTAGAAGCAGTAGATTATTTAGCTCAATCTTATCAGAAACTTTCGAAAGAAATAGGAAAAGTGATTGTTGGCCAAAATGAAGTGGTTCGTGCAGTTATCATATCCTTGTTTAGCAATGGACATAGTTTATTGGTTGGTGTACCTGGATTGGCAAAGACTTTATTAGTAAGCACCATAGCAGAAGTTTTGGAGTTGGATTTCAAACGAATTCAATTTACACCAGATCTAATGCCTTCAGATATTACTGGTTCAGAAATCCTTGATGATTCCAGACATTTCAAATTCAATAAAGGGCCTTTATTTGCAAATATCGTTTTGGCTGATGAGATCAATAGAACACCTCCAAAAACTCAAGCTGCCTTGCTTGAAGCCATGCAGGAAAGACATGTAACAATTAGCGGCATCAAACATTTATTACCAAAACCATTTTTTGTTTTGGCAACACAGAACCCAATAGAGCAAGAAGGCACCTATCCATTGCCAGAGGCACAATTGGATAGATTTATGTTCAATATACCTTTGGATTATCCAAGTTATGAGGAAGAATTGCAAGTTGTGAAAAGGACGACTTCGGCCACTAAAGTTGAATTGAATCATATTGTGACATCTGAAGAGATTTTATTTTTTCAAGAATTGATAAGAAAAATTCCAATCACTGATAATGTTTTGGAGTATGCAGTTTCTTTGGTAAGTAAAACAAGGCCTAACACAGCACGCTCAACTGATCAGGTTAACAATTACATTTCTTGGGGTGCAGGACCAAGGGCATCTCAATATTTAGTTTTAGGGGCAAAGTGCCATGCGGCAATAAACGGAAAATATTCCCCTGATATTTCTGATATACAAGCCATTGCAAACTATGTATTAAGGCATAGAATTGTAAGAAATTATAAGGCAGAAGCTGAAGGAATTACTGAGGAAGACATTATCAAAGGATTGCTTTAGAATTTCACAAGTTTCTTATAACAATTAGACTTCAATAAATTTTCAGTAAGCTTAATTGAGTGTGTAATTTTTTTGATTCTTTAATTAAGTTTAAAATAAATTAACCCGCGTTCGGGATTGAAAGATTAAGAATATTATCTTCCTATCTTTATTGATTTATTTAGGACTTTATGAATCGATTTGCTTTTATTACATCCATACATTTGTTTTGCTTGAGCGGTTTTATAAACGCTCAAAATGAAGAACGTGCAAGTTTAGAGGTAGGTTCAATAACTGAAAATTTGAAAATTGATGGACAATTAGTTGAAAGTGATTGGACCACTGCTCCTTTCATAGATCAATTCTTAACTACCGAGCCAATTGAAAAAGGCAAACCATCATTTGGCACCATAGTAAAGGTTTTAGCAAATGAAAGATTCTTAATAATTGGAATAGAATGCAAAGATTCAAATCCTGAAGAGATCGTCAGATTTTCAAAATTAAGAGATACAGACTTAAAAAATGAAGATCATATAAAGATTGTTTTAGATCCATTTTTGGACGGACAATCAGGATATATTTTTGCTGTTAATGCAAATGGAGCGAGATATGATGCGTTGGTTTCAAATAGAGGAGAGTCAGAAAATGATGATTGGGATGCCATTTGGGAAGCATCATCAGCTGTTAATGATGTTGGATGGACCGTTGAAATCAAAATTCCAATACAGAGCATTTATTTTAAAAAAAATCTAAAAACTTGGGGATTCAATGTTGAAAGAAGAATTCAACGTAACCAGGAAACAATAAGATGGACCAATGTTCAACGGGATCAATGGTTCATACAAACAAGTCGTGCAGGACTTTTAACCAATTTACCTGAATTTAATTATGGTTTAGGGCTCAATTTTCGACCATCATTGGTTGGAAAATTAAGCAAATCAGCAATTAATGAAAAAGTCGAAATTGGATTTGAACCTAGCCTTGATGCAAGTCAAAGACTTGGACCAAATGCAATCGCAACACTCACCGTAAATACTGATTTTGCCGAAACTGAAGTTGATACTCGTCAAACTAATCTTACAAGATTCCCGCTATTTTTTCCAGAGAAAAGGTCATTCTTCTTGGAAGGTTCTGACATATTTGAATTTGGATTTGGGACAGGAAACAGGACAGTACTTCCCTTTTTTAGTCGCCGAATTGGACTTTATGAAGGGAACGAAGTACCAGTATGGGCAGGAGCAAAAGTTAATGGAAGAGTAGGTAAAACGGCTTTTGGGGGCTTAGGAATGAGGACAAGATCCTTTCAAGCTAAGGGAGAAAATATTGGACCTTCAAATATGGGTGTGTTTAGAGTTAGGCAAAATATATTAAAGGAAAGTTCATTTGGTTTTATAGGCACGGTGGGTGATCCATTGAATAGAGATGGGAGCTTTATGTCAGGAGCTGATTTTGCTTATCAAACTACAAGATTTAATGGGGATAAGAATTTTATTGCTGGCATTTGGGGGCTTTATACCAATCGAGAAGATTTATTATCCGATAAATCTGCTTTGGGTTTTAAATTGGATTATCCAAATGATAAATGGGATCTTGCTTTAACTTATTCTCGGATTGGAAAGGATTTTGACCCATCTTTGGGCTTTGTGCCTAGAAGAGGAATTGAATACTATAGATTTGGTGGAACCTACGCTCCAAGACCTGATTTGCCATGGATTCGTCAAATGTTTCATGAGGTTTTTGCTTCATACATTAAAAGCATATCGGGCCCATGGCAATCTTACAATGTTTTTACTGCCCCGATAAATTGGAGGTTGGAAAGTGGAGACCGAATAGAAGCCAATATTAATCCAACTGGAGAGAACATCTTTGAATCATTTGAAATAGTTGATGGAATTGTTATCCCTCAAGATGAATATCATTTTATAAGATACCGAATAGAAGCTCAATATGCTGCAAAAAGGAGGTTGAATGGTCAAGCTTCATGGTGGTTTGGATCTTTTTATAATGGTTGGTTGGATGAATATGAACTTGAATTGAATTGGAATCCATCCTCTTTGTTAACTTTTGAATTTAGCGGTGTCAGAAATGTTGGGCATTTGCCTTGGGGGGATTTTACGCAAACTTTGGCAGGACTTAGAATAAGACTTAACATTAATTCAGATCTTCAGCTGAATTCTTATTTGCAATATGATACCGATAGCCGAACGCTTGGAATTAATGCTAGAGTTCATTGGATTTTTTCTCCTTTTGGAGATATTTTTTTCGTTTTCAATCATAATACTTTCAACGATATTACAGATCGTTGGCAAGTTGAAAATCAAAAATTATTACTTAAAGTCAGGTACAATTTTAGAGTATAATTAATTCATTAGACCTATATTGGAGTCCTTATCATTTCATTTTTTAACATTATTCAACTACTAAATAGAAAGCCCATGTCCAAATTGTATTTTGTTATTCTTATTTTATTTTTGATTGGAGGTTGTTCAGAATCGGAAATAAAAAATAGCAGTAATCAAGATCTTCCAAGAATTGCCATTGCTGGTTTAGCGATTGAGTCCAGTACTTTTTCTCCTGCCGTTACTGAAGAGGAAGCTTTTCATGCAAAAGAAAAAGAGGATGTTTTCTCTTTTTACCCTTTTTTATCTCAAGATTCCTTAGATAGGAAAAGAGCCAACTGGGTTCCTACATTGAGAGCTCATGCTTTACCTGGGGGAATTGTTACAGCTGAAGCATACGAATCTTTGGTAAATAAAACTTTGAAAATGCTAAAGGATAGTTTGCCGTATGACGGACTTTTTTTTGACATTCATGGAGCAATGAGCGTGGAAGGGTTAGATGACCCTGAGGGAGATTTTATCATCAAAGTCAGAGAAGTTGTAGGAGAAAAAACCATTATTTCCACTTCGATGGATTTGCACGGAAATGTATCTAAAAGATTGGCACAGAATAGCGACTTGATTACCTGTTACAGGATGGCGCCACATGAAGATGCTATAGAATCCAAAAAGAGAGCAGTTGATAATTTGTTGGAAAGAATCGAAAGTGGAAAAGGAAAACCGTTGTATAAAGCATGGATTCCAGTGCCAATTTTATTACCTGGGGAAAAAACAAGTACAAGGATTGAACCAGGAAAGAGTCTATATGCTAAGGTTGGTCCAATTGCAGATCAAGAGGGTATAATAGATGCAGCAATATGGATAGGATATGCTTGGGCTGATGAACCACGGAACCATGCCGTTGTAATGGTTACAGGTGATGATAAAGAAAAAGTAATCGCCGGTGCTGAAAGCTTGGCTAAGAGTTTTTGGGATGTGAGGTCTGAATTTGAATTTGTTGCTCCTACCGCAACGCTTAAAGAAAGTTTGGATTTAGCTCTTCAAAGCAAAACACATCCATTTATTATCAGCGATATGGGCGACAATCCAACAGCAGGAGGAGCTGGAGATGTTACTTGGACGCTGAATGAAATATTAAAACGGTCAGAATTTAAATCTTCAAAAGGACCTTCGTTGATTTATGCCTCAATTCCTGGGCCTGAATTTGTAGAAAAAGCAATTGAATTAGGTGTGGGTGCAAAGATAGATGCGCTTGCAGGAGCAGCAGTAGATTTTCGCTTTTCACCTCCAATCAAGTTGGTAGGAACAATTGAAGCAATTGAACACGGTGACATCAATGCAGAAACGGAAGTTGTAGTAAAAGTTGGAAGTGTTCATGTTATTGTAACGAAAAAGCGAAAACCATATCACAAAGAATCGGATTTTACAAATTTGGGTCTTAATCCTAGAGAATCTGATATAGTTGTGGTCAAAATTGGATATTTGGTGCCTGAATTGTATGATATGAGAGCGGGATGGATAATGGCACAGACACCAGGAGGTGTGGACCAAGATCTGGAAAGATTGAACCATAAGAGAATTATAAGACCAATGTTCCCATTGGATAAAGATATGGGAGATCCAGATTTAAGTGCTCAGTTGATTCCTTCTTCTGAGATGAAGTAATTAATTGGTCTCAAGTCTATGTTTCAAGCTTCAAAAGTTAAAATTCAGGGTGAATTTTAATTTATTTGATATGCATACTTGAATGCAGAGACTTAAAAATAAATTTAGCCAATGA
>JAHEAQ010000006.1:115267-116493 GCA_024642705.1 Bacteroidota bacterium | reverse complement strand
TAAATCATAGTTACCACTATGGTGCATGACCAAAACTTAGTGCAGCGGTATATTTTGCATTCATTTCCAGTAGGAATAGAATGTCTAATGCATAATGCGGGTTTAAGTCATAAGACTGATTTTGGAAATTCGATAAAATTATTCTAAAGAAAAAGAAATTCATATATTGAGAAAATATCTTTCAATCAAAACATGATAATCAAGATTCTAATAGCATTTCTCATTTTATATGCCTGCCTCTTATTGTTTTTTTATTTATTTCAGCATTATTTTTTCTTTAGGCCGGAGATATTACCCCAAAATTTTCAATACAAATATCCATTTCCGTTTGAAGAGGTGCTTTTCGATATGGAAGATGGAGGAACAATTAATGGCATCCATTTCAAAATTCCAAATGCATTAGGCGTGGTTTTTTTTCTCAAAGGAAATTCAAAGAGTGTCAAGGGATGGGGGAAGTTTGCAAAAGATTATGTTGGCAAAGGCTATGATTTTTTCATGGTTGATTATAGAGGCTTTGGTAAAAGCAAAGGAAAAAGAAATGAGGCGATTTTATATAGTGATGCACAGTTTTTGTATAAGAAATTAGCCCTTCAATATGAAGAAAAAAATACAGTTATTTTAGGTCGTTCATTTGGCAGCGGTGTTGCAGCAAGAATTGCTTCTTGGAACAATCCTAAAATGTTGATTTTGGATTCTCCATATTACAGTTTTAACTTTAATATGAAGCGATGGGGATTTTGGATTCCCATAGATTGGTTGTCGAGATACAAGATTCCAACGAATCAATTTCTTAAAAATGTGCAATGTCCAATACATATTATTCATGGCAATAAAGATAATTTGATTAGTTATCGACAAGGGGAAAAATTGTATGAGGAAAATATGGATAGAGCCGTTCTTCATACCATTCATGGAGGTCGCCACAATGATTTACCAGATTTTGAAGAATTTCATGATTTTCTCTATGAAATTCTGGTTGAAAGTATTGAGGTAACAGCTTGAACGCGTAAATAATATTGCAGCAAACAAGCCAAAAGAGAAAATTTTCTTGTGAAGACATAGGAGAATTAAAATTTTGTTATAAATTTGCACTCCGTTATCAAATAGATGATGGCAATTGACTCATGGTGTAATGGTAACACTACGGTTTTTGGTACCGTCATTCAAGGTTCGAGTCCTTGTGAGTCAACAAAAAAAGCTCTGCTAAGGCAGGGCTTTTTTTGTTT
>JAHEAQ010000006.1:0-115167 GCA_024642705.1 Bacteroidota bacterium | reverse complement strand
AGATGATGGCAATTGACTCATGGTGTAATGGTAACACTACGGTTTTTGGTACCGTCATTCAAGGTTCGAGTCCTTGTGAGTCAACAAAAAAAGCTCTGCTAAGGCAGGGCTTTTTTTGTTTTATCGCTTGTATTTGCTAAAATGATTCTGTCCCAAATCCAAGTTGTGAAGTGGAAACGACCTTAAATTTTCAAATTATCACAGATAATAAGAAACTTAATTTTGGTTGAAGTTTAAATAAATGGTAATTAGTGCTTCAGTCGAATTTTCTCGAAAATTGTATAAAGCATCATAGAAAAGATATAAACTTCTCAAGTCTTGACGCAGCAATTGATCCATATGTTCAATATAAATCGCAACATTTTTACCTTCAGACAAGATACTGTCTTGCAAACAGTCCATAAAAGAATCCCAATTATTGGAGAAATAGTCAGGAAAATCTAACTCTTGAGAAAAATGGTTGAAGAATGAAGATTTTGAAGTACAAGCTGAGCCATCAATTTTATAGAAAAGATCTGATTCACTATAATCGCCACTTTCTATCAAAGCTGTCTTCTCCGATTCGAAACTTTCTTCAGTTTCGATAATCATAAAACTGTCCATAAAGTTATCGGTTTAGGTAATTTCAGTAAATGATTTGTAGTGATTCGAGGTATACCAAATCCTTCCATCACTTCCTTTTACAATTCGCTCAGCACCTCTGTTTCTTCCTGTATATGGATTCACATCATATTCTTTATAAGTAATCCTATTTCTTCCTGTACCCTGTGGAAGTCTTTTTTCATTATTTCCAAAATATTTACCACCCCCAATGACGCCATTTTTGTAGTATTCTCCAGATGCATTGATTTTTGCAGTTGCTGCTGCTTTGCTAGCAGGTTTGACCATCTGAACCACCTTTGAAAATAATTGTGAGATAGCTGAAAATGGGGAACTAGACTTTTTCTGAATACTTTGGTCAGAAGAAGAATCAGTTTGCACATTCATAGCTTTTTCACCCATCACATCAGCTTCCTTTTCTAGAGAAGTATCATCATTTATATTGACACCTTTGGCTTGAGTTGTGGCATTTACCCGACCTTGTTTCTGTTGGGCCACGTGCCAGGCTTCGTGAGGTAGGTGTTTCTCTTGACCTGAAGCAATGTGAATATCAGTGCCTTGAGCGTATGCATGCGCATTCAATTGGGCAGGTTTGTCAGAATTATAGTGAACATTCACATCATTCATTGAAAAACCAGAAAGTTTTTCAACACCTGATTTTAGCTGACCAGGCAATCCACCATTTGCAGTTGATTCCTTTAATTGGAAAGGTTGACCTGCACCACCTGCATTTATTTTGCCTTCAAATTTACCTTGAAGCATTTCGTCTTCTTCTGGAGACTCTTGTTTCTGAACCGTCTGGCTTTTTAGTTGAAAAGGAGGAGGTGCAAATTGATGTAATTGCTCTTGCCCTTTTTGCTCTTTTTGGCCTTCATCCTCCGCTTTTTCTTGAATTGCTTGTCCCCGAAACTGTTGTACAGGTCGGTCAGCTACAGTGTGCATTCGACCTTCAAAATTTCCCATCCATAGTTTTTTAGAATTATGAGAATCCAAGATAAATAAAAAAAGTTTGCCATGCTTGAAATTTTTACCATTTGTTGAGTATAAACTATTTGATAGTCTTGTATCATTTCCTTGAAATTGGTCTTTACTTGCTAAATGAAAATAATATTCACTTTTTAACAAAGAGGAAAAGATTTATAATTAGATATATCTAGGAAGGTTAAGCATCTTAATCAAATTATCATTTTAAATTTTCCTGCATTAAATTCGAAAACACTGAAATTTACTTTTTGTTAATTTCTTCCTCTCCTTTACTTTTATAAAACTATTAAAGTGATTAAGTTAAGATTAGAGAGCATCTAGATACTAAATTAATTACCATGATTCTATGAAGTAGAAATAACAACAGTTTAAATAGTCTCTCTAATTAATTTAAAACCGATCATGCCAGCTTTTCAATGGATTGCTGAGCATGTTCCACAATTTAACTTAAATCTTTATTTTATAATCATTCATTTGATAGCCAATAAAAGACTTATTTCTCAACTAAATAAAAGCTTTTTGTTAGCAAATTACTTTCATCATAATTAGTAAAAAATGTTTTGACATCAGGTATACTCATTTGGTGGCAACTTCGGCAAGAAATTTTGGTTTGGATGAGCAATGTATTTTCAATTTCAGTTTTTTGTCCTTGAGGAATTTCCATACGAAACATCTCAACATTGGCTTTAGCATTTATGATTCTGTTCTCAAGGATATCTTTGTAATCCCAGCTATCGTACTGTTCTGAAAATCTGGCGAGCTTATATACATCTATACCTTCTTCCCAATCTCCATTTTTTACCAACATGTCGCCATAAGCCATAAAAAAACCTTCAATATTGTGAGGGGCAACCCAAGAATTATAGAAAACTCGGTCTTTAGATAGGTGTTCGTTTTTTAAAAGCTTCATTTCCGAAATTGCTTGCTGGGTTTCTTTACTCTTTGGATTAAAATTAGCTGCATAATCAAATGCTAAATTTCTCATTAATTCCATCGCTTCTTGATATTTTTGATCAGCATATGGGAGGCGGCTCATCGTATAGGCCAATGAAAAGGCACTGAAGCTTTTCCACTCTCTGATTGCTTTTAGACCATTCAAATATCCATCTTTCAACAATCCATCATCTTGGCTTATAGACCCATTGATTAGTTTCACAGAAGATAAAAAAGAAAGGATTCTTGTATCACGAGGATTCATTTGGTAGGATTCGCCAAAATATTTTTGTGCCATTGTAGCATGCTCAATTGTACTTGTTTTATTACTGTTTTGATGTTCAGCAATTGCCCACATATGCGTAAAGGCCAAATGAGTAACAGTACGGATATCGTTTGGATCGTTTATATAAGCGGAGGTAAGTTTTTCTAGAATTACTGGAATGCTGTCGTAATTTCCTAGGTGGAATTGGTCCCAAAAATACTCATTGGCGGATTTTGATAATGTTGATTCTGCCCATGAATAATTTTTTGCACTTTGAGTGATTGTATTTACTGAATTAAAAATGATCTGATAAACAGCCCACCCACAAACTGCTAAAAAAACAATGCCAATAAAAATTAATTTTTTCATACTTCGCTTACTTATTTATTGGTTCAAAATTAATGTGCTGATGTAAATAAGTATAGAAGAAAATTTACCTACTGAAGAAATCTTTATGCTTGAACCTTATTGGAATGATATTCTCGAGGTTTCAATTTCAAATACTCGTTAGGGGTATAACCAGCGTACCTTTTAAAATCACGGATAAAGTGACTTTGATCTGCATAATTATTTTCATAAGCAAAACCTGTCCAAGATTGAGTTTGTTTTGTTGAAATCTCTTTAAGAATCTTATTAAAGCGATAGATATTTTTAATTTCCTTTGGTCCAAGGCCTGAATACTGTTTGATCAGCTCAATAGAATGTTTATGGCTATATCCCATATACCTATCAATCAGTTCAGAAATGTGTATATTTTGCTCGTGGAACATTTTCCCCAGTTTATTCCATTTTGTTATTTCTTGCAACGAAAAATCTGATAATCGTTTAAATATCCATTCATTCAGGATTAAAAAAATGCCCATTGAGTCTTTGGCTTCGTAAAGTTGTTCGTGCATAAATTCCATTTCTTTTCCAAAAACATCGTTTGCTGAAAAATTATTATCCGTAAAATGATATGCTGGTTGTTTAAATAATTGACCAAAACCGAAAAGTGTAAATCTCAATCCAGCCATTTTAAAATTTTTGGGTGGATAAAACTCAAAAAAAGTATGACGAACACCTGAAACGACGTTGTCCTTAATTTCAGGAGTAGAAGCATCCCAATTATTTTTCCCAGTTACTTTATCGCCTAGATTAAAAAAGATTTCTGTCAAGTTATTTGGGAAAAGTCTTTCAGGATTCTGTATTCCATTACCATTCATAAAAACAAAATGTTCGACAAATATATTGACAGGATATACTGGAATTGCAATGGTATATGAAATGTCATTGTGGGTGTACGAAAACATATTTTGCTGCCCTTTTGAATTGATTAATATGTTCTACGATTATTTTTCGAATGGCCTTCTTCATTAGATCATATGCTATAGGATTAGTTTTCTACTGAAAATGTAACACTAATTTAAGCTACTTTTAATGCATAAAAAACAATTTTTTTGGTCTTCTGAAATTAAAGACTAATTATTTTCAATTAATGATACTCTTCTATAAAATGTGCTGTAATTTAAGATATTTATTTGCTATAAACTCAGCAGCTGTTAAAAAAACAAGGAATGAATTACACAACGGAAATTAAAGTAATTCCAAATGAAGAACTGTTTAATGTTTTAGCTTCATTGAGTCAGGACATTGAGTAATTTCGCCATTAGCAATAAAACAAAAGTGGCTAAATAAACTTGGAAGATAACTATCTTACTTTTCAGAATAAAAATTTATGACCTTAACACGTAGTCTTCTTTACACATTATTAATGACATTATCTACCTGCAGCCAAAGCATTTTAACTATTCCTGGCCACGCACACAATGATTATGAACATGAAATACCCTTGTTTCAGGCAATCGAAAATGGATTTATTTCCGTGGAAGCGGATGTTCATCTTATTAATAACGAACTCTTCGTTTCACATGATGCACCAGCAGAACTTAATCCTGAAAAAACTTTAGAAGCTCTTTATTTAAAGCCTTTAAAGCAAATTATTGAAAGCAATGAAGGTGAAATTTATAAAAGATATGGAGGAGATTTTTATTTGTTTGTTGATGTGAAGACCGAGGCTAATGCTACTTACGAAAAATTAAAACAAATATTAGAAAAGTACAAAGAGATACTTTCATCTGCTGATGGTGAAAAATTCAACAAAAAGAATGTAACTATTGTATTATCAGGAAACAGAGCCATTGATAAAGTATTAAATGATGATCACAAATTGATTTTTCTGGATGGCAGACCTCAAGACCTTGAGAAAAATGTTTCTTCTATTTACATGCCCGTAATAAGTGAGAATTATAATAAGTACCTTACTTGGAAAGGAGAAGGTGGTATTGATACACTGGAAAAGGAGAAATTTTTAACCTTAGTTTCCCAAACTCATCAGCAAGGCAAAAAATTAAGACTTTGGGCGTCCCCTGAAAATGAGCGAGTTTGGACTTTTCTCCTAGAAAATGGAGCAAATCTGATTAATACGGACAAATTAATTGAATTTAATGCTTTTATGATGAGATAAATTAGAATAAATATTCATTAATTTACACCCTTTATGAATAGTATTTATCATTATCAAATAACGTAATCATGGCAAAATCTCAAGACGCGAAAAAAAACGTCAAAAAAGAAGCAGTTAAAAGTGCGAAAGAAAAAAAAGCTGACAAAAAGGCTAAAAAGGCAAAAAAAGGTTAACTCCTCTTTTTCAATTGTTTAACTTTTGTTAATTTCAGACCTCTTGGGTTTTTTCAAAAGTTTTACAACTAAGTTTTATCAAGTTTCTGGAAGTAAAAGTATTTTCTAAACTTTTACTTCCATGAAGTTTTATTTTATTTTCCTCATCAATACTATTATTATGAATTCATGCAAATTGTATCTAATCCTTTCTATATCATTTTGTTTCTTCCATATTAACACAAATGCTCAATCTTCAAAAATCATGGGATTTTCTGAGGAGAGTGCAAAAACTCAATTAGCTCTAGAAGCAGATTTTGACAAAATGTTGAATGCTGATAATTTGGATGAATGGATGAAATATATGACTGCAAGACCACACCACGTAGGTTCACCATACGATAAAAAGGTGGTCGATTTTGTAGCCGCAAAATTTACAGAATGGGGATTTGATGTGAAAGTGGAAAAATTTAATGTGCTGTTTCCAACGCCCAAATTAAGACTGTTAGAAATGATTGAGCCAGAAAAATTCACAGCCAGTTTAAAAGAACCTGCTGTGGAAGGGGATGCTTCTTCTACCCAAATAGCAGAAGCGCTTCCGGGTTACAATTGTTTTTCTGTAGATGGAGATGTAACTGCGGAACTGGTTTTTGTTAATTATGGGATTCCTGCCGACTATGATGAATTAGAAAAATTGGGTATTGATGTCAAAGGAAAAATTGTTATTGCTAAATATCAAGGTTCATGGAGAGGAATAAAGCCAAAATTAGCAGCTGAAAAAGGCGCAATTGGGTGCATTATTTATTCTGATCCTGAAGATGATGGTTATTATAGAGGGGATGTATATCCTATTGGCCCTTTTAAAAATGAGTATGGAGTTCAAAGAGGAGCAGTTATGGATTTGCCTTATGCTCCAGGGGATCCTTTGACACCCGGATATGGCTCTACAGATTCTGCCAAAAGATTGGAACTTAATGAGGCAACATCCTTAACTAAAATTCCTGTTTTACCCATCTCATATCATGATGCATTACCACTTTTGAAAGCCTTAAAAGGTCCTGTCGCCCCTGAACAATTTAGGGGTGCATTGCCAATTACTTATCATATTGGTCCTGGTCCAGCAAAAGTTAGATTGAAATTAGAATTCAATTGGGATCAAGCACCTGCTTACGATGTGATTGCAACTTTAAAAGGAAGCAAATATCCAGATGAATGGGTGATAAGAGGGAACCATCATGATGCATGGGTGCATGGAGCTGCAGATCCAATTAGTGGATTGGTGGCATTGATGGAGGAAGCAAGAGCAATCGGAGAATTGGCAAAAAAAGGAATTTTACCAAAAAGAACCATGAAATTTTGTGCTTGGGGTGCTGAAGAGCCTGGTTTGATGGGATCTACAGAATGGGTAGAGACGAATCAGGATGAACTTCGAAAAAAAGCAGTGGCATATATCAATACAGATGGAACAGGTGCAGGCTATCTGGGCGCCGGAGGATCGCATACCCTTGAGAAATTCTTTAATGAGATAACTCAAGTGGTGAATGATCCAGTCAAAGGCGTTTCTGTTTTTGATAGAAGGAATGCAGCTGAGGTTGTTAGAGGTGGACAAAAATGGGCATATTATAATTTATCAGCTTTGGGCTCAGGCTCTGATTATTCTCCATTTTTCCAGCATTTAGGTATAGCTTCATTCAACTTGGGTTTTGGTGGTGAGAGTTCTGGGGGAGAATACCATACCATGTATGATTCTTATGAACTTTTTAAGAGATTCAAAGATCCAAATTTCCAGTATGGTATAGCTTTGGCAAAAGTTGCAGGAAGAACAAGTCTTAGGCTTGCAAACGCTGAAGTTTTACCCTTTGAATTTCAACATTTTACTAAAATAGTAGATGGATATTTTGAAGAAGTCACCAAACTAGCTGATAAACTTAGAAAAGAAATTGAAACAAACAATAAGATGATAAATGATGGCTTGTATGCACTTGCCGCAAATCCAAATGAAAAAATAGTTATTCCACAAACAAAGGATGAAGTTCCTTACTTCAATTTTGCACCTCTTCAGAATGCTTTAAATGAATTGAAGAAAAAATCAACTGAATTTGAAAGCGCTTCCAAAAAAGAAGTCACTGATGCGAAAAAAATTCAAGAAATTAATCTTATCCTTAAAGATATGGAGCGATCCCTTACAAGAGATCACGGTTTGCCAAGAAGACCTTGGTACAGACACCATATTTATGCACCAGGTTTTTATACTGGTTATGGTGTGAAAACACTTCCTGGAGTGCGAGAAGCTATCGAGCAACAAAACTATGTGGAAGTTTCCGAACAAATAAACATTTTAGGTGAAGTTTTGCAGGACTATAGCAAGCAAATTGATAGACTCATCACTATAATGAAATAAACGAATTGACAAAAAAAACTATATTATGAAGACATTATTACAATCAATAATAATAGCAATTTTGCTTTTATTCGTGGGCACTTCTGGTCATGCTCAACCCAAAGATTCATCCACAGCTTCTGTAAGTGAACTATATGATTTGGTAGTTAATTTAAGTGCTGATTATAGGAGTCTGAGTAGATTCTACCAAATCAAAAATTCTCCTGAAAGAAGAGAAAGGTTCAAATCTTTCTTTGAAGGGGTAATTTCAGAACTCAATAAACATTCTTTTGAAACACTTTCTACAGGTGGAAAAGTTGATTATTTAATGACCATGCGATTTTTGGATGATCAATTGTATAGACTGGCTGCTGAGGAAAAAGAAGTAAATCAATTGAAAAAATGGACTTCATTTGGAGACCCAATTTATGAATTAGAAAAGTTGAGGAGAAGAGGAAAACATTTGGATGCTCCTGCAGTTGCTACTCAAATGAATCAAATTAGCAATGAAATTAAAGCTCTTACAAAAGAATTGAAAGATAAAAAGCCTTCATTTGAAAAAAATTTGGCTGAACGGGCATCTGGAATAATGGAAGGGCAAAAAGATGCTGTCGAAAGTATATATACTTTTTACAAAGGTTACGACCCAGATTTTACTTGGTGGGTCACAAAACCTGCCGAATCATTGATGAAGCAGCTCAAGGAATATGGCTCATTGATGTATAGTATGGCAGACGAATCAAAACTACCAAAAGATGATGGCAGCGGAATTATAGGAAGTCCAATTGGTAGAGTTGAATTGATTAGACAGTTAGAACAAGAAATGATTCCTTATACCCCTGAAGAATTGGTAGAAATTGCAAATAAAGAGTTTGCTTGGTGTGATAAAGAATTGCTAAAAGCTTCTCAGGAAATGGGATTTGGGAATGATTGGAAAGCTGCTCAAGAAAAGGTTAAAATGTCATTTGTACCTGAAGGATATCAACCTGAAGCTATGTTGGAATTGTATGACCAATCGGTTGATTTTTTGAAAAAACATGACTTATTAACTATACCTCCAATTGCTGAAGAAACATGGAGAATGAGCATGATCTCGCCAGAGCGTCAATTGGTAAGTCCATTTTTTCTTGGGGGTGAAGTATTACAGATTTCTTATCCAACGGACGAAATGAATCACGAAGATAAATTGATGAGTATGAGAGGTAATAATCCTCACTTTTCAAGGTCTACAGTTCATCACGAGTTGATAGCTGGTCACCATTTGCAAGGTTTCATGAACAATAGGAATCATGAATATCGAAATTTTAGGACACCTTTTTGGACTGAAGGATGGGCATTGTATTGGGAGCTGATACTTTGGGATATGGATTTCCCAAGATCTCCTGAAGATAGAGTCGGAATGTTGTTTTGGAGAATGCACAGATGTGCTCGAATTATTTTTTCATTGAATTATCATCTTGGCAATTGGACACCACAACAATGTATTGATTATTTGGTGGATAGAGTTGGACATGAAAGAGCGAATGCAGAAGGTGAGGTTCGAAGGTCTTTTACAGGAAATTATGGACCGCTGTATCAGATTGCTTACATGGTTGGAGGACTTCAATTTTATGCACTCAAGAAAGAATTGGTGGAAAGTGGAAAAATGAGTTATAAAGAATTTCATGATGCTGTGTTAAGAGAAAACAGCATGCCAGTTGAAATGGTAAGGGCAATATTAATGGATCAACCGTTGAAAAAAGATTTTAAAACCAATTGGAGGTTTTATGAGAAATAGTAAAACGAATATTTAGTTTAAAGTTTTCTTTTAGAAATAAATTTATTTATTGCAATTCTGAATTTTGAAGTTCTTCTAACTTTTGCTTTAATGCCAATGCTGCAGGCGTGATTGCAAGGCCACCTAATCCAGTACATTTGTTGCAACTTGGCATTTGCAAGCTTACACGTTGTACGGTTTCAAGAACTTGATCCAAAGGAATCAAATGATTGAATCCAGAAACTGCCATTGTAGCTGATGAAAGCGCATTTACTGCAGCACTTGTGTTCTTTCCCAGGCATGGTGCTTCGACTCGATCAGCAATTGGATCACAAATTAATCCAATCATATTCTGAATAGCCATTGAAGCGGCACCTAAACCTTGTTCAGCAGTTCCTCCAAATAATTCAACAATTCCCGCTGCTGCCATTCCTGCCGAAGCACCACATTCTACTTGGCACCCATGTTCCTCTGCTGAAAATCCAGGCCCCATAGCAAAATATGCTCCTACAATACCTGCAGCAAAATAAGCCATGATTACATCTTTTCTGTTGGCTTCTACATTTTCTGCTACTGCAGCAATAGCGGCTCCGACGGTTCCACATGAACCTGCTGTTGGATTGGCAACAACAACTTCGAGAGCACTTTTTGCTTCCATAATTGCTGCCACATTTTGCACTATTGTATTTATAATCGAGTTTTGTAAAATTTTACCTGCTTTTTCAGCTTTTTTAACCAGATTCGATTGTTGCTGCAAAATTCTATCTTTATGAGTAGTTCCTGCTAAACCAATAGCCAAACTTCCCTCAATAATTTCGATGATTTGCTCCATCTTAATTAGAAGTTCTTGTTCTTCCAGTCCACTTCTGCACTTTTCATAAAGCAATCCTAATTCTCCTAGACTCTTTTCATGTAATTGACTATAAGCAATCAAAGAGGAAATATCAGTAAAAGGTAGTTTTGTTTCTTTTCCAGAAATAATTGGCATTATCGGAACTACGATGGACACTTTTTCAACTTCTGAAAATCTTTCTATAGATAACATAATTCGGTTATCAATCGGAGTGCTGCTATTTATCGATAACAAGTATGCTCCTGAGTTCTCACTTATTGAAATTTCAGCATTTGCGGGTAGCAACTCTTGTACATCTTTAATAATGTCGCTTTTAGACCAAATAAGGTAATCATAAAAATCACCTTTCATATTAACTTTGAAACCATCAATTTTTTGAATTTCAAAAGATCCGCCTCCCAATGAAGCAGCCAAAATTTTTACTTTTTTTCCACTTATTCCTGTTAAGTAAAGCTGCATAGAATTTGCATGGTTGTTTTCAAAAGATCCAATCTTATATGAAATATGGATGTTTCTTTCTTTTGCAATTCTTTCACTTTCCTTCATCGCATCATCAGCCATATCAATTTCCAACAAACCTCCATCCATTCCAAGAACAGTTCCTTGTTCTCTGTAATTTGTGGTCCAAGCTCCATCTTTGTCAAATTCAATAATTGCTGAAGCCAAAGGTTCATTCAACATCTGAACTGCCATTTTACCAACGCGCCACGATGCTGCAGTGTGAGAACTCGACGGTCCCCGCATAATTGGCCCAATTACATCGTTGAAAATACTTGCATTATTCATCTTAATTGTTGTTTGATCATTTCAGAAATTCTGTGTTAAAAATACAAAAAATGTTTATGCATTTGATGTTCATACGGTCTGTAAATTTTCATCAATCTATTAAATTCCACCAGAAGTAAGATTGTTTAACAGATAATGAACCATTGTCATCCTCAAATGCAAAGACGTATTTTCTCTTTCATAAATTCCGTGAGAACGCATTGGATATTCAACCATAGAGAAATATTTGTTGTTTTTGATTAATTCATTGACCAACATTTCACAACTTTGAAAATGGCAATTGTCGTCTCCAGAGCCATGCAACAATAACAAATTTCCTTCTAGATTTTTGGCAAAAGTTATCGGACTCCCCTGTTCATAGCCTTCCTTATTGTTGTCTGGATGCTCCATATATCTTTCCTGATAAATAGTGTTATATAGTTTTTGGTGACTGATAAAGGCGACTGCAATACCTGTTTTATATATTTCTGGGTATTTAAACATACAATTAAGTGTCATTGATCCGCCACCACTCCAGCCCCAAATACCTATTCTTGTTGGGTCAACAAAATCCCATTCCATTATTTTTTTTGCCGCAGCAGCTTGATCCACTGTGGCAATAATGCCTATTTTTTTGTAGATACTTTTCCTCCATTCTCTCCCTTTTGGAACATTTGTACCTCTATTGTCAATGCTGATTACAATATATTGTTGTTGGGCTATATATTCATGAAACAAATCACCATTGTATCTATTTTGAACTGTACTTCCTGCAGGTTCACCATAAACATGAAAGAAAACCGGATATTTCTTTTTTGGGTCGAAGTCCAATGGCTTTATCATCCAACAATCAAAACTCAAGTTTTCTGACATCTCCAATTGGAAAAACTCTTTCTTTGGAATATTATGGTTTTTAAGTTTTTCATTTAATACTCTATTATCTTCAAAAACCTTAATTGATTTATGACTTGGTAATTGAATTAACTCAATTACTGGTGGCGACCAAACATTGGAAAAAGTGTGAATTGCATACTTATTGTCCATTGAAATTTGATAGGAATGATGCCCGATTTTGTCAGAAGGAGAAAGTTTTTCAGGAACTCCCTTTCCATCCAATCTACTGCGAAATAAATACCTTTCTGTTGGTTTGTCTGGAGATGCAATATAATACAACCAGCCATTATTTTTGTCAATGGATAACAATTGAATAATTTCAAAATTACCTTTTGTAAGCGCTTCTACTTTGGACCCATCACGAGATACTTTATATAAATGAAGCCATCCTGTTTTGTCGCTTCTCCAAGTAAAAGAATTACCGTCATCTAGCCAAGTTAAATCATCATAAACATCTAACCATGTATCTGATATTTCAGAAAAAACCAATTTTGATAAGCCAGTTTTGTGATCAGCAAAATATACCTTATTCGTGTTTTGTGGTCTATTTAGTTGTTGAATAATTAATTCATCAGAATTGTTGGCCCACTCCATTCTTGCCAGGTAATTATTTCTAGGGTCTCCAGGAATATTCATCCAGGTTGTTCTTTTGTTATCCAAATTGATGACCCCAATTTTGGAAGCTGAATTAAGCGTTCCAACTTTCGGATAGGGAATTGGAATTAATTGCGGATAGACAGAGTCGATATTATTAATCATATAGAATGTTCCAATTCCTTCAGTGTCCATTTGCCAATAGGAAATTTTATTTCCATCAGGACTCCATCTAAAACCATCTCTTAAACTTAACTCTTCTTCATAAGACCAATCAAAAGTACCATTGATAATATTATCTTTTCCATCCATTGTTAGAGGAGTAATAGTCTGAGAAGACAATTGTTCCATATAAATATTTTGCTCGCTCACATAGGCAACATTTTTTCCATCAGGTGAGAATTTTGCAAATTGTAAAGTAGTAGGTTTTAGCGATTTCCCAAGCTGTTTCAATTTTCCAGATTTTAAATTGAGCACCCAAAAATCACCTCTAGTATGATACCTCCAAACTCGACGAGTATTTGTGAAAATGAGTAAGTTTTCGCCATCATTTGACCATGAATAATCAGAAATGGTAAGTGGAACCTTTTCATTTGTTGGAATGAGTTGACTGGCCGAAATAAGCACAATACGCTCTCCACTTGAAGGGATGTATTTAATGATGTCCTTTGAATTTACTACATCAGAATTTTCTAAAGTGGTGTACCCAGAGCCATCAGCTAACCATTTTATAGGGCCAAAACCTTGAGTTCTAAACTCATTGCTATTGTATAATTTTTCAAGTGTTAAATCTTCTTTTTGAGCATGAATTAGAGGCGATATACTCAAAAAAATATATAATATATAAAAAAAATGCTTTATCATGAATGGGTGATTTTATGTTTCAGTTATCCTTTGAATAGATAGAATAATTTATAAGTATTCAAAAATAGTTTAATTTTATAAATCAATATTTAAATTTTGCAAGAGTTAATTCTGAATGCACTTCTATTATTGATAGCTTGAAATATACTACATTTAAAAGTTTTAATAGCTGATTTTTTTCGAATTGTGATTTTGAAAGCCAGATTGTTCATTTATTTTTATTACGATTGTTGATTTTATAACTATGATGCAAAAGATGAAACTTTACTTCCTTCTTCCGTTAATATTTTCCTCCTCTTTTACATTTGGTCAAAATTTATCCTTTTCAGAAAGAATAGATGACAGAAAAATCAACACTGAAACTTTCATGTGGTATACAAGCCCAGCAAAAATTTGGGAAGAAGCCTTACCTGTAGGAAATGGTCGTTTAGGGGCGATGGTTTTTGGAAAGAATGGGGAAGAAAGAATTCAAATCAATGAAGAGACATACTGGTCTGGAGGACCATATTCAACTGTTGTTAAAGGAGGTTCAGATTATTTACCAGAAATTCAAAAATTAATATTTGAGGGAAAACCTATCGAAGCGCACAAATTATTTGGCCGACAACTTATGGGTTATCCAGTCGAACAAATGAAATACCAATCAATGGCTAATCTTCATCTTTTTTTTGAAGGTGAAGAAAAAGTAGAAAATTACAAACGTTGGTTAGATCTGGAAACCTCAGTCAGCTCAGTCGAATATACAATTGGGGAAACAACTTATTTGAGAGAAGTATTTTCATCGGCGGTAGATCAGGCTATTATTGTAAGAATATCAGCTAATAAGCCTGGAAAAATTTCATTTAGAGCAGAACTAAGGGGTGTTCGTAATATGTCTCATTCCAATTATGGCACTGATTATTTCAGAATGGATGGAGTTGGAAATGATGGATTAATGTTAAATGGAAGATCTGCAGATTACTTGGGGATAGAAAGCAAACTTAGATATAGGGCTCAACTAAAAGCAGTTCCAGAAGGTGGTAAAATGAGTGTGGAAGGCTCGGAACTTTTTATTGATCATGCAGATGCAGTCACATTATACCTTTGTGCAGGTACAAATTTTATAAATTATAAGGATGTTGGGGGAAATGAAGTTGTTAAGGTAGAGAAGGATTTAGACAATTTAAAAGAAAAATCCTATCATGGAATTTTCAATGCTGCAGTTAAAAATTATCAGTCTTATTTTCAAAGAGCAAAATTATCTCTTTCAGACACGCCAAATTCTTTTCTTCCCACAAATGAAAGAATGTTAAGTTTTAAAGATAGTGAAGACCCTAATCTAGCAGCTCTTGCTTATAATTTTGGCCGTTATTTGCTTATCTCTTCATCTCGACCCGGAACTCAGCCAGCAAATTTACAAGGAATCTGGAACCAAGACCAGAACCCAAATTGGGATTCAAAGTACACCACCAATATTAATACAGAAATGAATTATTGGGCTGCAGAAAGTGCAAATTTGTCAGAAATGGTTGAACCTTTGATTAAAATGGTAAAAGAGCTTACCGATCAAGGTAGCCAAGTGGCAAAAGAACATTATGGTGCAAAAGGTTGGGTTTTTCATCAAAATACTGACATTTGGAGAGTTGCTGCACCTATGGATGGTCCTACATGGGGAACTTTTACAGTTGGAGGTGCATGGTTGACTACACATTTATGGGAACATTATCTATATTCTTTAGATAAAGAATACTTAAAGGAAGTATACCCAATTATTAAGGGCTCTGTTGACTTCTTTATGGATTTTTTGATAGAACATCCCAATGGTAAATGGCTGGTAACCAATCCATCAAATTCACCAGAAAACCCACCCAAAGGACCTGGTTACAAATATTTTTATGATGAAGTAACGGGAATGTATTATTTCACCACAATTTGTTATGGTTCGAGTATGGACATGCAAATCCTTACAGACCTTTTTGGATATTTCGTTGATGCAAGCAAAATTCTTGGTTTAAACTCTGAATATGCTGATGAAGTATGGAGTGCGCGCAGCAAATTAGTACCACCACAAATTGGAAAAAATGGAACATTACAGGAATGGGCAGAAGATTATGAACAAATGGAAGAGAAACACCGCCACTTTTCACATTTATATGGTTTATACCCTGGAAATGTAATTTCAGCATATCGAACTCCAGAATTAGTGGATGCGACAAAAGCAGTTTTAGAACAAAGAGGGGATGGCGGAACAGGTTTTTCGCGAGCTTGGAAAATGGCACTTTGGTCAAGGTTGTATGATGGCGAACGAGCATTTGAAATTTTTAAAGGATATATTGCAGAACAAGCTTATCCTCAGCTTTTTGCAATGTGTTATAAACCGTTACAAGTTGACGGAGCATTAGGTGTAAGTGCAGGAATTACAGAAATGTTGATGCAGTCCCACGAAGGAATAATAGATCTTCTTCCAGCGTGTCCTAAAGAATGGAGTGTAGGACATTTTAAAGGAATAAAAGCCAGAGGAGGATTTGAATTAGACATGGAATGGAAAGACAATTTAATAAAAAGAGTGATTCTAAAATCTACAAAAGGAGAGTTATGTAAAATTAAGGCAATGGGTAAATTTAAGATAATAAATAACGACAAACCAGTTTTGTTTACGATTGCAGAAAATGGGGTTATTGAATTCGAAACAAAAGAAAACGAAATTTATTTTTTATCAATAAATGACTTTTAGTTGAAAATATTTTTATTGAAAATCAAAATGAGAACCCCTTATTTCAATGACTGAACAAAAATTATTAGGAAAATGGACCAGCACATCTCTCGTTGTAGGAAATATGGTAGGTGCTGGCGTTTTTATGATGCCTGCCTTGTTAGCTGCATTTGGAGGCATCAGTATAATAGGTTGGTTGGTATCTTCTACTGGAGCTATATTAATTGCCATTTTATTTAGCAGATTAAGTAAAATGTTGCCTGGAATTCAAGGAGGACCATATGCTTTTACGCGTAAAGGAATGGGAGAATTTCCAGCTTTTCTTGTTGCATGGGGATATTGGGTGTCCGTATGGACCACCAATGCCGCATTAGCCGTTGCAATAGTTAGCTATCTTAATATTTTGTTTCCGGTCATTGGTACCCATTTTATATATTCATCAGGTACAGCATTATTGATTATATGGGGATTAACTTGGTTCAATACCTTGAAAGTGGAAAAAGTTGGAAAGATGTCCTTGATTACTACGGTTTTAAAATTAGCACCCATCTTAATCATTTGTATATGGGGATTATTCTTTATTGATTTCAGCTACTTTGTACCTTTTAATATAAGTGGAGAATCAAATTGGATGGCTATCGGGGCTGTTACTACACTGACATTTTTTTCATTTTTGGGAATAGAAAGTGCTACTATTCCTGCAGAAAAAGTTGAAAATCCTGAAAAAACAGTCTCTTTCGCAACAAAGTATGGGACCCTAATTGCTGCTGGAGTTTATATATTGAGTTCAGTTTCCATAATGGGAATTATACCTCCTATAGAATTAGCTGATTCATCAGCTCCGTTTGCAGATGCTGCAGAGATACTGTGGGGAAGTAATGCACAGTATTTTGTGGCTATAGCCGCCTCAATTTCTATTTTCGGGGCTTTAAATGGATGGATATTGATTCAAGGTCAGATGCCAGAAGCGATTTCAAGAGACAAATTATTTCCAGGTATTTTTGCTAAATTAAATAAAAATGGAGCTCCAGCTTTGGGTATAATAATATCCAGTTTTTTGGCAAGTATCCTAATCTTAATGAATTATTCTGGCAGTTTATTAGAAGTTTTTGAATTCATGGTATTGGTTTCCACCGTTTCTGTTTTAATTCCTTATATCTTCTGTTCTATTTCGTATTTTATTTTAGTAAAACTTGGCAAAACCACTAATGAGCGCAATAATTATTTTATAATATTAACAGTGTTAACCTTAATTTTTTCCATTTATGCATTAATCGGCTCAGGATACAAATCAGTTATTTGGGGATTGGTGTTCTTGTTATTAGGAGTACCATTCTATATTTTATTAAAAAGAAAGCAAACAAATGACCATTAGAGCTACGAATCATTCTGAATATGGCAAAATTAAATCCGTTTTTATAAAACCTACAGAAGCAAGTTTTATTAATCAAAATTTCATTTCAAAATATTGGAAGTCACTTAATTATCTCAAAGAGCCTGATTATGAAAGCGCATTAATAGAATACCAATCTTTTGAAAAATTACTACGATCTACTAATGCTGAAATTTTTAAATTTGAAGGCAATGAAAAGGTTAATATTGATTCTATCTATTGCAGAGATGCTTCCATAATTACCAATTGGGGAGTGATTTTGTGTAATATGGGAAAAGTGGAAAGATCATCGGAGCCAAATGCTGCTTCAGAAATATATATAAAAAATAATTTTGAAATTTTAGGTAGAATAGAATCTCCAGGAACCATAGAAGGTGGCGATGTTGCTTGGATTGACGAAACTACGCTTGCAATAGGGAGAACCTATAGAACCAATGAAAATGGAATTCGTCAATTGAAAGGAATATTAAATCCTTTAGGTATACATGTTATTCAAGTAGATCTTCCGCATTACAAAGGTCCTTCGGATGTTTTCCATTTAATGTCAGTTTTGAGTCCGGTTGATAAAGATCTTGCAGTGGTGTATTCACCATTGTTGCCAATAAGTTTTCGGGATAATTTAATTTCTCGAGGATACGAGCTTGTTGAAGTTCCTGAGATAGAATTTGAATCAATGGGTTGTAACGTTCTTGCTTTAGGGCCAAGAGATTGCATTATGGTGGAAGGAAATCCTATTACAAAAGAGAGACTTGAAGCTGCTGGTGCAAAAGTTAGAACTTATAAAGGTCAAGAAATTAGCGTTAAAGGTGGGGGAGGGCCCACCTGTTTGACAAGGCCAATATCTCGCTTCGTTTAATTATTTATTGTTTTCAAAGTATTAAATTTTAAGTTTAATGAACTACTTAAAACAAGAAAATGGGGATTCTTAACAATAGAGCGATCATTATTACTGGTGCTACGAATGGAATGGGCAAGGCTATGGCAATTTGTTTTGCAAAGGAAGGGGCTAGCTTAGTTCTCAATGGCAGAAATAAGGTAAATGGGGAGCATTTATTAAAAGAGATTAAAAAGATCCAACCTAATTGCTGCATAGTTTACGGAGATGTCGGTAAACCGGAAATAAATTTAGAATTGGTTGAAACGGCAATTAATAAATTTGGTAAAATCGACACCATTATTGCAAATGCAGGAGAATTGGGGCTTGGAGATGTTGTTAATTTATCGATTGATACTTGGAACCAGACTATTGCCACCAATCTAAATTCACTATTTTATCTTGCTAAGTATTCCATACCATATATGTTGCAAAACAAGTTCGGAATTTTTGTAGCCAACGCTTCAATTGCTGCATTTAAAGCATTTCCTAATCATCCAGCCTATTGCGCATCTAAAGCTGGACAAGTTGCATTAATTAGGCAGCTTGCAGCTGAATATGGACCAATTATTAGAGCTAATGCTATGTGTCCTGGACCAATTGACACTAATTTAATTCATGAATCTGCACTTGCATTTGAAAACCCACAAGAAGCTGTGAATAATGCCGCTAATGCTACCTTATTAAATAGACTAGGAACACCTAAAGAGGTAGCAGACCTTGCCTTATTTCTTATTTCTGAAAAAAGTTCTTTTATTACAGGCGCATCATTAAATATAGACGGAGGAATAACAGTTGGATAGAATGCAAGGAGTTGAATTTTATATTTTTTTCAATTAATAGAACATTAAATATTAATTTAGTTTTTGAAAATCGAAAACTATTAAGTTAAATACCTATATAATTAAATAACGATAATTTTTAAAAATGAAATTTGTTCTCCTTGCTTTTTTTTCTTTTTTTGCCAATATAATTCATGGCCAAATTAACGAATTTACACGCCAAGATACATTAAGAGGTTCCATTACTGAAGAAAGGGCATGGTGGGATTTGAAATATTACCATATAGATATAAAAGTAAATCCTGAAAACAAGACCATTTTTGGTAGTGTTAAAGTGTTGTACGAAGTTTTACAACCATACCAGATACTGCAAATAGATTTGCAACCACCATTGAAAATAATCAAAGTTACAAATGATGATGGTGAACTACAGAATGTAATTTCTGAAGGAAATTCCCACTTCATTCAGTTGAGTAAAAAACAAGATCTAGGAGCTATAAATAATGTTGTAGTTGAATATGGCGGTACTCCTAAAGTTGCATTGAACCCTCCTTGGGATGGTGGAATTTCCTGGGATTTAGATGAAAATGGAAATTATATTGTTCACAGCAATTGTCAAGGGTTGGGTGCGAGTGTTTGGTGGCCAAATAAAGACCATATGTATGATGAACCAGATAGTGTCTTAATGAGCATAAATGTTCCAGATAACTTAACGGATGTTTCAAATGGTAGATTAAGAAAAGTGGAAGATCTTAACGATGGTACTAAAACATGGCATTGGTTTGTTAGCAACCCAATTAATAATTATGGCGTCAACATCAATATTGCTGACTATGTTCATTTTGGTGAAACTTATAATGGTGAAAAAGGTATTTTAGATATGGACTATTATGTAATGCCATACAATTTGGAAAAAGCTAAAAAGCAATTTTTGGATGCTCCAAAAATGATGAAGGCTTTTGAATATTGGTTTGGACCTTATCCTTTTTATGAGGATGGCTATAAACTTGTTGAAGTACCTAGCACAGGAATGGAACACCAAAGTTCAGTAACTTATGGAAATGGTTACAAAAATGGATATCGAGGTAGGGATGGAAGTGGAACAGACCATGGTTTTTTGTTTGACTTCATAATTATCCATGAGTCTGGTCATGAGTGGTTTGCCAATAACATTACTTATAAAGACATGGCAGATATGTGGATCCATGAAAGTTTTACCAATTATTCAGAAAGTTTGTTTCTTGAATATTATTATGGAAAAGAAATTGGACAGGAATACGTAAGAGGAAATCGAAAAGGAATTCAAAACGACAAGCCCATTATAGGACCATATAATGTAAATAGAAGTGGAAGCGGTGATATGTATGTGAAAGGAGGAAATATATTGAATACCTTGAGAACGGTCATAAATGATGATGAGAAATGGAGAAGTATTCTTCGAGGTTTAAACAAAACTTTTTATCACCAAACGGTTTCTACAGATCAAATAGAAGATTATATAAGTTTGGAATCAGGATACGATTTGGAACCTTTTTTCGATCAATATCTAAGAGATATTAGAATTCCTGTATTCATTTACTATTTCAAGAATGATAAGCTTTTCTATAAATGGCAGAACTGTGTCTCAAATTTCGACATGCCTTTAGATTTGATGGTAAAAGATCGACTGATTCGTATTAATCCAAATTCTAAAAAATGGGAGAATATATCAATAGAATCTAAAGATTTTGAAATAGAACCAAACTATTATATAGCTGTTCAAAAAGCTTTTTAGAAACTATTTTAAACAATAGGATCTAAAATCAATTTGTCACGAATATGCAATCTTAGATTTTATTTATTTAATGCCTTTTCCGGTTGCAGCCCAGTAGATTGCTCCATAGAGATGTTCAACAAAAAGTCTATCATCGTAATTTTCTGGAACGTGGCCAAGTGCTGTGTAAAATGCTCTTCCTCCATCATAGTCGTGATACCAACTTATGGGGTGGTCACCCATCCCTTTTCCTACATTGTCACCCCATTTTGCATTGGGATCGTATGATGTTTCATCAATCTTTAGCAGAATATTTAAATTATCGTTAAGTCGAGGTCCGAATTCATACCATTCATCAGTCCAAAAGAAAGAATTAGGCATTCTTTCCATTCCAGGGAAATTAGCATCAATGACATTCAGTCTTGCAGTTTGAATTTGAGGATGAATTTTGAACATCATACCAATCATTTTTGTGTACCATTCCCAACCATATTCTGTGTCTGAAGCACTATGTATACCTACAAATCCTTTTCCAGAATTAATAAATTTGGTCAATGCCATCTGCTGCTCTTCATTTAAAATATCTCCTGTGGTCAATAGGAAAATAACCACTTGATATTTTTCAAGATTTTTATCATTGAAATTTGTAGGATCTTCATGCCAATCTACTGCAAAATGATGTTTCTTCGACATCGTTCGAATGGCATCAACCCCTTCATTAATAGCTGTATGATGAAACCCATTCGTTTTAGTGAAAAGCATAACTTTAAATTGCTGAGCCTGCAAGATTCCAGAAAACACAATTGTTACAAAAACAATTGAGAGCATATTTTTAATAAGTAGACGCATGTTTAATTTTTAATTTTCTTAATATTCATTTTTAATAATCTAATATTTCATTTGCTTTATATCTGGATTTTTCTTTTCTGCTTCATCTTGAAAATCTGAAAAATCCAAAAATTGTTCAAAGAAATCTTGGCGAATGACCAATGTAATACCAAATTTCTTTAGGTCAATATCTGATGTTTTTTTGAAATAAGGAGTTAAATTTAAATAAGCTCCAAAACCTATTCCATATACGGTTACTGCACCTTGAATTCGATGTTGAAACCTATTGACATTGTAAAAATCAGCTTTATCCTTGAATCTTTCTTTTATTTTAATGACTTCATTGTCTTCAATATATTTTCTACGAAATGAGCCAACCTGTATGAAGGAAGGTGAATAAAATAAATTGGTTGTAACTTTTCCAAATTTGGATTCCAATCCCAACCAAGCCTGCCAAGCCCAAGTTCGTATTTTGCTTTGGTGGCTAAAAATAGATTTTTTGTATTCATGATTTGGATTAGGGTCTAAAGCATACGAAGTTGTATTGCCATCCGTACTGAACACCCATTTGTCACTGAAATATGTTTGTGAATAAGTATAACTAGGCGTAAAAATAATTTTATGATTATCATTAAATCTTTTAATTGGAATCGGAATACCAATTGGTATTTCATAATTTACAAGACCATTGATTGTTTTGCTATCGTTTCCAACAAAATTTCCAATGTACACCTGGGCTTTGCTTATTGAAATCACTAGAAAAAAACACGCACAGATTATTAAAAAAATCCTGTTCATTGAAAAAATTATTGATGAAAGAACAATATAGCAATTTTCATATTAACCTATGCAAGTTATTGGTTTTAGCAATCAACTTCTAATTAGTTTAAAAAGATGGTCGTAATATTGGTTTTGTTAACATTTCAATTCTATGCTTTCTGCAATTCAAAAACAGTAATTTCAGGCCACATAAAAACCCTCCCAGGAAATCCTAAAAAGCCAAACCCACGATTTACGTATAAGTATTGATCATTTGTTTTATAAAGTCCCATCCATTTTTTGTATCTGTATTGAATAGGACTCCACTTTAGCCATGATAAATTAATTCCAAATTGCATTCCATGCGTGTGCCCACTTAAGGTTAAATCAATTTTCTGTTCATGCGGTAAAACCACATGATCCCAATGTGAAGGATCATGAGAAAGTAGGATGTTTACATTTTCCTTTTGAATTCCAATCAATGCTTTATCTAAATCACCAGTTTTCGGAAAGCCACCTATTCCCCAATTTTCGACGCCAATTAAATTAATGGATTTTTCATTTTTGTGAATTTTGAGGTGTTCATTTCGCAATAATTTGAAACCTATTTGATCATGTTTTTTAGAAAATTCATTAAAATAATTGTGCTGTTCAGCTCTTAGAACATTTTGAATACCATAATAATCATGATTTCCAAGAATTGAATATTTGCCATAGGGAGCAGAAATTTTAGAAAAACTTTCTATATACGGGTCGATTTCATCTTTATGAAAATTAATTAAATCTCCTGTGAACACTACTAAATCTGCTTTTTGATCATTCAGCATCGTAATGCCTTTTTCAACTTGGTGAATGCTGTCAAAAGTACCTGAATGTATATCTGAAATTTGTGCAATGGTGAAGCCAATAAATGCTTCAGGTAGATTTTCGATTTTCAATTTTACTCTATTCACAGTATATTGATATTTCCCTCTTGTTATTCCATAAAGCATTGAAAAAAATGGAATTGCACCAAGTGATAAAGCGATATAATTGGCAATTGTATTCCTAGGAGGCAGGATAAAAATATTCGAAATATCACTTTTAAAAATATTAAAAACAGAAGTTCCTAAACCAATAATAAGCCTAATTGAATCTTGTAAAAACATACCTATTCCGAAAAAAAGTTTACTTACAAATAAGGATAAAGCAAGACCAATTATAAAATTCCCCCAAAATCCACGATTTAATGTACTGAATTGGGTTAATGCTTTTAAAAAACCAAATAAGAATATGATTATACTTCCCCAATAAAACCAAAGAAATAAAGAGGAATGATTAAAAATTCCTTTCATACCGTCAAATATGTAAACTTCAAAACCAGCTATAAATAAGAAAAAAACAAATAATCCTATAATTCTACCCATTTTCTATTTTTAATTGCATTCATAAACACTAAAAATCTAATCAGGTTTTTGTAACCATATTTTATTAGACGAATTGGTTCGAAAATTACTTTAATCTGGTTCAAAAAGATTTTGTATTTCCCAAAGAACAATCTTTCAAGTATAAATTATTACACAATAATGCAGATAAACCTATATTTGCACTTCATTTTTATAAGGAAAAAGATATGGATTTTAAAAGTTTGATAGGTCACTGCAAAGAATATGGATTTATTTTCCAATCAAGTGAAATTTATGATGGACTGAGTGCGGTATATGATTATGGTCCATATGGAGTTGAATTGAAGAACAATATCAAAGAATATTGGTGGAAATCAATGGTGCAGATGCATGAAAATATTGTTGGAATTGACGCTGCAATATTCATGCATCCTAAAACTTGGAAAGCTTCAGGACACGTTGATGCATTTAATGATCCATTGGTTGATAATAAAGATTCTAAAAAAAGATATCGCGCGGATGTTTTGATTGAAGAATATGCGGAAAAAATTGAAGCGAAAAATATTAAAGACATTGAAAAAGCAAAAAAACGCTTTGGCGATGCTTTTAATGAACAGGAATTTCGTACAACAAACGAAAGAGTCCTCGAAAGACAAGAAAAAATTGATGATGCATTGGGCCGCTTGGCAAAAGCAATGTCTGCTGGTGACATGGAAGGATTGAAAAGTCTTATTGAAGAGTTTGAAATTGCATGTCCAGTAAGTGGATCTAGAAATTGGACCGAAGTAAGACAATTTAACTTAATGTTCAATACTCAATTAGGTAATATTGCTGGTGAAGAAGGTAAATTATACTTGAGACCGGAGACGGCACAAGGTATTTTTGTAAATTTTCTAAATGTCCAAAAATCGACTCGACAGAAAATTCCTTTTGGGATAGCACAAATTGGAAAAGCATTCAGAAATGAGATTGTTGCCCGTCAATTCATTTTTAGAATGAGAGAATTTGAACAAATGGAAATGCAGTATTTCATTCAACCAGGTTCTGAAATGGAATGGTATGCATTTTGGAAAGAAACAAGATTGAAGTGGCACAAAGCTTTAGGCACACCTGAAGAAAAATTAAAATTCCATGATCACGAAAACTTAGCTCATTATGCGAATGCTGCCGTTGACATACAATTTGAATTTCCATTTGGATTTAGAGAATTGGAAGGTATTCATTCTCGTACAGATTTTGATTTAAGTCAACACCAGGAACTTTCAGGCAAGAAATTACAATATTTTGATCCTGAACTAAATGAGAATTATGTCCCATATGTCTTAGAAACTTCTATTGGCTGTGACAGAATGTTTCTTTCGCAAATAACTAATGGACTTCAAGAGGAAACAGTCCCTGATGCAGATGGAAAGGACTCAACAAGGGTAGTGCTGAAACTTCATCCTGCATTAGCTCCTGTAAAATGTGCCATTCTTCCGCTATTAAAGAACAAAGAGGAATTGACATCTAAGGCAACTGAAGTTTTTAATAAATTAAAATATGAATTCAATTGCCAATACGATGAAAAAGATGCTATTGGAAGAAGATATAGAAGGCAAGATGCCATTGGTACTCCTTTTTGTGTAACAATTGATTTTGATACGCTTGAAGATGACACGGTTACAATAAGGGATAGAGATACTTTGGATCAAATCCGAGTTAATATTGAAGATTTGAAACATGTTATTGGTGAAAAAGTAAGCATGAATAGATTATTAGAGAAGCTTTAATTTTTTTGTTGTGTATAATTAGGAATAATTTCCTTTTGGATCATTAGTTTCCAATGTTTGTAATTGACCTTTAGTATTGGAGTCGATTCTCGGTTTTAAACTTAGGCCAGAGGGCACTTGTTATTCAATATTTTAATCAATCACAAATTTTTTAAATAAGGCGATTGATGCAAATCTTTATTTTCATTTTCTCTCGGATCAGAAATTATTGATCTGGAATATCTTTACTTTATTTATTTTTTGGAATTGCTATTTAATGAAGTGGGATAGTCAATTTTCATAGATAAAAAACGCATTTTTATCTTAAATAATTAAAATTTTCAATGCAAAGATTGGGTTGAAGCAATTCCTGCGGTACTTTACTAGTTCTAAATTTTGTGTGCAAACCTATTGTACTTTACTAGTTCTAAAAGACCATTGATAACAATTTTTAAAATCAAATTAAAGCTGATCAGGCTAATTGTATCTTTTAGCTTTCACTTCATTTTTATTCATTCATGCATGTTTGGTCAAGGAATAGTAAAAGATAGTTTTGCTCTAGATCAACTTTCCAAAGCAGAACAAATGGTAGAGAATTCGAATATTCCATTAGCAAAAAAACATTTCCTTGCTGCGTTCGAAATCTCGCCTTTTAATATTCAAATTCAGGAAAAAGCAGTAGAATTCTTTATTAAGCAAAAGGACTGGGAAAATTTGGAAAAGTTTCTTTCACTAAAAATGATGAAGAATGAAAATCACAATTTTAAAGCATTGAAATTGTACTACAGAGGGATTTTGCATATGCAAAGTGGCGTAGAAGAATTTCACGATGCATATATTGATTTTCACAATGCTCAATATGAAATTGAAAGGGCTTTGTATCCAGACCTTGATTTATGGGCGGATATTTTAGTGGCTTGTGGATATTCAAAAGTAGTAACCAGAACCCATAGCAGTGATGGAAAGGGATATCAATTTAGTTTATTAAGAGTCGAAGACTTTATGCAAGCATATCCATATTATAAAAAAGCTTTAACCTTGGATTCAGAACATGAAATTGCTCAAAAAAATCTAGATACGGTAGAAGCTCGGATATTAAATTGTGGTAAAGAATTACCTATAATTCAGGAGTTTAATTTTGATGTAGAGGAACTCAGAAGAAGGGTACATCAAGATAGTATTAAAAAAGATTCTTTAAATTATATAAACAAATTAAGATCTATTGATCTTCAGCATCTTCCAAAAAAAATTGAACAAATGATAACATTACTTAACAATTATAGTGAAATAGTAATGGTTATGGATATTTCTGGTTCTATGGAAGAAAAAGTAGATTGGGGAATTAATATTAATCGATTTGACGTAATGGAAGAGCTAAGTCTTGCAATTTTGAGGCAAACACAATCAAGTTCAAGCATTGGAGCTATTACTGTCGGTGGAATTTGTGGTTTTGATCCTTTAATGATGACTGCGATCGGACAAAACACGAGATTTGAAATGGATAGCATTGTGGGTACAATATATCCTTATGGCTGGACGCCTCTGAATAGAATGCTCAATGAAGCTTCTTCGTTATTTACTAGTGCAAATAATAGAAAGACAGTATTGCTTATTTCTGATGGTATGGATTCATGTGGTGAAGGTATTAATCTATGTGATACTGCGGTTAAATTGCATAATGCAGGAATTGATTTAACTGTTTTTTCATTTCTATTAGAAGGAACAAGCCATGAAAATAATTTTGCATATAGAATCTATGAATGCATGACTGATGCTGCAAATGGAAAGATATTTTTTATGGATCAAGAAGGAAATATTGTTGAAAAAATGAAGCGCAAGAAGAGAGAACAATTTGTGGATTTCACGCTGCCAAATTTCATAAATACCAATAGACTTAGAGTAATTGATTGCCTTGTCGAATTTGACTGGGAACCAATTCGGAATTCAAAATCGTTTATGAAGGAGTAAAGTGTAGCATTAGTTCACATTAAAAATGGAAATATATTATTTCCCTAATTTTTATTAAATAGTAATTTGCTTAAATTATTTATATCTAGTTATTTTATTACTCTATTAGTTGTGTTAAGTTATTAGAATTTGCTTGACTTTGAATTTATATTGTTCTAATTTGGGGAAAATTTATTACTTATGGCAAATTTCATAAAAGATACAGATAAAGATAGAGCTAATTTGAAGCAAAATGGTGAGTTTCTTTCTTCTCAAGATGGCTTAGGAATAACGCCTCCACCATTTCAATTAAAGAAAAGTAATAAAGAAGAAGCAAAAAATCAAAAAGCAGCTCAAGGCCACGAATCATCAAGTAATGGGTTACCGTTTCAATTAAAAGAAGGAATAGAATCGATGAGTGGTTTGAATATGAATGATGTTAATGTAAATTATAATTCATCCAAACCAGCCCAGCTTCAAGCAGAAGCATATGCACAAGGAAATGATATTCATTTGGCACCTGGAAAAAACCAACACTTGCCACATGAAGCATGGCATATTGTTCAACAAAAACAAAATAGAGTCAAACCCACCACTAATCTCGGAGGCCAAAGTATCAATAATGACCAGTCCCTTGAACAGGAGGCAGATACAATGGGTGCTAAGGCTGCCCAGTTTAAGCGAAATGACCATCAAAGCCCTGAAAATATTGGAGCTACGGACCAAAGCACTGCACAATTAAAAACAACCAATGTAACGCTTCCTGAAAAATTAGGTCCAACTCAAGAAGGCCCTATTGCAGAAAAAGGACCTGGCGATGCTCATGCATTTTCACCTAACGATGTAAATCAAGGATCAATAGGAGATTGTTATTTTCTTTCAAGTCTTATTGCAGTTGCCAATAATAATCCGGGGCTGTTACAAAAGGCAATAAAGAAAAATAAAGACGGAACATATAGTGTTAAATTGTATAAATCGGAACAGAAAAGTTTCTTATTTATCAAATGGAAAAGCTTTACGCCGGTAACCATTAAACTTTACCCTACTTTTCCAATTTCAGCTGACGCTGTCGATTCTGCCAATCCTAATGCTGCTACTAATCCAGCGCATGCGCAAGGTGGAGATGCAGATAAAAGCGGAAATATTGAATTATGGGTAAGATTATTCGAAAAAGCATATGCCATTCTGCTCGGAAGTTATAAGGAAATGGGAAATGGAGGTTTTGGTGCCGATGCATTAGAAGCTATAACAGGTAAAGAATATAAAGAAGAAGTGCTTGGAGATGATTCTCACGAAAGAATCATTGATATGGTAAAGAGTGGAACTCCAACAAATGTTGGAACCAGTAAAGCTTCATGGAAAAGCATGGGAGCCGCAGATAAGAAGTTTGCAAAAGAACATGATATCGTCGCAGGCCATTCCTATGCAGTGATGAGTGCTGGAAAGTCAGGTTTAACGGTTAGAAATCCATGGGGAGAAGCAGCTTCAAATGCTGAGGTTACATTGACTTGGAAGCAATTTGACGCAATGTTTAATCAATTCGCAAACAGTAAATAAATAGCCCTTGATGGGAAAAATAATAATTTTTAAAATAGCAATCGTTTCATTATTTGTAGGTTGTTTTAATGTAAATAAAAATAATATGGACCATATTGATAAAGAAATTGTTGAATCAGGAGATGAGATAATTGAAGTAAAAGCTGATGAATCTGCCAATGCAGAAATTCAGGAAAATGAATTTGACTTTGTAATATCTGAAGCTGCAGTTGGAAATTACGAAAATGTACCTTTTACAATTGCGGGAATATTAGATGAAGAAAATGAAGACGGGGAAGTTGTTTTTACAACTTATATAAAAATCAATAAAAAAGAAACTATTGATTTATATGATGGGACTGAATTTTTACTAAAAGAAAATGTCAAATTAAAAATTGTCAAAATTGAACCTGCGGAAGAAGAAAATGGCAAGGGGAAAGTTTATTTTAAAAGGATTTAATAACGGATTAAAATCTAAATAGATTATTCTTTTTTATAAGGTTAATATTTTCAATATTCTTTAAATAATCATATAATTCAATTGTGGATATCTTTTCATAATGAATTCACTATTGTTTGCCTTCAAAATGCAACTTTCGTACTTTGGGTTACCTCTTGATTCGAATTATTAACAATTTCTTCTTTTTATGAAAATATAAGAATAAAAATTTATTTTTAACTTTTCAGAATCCCACAAAAGATAGCTTTTCGAAATGAAATATGAATACCATACACTTTTTTTGGCCGCCCCTATTATCCCAGGAAAAAAACACATGGCTGCCTATGAACACGAAATCAATGGACCTGAATTCAGCAGAGATGTTCAAAATACTATTGTTCAAATGTCTAACGAAGGTTTTGAATTGATCCACTCTATACCTTTAATTTCTTATAAATATCATCAAAAGACCTATACTGAAGGGGCAACTTTAATATTTAGGAAGGAGAATAAAGATTGATGGAATATTTTGCAAAAGCATTTGAAGATTTAACCAATGCTGAATTGTACAGAATTATGCAATTAAGGGCTGAAGTTTTTGTTGTGGAACAAAATTGTGTTTATCTGGATCAAGACGGAAAGGACCAGAACGCTATTCATGTTATAGGCTTGACTGCTGATGGCGAAATAAATGCATATACTAGAATTGTTCCTCCAGGGGAAATCTATGCAGATTATGTTTCTATCGGTAGAGTGATCACCAGTCACAAAGTTCGAAGAACTGGTAATGGCGTATCATTAATGCGATTCACAATTAATGAAAGCAAAAAAAGTTTTCCAAGAAATAAAATTAAAATCTCTGCACAATACTATTTATTAAAGTTTTATCAAAACTTAGGCTTTCAAGAATTTGGCGAAAGTTATTTAGAAGATGGAATCCCCCATATTGGAATGATTTATAGCCTTTAAAACAATGCTTTTTAGGTTAAATTATTTGGTTTTTTGTTGTTTCTATACAGCAAACTGCCAAATACTACGTAGAATACCAACATGTAACTTCTTTCCAATGTAGCTTCAACCAAAAAGGAAATACTTAATATTGTAATAAGGGTTAAAACATAAGGATTCAGATAGTTTTTTTCATAGAAAAAAGGGAAGTACAAAGAAAAAACAAACAACAATACTCCAATGATACCAGAGGCAGCTGCATATTTTATCAATTGATTGTGGGGATATTTAGGTTGGCCTTTAATTCCAAAATTTTGAATGTATATTTTTTCAATTTCCGATTTAAGATCTCCTGTTCCTACTCCCAAAATTGGATTACTTTTCCAAATTTCAATGCCAATTTGTAAAGATCGGAGTCTTTCGGAATCTGAATAATTAGATCCTTTGCCCTGCTTTAGAAGGCTAAAATCATACATCGTATAGCTTATTTTATTTTTAAAACTTGGTATGGAATAATAAGCAATTATAGGGCTTATGATAATTATAAGCCAGAGTAAAATAAGAAATAAATACTTTTTTGACTGAATTAACAATAGTGAACCTCCTGTCAATAAGCCAATGTAAGTAAGAATAATGCCACTTCTTACAGCTAGAAGATGAATAAAGCAAAACAAATAAACAGAAATAAAAAGAAATATTTTTCTTCCATTAATATTGAAGAAAGTTTCATTTTTAATCAATCCAATAAATGAAAATACCAACCCAAAGCAAACTAAAATACTGTAACGAACATGATCAATTGGCGTAGGAATTGCTTTTCCTGAACCAAGGGAAAGTGTAATTTCATCAAAATTGCGAACATATTGCCAAATTACGGGGAAAGTGCTTATAGCCACGATAATGATAAAGAAACTAATTATTAACCTCAATCCTTTTACTTCAATTGGAGGGAGAAAAAGGATGGCCAATGGAACAAATAAATAAGCTGCATTATGCTGCAATTCTCTTACTGCTTCAAAAGTATGATCCGAATAGGCAATTCCAAAAATAAAGGGCAATATGCCTAGAGTCATCATTGCAAGTGGCTTCCATTTAATTGCCTGCCATGATAATTTTGAAAAATAAAATATAACAGCCAATAGACAAAGCCCAATTAATGCTACAGATACTAGAAAATAAGAATAAAATATTGAAACAACAGTAAGAAAATAAAGTGCTAAGCTTGCATTTTTAACATTCTTTAGATTGAAGTGTTTATTCAATTTGTAGGTTTGCAATAGTATTTTATTTTCCTGACAAGGTAGCAATTATCTTTTTGAACATCTGAAATATGATCATTCATATTATGGCTAATTAATAAGCAAAAGGAAGTTTTTTTGGTAATTCAAATATTGAATTACCATATTTTATAAGTGCAAATTACCAACAAAAGATGATAAACTTAGGATTTGTAATTAATTGACTAGCTAATAATTTCATGATTTTCGCATTTTTTTTGCTTCATTGCTGATAATTAGCCTCGTTACACGTACCTTTGCCCTCTTATTTTAAATACATTTTTAATGGCACAAGATATTTTCAATAAAGTCAATGAATTAATAGAAGAAATAAAAGCTTCAAAACAAGAAAACTTGGAAGCTTTGGAGCAATTCCGAATTAAGTATTTAGGTACAAAAAATATAATTAAGCCTCTTTTTGCTGAAATTCGAAATATTCATAATGATAGAAAAAAAGAATTTGGTCAATTGTTAAATATTCTGAAGGAGACAGCAGAAAATAAATTCAATAGCATTAAGAATGAAATGGATAACACTGCACTATATGAAAAAAGTGCAAGTATTGATCATACCAGACCTGCATTTCCAATAGAATCAGGATCTCGACATCCAGTATCAATTGTAATGAATGAAATGATTGAAATCTTTAGCAGGATTGGTTTTACAGTTGCCGAAGATAGAGAAATAGAAGATGATTGGCATAATTTTACTGCAATGAATACACCTGCAGACCACCCAGCTAGAGATATGCAAGATACTTTCTATCTCAAGAATTCTGTTTCTCAGTTGTTAAGAACCCACACCTCTTCCGTTCAAGCGAGGACAATGATGGAAACTAAGCCACCAATAAGGATTATTGCCCCAGGAAGAGTTTATAGAAATGAAACAATTTCAGCAAGATCACATTGTCAATTTCATCAAATAGAAGGTTTATACGTTGATAAAAATGTTTCATTTGCAGACATGAAGCAAACCTTATTATATTTTGCAAGGGAAATGTATGGAAAGGAAACAGATATAAGATTAAGACCAAGTTATTTTCCATTTACTGAACCAAGCGCTGAAATGGATGTTTTTCTTGGAACCGCTGATGAGCGTTCTAAAAGATTAACTAAAGGTACAGGTTGGCTTGAAGTGCTCGGTTGTGGAATGGTAGATCCGCAAGTGCTAGAAAATTGCGGTATTGATCCATTGATATATACAGGTTATGCCTTTGGAATTGGTATCGAAAGATCTGCAATGCAACGTTTTAATATAAGTGATATTCGTATGATTTTTGAAAATGACATTAGGTTTATCAGCCAATTCAAGTCTGCTTAAAAATTTAATAATAATTTATGAAACCGTCTTTACCCAAAGGGACAAGAGATTTCTTGCCACAAGAAGTTATTAAGCGAAAGTATATTTTTAAAACCATTGAAAATGTGTTTCTGAAAAATGCTTATATCGCCATAGAAACTCCTGCAATGGAAAATCTTGAAACATTAGCAGGAAAATATGGGGAAGAAGGAGATCAACTTTTGTTCAAAGTAATGAACAATGGCAATTTTCTTGATAAAAGCAATTCAAAGGCATTTGAAGAAAAAAATAGTTCAGCTTTTGCTTTTTCGATTTCAAAAAGAGGACTTAGATATGACTTAACCGTACCGTTTGCAAGATACGTTGTCATGCATCAGAATGAAATTGCATTACCATTTAAAAGATACCAAATTCAACCCGTTTGGAGGGCGGATCGGCCACAAAAAGGAAGATATCAAGAATTTTATCAATGTGATGTTGACGTAGTGGGTTCTGATTCATTGATGTATGAAGCAGAATTGATTAATATATATGACGAAGTTTTTTCTAATCTGGACCTTAAAGTGAAAATTAAAGTCAATAATAGAAAAATACTTGCTGGAATTGCAGAAGTAAGTGGACTTGAAGATCAGTTTATAACAATGACTATCATTCTAGACAAGCTTGATAAAATTGGCGAGGAAAAAGTTATTGAACAATTGATGGGGCTTGGTATTAATGATAAGGTTGCTAGAAATATCATTTCTCTTATCAAACTGGATTCATTATCAGATTTTGAAAAAGCTTTCGAAAATTCTGAAGTAGGTCAGAAGGGAATTGAAGAGTTAAAATCGTTTCACAAATATTTTGACCTTATTGAGCACAAAAATAAAATTGTTTTTGACCCATCTCTAGCTAGAGGATTAAGTTATTATACAGGTTGTATTTTTGAAGTTTCTTCATTAGAGACTGAAATGGGGTCTATTGGTGGTGGAGGAAGATATGCAGATTTGACTGGCGTTTTTGGTTTAGCAGGGGTCTCTGGAGTTGGAATATCATTTGGAGCAGAAAGAATATTTGATATTATGGAAGAATTACATAAGTTTCCTGATCATCTTAGTGTATCTCCTGATATTTTATTTGTGGCATTTGAAGAAGAATCGCACTTGAAAGCTTTTGAATGGTCAAATGCTTTAAGAGCTCATGGAATTATTAGTGATGTCTATCCAGATTTTGGAAAAATGAAAAAGCAAATGAAATATGCTGACCAAATTAAAACCAAATACGTAGGAATCATAGGATCTGAAGAATTGCAAAATAAAAAAGCAAGCGTCAAAAATATGATTACAGGAATTCAGGAAACTTTGTCTCTTAAAGATATAATTTCATTATTCAAATAAAATTATGCCTCGATATACTTTAAAAGAAATCAGGAACAAAATCGAAAATGGTTCTATATCCATGGAATCGTTGACAACTGAATACCTGCAAGCTATAGAAGACACTAAAGAACTTAATGTATATGTCAATGTATTTGGAAATGAAGCATTAGCTCAGGCTAGAGCTTTAGACATAAAATTTAACGCCAATCCATCCCAAATGGGAAAATTATTTGGAGCAGTAGTTTCAATTAAAGATGTCATTTGTTATCAAGGACATGAAGTCACAGCTGGGTCAAAAATTCTTTCGGGGTTCAAGTCATTATACAATTCGACAGCAGTTGCCAAATTATTGAGTGAAGATGCTATTATTATTGGAAGTACGAATTGTGATGAGTTTGCTATGGGTTCTTCCAACGAAAATAGCAGTTATGGACCAGTGAGAAATATGGATAATCCTGATTTTATTCCAGGAGGCAGCAGTGGTGGTGCAGCTGTTTCTGTGCAGATTGATTCTTGTCTAATGGCACTTGGCAGTGATACAGGTGGTTCAGTTAGACAACCTGCAGCATATTGTGGTTTGATAGGTATAAAACCAACCTACGGAAGAGTTTCTAGGCATGGTTTAATTGCCTATGCCAGTTCTTTTGATCAGATTGGTATAGTAGGAAGAAATACAGAGGATATTGCATTATTATTAGAGGTGATTTCTGGTGCAGATGAATACGATAGTACAGTGAGTAATAAAATGGTTCCGGAATACAGCAAGGATATTAGAACAGATAAAAAAATAAAAATTGGAGTTTTAAATTCTTTTTTCAATCATCCTAAGATGAATGAAGAAATTAAATCATCCAGCCTAAAGGTCTTAAAATACCTTGAAAATGAAGGTTTTACAATGGTTCCGCAGGAATTTATAAACATAGATTATTTGGTTCCAAGCTATTATGTACTGACGACTGCAGAAGCATCATCAAATTTGAGCCGATTTGATGGAATAAAATTTGGATACCGTTCAAATACTAATTCTAATTTGGAGACGTTATATAGAGCTTCTCGTACTGAAGGCTTCGGCATGGAGGTGAAAAGAAGAATCATGCTTGGTACATTTGTATTAAGTTCTGGTTATTATGATGCATATTTTGAGAAAGCTCAAAAAATTAGAACTCTAGTAAAAGAAGAAATAGAAAGGTTATTTACTGAGGTTGATGTTATTGCTTTGCCTATTAGCATGGATTATCCATGGAAAATTGGTGATTCAAATCAAGATCCGGTAACAGTTTATCTAAGTGATGTTTTCACAGTTATTGCCAATCTATGCGGCATTCCAGGGATAAGTTTTCCACTTGGCAGAGGGAAGAATAATTTGTCGTCGGGGATACAACTTTTAAGTAAAAAGTTCGAAGAACAGCATCTTTTTAATATGACGGCTATTTTACAAAACATGGCACAATAGTTGGATATTCCTTTACATATAGATTAAATAATATCATAATATGTATGAGGACTTGCATATCAAATAATTACCAGTATCTTTGCGGTCCCAAACACGAAATGGCACAAATTAATTACAGTTAGCAGACTATTATTTTGTGTGGTATGGTTAATACAGATTATTATTTTGTTTAGTCTAATTATTAACCGATTATTAAAAGTAAATTTTCCCATGAGCAAAATCAAATTGCCTTTAAGGCGTATTAATTTGATCATACTATTCCTATCTCTATACTTTAGCATTTTTGCTACTGGAGGTAGTTATATTGGTGAATATTCTCATCAAGAAATCACAAATAGACTTAACGCCTTAGGTGCTAATGTTGACTTTAAGTTAACACCTGATGTGAAGAAATATTTGGATCAATACATAGTCAATCACAGACACAGCAGTGAAATTCTGATTGGACGATCTTTGTATTATTTTCCAATGATAGAAGAAAAAATCATTGAAAAAGATTTGCCTGCTGAAATTAAATATTTAGCAATTGTCGAATCTGCATTAAAGCCATCGGCAAGATCAAAAGTTGGTGCAGTTGGACTTTGGCAATTTATGCGAACAACGGCAAGGATGTATGGTTTGAAAATTGATAATGTAATTGATGAGAGAAGAGATATTGTAAAGTCAACAGAGGCCGCACTTGATTATCTAAATGATTTGCATAATAGATTCGGGGATTGGACCTTAGCGCTCGCGGCATACAATTGTGGTCCAGGAAATGTTTCTAAAGCCATGAATTTATCTGGAGGAAAAGATTATTGGAGCATTAGAAATTATTTACCAACGGAGACGAGAAACTATGTTCCGAAATTTATTGCTATGGCTTATTTAATGAATTATTATTCAGATCATGAACTCAATCCGTCAGTTCCTGAAACTCTTTTCATAGAGACAAGAAAGGTAAAAATATTTGAAAAGATTTCTTTTAAACAAATAAGTGAGTTATCTGGAATTGATATTGAGACTATTAGATTTTATAATCCCAAATTTATCGGAGAATTTATTCCAAAAACAGAAACAGGCAAATTATTAACGTTGCCTTCTGAAGGTATGTATACTTTGCTTAAAGAAAAAGGTTCGGTATATAAGCTTATACCTGATGCATTTCAGGACTTGGGACATGAAACAAACGTCGCTTCACAATTTTTTGAAAGAAGAGATATTGTTCACATTCAAAGGCTTATTGAAAAGGATGGATTATTAGCAAATTTTAAAAATGAAAGTGAACTTAACTTAGTTGTTGCCCATTCTTCGCCAGATTTTAATATAATTGAAGAAGAAAAACTTTTTAAGAGAAAAACGACTCAAATAGTTAAAAGATCTGCTGAGCCAGCAAGAAAAGAAAAATTGGAATTAATTTACAGAAAAGATATTAATGGCTTCGTGTTTGAATAAACGTTAAATCTTTAATATGTATTTTTAATTTACTTCAGTATAAATTGGAATTATTCGACAGAATAATTCCAATTTATTTTTGAAGATATTCTATTGGGATTACTTTTTTATTATTGCCTTCTAGAATGTGATTATAAAAAAAAGAGGGGCATCCAATAGAATGACCCTCTAGTCTATTACCAAAACACATGAATCGTTATTGAATTTTTATTTCGATAGCATCTTTTTCTTTTTCTTCTTCTCTTTTTAATAACGATACACTTAGAATTCCGTTGACATATTCGGCTGAAATTTCTTCTTTATTTACCGATTTTGGCAACATGAAACTTCTTTTGAAAGAATCATAATTGAATTCTTTTCGAGTGAATTTTTCCTCATTCACAACTTCTGTTTTAGTTTTTTCAGAAGAAATTATCAAATAATTTTTATCCAATTTAACATGGAAGTCTTCTTTTGATAAACCAGGAACAGCTAGTTCAATTAAAAACTTATCTTCCATCTCAACAATATTTGAAGCAGGTTGGTTCACTGTGAAATCTGCACCTAAAAAGTCAGAGATGCTATTATTTAGAATGTCTTTGTTTACTATGCGCGCGTTGAGCGGATTATTTCTATATAAGTACATGGTATTTTTTTAATTTGATTATAAAATATTTATTTCTTTCGGTCCATTATCTATGTCTTCTTTTCGTTTGTGTATAGTTACGGAAAGAATTCCATTGATTAGTTCTGCTGTAATATTATCTGTCACAACAGTTTCTGGCAATTTAAATTTTCTGGAAAATTTGCCATATTTGAATTCGTTCAATTTAAATTTCTGACCTTCAACCTCCGGTTTATCTGCAGAAATAGTTAAAATGCTTTTTTCAACGTTAATTTTGACATCTGATTTGTCCAAACCTGGAATCGCAAGGTCAATAACAAATCGATCCTTTAGTTCCCTAACATTTGCATTGGGGTGTGAAAAGTTAATTTTCTTTTCATCGATGATGTGATTAATACTGGTATTAAAAATTTCATTTAATACTCTGTCAATCTGTGGGAAAAATTCCACATTGTGCCTGTTGTTTGTTTTTGTATTATACATGTTTTAATAATTTTAATTTGTTTATTTGTATAGATCAAGAGTTGTACCATGCCTTATTTGAGGTTCTTTTTGGCATAACACCCAATAATAAAACGACAAAATGGCACTTTTATATAAAAAACAACTGACAAAATGACAAATCTATGAACTTACGAGGCATTTTTTCGAAAATTCACTCCCCAAAATGGATGTTACTCATAATGATTTTAACCTTCCTAGGGTTAATGCCAATGGGAAATAAGTTGGACAACACCAAAAACTTAAAATTGCTGTACAGTGAACCCGCAAATGAGTGGATGGAAGCTTTACCAATTGGGAACGGATTTCTAGGTGCTATGATTTATGGTCAAGTAAATGAAGAACTTATATCTTTAAACCACGACGAGTTTTGGTCTGGTTATCCCAAGGATTTAACCAACGCAGAAGCAATCCATTATAAAGATAAAATTGCATTATTAATTAAAGAGAAAAGATATACTGAAGCCAATCAAATGATGAGATTAATGCAAGGTCCTTTTAGCCAGGCATACCAACCTCTAGCTGATCTTCATCTTAAATTTAATCATCCAAAATTTGAAAAATACAAAAGATCACTTAACCTCTCAGAGGGTTATGCTAAAGTTGAATATCAAGTAAAGGGCGAGAAATTTGAAAGAATCTTTTTTTCTAGTTACGTTGACAGCTGCATTGTTGCTCATTTTAATTCAACTTCAAAGAGAAGTATCAATTTTGAATTAGGATTGTCTAGCCTAGTAAAAAACAGGTTTATCAATGAGAATGGTTATTTAATATTGGAATTAAAAGCAGCAAAACATGCAGAACCTAACTATAGATCTGAATTTTCTGATGCAGATGCTATAATATATGACGATTGGGATGGCGAAGGAATAGAAGCCTCACTTTTCATTACCGTACAACATAAAGATGGAGACGTGGTGTATGAAAAAGATAAAATAGTAGTCCAGAATTCGAGTGAAGTTTCAATTATTATAGGTTCAGGAACAAGTTTTAATGGTCCATTCAAATCCCCAGGTTTTGAAGGAAAAAGCCATATGGATATTGGTAGAAATTCTGTTATTAAAGCCAAATCAAAAAGTTATCTTGAATTATTCAATCGACATCAAAAGGATTATAAAAATTTATTTGATAGAGTTCGTTTTAATTTGGGAGAAAACGATACTATAACCACAACAGATGCACGCATAAAGAATTATGCTATTAATCAAGATCCTTCTCTTGTAGCTTTGCTTTTTCAATATGGCAGATATCTATTAATTTCATCCTCTCGTCCTGGAACTAGACCTGCTAATCTACAGGGCATTTGGTCCAAGTCTACTCGTCCACCATGGAGTGCTAATTATACTCAGAACATCAATATGGAAATGAATTATTGGCCTGCGGAGACAACTAACTTATCTGAACTAGCAAATCCATTATTTGAACATATAAGATTCAATGCCATTAAAGGGAGAACTATCGCAAAAACAAATTATGGCCTTGAGGGTTGGGTATCGCATCACAATGGGGATATTTGGGCACATTGTTCTGCAGTTGGGGACTTTGGCAAAGGTGATCCAGTTTGGGCTAATTGGTCAATGGGCGGTGCATGGATGTGTAGCCATATTTTTGATCATTTTTTATTCACAGGGGACATCGACTTTCTTGCATCTAATTATGATATTTTGAAAGAGGCATCAATTTTCATTTTGGGCATGCTTGATAAAAATGACGATGGTTTCCTAGAAACAATTTTTGGCACTTCACCAGAACATAGTTTTTTAGACCCTAAAACGGGAAAGTATGTTTCTGTAACAAGGGGAGTTGGAATGGACATAGCATTAACTCATGAATTATTGGGAAATACTTTAAAATCAGCAAAACTTCTTGGAATTGATTTTGATTTTCAAAAATTACTTGAAAATAATATTGCAATCCTTCAATCTTTGAGAATTTCTGAAAAGGGTATCTTAATGGAATGGAATGAAGATTTTACAGAACAAGATGCTAATCATCGGCACTTAAGCCATCTATATGGACTTCATCCAGGAAACCAAATTGACCCTTGGCACCAAAGAGAATTATTTATAGCTGCAAAAAATTCGTTGCTCAGAAGAGGAGATGCAGCAACTGGTTGGTCTATGGGCTGGAAAACAAATATGTGGGCAAGAATGCTTGATGGGGATCATGCTTTAACCATTATTAAAAATCTATTTACACCAGTTGGATTTGGTGAAATAAAATATAGTGGTGGTGGATTATACAAAAACATGTTGGATGCTCATCCACCTTTTCAAATTGATGGGAATTTTGGGGTTACTGCTGGGGTATCTGAAATGCTGTTACAGAGTCATAGCGGAGCAATTCACTTGTTACCCGCATTACCTTCATTATGGAAGGAAGGAAGTATTGAAGGTTTGAAATCAAGAGGTGCTTGCGCCGTAGACATAAGTTGGAAAGACGGAGTGTTAGAAAATGCCAGAATATTAGCCTATCTAGATGGTAAAATAAGAATTAGAGCAGAGTGGCCTTTGAAAATAAAAGGAGCTTCTATTGCACAAGGTAAACTTGATAATCCACTTTTGGAATATTCATATGATTTCGTACCCACTATAATAGGTGAGCCTAAATTAAATCTTGAAACCAAAAAGTATTATGAATACGATATCTATCTTGAAAAAAATGAATCAGTATCAATAATAAGGGATTTATAACTCTACTCTTTGAATGTTTGCACCAAGTTTGTTTAATCTTCCATCAATGTCTTGGTAGCCTCTATCAATTTGCTGAATATTATGAATAGTTGAAGGACTGCTAGCTGATAATGCTGCAATTAATAAAGAAACCCCAGCTCTTATATCTGGAGAACTCATTGAAATTCCTCTTAGTTGGGTTCGTCTTTCTAAACCAATAACAGTTGCTCTGTGAGGGTCACAAAGTATAATTTTTGCACCCATATCAATTAGTTTGTCTACAAAAAACAATCTAGATTCAAACATTTTTTGGTGAATTAGAACACTTCCTCTAGCTTGAGCAGCAACCACTAATATAATGGAAAGTAAATCTGGAGTAAATCCAGGCCACGGAGCATCATAAATGGTAAGAATTGAGCCATCAATAAAGCTTGTAATTTCATACACATCTTGAGCAATTACATGAATATCATCTCCTTGAATATTCAAATTAATTCCTAGTTTTTGGAAAACAGATGGTATATTTCCTAGTTCATTTATGGCTGCATTTTTTATAATTAGATTAGATTGAGTCATGGCAGCCATGCCAATAAAGCTTCCAATTTCTATCATATCAGGGAGAACTCTATGTTTGGTTCCTCCCAAGGATTTTACTCCATCAATGGTTAATAAGTTAGACCCTATTCCATTTATTTTTGCACCCATACCTACTAACATTTTGGAAAGCTGCTGAACATAAGGTTCACAGGCTGCATTGTAAATGGTGGTCCTCCCTTCTGCAAGAACAGCGGCCATTAATACATTTGCTGTTCCAGTTACGGAGATTTCGTCCAGTAACATATAACAACCTTTGAGTTTTTCAGCATGAACATAATAATCATTGGTTGTCTCATCAAATGTAAATTGACCACCAAGTTTCTCAAAACCTAAAAAGTGGGTATCTAATCGCCGTCTACCTATTTTATCTCCGCCAGGTTGCGGCAAATAAGCCTTGCCAAATCTTGCTAAAAGTGGTCCGATTAGCATCACAGAACCACGGATTTTTTTTGCTTCTTTCTGGTATTCTTCAGAAGAAAGATAATCTAGATCTATGTTGTCGGATTGAAAAGTGTAATGACCTTGTGAAATTTTTTCTACTTTAACACCCAAACCTTTGAGTAGGTTAATTAATTTTTCAACATCTAAAATTTCTGGGATGTTGTTAATTTCAATTTTTTCACTTGAAAGCAGAACAGCACTAATAACTTGAAGTGCTTCATTTTTCGCACCTTGCGGTTCTATTGACCCTTGCAACGTGGTATTACCTTGAACTATAAAAGCTTGATTTGACATAATTACTAATAAATTTCCAATTTGATGTATTCAATTAAAAAGGGCTTAACATGGTTAAGCCCTCAAATATATTAAATATTTTTTATATATGTTATCTTCTCTTTTTGTTTCTATTGCTTGAATTATTTGAATTGGAATATCGACCTCCAGAGTTTTTTCTACCACCAGAAGATCTTTTATAAGAAGTATTGGTGTTTCTGATACTATTATCTCTATCATCTTTACCAATATCTAGATTATAATTGTCGGCTAATTTTAATTTTCCGTTAGAAATTTGATCAAGATCTTCCATAATTAATTCATCGCTAACATAGTGTTCTCTGTTCCAAGTTCGATAAGCTAATTTCATATAACGACCAATAGTCTCCGCGAAAGCATCCCTTTTCGGGCCCTCTTCCATGGCAACAGCTTTATCAATAAGGTCTATAACATTTCTACCATAATGCCTATATTTTTTAGCCATTTTAGGATAAGTCATGGTATCTGGTTTGATTGCATCTTCTTTTGTAAGAATAGCATCTTCTGGAGCATCAACATCAATTTCGTAATTAGCAATTTTCAATAAATGGCTCCATAATTTTGCTCTATAATTGTTAATGTTCCTGTTTTGTGGATTCATTTGATACATAAGGGCAACAATACGTTCAGCATATTTTTGTCTTAAATCTTTGTCCTCGACAGTTTTAGCATAATTTATTAAATTTTGAACATTTCGCCCGTACTCAGAAATAATCATTGGTTCTTTCTGAGAATTGTATTCCATATTTTTCATCTGATACTTAGATTTTATTGAACTTTAGTCGTTGTTTATTAATATTATTCTACGGTCACTGATTTTGCCAAATTTCTAGGCTGATCTACATTGCAACCTCTCATAACTGCTATATAGTAAGCTAACAATTGAAGCGGAATTACAGATAATAAAGGTGTAAAAGGATCTTCAGTTTGCGGAATTTCAATAGTGAAATCTGCAATTTTTTTTATTTCTACGTCACCTTCAGATACTAATGCAATAACAATACCTTTTCTTGCCTTAACTTCTTGAACATTTGAAAAAATCTTTTCGTAGGCATTTTTATTGGTAGCAATCACGATAACAGGCATATACATATCTATTAACGCAATTGGTCCGTGTTTCATTTCAGCTGCTGGATAACCTTCGGCATGGATGTAAGAAATCTCTTTTAGCTTTAAAGCTCCTTCTAGTGCAATTGGAAAATTATAACCTCGTCCTAAATATAATGCATTTGAAGCACTTTTTATTTCAGATGCAATACTTTTTATATGTGAAGCTTGTAAAAGTACTTTTTCTACCTTTTGGGGAATTAATTCAAACTCATTTATTAAATGTTGAAAATAGGCATTTGTAATCTTTCCTCTTTTATTTGCAAGATCTAACGCCATTAAAGTAAGTACGACCAATTGACTGGTAAAAGCTTTAGTGGAAGCAACGCCAATTTCAGGTCCCGCATGTATATAAGATCCACAATCTGTTATTCTTGCTATAGACGAACCTACAACATTAACAATACCATATATTAATGCTCCTTTTTCTTTAGCTAGTTGCAATGCCGATAAAGTATCAGCAGTTTCTCCTGATTGTGACAATGCAATTACTACGTCTTTATCAGTTATGATCGGATTTCTGTACCTGAATTCAGAAGCATATTCTACTTCTACTGGAATTCTTGCTAGTTCTTCAAAAAGGTACTCTGCTATCAATCCAGCATGCCAAGAAGTTCCGCATGCAACGAGGATAAATCTTTCCGCAGCAGCTATTCTATCCATATGATCCTCCATTCCACCAACTCTTACCCAACCTTCAGATGAGTTTAGCCTACCGCGCATAGCTTCAAATATAGATTGGTGTTGTTGGAATATTTCTTTTAACATGAAATGGTCAAATCCACCTTTTTCAATCTCTTCAAGTTTTAGATCTACTTCTTCAATTGTAAAATCTACCAATTCATTTTCTAAAGAAAATATTTGAACTGCTTTTTCTTTTCTTAAGACAACAATTTCATTGTCTTCTAAATAAATAATTTTTTTTGTATGATTGATTATTGGGGAAGCATCTGAAGCTAAAAAATATTCATTTTCTCCAATTCCAATAACGAGAGGACTTGATTTTCGAGCACCAATTAAAACATCGGGATGATTTTTATCCATCACAGCAATTGCATAAGCACCCACAATTTTATTCATTGCTAATCTAACAGCAGTTCCCAAATCACAAAATTTGCGTTTTTGAATTTCTTCTATTAAATGCACTAAAACCTCTGTATCTGTTTCGCTTTTCAAAATATGACCTAGAGAAACCAAATATTCTTTGAGAGCAGTATAATTTTCAATAATTCCATTATGAACTAAAGTGAGTCTACCATCCCCTGAATGGTGCGGGTGAGCATTTATATCGTCTGGTTTTCCATGGGTTGCCCATCTTGTATGTCCAATTCCTGCAGTTGCCTTGGAAAAGTGTACCTCTTCAAATTTTTCCAACTCAATGACTTTTCCTTTCTTCTTGAAGGTGTTCAAATTATCATCAATGAGGGAAATTCCAGCACTATCATAACCTCTATATTCAAGTCTTTTCAAACCTTCCAGTAAAATAGGAAATGCAGCTCTTTCACCAATATACGCAACTATACCGCACATTATAAATTATTTGGAATAGGTAAGTTTAAATTTCATTGGATATTTCGAATGTCCTGGACCATATATAATGGATCGATTAGGTCTTATTTTTTTATTTCTTGCAGAAATGACTACCCGGGTGTCTGGATTTGCTGAATTAAACATACGCAAAGCATGAACAGACATTACAGCAGAGTATTTTTTCAATGTTTTACCATCTATTATTCTATTCTTTAATAGCCCATCAAATGATTCATCTTGAAGAACTGAAAAAGCTATGTAAACATCTTCTGTTACAATAGCTTTACCAAAAGAATCATAGCGATAAAGTACAACTGATTCTAAAGGATCAAACAAAGAACTATTTTCATCTTCAAGTACAAAAAATTCTAGCTCAGCTTTATTAATTAGGAAATCATTATAAAAAGGATCTGCTAATGCTGGAATATTAATTTCGATATCAGGCCCTGCCATACCTTGCATGAATAGCAAGCTATCTCCTTTTTCTTCACTCCCAAAAAAAGGTTCAATTTGGCTTGAAACATAATCATTTTTGAAATAATTGGTTCTTTCCCCGTCTACAAAAATTCTATAAGATAATTTTTCAAGTCCTTTAGTATAGTAAATTATAATGCTATTATATGGGGCTGTTGCTGTTTTGCCAGTATCTATTCCCCAAAAAGAATTTCCATTTGGAGTACTTTTAATTCTTAGTCCAGGAGCATATTTAACAAATTTAGTGTCTGTATTTATTAATGAAGTATCTGCAACCATTGCTTCAGCAAATGAATTGTCTAATCTAATTCTAAGCATCTGACTATAAGCAGTAGTAGTAGTATCTCCAGCCTCTACAACTTTAATAGAATCAGAGTAATTAGGGACAAAAGTTTTACGACCTAAAATAGTGGAAGTAACAGCTGGACTAAAATTGGAATATACTGTATCCTTAAAAATTAGTTCACGTTGTAATAAAGATACTTCAACATCATGAGAAACAGTAGAATCCCCATAAAATGTTGCTGGATCATATCCCAGGACTAAAACAACTGAATCAATTATAACTTCTTTCACAGATCCGCTCTCAATATAATTAAAAGGTGGATAATCAGAAGCTACATGAAGATCAATGTATATTTCGGCTTCAGAAGTGCCGAAAACTGGATCCTCTATTTTTCCACAAATCAATGAGCTCATATATGAAAGGAGATCAAATGTAACTACTGAATCAGTTTTTATAGTCTTTGCGGTTATTTCAAAATCATCTTTAAAGAAAAGCTCTATACTTTCAGGTACGAAAAGATCGGACCCAACAAAAGTAGACTTACTGCACGAGAAAATTATTGCAAAAACCACTAACGTGATTAAAGATTTGAATAGTATTTTCATACTTATTTCTAACTAATTATAATTGTTCAAGAATTAATTATTCTTCTAATAAGCCTTTATAATATTCTAAGTAAGCTTCTAATGCCAAATCATATGGAACAAAATCAAGCGTAGGCTTACCAGATTTTTTTATCATCTCTGTAACGGAATCATCCAGGATTTCGCTCCCTTGGAATATTATATCTGAATTTCGAATGGCTCCTTTAAAGACATTTATTCCATGCTCATCTTTATAAGATAAAAGATCTTCTTCTTCTAAATTATTGATCATGGCTTTCTCAAGGAACTGTTCAGTGAACGAATTTCCTGGAACCTTATTATAAATGGAAGTAATGATTTTTGCATTTTGGAAAATAGGTTCATCCTTATATACTGTTTTGAAGTATAGCGGAACCAATCCTGTCATCCAACCGTGACAGTGGATAATGTCTGGTGCCCAACCGAATTTCTTAACAGTTTCCATAACACCTTTGCAGAAAAATACCATTCTATCCGAATTGTCATCAAAGGGAACTCCTTTATCATCCTTGAAAATAAATTTCCTTTTGAAAAACTCTTCATTATCTAAAAAGTAAACTTGCATTCTTGCACCTGGCAAAGAAGCTACTTTTATTATTAAAGGAAAATCGTCATCGTCTACTATGATATTCATTCCAGATAATCTAACTACTTCATGCAATCGATGTCTACGCTCATTAATCGTACCAAATTTGGGCATCAATACCCTAATTTCAAATCCTTTTTCCTGAGTATACTGAGGAAGTTTTCTTATTAGTTTTGAAATTTCGTCGGCAACCGTATAAGGTTCCATCTCCTGAGTTACAAAAAGAATTCTCTTTTTACTCATACCTAACTTACTTTTTACAAGAGATTAAAAATAGCGTGCAAAGATAAGAAAATTAATCAACAATACGTATTAAGATCAATATAATACATTGAGCATCTTTCTTTTGTAGATGAAAATTTAGCTTTTGTAAGCTAAATGTGATTTTAGCCGCTTACTGCTTGCATTAAAAAAGCACTAATTATTGCACCATAAGTCCCTAGAGCATAACCCAAAACCGCCATCAGAACACCAACTGGAGCTAATGCGGGATCAAAAGCTGAGGCAACAATTGGTGCACTTGCAGCTCCCCCAACATTTGCCTGACTGCCAACTGCAACAAAAAAATAAGGAGCTTTAATTATTTTTGCAACAACAAATAATATTGTAACATGAACCAACATCCAGATGATTCCAATTAAGAATAACCCTAAATTATCAAGGATTTCCCCAACATTCATCTTCATTCCAATAGTGGCCACTAGAATGTAAATGAAAATTGATCCCCACCTGCTGGCTCCCACACCTTCCAATTTTCGAGCTCTAGTAAATGACAATATAACTCCAATGGTCGTAGAAATAACAATTAACCAGAAAAAAGAACTTAATAGCGAATTCAGTCGAAGGGATTCAAGGACTTCTTGAAATTTTTCCATCCAAGGGGTGATGATATCTGTCCCCCAATGAGAAATAGCCACCGCACCAAAAGCAGCTCCCAATAAAATAAAGACGTCATTTAAGGTTGGGACTTTTTCAATACTTGAACGATAGTCTGAAACTTTTTTTCGTAAGTCTTCAATTGCTGAACTATCCGCTTTTAGCCATTTGTCAATTTTATCTTTGAAATTCACTCCAAATAGAAGAAATCCCATCCAAATATTTGCAACTACTACATCTACTACAATCATAGTTCCAAATAGATTGTCTGAAACTTTGAAAATTTCTTTCATAGCAGTTTGATTAGCTCCACCGCCAATCCAACTTCCAGCTACAGTTGATAATCCTCGCCATATTTCATCAGGCGATGCTTCAATAATACCAGGAGCAATATAAGAAACGAATAATAATGCAATCGGCCCTCCTATAATTATACCGATTGTAGCTGCAAAAAACATGATTAATGCTTTTGGACCTAAAGCAATAATTGCCTTGAAATCAATTCCTAGACATAATAGAACCAAGCAAGCAGGCAACAAAAAACGACTTGAAACAAAGTATAATGATGAATGACCTTGATATTGGCTAAACTCTGATTTTGGTATTCCAGCTTCATTTAATAAACTAGTGATTTGATCAAAACTAGAACCGCTCGGAATGGTTAGATTATAATTTGCAGCCAGTTCAAGAACTCCAATATTATACCAATCTGGCGCAATTAGTCCTAATGGCCAATTCAATAATGCAGGAATAAAATAACACAAAAGCAAGGTAGGAACAAATGTGTAAAATTTCTTCCAGGAACTAAGATCAGAAGTATAAAAAATGAGAGCTAATACAACCAAAAGTATTCCTAGAACTATTGCATCATTTGTAAAAATTGGAGCCATATGAAATTTCTATTCATTATTAATGGAACAATATACAGTTTTCATTTTAATTTGATTAAATAAAGAAACAAGAGAAATTTGGTTTTTTCTGACGTAGTTTTTGGTTTGTCTATCGATAAATTTATTTTATTTTGAACTTTTAGAAGCGAATTAAATGTTAGTTTTGGAATATGCTAAAGAAAATTAAAAGTTATATCAAGTCATTTAACAGTAATGTGCTTTTGGAAAAAATTCCGAGCTATGTTAAATTGTTAGGTTTAAAAACGGTTTATTCTGTTCTTTTGCTTTTCAATGCCTACAGGCGAAAGGAGACTCCACCATGGGCTAAGAACGTAATATTAGGTACTTTGGGTTATTTGATTTCTCCAATAGATAGTATTCCGGATTTAACACCAGTAATTGGATATACAGATGATTTAGGTGTACTAAGTTTTGGGTTGGTTACAATAGCATGTTATATCAACGAAGACATTCGAGAGGCTTCTAAAGAACAATTGTCTAAATGGTTTGGAACTTTTGATAATAAAGCGTTAGAAACGATAGATTCCAAGCTCTAGCATTAAAAATTAAAAACTTGGATGGAGTAGGATGGGTAATTCAAGAAAATCGAAGGTTTAATTTTCTTCCCGACTTTCTCGGATAATATTCAACAATTTTGGAAGAACTTTTGGAGTTGAAGCTATAATCTCTTTGCCATTTTCATAATTGTTATCTCCACTATAGTCAGTTACAATTCCTCCAGCTTCTTGAACGATTAGAATTCCAGCAGCAACATCCCATGGATTAAGGCAACATTCATAATAAGCATCAAACCTTCCAATGGCCACATACGCCAAATCCAATGCTGCAGAACCAAATCTTCTTATACCTCTGGCGTCAAGCATTATTTTTTGAATTACTTTTGCAAGGAATTGCTCATTTTGAACTTCGTATGGGAAGCCTGTTGCTATTATTGCTTCTGAAAAATTATTGGTTTCACTTACATTTATTGGTTGGTTGTTCATAAATGCTCCAAACCCTTTACCTGCTGAAAACATTTCGTCCAGCATAATATTATACACAAAACCGAGAATAATTTCTCCATTGATTTGGAGTGCTACGCTAACACTAAAATGTGGAATTTGTCGTAAGAAATTTGTCGTTCCATCAAGTGGGTCAATAATCCAAATATAGTCCTTACTTAAATCATCGACAGTATCTTCTTCGGTTACGAATCCAGAATCAGGAATCAAACTTGATAATCCTGAAACTAAGATTTCTTCTGCTTTTTTATCTACATAAGAAACCAAAGAATTTAGCGCTTTAGTCTCAATTTGAGCATTACTTACCCGACCAAGCTCAGATTTAATAAATAAACCTGTATTCCTGACTAAATCAAAAACATTTGATATAAGTACTGAAAATTCATTTGACATAAACAATTATAAAAGGATGGCATTATCCCATTTCTGAAACCACCTCTGTTACTTCTGGAACCATTCTTTTTAACATTCCTTCTATTCCTGCTTTTAAAGTTACAGTAGATGATGGACAGCCACTGCACGATCCTTGGAGAACAACAGTTACCACTCCTTTGTCAAAAGATTTGAATTCAATATTTCCACCATCCATTTCAACGGCTGGTTTTACATAAGTATCGATTAGTTCTTTTATTTTTATTACTAACTCAGCTTCTTCACCTGAATATTGGTAAGCTACACCTTGCTCTTTTTCTAACTCATCCATGGCATCTGAAAAGCCATTTTTTATAATTTCGCTGCCTTGAGAAACATATTCTTTGATGAATTCTTTCAATTTCAACATAATATCTTCCCACGCAAAATTGAATTCTTTGGTAATTGTTATGAAATTATTACAAATGTATACTCCTTTAACAAATGGCATTTCAAATAGTACGGCCGCAATTGGGGACCATTCTTTAGCTAATGTTTCTTCTCTAAAATCAGCTGTGCCTTTGAATAACATTTTATTGGTAACAAACTTAAGAGACTCTGGATTAGGAGTCTGCTCAGTATATATCATGATTGGGTTCTTAACTGTGGTTTCCATATTTTTTTAAATTATATTACAAAGTAACAATAAATTAGCCGAATTGTTGAATTGAAATCATGTAATTTATAGTGATTAACCGTAAAGCTCGTAGATAATATTGTTTTTGTCAATTTTTTTCTTCAATAAAAGATTGGCGACAACTTCATCAATCATTTGTGACCAACCACAAATATAAAATTTAATGTTTTTCGCCCCTTCGTTATAATCATCCATATACACTTGATGCACATATCCTTTGTACCCATTCCAATGGTTTTCTCGGGAAAGACAAACATCATATTTAAAGTTTTGGTGTACTTTTTCCAACTGTTGAAATTCCTCATAATATAGGATGTCTTCTTTATAACGTGCCCCGAAGATTAGATGTATATTATGTTTGGTTTTTTTGTTCTTTAATAAATCATTTATCATACTTCGAAAAGGAGCGACACCAGTTCCAGTACAAATCATTACGATATCTGTTTGGATTTCCTTTGGCAGATAGAATGTTCCTGAGGGTCCTTTAAATTTAATCTTAGTCCCTATTTCTACATCATGGAACAGATAATTGGTCCCAAGCCCTTTTTCTAATAAGACAACGCAAAGTTCAATTAGGTTTGTACCATCTGGAGCATTTGCAATAGAATAACTGCGCCATCTTTTTATTCTTTTTTCGGATATTGGCAAATCTATGGTAATAAATTGACCAGCTTCAAATTCGAAATTTTCGAAATCAATTATTTCTAAATAAAATCTTTTGAGTATAGAATTGACTTCCTCAATTTTCACTACTTCACTATCATACCATTTCCAGGCCATATTTACTTATTGTTTCGTAAGGTTAACCTTTTGATTGGCTTTAATGTTCAAAGAAACATTTTCAGAATTAATTAGATTCGAAGCTAAATACTGTGCGTACATTTTCTAAATATCGCAAATCAGAACTGATTTTTTCAATTCAGCAATTTTACCAGCATTTTCTTTTTGTGTAGAAATAAATTCTTGCGCTACATAACCTTGGAAACCAGTCTCAAGTATTGCTTTCATTATTGCTGGATAATATAATTCTTGGGTTTCATCAATGACATTTCTTCCAGGAACTCCCCCAGTATGATAATGACCAAAATATTGATGGTTGTCTCTAATTGTTCTTATTACATCACCTTCATCAATTTGCATATGATAGATATCATAAAGTAATTTAAAATTTGGCGAATCTATTTTTTTAGCTAACTCAACACCCCATGGCGATTTATCACACATATAATCTTTGTGATTCACTTTACTATTAAGCAATTCCATTTGTATTATTATGCCTTTTTCCTCAGCATGGCTCATTATTTTTTTCAATCCATTAGCACAATTATCCATTCCCACTTGATCGTCCATTCCTCTCCTGTTTCCACTAAAGCATATTATATTCTTATAACCTGCTTCGGCTGCCAAGTCTATGTGCTTGTGATAGCTATCGATTAAAGTCCCATGAAAATCTGTATTATTCCATCCGTCTACTAAATTTATTTCAGCTCCATTAACCATACTGCATTCAACACCATGTTTTTTCAATATATGCCAGTCTTTTGGATTTATTAAATCAATTGCATTAAAGCCTAATTCCTTTACAGTAATACATAATTCTTCAATACTGAGGAAACTTTGAGTCCATTGGCAAACAGAATGATTAATATTTCCATTTAGTGGGGCCATTTGAGAATTTTTATTTTCCATTGAAAAAACGGGCATTGAACTTCCCATCATTAAGGAACCTAATCCAATTTGTTTCAATATTTTTCTTCGAGACGATTGATTTACCACTGTTCTATTATTTTTAGATTGTTAATAATTGAAAAATCAAAGAATTGAATTTCTAATTGGAAAATTAATATTTTTTTTCAACTAAGTGCAATTATGTTATTCAATTAATAAATCGAATTAAGAATGTATTGATTCATTTCAAGTTTAATAAAAGGCAATTTAAATGTTAAACATTGTTATTATAAATACTTTTTAGCTAAAAAAAGAAGCTGTTCAATGCTATTTAATTATTTTTGTTAAAAATAAAAAATTAGAAAATGAAATACATTATATTTTTATGTTTTGCAGTTATCGGAACTGCATGCTCGCAGAAAATTGAAACTGTTAAAACAGATGAAGGTCTTCATTTTGGTGCAATGATTAATGGTTCAGATGCAATTAGCTACGATGATTTATTGGTTCAATTAGCAGGTAATGAGGGGCCATTAGATGTTAAAGTAGAGGGTAAAGTTGAAGCTGTATGCCAAGCTAAAGGATGTTGGATGAATATTGTATCAGAAAAAGATTTCAATCAAGATCCAATGATGGTGAAGTTTAAAGATTATGGATTTTTTATGCCAAAAGATATCGCTGGCAAAAAAGTAATCATGCAAGGCCAAGCTTTTCGAGAAGAAACTGCAGTGGATGAATTGAGACATTATGCAGAAGATGCAGGCAAGTCTAAGGAAGAAATAGCGGCTATTACACAAGCAAAAGTCGAACTTAAATTTATTGCTGATGGTGTAATATTACTTGTTGAGGGAGGATCTAATTAATAATATTATTTTAATTCTATAGATTTATTTGGAACATTAATTTTTCCAATTAGTAGGGTTTCAAGTGGTATTGATAAAAAGCTTGATATTTTTGGAGCTACCGTATTAGGTTTTACAAAAGCTATAGATTAAGGGATATATTGACTGGATCTTTGCCAGTCTCATGGGTTACTAATTTGAATTATGTAATTGTTATTTTTTGTTTTATTCCTCTAGTATACTTATTCAAAACCCAAATATTAAAATTAAGAAAGACTTTTTTTGATACAGTTAGCATTGGATTATTCACTGCATCTGGGATTCAAAAAAGATTGAATCTGGACTTTTCTCCTATTTTTTGGAATTATAACGGGTAGACTTTCAGCTGTTTTCGATGGAGTATTAAGAGACACCTTAGCCAAAGAGATTCCACTAATTTTCAGGAAAGAAATATATGTCACACCATTTTTTGCAGGCGGAATATTGCTATCACTAAAGCTTCAATTTGTAATTAGCATATTTCTTTCCTAATGCATTTCAATTCTATTTATTATTTCTTTAAGAATAAAAGCTGTAGAATTCCATTGGTCTTTACAATTGAGAAAGACAGCACCGAAATAAAAATAATCAATTGATGTTTGGCATAGTTTGTGCATTTATTTGGGTGCATGAATATAGAAGAATTAAATAGAAAACATTTTTTAGAAACAGACATGTTTTACAGAGTAGGATATGGACTTTCTTCAAAATTATTAGACTATAGAAATGAGGTTATTCATTTAGAAGTAGTCATAGGTCGCAAATGGAAAAAATCTCATAATGCGACAGCTCACGAAATAAGTAATTGTTGGAAAAGTACCCATAAGGAACTAGAAAAAGCAATTGCTTGCAAAGTCTTTATTATTGATACTCGAAAATTTCCTTATAAGCGATCTTTATTGAATTCTGGGATTCAAGCAGAATACGATGCTAGAAAAGGAGTTTTATTTTCTGACAATTATCTTAATTAAATTTTTTATTTTCTTTTCGCGGTATTGTATAAAATACTGTATAACAATAGTTTAAGCAAATTTCTTTGCTCTATTATTTTTGTGTTCTAAAATTCCCCGCTAAATATTTAAAAAATAGTTCGAAAAAAAAGGAACAAAATCAATGTTTCTTACACTAATACTATAGACTTGTCAAGTATATATTAAATTTGTACGTATATTTATTTTTTATAATATTTAAAATTATGAGTAAAGACGAAAAATTAAAGGCGCTAAAATTAGCAGTTGATCGCTTGGAGAAAAGTTATGGTAAAGGAGCTATCATGAGATTAGGCGATAAACAGGTAGTAGAATCAGAAACGATATCCACTGGATCGCTCGGACTGGATATTTGTTTAGGTGTGGGAGGTTTGCCTAAAGGTAGAGTTATAGAAATATATGGACCTGAATCCTCTGGTAAAACAACTTTAGCAATTCATGCTATTGCTGAATGTCAAAAAAAGGGTGGAATTGCTGCATTTATTGATGCAGAACATGCTTTTGATAGAACTTATGCAGAAGCCTTAGGGGTAGATACAGACAATTTATTGATTTCTCAACCTGATAATGGTGAACAAGCATTAGAAATAACTGAAAACTTAATTAGATCTGGAGCAATTGATATCATAGTAATTGACTCGGTAGCTGCTTTGGTTCCACGAAGCGAGATTGAAGGTGAAATGGGGGACTCCAAAATGGGTCTTCAAGCTCGATTGATGTCTCAAGCCCTTCGAAAATTAACAGGGACAATTGGAAAAACAGGATGTTGTTGCATTTTCATCAACCAATTAAGAGAGAAAATTGGCGTTATGTTTGGTAATCCTGAAACAACAACAGGCGGAAATGCACTAAAATTTTATGCCTCAGTCAGACTAGATATTAGAAGATCCGGATCTGCAATAAAAGATAAAGATGGAAATGTCATTGGAAATCCAGTGAAAGTAAAAGTTGTTAAGAATAAATTAGCACCTCCATTTAAGGTGGCAACTTTTGATATCATGTTTGGTGAAGGTGTTTCCAGAACAGGTGAAACGGTTGATTTGGGTGTTGAATGTGAAGTAATACAGAAATCAGGTTCATGGTATAGCTACAATGGAACAAAAATTGCGCAAGGACGAGAAGGTGCTAAACAGTTTTTGAAAGACAATCCTGAACTTTCAGATGAAATAGAAGCTTTAATTAAAACAAAATATAACATCATTCCTGCTGCGAAATCAAAATAAGCAGATTTTAATTTTAGAAAATAATTGGGCGTCTTAAAAGATGCCCTTTTTTATTGTTTCCATTCAAAAGTTTCGATCATGTTGAGAACATCTAACTTAACAAAATCGAAGATCGGTGCTATGGAATCTGAATTGACTTTGGAATTGAAATAAAGTGAAGCACGGAAAAAATGATTTACAGAATCGGTAAGATAAAATTGCAATTTGGATGCTACTTCTCCGTCCAATTCAAATAACATACCATTTACGTTGCCCTTATGGATAGGAAAATCATCCCTATATTGGGCCTTAATATTGTGTTTCCCAACCATGGTAAATGCATCATTCACTAATTTATCAAAATGTGCTCTATTGTCAATGGGGATGTAGCTACAGTGTAAATCGCCATTAAATGGCAATAGCTCAAGATTAAACCAGCATTCGTCTATTGGTTTTTCACCAAAAAAATAAAGGTCTTTTTTGATTTGTGCATAATCAGGATAAGTAAAAGTAAAATTACAATAGTCTTCATCAAATTGAACGTAATTTCTTTCTGGAAAATTTATTTTTGGATAGGATCTAGGTTTTGGAGCATAGATAGGATCTTGATTGCAAGCACAAAGCAAAATAAATGAAAAGAATAAAAGAGTAGAATATTTCATCATCAACTATTATCGCTTAATCATCAAATTTATTTTTTCAATTCTTTTCGAAGTAACAGAAACAATTTTCAATTTGAATTTGTCGAGTTCTAATTCACTTTCAATTTTTGGAAATTTTCCAGTCATTTCTAAAAATAGACCAGCAAGTGAATCTGCCTTACCTTTGACTGCATCGAATATATTAATATCTTCTCCAATTACTCTGCAAACATCATTTAACAAAGTTTTACCTTCAAAAATAAAATTGTTGTCATCAATTTTTAAAAATTCTATTTCACTTTCTTCATCAAATTCATCTCTGATATCTCCGATAATTTCTTCCATAATATCTTCCAATGTAACGATACCAGAGGTGCCTCCATATTCATCTACTACCACAGCCATATGCAATCGTTTTAGTTGGAATTCTTTCAAAAGTTCATTGATTTTTTTTGATTCTGGAATATAAAAGACGTCATTTCTTATAAATTGTTGCCAATCGAAATCATTTTTTTTATCGGTATGTCCAAGTAAATCTTTAACAAATAAAATACCTTCAATATTATCGAAATCATCTTTATAAACTGGAATTCTTGAAAAACTACTTTGTTTAACGACAGTTAACATGTCTTCAAAAGAAGTATTCTCATTGATGGAAACAATATCCATTCTAGAGGTCATAATTTGTTTGACCAATACATCTCCAAATTTTAAAATGCCTTTTAATATATCTGCTTCCTCTTCAGCATTTTCTTCTTGACTTACTGTTAAGTCTATTGCTTTATCAATATCATCTCTTAATATTGCTTTAACCGAACCGCTATGCTTAGTCACTTTTTGCTCAATCTTATTTGACCATTGAACCAATATTTTTGTTAATACACTTAATAAAACAACAAGAATTGTTAGTGGAAAAGCCATTAATTTGGCAAATTTCTGTTTATTGATATTAGCATATATTTTTGGTAAAACTTCTCCAAAAAGCACCAATAAAAATGTTACACCAACAACAGTAATTGAGAAAATTATACCATCTGAAATTGCGCTTTCTAGAACATTATTGAGGAAAAAAATATTTGTTTGCAACCACAGTGCTGAATTGTTAAAATATCCCTCAGGCAGCAATGCAGAGAAAATAACATCAGATATTATAATAATTGCAACATTAATAAAATTATTGCTGATTAATATAGTCGCTAATAATGCGCGGGGCTTGTCTTTTAATTTTAATATTCTTGAAGTAGTAATGTTTTCTTCTTTTTTAATATCCTCCATATCATTATGATTCAAGGAAAAATAAGCTACTTCTGACCCAGAAATTAATGCTGAAAAAAGTAAAAGCACTATTAAAATAGAAAAAAGACCAATTAAGCCTCCATTGCTGATAACTACCAAAAAATAATTAATAAAGAATATTCCAAATTCGGGAGGAGGTTCTAAATCCAAAATCTTATAATTACATTAAAAAATAAACTTAGTACTAAAATGGAAGATCATCATCCATATCAGTGAAATCTTGAGCTCCAGAATTATCATTTGAATTTGATTTACTTCCTGGAATATTAAAAACTTCCTTTTCTTTTGAAGTTGTTAATTTGTTCGAGACTTCATTTTCTGATAGATAATCATTGTCAGAATAACTATCATTGCTATCTTTTCTATCCAAAATTCTTAATGTGTTTGCTACAATATCTGTAGAATATCGATCAGCCCCATTTTGATCTTGCCATTTCCGCGTAGTTAATTTTCCTTCAATATATACTTGCATTCCTTTTTTCAAACTTTTTTCGGCACGTTCAGCCAATTGTCGCCAAACTACAATATTATGCCATTCAGTTATGGTTTGCCATTCACCTGATTTGTCTCTATAATTTTCATTAGTTGCTAAAGAGAATTTTCCTACCACACCTCCATTTTCCAAATGTCTTACTTCAGGATCTTTGCCTAAATTTCCGATTAATATTACTTTATTTATCATATCAGGTTTTTTTATTCTTAATTCAATTTGATGCAAAGGTACGGTAAATATCAATTCGCTTTCAAATAAATTAAATTCTCTTTTAAATAGTTTTCAATTATTTTCGGAAATGCAAAATTATTTATGTTTTGTTCATCTACAAAAAAATAGTCCGTATCTTTTTCTAGAGTGAAATGATTAACTGTGAAATGAAAGAAAAATACTTCCAGTTTTTGATGAGTGAGCAAGTGAGTAATGGGTGCAGACATTTTTTTAAATGTGATTTTTGAATCAAGACATAACTTTGATATTGAATTTTTTATGGATTGAATGCTGACTGATTGGCCTTCAATTAATATGAATTCGTGCAAATGCTTCCAAATATCTTTTTCTTTTCTTTTTCTAATCAGAATTTTATTTTCAAAGATTATTATGATGTAGTTAAATGTTCTATTCTTTTTAATTATTCGCTTTGTCTTAATTGGAAGTAAGGAAATAGTGTCGGTTAAGAAAGCAGAACAATCCATATTAAAAGGGCAAATTTTGCAATCTGGTAATTTTGGTGTGCATTGTAAAGCTCCAAAATCCATTATAGCTTGATTGAATTCGGATGGTTTTTTTGAGTCAAATACTTCTAACAATCTTTGAAATATTTCTTTTTTTCCTGATGAACTATCTATGGGTTCATGAATGCCAAAAATTCTTGAAATAACTCTATTTACATTTCCATCGATGACAGGAATAGGTATCTTGTATGCGAAACTCGCTATGGCTGCTGCTGTATAAGGGCCAACACCTTTTAATTGCAATAATGTTTCGTATGTATTTGGAAATTGTCCGCCATTTTGAACAATTTGTTTGGCAGCTTCGTGCATATTTCTTGCCCGTGAGTAATAACCTAAACCTTCCCAAAGCTTCATGATTTCTTCGTCTGAAGCAGAAGCTAGTTCAAAAATGTTTTTGAATCGAGCTTTAAATTTTAAAAAATAAGGAATGCCTTGTTCAACTTTAGTTTGTTGAAGGATGATTTCAGATAGCCAAATATAGAAAACATTGTTATCTTCTTTCCAAGGAAGAAAACGATCGACTTGAGCATGCCAATCTAGAAGTGTTGAAGAAAAGAGTTTAGAATTGTTCATAGAAAAAGTCAGCGCTAAAATAAGAATAAAGCGCTGATTTTTCTTTATAATTTTTTATACAGCTCTAGCTGCTTCAATATCACCAAACTGTCTTTCAATCATTTCTTTCAACGCTCTTCTTGCGAAGAAAATTCTACTTTTCACGGTTCCTAAAGGAAGATCTAATTCATCAGCAATTTCTTGATATTTGAATCCTTCATAATGCATTTCAAAAGGAATACGAATAGAATCTTCTAAACTTTCAATCATGTCTTTCAATTCTTGCATGAAAATATTAGAACCTGCATCATTTGAAATTGTTGCAGAACCTGAATTAATGAAATACATATTTTCAGTTGAATCAACTATAGTATTAGCTTTTGCTTTTCTTCTATAATTGTTGATAAATATATTTTTCATAATAGTAAACAACCAAGCTTTCAAATTAGTACCAGGCATAAATTTATCCCTGTTAGTAATAGCTCTGTATGCAGTTTCTTGATACAAATCTTTAGCATCTTCTGAGTTCTTCGTCAAATTATATGCGAATGAATTAAGAATTGTTGAAAGCGCGTTTAATTGATTATTAAATTCTAATGATGACATATGTTTCTATTTTGTTTAACAAATATACAAATAAATTAAACAAAACAAATGCATATTTAGTTAAAATTTTATTAAAATAATATAAACAGTTGATATACAGTGTATAGCATGTTTATATTTTTTTAAAAAAGAGTAAACAAAATTATTTTTGTGCTTTAGAGAGCAGATAAATGGCGACAATGGTGAAAATTATGTTGGGAAGCCATATTCCAAGAAGAGGAGTTAAGGTTTGACCGTAAGCAAAGGTGATAGAAAACTTAGAAATCAAAACAAAAAGAGAACCAATAACAAGTCCTAAAGCTAAATTCAAACCGAGTCCACCTCTAACTTTTCTAGAAGCTAAAGAAACACCTATTAAGGTTAAAATTATGATAGTAACAGGATCAGCACTCCTTCGGTAATATTCAACTAAGTATTTTTTTGAATTCCCAATTCCTTTTTCTGCCTCATATTCAATGTGCTTTTTTATAGCAGGGGAAGTCATCATCTCCATTTCATTAGAATATCTAATGAAATCTTAAGGCATAAACGTTAAGCTTGTTGATACTTTTAATGTTCTTCAGAACAGCCTTAGCAATAAGCATTTGTTTAGGTATTCCAATATTTATTAACATCTTTTCTATTATTGGCCTAGGTATGTCCCAATAAATATTCTTTTCATAAACATTGTCTTCAATGGTATTGCCACATCATCCTATCATTAATCCAAGATATATTTGAGATTTACTTTTTTGGAGTCTTTATTTAACCTTATTCTACACAAATTATCATCTTATCTTGTTTTAAAATAGATTATGGTCATGGTGTAAAAACCAATACTCCAAAACGCTTTTTGAATTCGTTGTGATACATTATAAAAATTTAAATCTCATTTAACACCAATTCTGGTTCAATGTCACGAATCTATACATCACAAAATTGAGAAATAAAGCTTTCAAATAAAATATCATTTCTTGATACAAATGAGATTTACGGGGCGCCCAAATTTGGAATTTCAATTTTAGGCAATAGACTACTAGTTACTTAAAATTTGTAAATTTTTTTCAGTGTAAAACTGGAATAAGGAATGCCTTGTTCAACTTTAGTTTGTTGAAGGATGATTTCAGATAGCCAAATATAGAAAACATTGTTATCTTCTTTCCAAGGAAGAAAACGATCGACTTGAGCATGCCAATCTAGAAGTGTTGAAGAAAAGAGTTTAGAATTGTTCATAGAAAAAGTCAGCGCTAAAATAAGAATAAAGCGCTGATTTTTCTTTATAATTTTTTATACAGCTCTAGCTGCTTCAATATCACCAAACTGTCTTTCAATCATTTCTTTCAACGCTCTTCTTGCGAAGAAAATTCTACTTTTCACGGTTCCTAAAGGAAGATCTAATTCATCAGCAATTTCTTGATATTTGAATCCTTCATAATGCATTTCAAAAGGAATACGAATAGAATCTTCTAAACTTTCAATCATGTCTTTCAATTCTTGCATGAAAATATTAGAACCTGCATCATTTGAAATTGTTGCAGAACCTGAATTAATGAAATACATATTTTCAGTTGAATCAACTATAGTATTAGCTTTTGCTTTTCTTCTATAATTGTTGATAAATATATTTTTCATAATAGTAAACAACCAAGCTTTCAAATTAGTACCAGGCATAAATTTATCCCTGTTAGTAATAGCTCTGTATGCAGTTTCTTGATACAAATCTTTAGCATCTTCTGAGTTCTTCGTCAAATTATATGCGAATGAATTAAGAATTGTTGAAAGCGCGTTTAATTGATTATTAAATTCTAATGATGACATATGTTTCTATTTTGTTTAACAAATATACAAATAAATTAAACAAAACAAATGCATATTTAGTTAAAATTTTATTAAAATAATATAAACAGTTGATATACAGTGTATAGCATGTTTATATTTTTTTAAAAAAGAGTAAACAAAATTATTTTTGTGCTTTAGAGAGCAGATAAATGGCGACAATGGTGAAAATTATGTTGGGAAGCCATATTCCAAGAAGAGGAGTTAAGGTTTGACCGTAAGCAAAGGTGATAGAAAACTTAGAAATCAAAACAAAAAGAGAACCAATAACAAGTCCTAAAGCTAAATTCAAACCGAGTCCACCTCTAACTTTTCTAGAAGCTAAAGAAACACCTATTAAGGTTAAAATTATGATAGTAACAGGATCAGCACTCCTTCGGTAATATTCAACTAAGTATTTTTTTGAATTCCCAATTCCTTTTTCTGCCTCATATTCAATGTGCTTTTTTATAGCAGGGGAAGTCATCATCTCCATTTCATTAGAATATCTAATGAAATCTTCAGGTGTAAACGCAAAACTTGTGTCTAATTCAATTCCAGTTTTGACTTCAATTTCTTCATTCATTCCATCAAAAGTTCGCAGCACATAATTGCTCATACCCCATTTTTTAGTAGTATTATTATATTGCAACCTTTTCGCTTTCAACAACCTTGTAAGTTTTCCATCTTTAAATTTTTCAACCCTAAAATCTATCATTGTTGAATCTCGAAGTCGAAAATAACGAACAAAAGCTTTTTCACCTGGAGCAATAAAAAAATGAACATTTTCATTCAATGTTTTTTTATTGCTTTTCCAAATGTATGTATTTTCGAATGTATTCTTTACATAATTGCTTTTGGGAATCACATAATTGTTGCCATACCATAAAAGTAATGCTAAAATCGACGATGCAAGAATATAGGGAATAAGCAGGCGATAATAGCTAATTCCTGCAGCTAGTATTGAAATTATTTCAGAGTCTTTTGCAAGCCTACTTGTGAAGAAAATTACTGCAATTAAAGCAAATATTGGCCACAATAACCCATTAATCCAAGGTATAAAATTCAAATAATAATCAAAAATTATTTCTTTCCAACTAACAGATTCATCTAAGAATTTTTCAACTTTTTCACTAAAATCAATAACAACAGCCACCATTGTGATTAGTAAAATGGTAAAAAAGAAAGTTGTAAGAAATTTCTTTATAATATATATGTCAATTTTTTTCAGCAATTGTTATAATCTCGTTTGTAATTTAGGAACCATTTCGGACTTCCATTTTGAAAAACTCCCATCCACAATCCTTTTTCTGGCTTCCCGAACCAAATAAAGATAAAAGCTTAAATTATGCAAGGTTGCAATTTGAGGTCCGAGCAATTCTTTAACTTGAAAAAGATGCCTGAGATATGCTTTTGAATATCTTGAGCTGCTTTCTATTCCAAGATTTTGATCTATAGGTCCAAAATCTTCGGACCATTTACTATTTTTTATATTGATGATACCATCTGAAGTATACAACAAACCGTGTCTTGCATTTCTGCTTGGCAATACACAATCGAACATATCAATACCCAAAGAAATACTTTCAAGTATATTGGCAGGGGTACCGACTCCCATTAAATATCTAGGTTTATTTTCTGGGAGTATATTTGTAACCACTTCCGTCATAGCATACATATCTTCATGGGGCTCACCTACTGATAGGCCTCCAATTGCATTGATATCAGCATCTCTAGAAGCTATAAATTCTGCAGATTTTTTTCTTAAATCTTTATAAACGCTTCCTTGTATAATCGGGGCCAAGGATTGTTCATATCCGTAAATGCCTTCTGTCTTTTTCATATGTTCAATACATCGGTCTAGCCAACGATGTGTCATTTCCATGCTCCTCTTCGCATAGTTATATTCGCATGGATATGGCGTGCATTCATCAAAAGCCATAATAATATCTGCCCCAATATTTTTCTGAATATCGATAGCTTTCTCAGGAGAGAAAAAATGTTTTGAACCATCGACATGGCTAGAAAACATTACTCCTTCTTCAGTAATTTTTCTGTTGTTACTTAATGAATAAACTTGATAACCGCCACTATCCGTTAAAAGTGGACGATCCCATGACATGAATTTATGTAAGCCTCCGCATTTATTAATTATTTCTTCACCTGGTCTTAGATAAAGATGATATGTGTTTCCAAGAATAATTTCTGCATTGATTACATCTTCTAATTCTTTTTGATGGATTCCTTTTACAGTTGCAACCGTACCAACAGGCATGAATATAGGAGTCTGAATAATTCCATGATCTGTATGTATAAATCCAGCTCTGGCCTTAGATCCGGTATCTTTTTTTTCAATATTAAATTTCATTGCTTTGAAATATTTTAGCGAGCAAGATCCATTTTCAACAAAACCCCTATCATTAATGAAAAAGCTACTAAAGCTGATCCGCCTTGACTTAAAAAAGGCAAAGGTATCCCAATTACGGGCATTATACCCAATGTCATACCTATATTTAAAAAATAATGAATAAATATTATTCCAGCCACGCCATAAGCATAGTTCCTTACAAAATTACTTTTTGATCTCTCTCCAATTACAATAATTCGATATAGTAATAAAATGAACAGGAGAATTACACTGATAACACCTAGAAAACCTTGTTCTTCACCAATTATGCTAAAAATAAAGTCAGATGATTTTTCGGGCACATAATCTAATTTTGTCATATTACCTTTCAAAAATCCTTTGCCTTGTAAACCACCCGAACCAATAGCTAGTTTTGATTGAATAATATGGTAAAGCGAACCTTGTGGGTCGCACAAATGGGGTCTTAACCATACATTTATTCTATCTTGTTGATGGGGTTTTAATAATTTTTCAAAAGCCAAATTTGAGCCAAAAGAAAACAAAATGGATATGAAAACCAGAAAGAATACCAAAACATAATTAGATAATTTTTTGGTATTCCATTGTAAGAAAGTAATCAAAGAAAGTGCTGAAATTCCAGCTATAATCACAAACAAAAATTCAGATGTGGGTACAAATATTATACTCAGAATAATTCCAATGATAATACCAAAAATCCAAATATACTTGTTACTAAAATTTGTGGATAGAATTATTGCACCAAGTCCAATTAATAAAAGGGAAGTTATTTCTGGACCAAATATTAATGAAAAAATAAAAATTAAGATTAAACTAATACCAATAATATGGTATAATGGCGTAATCCCTTCTCTGAATAGTAGGATGAAGAAAGTTAGAAAAACAAGAGCTGACCCTGCATCTGGTTGTAAAATAATTAAAAATGAAGGCAACATAAAAATTCCAATAACTGAAATTTGCGACCTTATTTTGCTCAAGTCAGTTTTATAGGAGCTTAAATAGGAAGCTACAGCAAGACAGGTAAAAAATTTGGCTGTTTCACCGGGTTGAAATGAGAAACCAAAGATAGAATACCAAGAGGTAGCTCCTTTCAAGTTCATTCCAAAGAAGAGAACTCCAATCAGTGAAAGAATCCCCAATGCATAAAATACATATGAAAAAGTGTCCCAAAATTTCCAATCAATAAATAAAGAACAGACAAAAATGAATAAAGAAAATAAAAGCCAAATGAAATGTTTGTTTATTAAACCTCCCAAAGAAATTACACTTTCTGAATCTAGTGTATCAGACGATGATGAATATACCATTAACCACCCTATTAATACCAACGCTAGATATGTTGATAAAGCAACCCAATCCAATCCAAATCGTAAGGAAGTATTTAGTCGATTCATTTCTATTTTAGCAATTCTGTTTTCTTGATTTTATCCATAACTGGAATTGCATTAGGAAAATCATCTTTTAACATTAAAAGAAAACTTTGTAATTCTAATTTTGTTCTATATGCACCTGTTTGAACATAATAATAAGGACTAATGTGTTTCCAACTTGTTTCAACTTCTGGGTGGAGAGCATTAAATTGACTTCGAACAGTTTCCATTTTTCTTCTATCATTCGTTGTAATCAATTGGATTCTCCAACCTTGGACATTTTCTGTCGATCTATTTTGGTTTACGTAAGACTGCATTATTAAACTTATTTTTGACTCTTCAAAAATCGATACTTGACAATAAGAAATCAAAAAAAAACTTAAAAAAACGGCCGTTAATATGTATTTCATTTCAACTAATTTTATAAAGTTGCCTCAACTTAGTTTATTATATTTATCAATAATATTTATACCAGAAGAAGCACCAATTCGACTTGCACCTAAATTTATAAATTCATTTGCTTCTTCAAAGGTTTTAATGCCTCCTGAAGCTTTAATTTTAATATCCTGATTTAAATACTTTCTCATTAAGATTACATCCTCTTTTCTTGCACCATAATTTCCAAATCCAGTGGAAGTTTTTGCGAAATCTGGTTTTGTTTCATTGCACAAATTACAAAGGCGAACTATTTCTTCAGATGTCAGATATGAATTTTCAAAAATCCATTTCACTATTTTACCTTTACTGTGAATAAATTCATTAATAGTTTTCATTTCAGAACTTATTTTTTGCCATTTTCCTGATTTCACGTCTGTTACATTAACTACTAAATCAAGCTCGTCGGCACCATCCTCAATTGATTGCTTGCATTCATTAAGTTTAACTTGAGTATGTGAATACCCAAATGGAAAAGAAATCACTGTGCAAATATTAATTTCAGGAATTTCGCAAGCAAGATCAAATACAAAATTTGGAGGAATGCAGGCACTAGCAAATCCATATTTTGAAACCTCTTGACCAATTTTTAAGACATCAAAAAAATTAATGTTGGGTTTTAAAATGGTATGATCAATATATTGAGCAAAACTTTTTTTTTTCATAATTATCTACCGTGGCATTGTTTGAATTTTTTACCACTGCCACATGGGCAAGCATCGTTTCTGCCAATTTTTTTCTCAGTTCTAATAAAAGTCTCAGGTTTTGCCGAACTATTGCTAACACCCTCAGCTGCAGCCCTTGCATCTTGTTCAGCTCGGCTTGTCTGAACTTTACTCAAATCTGTTTTTTGTTCCTGAGCTTCAGAAATATTTTCTCCAGAGTTAAGAAGAACTTTGCCTTTCATTAAATAGGAACATACATCCTTATTTACATTATAGACCAATTCTTCAAAAAGTTCATATGCTTCCATTTTGTAAATTACTAATGGATCTTTTTGTTCAAATGATGCAGCTTGTGAAGATTCTTTTAATTCGTCCATTGATCTTAAATGTTCTTTCCAATTTTCATCAATCAATGCTAATGTGACGGCCATTTCTACTTCCCTCATTAAAGTTTTGCCATTTGAATTTATTGATTCAGCAAGACTAGCTGAAATAGGCAATGGTTGGGCACGACCATCAGAATAGGGTATCGCTATTCTTTTGTATCTGTGACCTTCATTTTTGTGAACATTTTTTATAATTGGAAAAAGTAATTCTGTCATTTTCTCAGCTTTTCTCCCATAATATTCATGCATTTGGGCTTTTAAGCTAGAAGTAATTTCATTAATTTTTCCTTCTGCAAAAGTAGCAGCATCCACAGTTGGATCAAATCCTAATATGGTAATCACTTCATTTCTAAATGAGTCGAAATTTCCCGCAATTTTATGATCTGCAACGATGTTTTCAGCCAAAGCATTAAACATATTATTGAGGTCCACAGAAATTCTGTTTCCTGATAATGCGTTATTTCTTTTTTTGTAGATAGCCTCTCGTTGAATATTCATGACATCATCATATTCAAGCAAACGTTTTCTAATTCCAAAGTTGTTCTCTTCAACCTTTTTTTGAGCTCTTTCTAATGATTTTGATACCATAGAATGTTGAATTACCTCGCCTTCTTTATGACCCATTCTATCCATAACCTTTGCAATTCTTTCAGAATGAAATAATCGCATCAAATTATCTTCTAAGGAGACAAAGAATTGTGAAGACCCAGGATCTCCTTGACGACCTGCACGGCCCCTTAATTGTCTGTCAACTCTTCTGGAATCATGCCTTTCAGTTGCAATTATTGCTAGACCACCTGCTTTTTTAACCTCATCGGTTATTTTAATGTCGGTTCCTCTACCTGCCATGTTTGTGGCTATTGTAACATTACCAGCTTTACCGGCTTCTGCCACAATATCAGCTTCTCTTTGATGCTGCTTTGCATTCAGGACATTATGCTTTATATTTTTTAAACTAAGCATTCTGCTCAATTTTTCAGAAATATCCACTGAAGTTGTACCAACTAAAGATGGTCGTCCCTGAGCGCACATTCTTTCAATTTCGTCAATCACAGCATTGAATTTCTCTCTTGATGTTTTGTATACCAAATCCTCTTTATCTTCTCTTATAACAGGTCTATTTGTAGGAATTGCAACAACATCAAGTTTATAGATTTCCCAAAATTCACTAGCTTCCGTTTCAGCTGTCCCTGTCATTCCCGACAACTTATGGTACATTCTAAAATAATTTTGTAGGGTCACTGTTGCATAAGTCTGTGTAAGGTCACCAACTTTGACATTTTCTTTTGCTTCCAGTGCTTGGTGAAGTCCGTCGGAATATCTTCGACCTTCCATCATCCTGCCGGTTTGTTCATCCACAATTTTAACTTGGCCTTCGATAACTACATATTCTTCATCTTTTTCAAATAAAGTAAAAGCTTTTAACAATTGACTTACAGTATGCAATCTTCTTGATTTGATAGAATAATCACTAATTATTCTTTCACGTTCTGCTATTTCTTCATCTTTTGTTAAGCCTTTCCCTTCCAATCCTTGAATTAAGATTGTAATGTCTGGCATAATGAAAAAACCTGGATCTTCTTCTCCTTTGGCCAAAAACTCGGCTCCCTTTTCTGTTAATTCTACATTTCTATTTTTTTCATCTATTGTAAAATATAGCTCTTCATCTACGATATGCATGTTTTTTGACTGTTCTTGCATATAAAAATTTTCAGTTTTTTGAAGCAAGACTTTAACACCTTCTTCGCTTAAAAACTTAATCAAAGGTCTATATTTTGGCAATGATCTGTAAGCCCTAAGCAATGCCATTCCTGTGTCTCCTTCTTGGTTACCAGTATTTCCCTCTTTAAAAAGCTTTTTTGCTTCTGCTAAATATTCTGTTGCCTGTTTTTTCTGAACATCATAAAGTTTTTGAACTTTTGGCTTAAAAATTATATAATCCTGATCATCCGTTCCTTCAGGAACAGGACCAGAAATAATCAATGGTGTTCGAGCATCATCAATAAGAACAGAATCAACCTCATCAACCATTGTAAAATGATGCTTTCCTTGAACCTTCTCTTTCTGGTTTCTGACCATATTGTCCCTCAAATAGTCAAACCCGAATTCATTATTTGTACCATAAGTTATATCGCACTTATACGCATTAATTCTTCCTGAAGAGTGTGGTCGGTATTTATCTATACAATCAATGGTCAAAAATAAAAATTCAAATATTGGTCCAATCCATTCACTATCCCTTCTTGCCAAATAATCATTCACTGTAATCACATGGACACCTTGACCAGATAGGCCATTAAGATAAGCAGGTAATGTTGCAACTAACGTTTTTCCTTCCCCAGTTTGCATTTCTGCAATTTTACCATCATGCAAAACCATTCCACCTATCAATTGAACATCATAGTGAAGCATGTTCCATGTAATTTCACCGCCAGCTGCATGCCACGTATTTTTATAAATTGCTTTATCATCAGATATTGTCAGATAAGACTTTTTGGCTGCTAGATTTCTATCGTGCTCTGTTGCTGTCACTTCAATTGTTGAATTCAACATAAATCTTCTTGCTGTTTCTTTCACCACAGCGAATGCCTCGGGTAGAATTTCTTTCAGAATTTCTTCAAGATGAACATCCCTTTTTTTGGCAAATTCATCTATTTGATTATAGATTCCTTCCGTTTTTAATAGATCTGATTCATCGTTTGCCTGATCTGTTAATGTTTGGATATCAGAATCAATGCCTTGCAAATGATCAGCTATACGGGATCTAAATTCTAAAGTTTTATTTCGTAATTCATCATTTGTTAAAGATGAGTAGGAAGCAAAATGGGAATTGATTATATTAACTACCGGACTATAGGTCTTTACATCTCTATCGTACTTTGTTCCGAATAATTTTTTGAAAGTTTTTAACATTTTTTTTTATTAATTGCCACAAAGATATTTAATGAATGATAAGATTCTAAATGCACCTAAATTAATTTGTGAAACATTTTGAGTCTTTAAAATTCAATGCAATGAAATAATCACATCGAATATCATAACGTAAAGTTATTGAACATAATTTGTACCAAGGCAATAATTCTATGATTTGATGTCAATATGGCATCAACTTTGTGAATTTTTAGACTTTTTGTCTTTGAATTCAAGTTGAAATTGCTTTGAAGTGGTTTTTGCAATTAAATAAGCACTAATTTCAATTCCAATAATACAAGTTCCTGATCCTAGCATCATAAAGTTTCTAATTGCCAAAAGAGATTGTGCTTGTTCAGGGAAAAAGTTTTGAACTACTAATAAATCAAAGCATGTTAATCCGATTCCGAATAATAACATCATTATGCATAATGCTCGAATACCAGTTGTTTTTGATTTAAATGTTTTTGAAATGATATTTTGAAAAATCTTAATAGAAGATTCTGAATTAGGGTTAATTTTTAACAATTCCTTTATGACATGTTCTGCCTCATTGAATGAACCAATATTATATAAAGCTCTAGATTTTCTCAATAAAAGTTTTTGAAAAACATCTTCCTCTTTCCTATAAAAATTATAATCAATCACATCTAGTATCAAGGAATCAATATCCTTTAGGCATTTTCGAAAATGCCCTAGCTCAAATAAAGCATTATTATAATGTTCTAATAAATCAGTTTTAAAATAAGTGTCCATATTCTGAATATTATCCTGATTTTGTTCAATAAAATAGATTTGACGTGAAAAATTGTTTTTAGGAATTTCTCTAAATCCTAAAACAATATCAGATTGATAAGTGAATTTGATTGTGGACATCGATCAATCGTTTAATAATTGGTGTATTGGTGACAAGTTAATTAGATTTCTGAAATTAGGCAATCATCTTTTTCATATTCTAAAAACATTTTTAAGATTTTGCATTCCCAAATCAAGATTAAAAGAAAAATAAGCCTTTATGCTCTGAAATCTTTGCCCCAAAGTAATTTATTGTGAATGGTTTCCTGAAAACTTACGCCCTCTAATTGGACCAATTTTGTTTGAAATGGACATTTTTTTACCGAGAGTTTATATTCTGAGGTAACAATTTCAAATCTTGAATCTAAAGTACACAAAAAATTCTCTCCTCTACCCTCAATTACAAAACTCAGTTCGGTTTTATCTGAAAGAACCACTGGACGGGCATTCATGTCATGTGGAGCAACAGGAGTGATAATAAAATTGCCAGAATATGGAAATACTATTGGCCCGCCACAACTTAATGAATAGCCAGTTGAACCTGTAGGTGTGGAAATAATGAGTCCATCAGCCCAATATGAGTTCAAAAAGGAACCGTCAATAAAAGTATGCACTTTTATCATTGCAGATGTGTCTCTCTTATGAATTGTAAAGTCATTAAGTGCAAAAGACTTATCTCCAAACAATTCTTCCGCACCATTTAATTGTAACATCACTCTTTCACCTATAGAATATCTATGGTCAAATAATTTTTCAAGAGCTTTTTCTATTTTCCCCTTTTCTATAATTGCAAGAAAGCCCAATCTGCCAAGATTGATTCCTAAGATTGGAATTTCTAAATGTTTAATTAATGTAATGGCCTCTAGTATGGTACCATCTCCACCTAAAGTAATCACTACATCAATTTGCGCGGCTTCTAATTCGTTTGTATTGTTTAATGGTATGCAATTATTACAAAATAAAATTCCATGATTAACCAACAAATCTTGGTAGGTGCCATTCATAAAAATTTTAACATTTCTTTTATCAAGATTGGTCATTAAAGTATGAAGATATACTTCATTATCCTCCTTGAACCCTTTACCAAATAATAAGATATTCCTCATTTAAATATTATGGATCTGGTTTATTAATAATTTGTTTAAATTTTTCAAAACGAAATTTTATTTCTAACAAAAATACCACCTTCTCCAGTATGATTCCAACTATAGTCTATACTGAAAAGATAAGTATTGTATAACATTAACCCAAAACTAGGCCCATATCCATAAATAATTCTATTGCTAAAATTATTTGTTTCTATATAATCCCGTTCATTTACATATCCAGAATCGAATCCGATACCAAAATACAATTTTAGATCAATCTTGTTGAATTGTGATACATGAAGGACATTTGATAAATCATATTTTCTTTCAAAGAACTTGTAATTTATCCCTAATTTCAAATAAGCAAAATCCGAACCATCAATGGCATATAGATCATATCCCCTTAATAAATCTTCTCCCCAACCAAATGCAGAATTATTTGCAAAGGCTAATTTATTTCTTATTAAATTAGCTTTTACCTTACCTCTGAAATTCCATATTAGTTTGGATTTATAATTAAAATATTTTTCGTATTCTAAAGCAAGAGACATATTGTCGTAATCATTGAAAATATAGAGTCCTTCTTTCTTAAAATTTAAGTGAAAATAATCTCCTGCTTCAGGGAAAATCCTAAATTCTCGATTGTCATAAAACAAAGTATAATTGAAGAAAAAGAATTCGATTTTTGTATCAGAATTAAGAAAATAGTCGGGATTTAATATGGTTGCTGCATAATCATTAATGGTATTTTTATGAAATTCTAACCTGAAAATATGGCTTAGATATAAATTTTGTCTATATCCAATATCCCCACCAATTCTAATTCTTGTTTGCATTACTTCGTCATTATAACTTCCAAACTGTGTTTTATTTCCCACAGTTTTATAAGCCATTTCTTTTACATCTGAATAGTAAGCATTAAAGGAAGCCGTCCAATTTCCCTTCGCATCAAGAAATGGAAAGTGATATTTTAATTCTAATTTTCGAGTATAACCTAATTGAGCAGTCAAAGTTAATTTGTCTCTATTGCCAGTTAAATTAACATGTTCTCCCCTTAGACCGTAATTAACTCTAGTGATATCTCGGTTTAATTCATACCACCACAAATTAAAATTACGGTCAGCAAGCTCAAAGATAGGAGATGGAAAGAGATACCAATTTTCATTGACTACTATATGAACATTGTATTCATTGCCATGGTTTGGATCTTCGGTGAAGCTTATTTTGACGTGGTTGAAAAGTCCAATGCTTAACAATCTTTTTTCATTATAGGACACAATGGATTCGAACCCTTCCTTTATATTTAAGCTATCTTTAGCTTTGAAAGTTAATTCGCGAAGAATAACACGTTCTTTTGTTCTTTTATTTCCTGTAATAATTATACTATCTATCAGAATTTCTTGAGCAGAAATTTTGAATAATACAGTAAAGAATAATATAGAAATAAGAGATATCCTCATGAAGAAATTAGATATAATCGGCAAATATAGAATTATACATTTAGAAAATGTATAAGCGAATCATATCTCTCTTTCATGGAATCAAAATATTCTACTTCAGAAAAAGTAGCTTTAATGGAATATTCATAACGTTCTAAAGTTGCAATGATGTGTTGAATATCTTGGACGTTTAATTTAAGTGTAACTAGAATTTCATCGCTGTCTAAGCTTTTTGTCAAAAACGAAGATAAAATGGTAGCATTTTCCATTTCGATTATTCTTGAAATTTCTGCTAATGAATAACTTCTTTTTGTTGTTTTCAAAACGATAATACTGCCACTTTCAGTAAATGAAAAACTATTGGCATAGAATTGAATGATGTCATCTTGTATAATTAGCCCCTTGTAATTGTTTTCATTATCTATTACAGGAATGACAGTTAAACTGTTTTCAGCCATCACAGACATCACTTCAAACATATGGTCTTCTATCTTTGCGTAAGGCCTTCGCATTGTTAATTTAAATGACCCAATTGGTTCGCTGAGATCATGATTTAGAATTTCTTCTTCAGAAATAACACCTAATAATTGTTCATTATTTACAATGGGTAAGTGTTTCACATGAAAAATATTCATTATTGTAATAGCCTCTTCACCTAAATCCGAGGTCCTTAGTGGAGATACTGTCTGGGATATTAATTCTTGGGCTATCATAATTTATTTTTTTATAAGACGCATTTTTAAGGACAATTACCTACACTTTAACATTATTTAACGTCTCATTAATTTTTCCTTTTCCAAAGAATACTCATTTTCTGAAAGCAATCCTTTATTTCTTAAATCAGATAATTTCTGTAATTGTGATAATAATATATCGTCTTCTAAAATTTGTTTTGGAATTTCAACTTCAATTTTTTCTGTATCCCCATCTTGGTTAGATATTCCTTCTGATTTTCCAAGTTTATATCCGTTATTCTGAAATTCTTCAAATCCTTCCTGTATTCTCAAAAAGGCAAGATCATCATGCGTTTTGATTTTTTCAAAATCTTTAAACCCATAATCTACTGCTTTTGCAATATGTGAAAATGATTGTTCAGGCTGCTCTGTAAGCGAATATGCACAAGCTAAATTAAAATGAAGAGCCATATCTGATGGATCTAGTTCAAGACCTTTGTTAAAATCTTCGATTGCTGCCTCTAAATCATATTCTTTGTATTTTGAAATTCCTGTTTTTTTAAAAGGGTTTTCTCTTGGTCTGCTAGGAATTCTATCTGTACTTCTTTGAGATGGTTTTCTATAGTTTTCTCTTCTAGATTCATATTCTCTAGGTTGAGGTCTATTAGAATAAGTATCTCTTGGAGGATAGCTTCTTTGAGATCGATTTTCATATCTGGCATCTCTTCTGTTCTGCCGCTCTCTTATGTTATTTTCAAAATTTTTATTGTACTTGGCATCAAACTTTTCATCACTCATTGAGAAAAGAACTATGGCATCTATGACTCCTAATATTCCAGAAATAGGTAGAATGGACATTCTGCTAGCTATCATAGCAATAACAATATAAAAAATTCCAGCACCAGGGTCTCTAAGATAAAACTTATGGACACCAAAAGATCCTAAAAGTAATGCAAACCATGCTGCTGTTAACCTATTCTTCATTTTATTAAATCCAAATTTATATTTCTTACCCTCAAAATTACAAAATTTTACAAGTTAAAATTGCAATATCGTCGGGGTAGGATTGTGTTCCTTTAAATTTTTCAATTTCTTCTAATAATATATTGTTGAATGAATCTGCGGATTTTTTATTGTTTTCTTTAATAAATTCTTCAATTTTTTTGTCTTCAAAATATTCTCCGGATTCATTTACCAAATCTACAAGTCCATCTGTAAAACTAAAAATAAGACAATTATGTTCAAGATTCAATTCTTCTTCTTGTATTGAGGGCAACTTTTCAAATGCGCCAATAAATGTACACCCTTTATCTAAACGCTTGAGTTTGTTGTTTTGAAATAAAAATGGCGGATAATGTCCAGCATTAATGTAACGAAGTTTCATGTTTTTGATATCAATTTCAGCAATGAAAAATGTAATAAATTTGTCGCTTTTGGTAATTCTAAAAACGGATTGATTCAAAGCAAAAACAAAAGTTTCTAAATCTCGATATTGAAATATTAATCCTTGAATAATAGCTTGGAAATTTGCCATTAATAGTGCTGCAGCTACACCTTTTCCTGAAATATCTGCAATACAAAAAGCGAATTTGTCTTCGTCGAACTTAATATAATCCAAATAATCTCCACCTACATTGAAATGAGGTTTGTATATTTTGGATAATTCATATCGATCTGTAACAGGGAGGTGTTCGGGGATTAACATTTTTTGAACCTCACTAGCTAATTCTATTTCTTTTTTAAATCTTTCTTGTCTTATTTGTTTTTTGAATAATCTTTTATTTTCAATGGCTACTGCGATAATATTTGTGATCGTAGTAATGAATTGAATTTTATTATAAACATCCTCTTGATCTTTTATTCCTCCAATAATTGCATAAGCAATTGGAGCATCTTTATGCATTACTGGTATTATTATATCAAATTCCTGTAGAACTTCTGGATCAGCGGGTTTGACAGTATGTAATCTTTCATAATTGTGAATGACTAAATCCAATTCATTGATTACCCATTCATTTGAAATATTTATGTGAGACGTGCAAGACCATTTGTCGTCTTCCAACACAAAAAGTACCATTTTTTGAACACCCATTTCCCAGCTTAGGAAAGATTTATACATATTGTATAATCCTTCAGCTGAAACATTTTTATTTATTGCTTGAGTTATAGTAAGCAAAGATTTAATCTGGAGTTGTTTTAAACTCAGTTCTTTTTCAAGTTTCTCAAGAATAACTAATTCTCTACTCATTTTGTGGAAATTTTATCCATAGATGCCAAAATTACTTAAAATTACTTTTTTCTTTTTTTTAATGGACAAAAATCTAATTTCTCTCCACTAATATTATTCTTTTAACTTTTCGTTGCTAATATGTCTTAACGAATCTCGATTCGTTTTTTTATCTAAATTTTTTTCCAAAGCATCGTCAAGATCTATATCCATCTGATTAGCAAGACAGATTAGAACAAATAACACATCAGCCATTTCATCAGACAGCATTTTTTTTGGGTCAGCAGTTATGGCTTGTTTGAAAGATTGTTCCCCATAAATTCTCGCAATTAATCTTGCTAATTCACCTACTTCTTCAGTTAGCATTGCCAAATTTGTTAATTCATTGAAATAACGAACTCCAATTGTTTTAATCCATAGGTCAACTTTTTTTTGTGCATCAGAAATAGTCATTATTCTTTCATTTTACTATCAATAAATATGGTAACAGGGCCATCATTTAATAAATCCACTTTCATATCTGCGCCAAAAACTCCCGATTTTGTATCTATTCCTGTTTCTGTTTCAAAAGTGTGAAGGAAGTTTTCATATATAGGAATGGCAATTTCTGGTTTGGATGCCTTAAGATACGATGGTCTATTTCCTTTTTTGGTTGAAGCATGAAGGGTAAACTGACTAATTATCAAAATCTGGCCATTTATATCGATTAAAGATTTATTCATAACATAATTTTCATCATTAAAAATTCTCATCATCGAAATTTTTCTTGTTAACCAAATTATGTCTTCTTGATTATCGTCATCCATTATTCCTAAAAGTAATAATATTCCACGATCAATTTTATTATGAATTTTCCCATCAATCTGAACGGATGCTCTACTTACCCGCTGAATAATTGCTCTCATTAAATTTTTTATTGTTTTAGTTTTTAAAAAATTTGGCGTCAATTTTGCAAAACTAGCTTTTAAGAAATAAAACTTTAAGGATATCATTAAATTTGTAATGAAACCTGTGATTTTTTTAATAATGAGATACTTAACAAAACAACAAGCACTTAGGGTGTCTTTTGCCCTTTGTATTCTATGTCTAAGTTCTACTTTTTTGCAAAGTCAAAATAATGGAGTATACAAAAAATTGTATTATTCTATTTATTTGTCCAATTCTAATTCCACAGATTTTTTAAAAAATAAAAATATCCATAAAGCTACTTTAAAATCACTTCATAATTTCTATGAAGACAAACAAGCTGTTACGAGAAGCAAAGCTTACGGAATTGCTCGAAATATTTATAATTATTCAGAAAAATCTGAAATTAAAGAAAGAGTTATAGAAGACCATTTAAAAGCATGTATAAATGATAGGAGCCCCAGTCTTAGATTTCAACTTTCTAATCATTTGATTCAGTTTGATAAAAAATACTTTAATCAAGAATCTTTAGCATTGATTCAAAAATTAATCGAAGAAGATCCAAATCAGAAACAATACATTGTAATTGCAGGATATAAAGATCTTGATATAAATCTGCCAAATATTTCAGAATTTACGGATAAACAAGTTTTAGAGTCTTGGACAATAGTTCAAGCAATGGCTCGCATAGGAAACGATAAAGCGATTGATTTTTGCCGAAAAATTGTAAAAGAACATCCACTAGACATTAAGTTTTTTGATGTATTACTTCCTGGTCTTGTTTTTACTAATGACAGAGAAATTTTTGATGCAATTATAGACGAGATTATAAATGATGATTTTGAACTTATTGGTCAAAGGTTAAAGGATTATCAAAGGTATTTTATGCTAAAAAGCATTATACCATTGATTTATGAATATCCATACCAGTTTGTTGACGAATCTCAATTAACAACTGATGAATTTTATCAGCAATTGCATTTTGCAGTAGATTGGGTACAAAAGAATAGAGCGTCTTACACTTTAATCGATGTTGAAAGTCCAATGAAAGAGAAATCTAGTCTTTATGGATCCAAAGAATTAAGTGCATTCGATTTTTAAGTACTAATTTTAAAGTGTTTAGAACTCTTGTATATTTGTGCTATGTCGCAAACCCATCATTTTAAAGCTCATTCTTGTTTTATTAAAGGAGAAAAATTTACTCTAATTTCCGAAAGAGCAATGTATTACGACAAAATAAAAGCTTTGTTAATTGCTGATTTGCATATTGGTAAAGTATCCCACTTTCGTAAAAACAATATTCCAATTCCCCAAGCAGCAAGTCAGAAAAATTTTGATACTTTAGAATTGTTAATTTGCAAATGGAAGCCTAAAAAAGTATATTTTTTAGGAGATTTATTTCATAGTTTCTATAACAAAGAATGGGATCAATTAACTTTTCTTCTAGCAAAATATTCAAAAATAGAATTTATTTTAATTTCTGGGAATCACGATATCTTGCATCAAGACAATTATATAACTGCAGGAATAAGATGCTATGATAATAAAGTCATCGGACCATTTTTGTTAAGCCACCATCCTGAAGAAAATGAAAAATATTATAACCTATGTGGGCATATTCACCCAGGAATAAAATTAAAAGGAGAAGGTAAGCAATCGATGAAGTTGCCTTGTTTCTATTTTGGGGAAAACCAAGGAATTTTGCCAGCATTTGGCAGCTTTACAGGAACGGCTTCTATAAAAGTAAAGCAAGGAGATCAAGTTTTTGCAATATTCAAGGATCAAATTATTTCAATAAATACAGAGAAAAAAGGTAAAGATTAGTGTAGATAAAAATTTTATTCTAATTTGCGCACGTTAAATATTTAAAATTTGTCAACAATTAGCGATAAGAATAAATTATTCGAAAAAGAACTTCTACCTCACATAGATTCTCTTAAGACTTTTGCTTTTCACCTCACATATAATGAAAATGATGCGGATGATTTGGTTCAAGAAACCTATATGAAAGCATATAGATTCATAGATAAATATATTGAGGGAACTAATGCAAAGGCATGGTTGTTTAAAATATTGAAAAATGCTTATATTAACGAATATCGTAAAAAAAGTAAGCAACCAACAAAAGTAGATTTTGAAGAAATCATCAGCTATCATGATAGTGATGAGAAAGGTAATACAAACTATTTAGACTTAAGAGAGGAAATTTTTGAAAATATGATGGGTGATGAAGTCACCACAGCTATTAACAAACTTCCGATTGATTTTAGAACTGTGATTTTGCTATGTGATATTGAAGGTTTCACTTACGAAGAAATCTCTAAAATCATAAATGTTCCAATTGGAACTGTAAGATCGCGTTTATTTAGAGCAAGGAATATGCTCAAAGAAAAATTGAAAGAATACGCAATAAGTAAGGGATTCCGTGATGTGCGAGGATCAAAAAATATAAACGAAGAAGAATAGATTTTTTTCTCTATTTATTTGCTGTTTATTATTAAAATGAGTTAACTTATACACCAAATAGGAAATACTGTAATTATTTGTTAGTAAAATCTATACCGATGCAGAGTAGAACAAATGATCTTCAGAACTTCAGAAAACAAGTAGATCTTTATTTAGATCGTGCTTTAAATTCAGAAGACGAAAAAGAATTGCTTGAAAGAATAAATCATGACCCTAGTTATGGTAGAGTTTTTTCAAAAGAGAAGAATTTTAGAAATTTTATAAAGAACAATGTGAAAAGATCTGAAGCTACACCAGATTTTATTCAAGCAATCAAGAATAAAATAAAAATCGATTAATACATTTATTTTTATTTTTTGATGACAGTCTTTGTTAGGCTGTTAACTATTTAACTATTTTTGCAGCCGCAAAAATAATTGCAACTATGTTAGAAAAGTTAGAATCAATTCACCACAGATTCCTCACGTTAGAGGAACAAATGGGTGATCCTGAAATATTGAGTGATATGAAACGATTCATGCAGATCAATAAAGAATATAAGGATCTGAAAGGAATCGACGATGCGTATCATGAATATAAAGCAATTACGGATGGCATAATTGGTGCTAAAGAAATGGCAAAAGATGAAGATCCGGAAATGAGAGAAATGGCAAGGATGGAATTGTCGACTTTAGAAAAAGATATGGAGGAGTTAGAAGAAAAAATTAAGTTTTTACTCATTCCTAAAGATCCAGAGGACGTTAAAGATGCTATCATGGAAATTAGATCTGGAACTGGTGGTGATGAGGCAAGCATTTTTGCTGGTGACCTTTATAGAATGTATGCTAAATATTTTGAAAACCAAAATTGGAAAACGGAAGTACTTTATATAAATGAAGGTACTTCTGGAGGGTATAGCAAAATTGTTATAGAAATCTTCGGTGAAGATGTATATGGAAAATTAAAATTCGAATCTGGGGCCCACAGGGTTCAAAGAGTTCCAAAAACCGAATCTCAAGGAAGAGTCCATACTTCAGCAGCAACAGTTGCCATAATGCCTAAATTTGAAATGGAAGATATTGATATCAATAAAGCAGATCTTAAAACTGACACCTTTAGAGCATCTGGTGCTGGAGGACAGCATGTCAACAAGACTGAATCTGGTGTTCGTTTTACCCACTTGCCAACAGGTATAGTTGCTGAAAGTACTGATGGGCGTTCCCAAATCAAGAATAGAGAGATTGCAATGGGCCGATTGTATCAGAAAATAAAGGATAGTAAAGAAGAAGAATTTAATAACAAAGTAAGTTCTACTCGGAAGTCTTTAGTGGGTTCCGGTGATCGTTCTGATAAAATAAGAACATATAATTATCCACAAAATAGGGTTACAGATCATAGAATTAATCTGACATTGTATAGTCTTGATAAAATTATTGAAGGAAATATTGAAGAAATAATAGAATCTCTTCAAGTCTACGAAAACATGGAAAAAATGAAAGCGGGCATGACAGTTTAAAATTTACATCGATTAGGATGTATTTTTTCTATGCCCGGATAAAAGCCTCCAAACTACTTAGTTTAATTGGCGCTAAACCCTCTTTTTCCAACATTTTATTTATACTTTCCAGCTGTTTGACTTTTTCATTAAATTCATTCTGAACCGTTTGCAGCTGCGTATCAAGTGTTTCCATATTTTTTAATTGCCCAAGTGAAGGTTTTCCGACATAACCAGCCACATCTCCATACAAATTGGCTATTTTTTCTCTCAATTCAGGTTCTGCAGCACCCACATAATTATCTCCAGTCATGACAACAAGTGGTTTTTTCAAAATTGCAAGTCCCTCATTAAATTCTACAATAGCTTTAGATAGCTTTTTCGGGAGATCTTTGGAGATGATTGCTTTTGAACCGTCACTCATCCCATCTATTTGGGCAATGATGTAAGCCAATTGTTCATTCATGTTATACAATCTCATAGCTGCTTCATATCCAGCCATTCTTTCTTCTTTAGTATGGCTTGAATTAGGGTCACTTTCAATTGCTATTTTTGATTCATAGACATCTTTACCTTTGGTCATTCTAACTTTATAGGTTCCTGGAGGAACCATTGGTGTATTGAAACCACCAAAAGTTATTGTTTTTCCTTCCGCAATTTTTGGCATTTTGTGTCTATAATTCCAAGAAACGACATTAATTCCTTTTGACTTTCCTGGACTTAAATCAGCGATTATTTTGCCTTCATCATCCAGAATTTCAATCTTCATTTTTCCAAATGTATGCCTCTTATCTAAATAATATGCAATTTCTGCTGAGCTGTTTGGATTTTCTCCCACGTATTCACCAGCCATTCCAAATCCACCAAATCCACCTCCCTCATTCATTATCTTAGGAGCTTTTTCAAAAAAATGAACTGGCTTTGAAACTACAGAATTGTTAATTTGTCGCAATGGTGTAACATCATCAATGATAATGATGCCTCGCCCATGAGTTCCCATGACTAGTGAATTATCTCTTTCATGTAAAGTTAAATGATGGATGGCTACGAGTGGAATGTTATTTGTAAATTGACCCCAATATTTTCCGCCATCTAATGTGATATAAAGACCAGTTTCTGTACCTAAGTACAAAAGATTAGGATTTACATAATCTTCTTGAATTGATCTAGCAAAACTTTTAATTTCAGAAGTAGCAATATTTTTCCATGATTTTCCACTATCTGTAGTTTTAAACACATAAGCTTTCATATCATTCTGAGTGTGGCCGTCAAAAACTGCGTAGGCAGTATTTTCGTCGAAAGAACTTGGTTCAATATGATATACCCATGTGTTTTTTGGAAGTCCAGGGATATTTTTTGTCAAATTGGTCCAATTCAATCCACCATCTGTAGTCATTTGAACATTTCCATCATCAGTTCCAACCCAAATAATTTTTTCATTAATGGGACTTTCTCCTATAGTAAAAATTGTACAATGATTTTCAGCACCTGAATTATCAGTACTTAAACCACCACTTTCAGATTGATTTTGTTTTGATTTGTCATTCGTTGTGAGATCAGGAGAAATCTTATTCCAGCTTTCGCCTCTATCTTCAGATCTATGCAGAAATTGACTGCCAGCAAATAATACATCAGGGTTATGCAAACCTGTAGCAAAAGAAGCATTCCAATTGAATCTCAATTTTGGATCATCAGCTTCTGGGTATGGTTTTACTATTTTAGCTTCATTTCGTTTAACATCTGTCCTCCAGATGTTTTCAGCTCCTTGCATTTCGGAATAAACGATATTGTTATCTTCTGGATGGGGATAAACCCTGAATCCATCTCCAGCACCAACTGAAATCCAGTTTTTCGAACCAATTCCTCCATCGGCACTTGAAACACCAATCCAAGAACCGTTATCCTGAAGACCGCCATATACATTAAAAGGTGTAGCATTATCTGTAGTTACATGATAATATTGGGATAATGGAAGACTCATAGACATCGCCCAAATATTGCCTCCATCAAAACTTCTGTAAACACCTCCATCGCATCCTAAATATATTCTATTGACATCTTTGGGATGAAATGCAAAATCGTGAATATCTGGATGGACATTACTTTGAATTCCTCTGAATGTATTACCTCCATCTTTACTTATGGATCCCAAGTATCCTGCTTTTGCAATAGTATTCTCATCATGAGGAGACACGACGATTCTTGAAAAGTAAAATGGCCGGATAGCTAATTCAAAATCATTATTAGTCTGAAGCCAAGATTCTCCTCCATCTTCAGATTTATATAAACCCTTATCTTTGTTGTTCTCAGTTTCCAAAACTGAATATAATACATTCGAGTTGGAAGGGGCTTGTGCAAACCCAATTCTACCAAGTTTTCCTTCAGGAAACCCATTGTGGATTTTATTCCAAGTTTCTCCTCCATCTATTGATTTATACAATGCACTTTTTAGGCCTCCAGAATTGAATGACCATGCAGTTCTTCTAAATTCCCAAAGTGATGCATATAGGATATTGGAATTGTTTGGATCCATGAATAAATCAGAACACCCTGTATTGGCATCACCTTTTAATACATTTTTCCATGTTAATCCTCCATCTGAGGATTTGAAAACTCCCCTTTCGTTATAATCGCCCCATAATGGTCCAAGTACTCCGACAAATATTTCATTGCTATTTTCGGCATTAATTTCTATTCCAGATATCCTTTCTGAATTTTCAAAACCCATTTTTTTCCATTTCTTCCCTCCATCTTCGCTCTTATAAAGGCCATCTCCAATTGAAACACTATTTCGAGTCCAAATTTCTCCAGTTCCAACCCAAATATTCTGATCAGGATTAATAGGATCGAGTTTTACCTTTCCTATAGATTGAATATGCTCATCAAAAATTGGCGAAAAGGTTATACCTCCATCTTGTGTTTTCCAAACTCCACCCCCTGCAGATCCAACATAAAATATATTTCCATCTTTTGGATGAACTTCAATATCGATAACTCTACCGCTCATAATCGCTGGCCCAATCTGACGAGCTCGCATTTCGCCAAATATTTCATCTCCTTTAATGATTGAATTATCCTGAGAAATAACGGTTTGAAAAATTATAAATACAAAACTGATGGGAAATAAAAATCTCATATATTAGGACGTTTTTGGATCAAAAATTATTGAATTGATGTTAAAATAAAGGAAATAAAAATCCTAATTCTTATTTCATTTGAACAACTTTGATGCTATTTTGGTAAAGAAAAATATCCATCTTCAATTTCTGGATTTATTTCAAATTTTTCAATTGAAACACTGAAAACCTCAGTTCCATTCATTTTCTGTACAATTGTAAATGCAAAATACATTCCGTCTACTTCTTCATAATCACTAAAGTAAGTGTCAACAGCAGAACCCTTTGCTGGTCCAGTCAAAGCATAATCGGTTTGCTTTATAAGAATGCCATTTTCTTTATCCATAAAGAAAAGGGATACATTTTCTTCTTCTTTTTCACCTATCATTACAGGTTTTCTAGTCAATTTGAGAATATGACAATCTACACCCTCAACATCTTCTTCACCTGTCAATTCAATAGTATATCCTTTTTCTTTGTAAGTTAGGAATGGATCTGGAAAATCTGTTTGCGATGCTATAACTAAGGATTGTTCTTTATCCATTGCTTCAGGTTCCATAGTCATAAAGTTGATACTCCACGCTGTTTCTCCATCAAAGGCCATTTGTGTCAGTTCTTTGCCTTGGAAAATCATATCCATTCTTGTTTTATTTGGAGCCGCAGATATCATTGTTACAGGAAGGTCCATTCCTTGAGCTTTTGCATTGCAAGTTGCTTTTGTACTTGTTAAGGTTGCAATTTTATCTTTACCGCCAATAGTTTCAAAGTACATATCAATTACTTCATCGGCTGTTTGAGCATTGATAGAATTACAAATTAAGAGGGTGAAAATTGACAAAATTGAAATTGTTATTTTTCTCATTTTATTGATTTGTTTTTATTACAATGATTTTATGATATCAAATATACTATTTTTGAATTTTTATACTTTTGATTATTCGACAAGGTAGGCTTAAAATAAGATTTATGAAGTGCTTTAGTTCCATTTTAAAGTTTTAATAACTAAAAGCATTTTAATTAGTTAAGCACAATAATCTTAAAATAAGCAGATTTGTAAATTTAATTTTAATGAAATGAATAAAATAGCAACTATAACCATTGGCATTTTTACTCTATTTTTTAGTATTCTTCAAATAAATGCACAAAGCACTTCAGGATCTACTGCTTCTGAAAATGTAAAAATATTAGAGCATGAAATTTTTGTTCCATATTCAGGAACTTATAGAACATTGCGAATATATTTACCGCCTAGTTATGGAAAATTAGACAAGCGATATCCAGTTATTTACATGCTTGATGGACAAAATTTATTCGATGATAGAACAAGTTATGTGGGAGAATGGGGCGTAGACGAGACGTTAGATAAATTTATTTCTGAAGGAAAACAGGAAGTTATTGTAGTGGGAATAGACAACCATAGTGTTTTTCGAATGCAAGAATATAATATTTATAATCATCCTGATTTTGGACCTCAATTTGGTGAGATCTTTATACACTTTCTTGTTGAGAATCTAAAAAAGTACATTGATGAGAAATATTTGACATTATCTGATAGATCAAATACTGCCATAATTGGATCATCGATGGGTGGTCTTATGGCATTTTATACTATAATAAAATATCCTGAAATTTTTTCGAAGGCAGGAGTGTATTCGCCATCATTTTGGGTTTCAGACAAAATTTTTGAACTTCACCAACAAAATAAAAAATTAAACGATATAAAGATTCATATGATTGTTGGTTCAAATGAAGGAGCAAATATGGTTATGAATTTTGAGAAAATGGAAAGCATTCTGAAGTCAGAATATTCTGATGAAAATCTGAAGATAGAAGAAGTAAAAGGGCAGGGTCATTCTGAAACTTTCTGGAAAATGTATTTTCCAGAATCTTATTTGTGGTTTTTCAATTAATCAAATTTTATATTTTTTCAATTATCGCAGACCATCCACCACTTCTCGCAAGTTTAATATCAATGACAGTTTTTGAATCTATCTTCATTGTAGTGACTTTATAATCTTCTGCATATTTATCTGCATTTATACCATCTTTGAATAAGGTAGCAGAATAATTTCCTTCGGGTAGAAATGAAAAATCTATTTGAATAGTTCTTGATTCTTCATTTGTCATAGCTCCAACATAATATTTGGAGTCTTTTTTTCTTGCAATTACAACAAATTCTCCTATTCTACCATCTAAACCATAAGTTTCATCCCACGTGGAAGGAATTTTTGATATAAAATTAACAGTTTCTCCGTCTTTAAGATAGGAAGAGGGAGTATCACAAAGCATCTGAATTGGACTTTCAAAAATCATATACATCGAAACTTGATGAGCTCTCGTTCCAATACCGACAGGACGCATAAAATTAATTTGATGATTTTCAATATGCGCATTTCTCATAGCTCCGGGGGTGAAATCCATTGGGCCTGCGACCATTCTAATAAATGGCAATGTAGTATTGTGAGTTGGAGTTATTGCTGCTGACCATTTGTTATTTTCATTTCCTCTAACCCCTTCATAACTGATTACATTAGGATATGCCTTTCTTAATCCTGAAGGTTTGTATGCTCCATGATAATCCACTAATAATTGTCGCTTTGCACATTCTTGGGCTATTTTTGTATATGAGTTCACCATATATTGATCCGCTCTTTGCATAAAATCTACTTTTATTCCTTTAACTCCCCAATCCGCATAAGTTTGTAATATTTCTTCTGTATTTTCATTTAATGGTTTCCAAAGACACCAAAGTATAATCCCGACATTTTTTGTCTTTCCATATTCGACCAATTCTTTTACATTAATTTCAGGGTTGCATTCCAATATTTCAGTAGTTGATTTAGTCCAACCTTCATCTAGAATAACATATTCTAAACCATATTTAGCTGCAAAATCAATGTAATATTTATATGTTGGATTATTAATTCCAGATTCGAATTCAACGCCCCAAACGTTGTTGGCATTATACCAATCCCAAGCAACTTTTCCAGGATGTATCCATGAAATATCCTCTAAAGCTCTTTCTCGAGATAATTTATAAACCATTTCATTTTCTAATAAATCTTTGTCCTCTTTAGGCAAAGCGAATACTCTCCAGGGAAAATTTCTTTTTCCAGTGGTAGAGGCAATATAATTGGCTTCTTTCGTTATTATTTCGCTCCTATCAGAACTTTTAGGATTCGGTATAGATTCTAGCACCACATTTGGAAATTTTAATTGAAGCTTATTGGTTCCAGTGCCTTTAATAAATGAATTTGGGTAATCAAACAGATCAGCATCAGTATATAAAATTCTTTGATTGGTATTGGTTGAAAAAAGAACTGGCAGAGATGCAAATTCTTCATTTTTTATATCTGCCACATTTTTTAAGATATAATCTCTTTCATAATGTGAGTATGTACTTTCTTCTTGAGGAAAATATGAAGTGCTTCCCATAGGCAATACTAAATCCATTTGTTCAGAAAGCACTTTTACTTCGCCAGCTAAGTTTGTAATAAATCTGTAAGCAATACCTTCATTGTATATTCGAAATTCAATAGAATAATTGCCCTCAAATACCAGTTGCAATGCTTTATAATGGTTGTCTATTTTATTGTTTTTTTGAGCCAAAACAGGAAATAGAGATTCTTGCTTTTCACTTATATCTTGTGAAATCAATTTTGGAGTTTTTCCTAAATTAACTTTTTCAAGGGATAATGAAATGGTGGCAATTTCAACAGCTTTTTGCCCATTAACCATAACGCTCCAAGTAATATCCTCAGCTATATTTACATTTAAGTCAATTGCTTTATCGAAGGATTTCACATCAATAGATTGGGCCGAAATTACAAATGAAATAAAAATTGAAATGCAGATACTAAATGATAATTTCATTAGAAATTTATTATAATTAATCTTTTAATAAACTGAATTTGAGCTTTTTTATTAAAAACCCGCATTTCCAGGAGTTCTTGGAAAAGGAATAACATCTCTTATGTTTCCCATGCCTGTAAGGAAAAGTATCATCCGCTCAAAACCTAAACCAAAACCAGCATGAGGACATGTGCCAAATCTTCTAGTATCAAGAAACCATGACATTTCTTCTAAAGGAATGTCCATTGCTTCCATTTTTTCTATCAAAACATTTAGCCTTTCTTCTCTTACAGAACCACCTACAATTTCACCAATTCCTGGAAATAAAATATCCATTGCTCCAACTGTTTTTCCATCTTCATTCATTCTCATGTAGAATGCTTTTATTGAAGCAGGATAATCTGTTAAAATAACGGGCTTTTTAAAATGCGTTTCCACAAGATATCTTTCATGTTCAGACTGTAAATCTGCACCCCATTCTTCAATTACAAATTGGAATTTTTTCTTTTTGTTTGGCTTGGAATTCATTAATATTTGTATGGCTTCTGTATAGGTTAACCTAACAAAGTCATTATCTAAACAGAATTTAAGTTTTTCCAAAAGAGCCATTTCAGAACGCTCATTTTGAGGCTTTGATTTTTCCTCGTCTAGCAATCTTTGCTCTAAAAATTCTAAATCATCTTTGCAATGATTTAAAGTATAGCCAATGATGTATTTCAACATATCTTCAGCAAGATTCATATTGTCTGTTAAGTCAGAAAAGGCAACTTCCGGTTCAATCATCCAAAATTCTGCTAAATGCCTCGAGGTATTTGAGTTTTCAGCTCTAAAAGTAGGTCCAAAAGTATAGACATCTGAAAGCGCTAAGGCACCTAATTCTGCCTCTAATTGGCCAGAAACAGTCAGATTTGTTTCTTTTGCGAAGAAATCTTTTTTCACATCTACTTTTCCATCCACAGTTTTAGGTACATTATCCATATCTAAAGTAGTTACTCTAAACATTTCACCTGCACCTTCCGCATCCGAACCAGTTATGATAGGAGAATGTATGTAAACAAATCCTCTATCATTGAAAAATTTATGAATTGCAAATGATGCAGCATTTCTGATTCTAAATACAGCACCAAATGTGCTAGTTCTAAATCTCAAGTGGGAAATTTCTCTTAAGAATTCTAAGCTATGTTTTTTTGGTTGGAGCGGATATTTTTCTGGATCACAATCTCCATAAATCACAATTTCTTCAGCCAGAATTTCTACTTTTTGCCCTTTTCCTAGAGATTCTATCAGTTGACCAGTAACCCCAATTGCGGCCCCAGTTGTAATTCTTTTGATTAATGCACTGTCAAATTTATCCAGCGTAGCAACTGCTTGAATAGTATTTATTGTAGATCCATCATTTATTGCAATGAATTGACTATTTCGAAATGTTCTTACCCATCCTTTTACACAAACTTGATGACCAGTGCTTTCCGAGTTGAGCAAATCTTTAATCTTCGACCTTTTCATATTGAGTTCTTTTATTAAAGGTGCGAAGTTAATATTTGTCTCGATGGAATCTAAAAATTGAGGCAGTTAGTTTTTTTAGTTTTTAATGATTGGCTTTCAGATTGAATAAACCAATAACATGCAATATGAAATTATTTTACAGAATTGGAGAAAAGAATAAAATTTAAAGAGGACTTATTAAAAGCAAATATTCAGCTATCCTCTCATTTTATCCAAGAGTTCATTTGCTAATTTGGCTTCATCTAAAGTAAGATGTTTTTGCAATTTGCTTTCAGTCTTTGCATTCAAAATGGGATAAATTTCGTCCAAAATATTTAAACCTTCCTTTGTAATTGTGATGTCCATTTTTCTTCGATTGGACGGACAAACAACTCTATATATTAATGCTTTTGATTCAAGTCGGTCAATTAATCTGGTCAAATCAGACTTTTTATGAAGCATTACCTCTTTAATTTCATTCGGAGAGAGAGGTTTAGAAGAGGATCCTTTCAAAATCCTTAATATATTGTATTGTGGCAGGGTTAAGGAGAAATCTGATAAAACAGCTTTAATTGGTTCTTCAACCCAATTAAAAGTATATAAAATATTAAGCATCAGTTTGTTATGCTCTGATCTGAATTTTGGCTGTTTAATGGCTTCTTCTAATCTCATGGTATAAAAAATAGCGCTGTGACACTTGCCACAGCGCATTAAAAATATTAATTATTTCTCAGAAACTAATTTTACATCTAATTCGAAATCATCGTAGATGGTTTTATCGCCAAGCCCATCAAAGAAACTTCCTGAACCATATCTTACATCAAAATCGGTTCTGTCTAATTCAATTGTTGCTGTAGATACTTTAGCTCCATCCATTTCTGCAACATTAGCATAAAATTTAATGGATTTTGTAATTCCTTTAATCGTTAAATCACCTGTAATTTTGAAATCACCAGGTGTTCCTTTAGGAACAACATTTGTAATTTTAAAGTTTGCAGTAGGATAATTTTCAACATTGAAAAAATCTGCAGATTTTAAATGGTTAACCAATTTTCCTTTCCATTCTCCTTCAAGATCCAAAACGTCAATTGTTGTCATATCTATTGTGAATGAACCACCAGTTAGAACTCCATCACTAAAATCTAAATTGCCATTTTTTAAAACAACATTACCATTGTGTTTTCCAGTAACTTTTGAAGCTCTCCAGTTTATTTCACTTTTTGAAACATTAGCTGTATAAGTTTCTTTTACGATGCTTGTAAAAGAAAATGCAACAAATGCGACTGCTGCAAGCATAATTATAAATCCTTTTTTCATTGTTATTTTTTTTGATTTGAAAAATTATAAATTATTTTATACAAACATAAATTGTTTTAAACAATATTTGTTCATAACAAATGTTATTTTTTTCTTAAATTTTTTTGATTTTATGAAAAAGGTAGTTTAAAAGACATTTGTCAGATGAGCAATTGAGGAAGGTTTTATCCAATTTTGGCAATCTAATAGTTAAAGATTAACATTAAATGCCCTACTTTGAGTAGAGTTTTTGAGAGATCTCTGGATTGTATATTAAAAAAAAAGCTTGATATCGTGTACGTTTGCGATATCAAGCTTTCTAGACTTGTCAATAATTTTTCAAAAATATTTTAACCCATTTAGAATGGAAGATTTTCATCTTTTTGAGTAAAATTTTTGAATTCGTTGATTTTCACTTGGGTGTAATACTTCATTTCACCGTCCTTAGTTTTGTAACTATCATGATTTAATTGACCTTGAATTAACACCTGACTTCCTTTTTTAAGAAGTTGGCTCATCAATTCAGCTGTTTTGTTCCATGCAACAACAGGATGCCATTCTGTTTTTTGTACTTTCTCTCCATTTTTATCTTTATAGTAAGAATTGGTAGCAATTACTGTTTTTGCCAATTTTGTTCCACTTGGAAGTATGGAATAATCTACGTCTGTACCCAAGAATCCGATTAATGTTACTGAGTTGTTTAAAGCATTCATAATAATTTTTTTTGTGTGCAATTAAGCACGGTTTTAATAAATAATTGTTGATGATACAAATATGGAGGCTTGGATAATTTTTATTCGGTTTGTAGTCGAATAATATCATTTGTAGTCGTATGTAAATGTATACAATTGGATATATAATTCATAACTAGCAGTAAAACAATATTTTATGTGAATTTATTTTTTTCTATGTTTCTAGAATTATTTTTAGTTTTCATAGAAACTTTAATTTTTCATTGTGGATCTTGGATATTAAACGTAACTAAAAGTTTTGAAAAGCTTTAAATATTTTTCACTACATTGAAGGTTTATAATGGGTAATTAATGATAAAAATTCTAGATTTAAATTTTTTAGACACATCAGAAACAATTGGTGCTTTTTTGGTAGAGTGTGAAAAAGAAGGTCCAATTTTATTTGAGTGCGGGCCTCATTCTTCTATTCATCAATTAAGAAGTGAAATTGAAAAATACGGATATAAACTTTCTGATATAAAACATTTATTCCTTACGCATATTCATTTTGATCATGCAGGTGCTGCGTGGGAGCTAGCAAAAAACGGAACAAAAATATATGTTCACCCAAAAGGAGTCAAGCATTTGATAGACCCTACTCGTCTTTATAACTCTGCTGCTCGTATATACGGGGATAAAATGGAATTATTATGGGGGAAAATGGAAAGTATTTCGGCGGAAATGCTTCATTCCACACAACACAAAGAAATTTTTAAGTTTAATGATTTTTCTATTCAAGCATTTCACACTCCAGGTCATGCCTCGCATCATATTGCATGGAAAATTGGAAATCTTGCAATAGTAGGAGATGTAGCTGGGTGCAAAATAGATGGGGGACCAATCATGCCACCATGTCCACCACCAGATATTAACATAGAAGAGTGGTTAGAAAGTATTGAACTGCTATTATCACTGAATCTAAATGAAATATATCTAACCCATTTCGGCAATATTCAAAACGTAGAGGAACATATGCAGATCTTGAAATCACAATTATGGAATTGGGCAAATTTTATCAAATTACATTTTGAAAAGCAAACCAATCAAAAAGAATTAATTTCTTTGTTTACAAATTTCGTTGGCCAACAAATGGTATCTGAAGGAGTTACAAATTCGGAACTCTTGAATAAATATGAAAAGGCAAACCCACCATGGATGAGTGTTGCAGGATTATTGAGATATTGGCAGATACGCCTTCAAATTTAATTACCATAGCTTGTTTTGTGTTATTTATCAATTTTATTTGCTGAAATGGTAGTTATAAGACTTCGCTGTAAAATGCAAACGTGTCAATTAGGAAAAAATAATTATTATATATATATTTAGATAGATTAGTAATTAAACAAACTTTTTGAATCCCTTTAATAAGGCATAATACAATTCAACTTTTAAAAGAAACATAATTAGAATGCTCCTTCTTCTCCTTTTGAAAATAAAAACCTAAGTGTATAACATTTATGAAATTAACACCATTTTTTGCCTTTGAAAATAGCTTCTTCCTATATTTTAATTATTTAAGACTCCAAAACATGATCCTAAAAAGTAAATAAAATGAAAAGGATAGCTAAAAATATATGTTTAATTTTTGTGTTCTTTGGAATTAGTAGTTCAGTTATTGCACAAATAATTTTTGATCCCTATCTATTTCAAAGAAACGCAACTGACCAGATTTTAAGGCAAATAGAATCCAAACTTACGGATAAGTTAGAAGTTGATATTTTAACTCTTCCAATAGAAAAATTTGACATAACCCTTTATAAAAAAATTCTTCAGCCATTAATAAACTTTGGGATAGATGCTGAGAAAGAAGAATATTACGATGACCTCTATGCCTATTTCGTAGAATATAAAAAAGACCAGAAGAAAAATGTTTATTCAGGAACAAGAATGAACATTGAAACAATGGTCAGAGCAAAGATTACGAATAAGATTTATGGCTCTATAGGCAAGCATAATATAGATATCGCTAACCAAGTAAATTTAATTTTCCAAAGCTTTGAAGACAAAAAAAGTAAGGTAATTGAAGCAATTGATGAATTGAATAAAAATGAAAGAGTTGAGTTGAGCAAAAAAACAGACCCTGAAAAAATAAAGGAAGATTATGATTTAAACGATTTCTATTTTAATTCAATAAAGGATCTTGAAAATAAATTAATCTTCAAATTCACGAATGAATCTGAGATTATTGAAATGGTGAATGCAATTATGCTGGCCTGTACGGAAGAATACTCTACAATAAAAATTAAATCCCTTCTTGTTTATGCAAGTTCTATTGATGATGAAATACCAATTATAGAAGAATTAGTGAATACTTTTTATCAAATGGGAAAGGAATTGGTAGAATTAACGGGTAATATAAGCTCGTTAAAATTATCAGAAGAAATTGCTGTTGATAAAAAACAGGAAAATAATCAAATTGATAAACCTATTGATCCTAAAATTGCAAAAGATGAACAAGATGTTAAAGAAACTCCAAAACCTCAGGACGTTAAACCTGGACCCATCAAACCAGAGCCCCAAAAAATAGAAACAGCTAAAAATGAAAATGTTATTGAGCCATACCCTGGATTAAAAGTCTTGCCACTTAATAATACAGGTGTTTATAAAGATATTTTCTATAAAACCGAAAATAATCAACCAAGGCTTACCATTTATTTTCTAAGTAATGGAAAATGGATAGATGGGAAAGTAGATGGATTACACAAAGGAGAAGAAGATGTTATTGCCTTGATCAAATGGTTAAGTACAAACGGCCAATCAGTCAAAGCAAATGATATAAATTTTATTGCAAGAAGTTTTAACAAAAAAGAAGGATTTATTCATTTCAAGGAAAATGTTATCCAAAATAAGATTAAAACTGTGCAAAAATTGTCGAAAGAATATTACTCAAGAATAAGCTATTGTGGCGATGAATTTTTGGAAACTTTCTTTATGGATAATCTTGGATTTAGCAGGCTCAATGAATTAATGAAAAGTAGGGGCGGACTTAATTTCGAAGATTTAAAAATTTTCAATGAGCTTATTGTTAATGAGATTTCTAATGAATTAATAGGCAGAAAATTCTTGTTAGACGAAGAATTAATAGGCGCTGAATTGGATAAAATAATTGAGAAATTGAATAACAGCGCACCGATATTCGTCTTTGGTTATGTGAGAGATGAGAATAAACTACCTGTTCAAAATGTAGTGGTAGAGATTTCAAATGCAAAAAATATATTGTTCAGTGGTTCAATTTGTGACCAAAGAAAATGTAATCCTTCGGGAGAATTTAATTTCTTTTATGCAATCTCAACAAATAAAGAAGAAACATTAAAACTTACAGCTACAAATGGAGAAAGAACCGAATCTATAGAATTGATTGTAAATGATCAACAGAGCTCATATGAGGCCTTTATTGAATTTGATTTTAGCCAATCGCCAAGTAAAAAGGTCAACAATGAAGTTAAACCTCAAAAGCCTATTAAAATTGATAAGGACAAAGATGGGTATACTTCAGACGTAGATTGTAATGATAATAATTCAAAAATTAATCCAGGCGCAAAAGAAATATTAGACAATGATATAGATGAAAATTGTGATGGGAAAATAGAGAGATCGGTAGTTGTTAAAACACCTGAAAAAAGTGGCTCATATATAAGAATAACTCCAGATACCGCAAAAATAAAAGTGAATGAAGAAGTTTTTTTTAAAGTAGAATTGGTTAATGCTAAGGGAAAAGTTGAAGATGTCACTGAAAAAACATTGATCATCAATCCATTTAGTTCGAGAAGAAGTGGCGATTTTACAGTAAAAGCAGTTTTTAACGAATATGTTGCAAATGCAGAAGTTAGAGTTGAAAAAATAGTTAATAAATGTTTGAATCCAAATGAACAATGGAATGCACAATTGGCCGCATGCGATTGTATCCCTGGCTTTGAAAGAAATAAGGAAGGTATTTGTGTTAAAGAAATGATTCAAATTGCAGCATCTGCCATGACTAAAAGTGATTGTTTTGGGGAATATGAGTTTTGGGATAATAGCACGAATAGTTGTCTTTGCAACGAAGGTTATTTTCGGAATTCTTTGGGAGTTTGTGTTAAAAATGTAATTATAAAAAATGAAGTGGAGAGCATTGAAGACAAATGCGACGATGAAAATGAAGTATGGAATGAAGATTTGTCAATATGTAGTTGTATTGAAAATTTTAAAAGAGATAAAAACGGTAAATGTGTGGAAATAAGTGGTAGTTCAAATGCACAATCAAAAAACAATACATGCCCTGAAAAGAATGAAGTTTGGAATGAAGCTAAAAATACATGTGATTGTATTAGAGGTTACTCACGGAATAAAAGAGGAAAATGCGTAAAAAATAAATAGGGTATCAATAGTTTGAAATTTAAGCAATAACAAGTTACAAGCGAATTATTTCAGACTATCTATTTCTGCTGATTCAGGAATTTTAAAAATATTTTGGTCAAGAGGGTCAGAAGTTATTTTTATATTTTCGAAAATGTTTTCATATCTTTTATCGCCAATTCCTTCAATGTTTGTTTTGAATCCAGCCATTGTTTCAGGTAGTAAAAGACCATTTTGAACTCCCCATTTATCATAATGAATGGCATTATAACTATTTCCTTTTTCTTTTGAAAAATAAGTTACAGTATAAAATAACCATTCCATTTTATTTGTTTCTGGATCAAAGCAAATTATATATTCATCATCAGGCGCATCGCCAATACCCGAATCATATTTTATACTTATCCGATTAAACATTTTTCCTAAAATTTCTTTGGGCTCAAGATTTGTGTATTGAATTCCAGGATCTGCTAATACAAAAGGCATTGCATAAAAATAAAACATTAAATTATGATAAAATCTTGCGGAAGATCCGGGAAATGCCTCTTTATTTGGGCTGACCCATACATCTAATCCATCATAAATAATACTGAAATCATCAGAATCAATTCTTGTTTTTCTGGACTTGAGATCTATTTGATGTATTTCTTTTTTTTCACCTCGCGTAAAATTAAAAGTTAGAGATGCCATACTTTGCCATTTATCAAGACCACCATGCGCTTTAAGCACATTTTGAAATTCAAATGGTATTGATTTATAAAGGTCTAAATTAAGCTCTCCTTTCTTATTTGAGCAAGAAGTAAGGAGGATTGCTAAACAAAAGAAAAAAAATATATTTTTAATCATGCTTTTAAAATTGTATTCCAATCATTTTGAAATCTCGTTGGGCAGATATTTCTATTATATTTTTTTCAATAGAAGCATATTTTGGAATTAATTGCCCATCAATTTCGATAGTTAGATTGCGATTAGGCACCCCAATTATTTGAATCAAATATTTAATATAACTAGGCTCATAATCAAGGTTAAATGATTGTTGAATGAAAAAACAATTTGCCTTTCGTTCAGTTTCGAAAATAGTATGTCTGTATTGGCCTTCTTTATATTGATTACCATCTAGATCATCATGGTAAAATTGACTTCGAGTTTTCCCTTTTCCAACAAATATTTTGAGAATGACTTCATTAATTTTCTTTTCACCAACGTATTGCATAACATGAAAATTTGGAATCACTGACCCTGCTCGGGCAAAAACAGGAATTTTATCAAGTTTTGCATCAATTTCATAAATTGCATTTCCAGAATAAAGTTTATTATCCATGTAATCGTACCAAAAACCTTTTGGTAGAAAGACACTTTTGCTTAATGTGCCTTTTTTAAATACTGGACTGAAAATTAAGTGATCACCAAGAAAGGCTTCTTGATTGTTGTTGATAATATTAGATTCATTTTCAATATTCGAAAATGCAAGAGGTCTTAAAATTGGTTTTCCAGTAATGCAATGATCATAAAAGCAAGTATACATGTATGGTAATAAAGCATATCTAGTTTCTATTGCTTTTCTTACCAATGCGAGATATTCATCTCCAAAAGACCATGGCTCTTGGTCACCATGATCACCAGAAGAATGGTTTCTAAAAAAGGGATGAAAAATAGCTAATTGCATCCACCGTACAAAAAGCTCTCCGTCAGGTTGGTCAATAAATCCTCCAACATCAGACCCACAAAATGAAACGCCGCTAATACTTAATCTTAAGGTTTGCATATGTGCAATAAATAGATGTTCCCAACTGGCTAAATTATCACCGGTCCAAACACTTGTAAATCTTTGCATACCTGCCGAGCCAGACCTAGTTATAAGCAAAGGTCTTTTATTTCCTCCAAATCTTTTGACTCCTTCAGCAGTGGCTCTTGTCATTTGCATGCCGTAAATATTGTGTGCTTTTCTATGACTGCATGGGTGACCATCATAGTCATGCCTCACATCCATAGGCAGGGTTTTAGAAGGAACATCAAATATTGCTGGTTCATTCATGTCGTTCCAAATTCCAGCCAAACCAATGTTTTCAATTAAATCTTGAAATAACCCTGCCCACCATTCTCTCACTTCTGGGTTTGTAAAATCTGGGAAATAACATTCGCCAGGCCAAACTCTTCCTTGGGCATAAGGACCATCCGTTCTTTTACAGAAATATTCATTTTCAATGCCCTCTTTAAAAATCTGATAATCTGAATCAATTTTAATCCCCGGATCAATGATAGCGACAGTTTTGAATCCATTTTCTTTTAGTTCGCTAATCATTTTTTTGGGATTTGGAAATTTTTCTTTATCCCAAGTGAAGCATCGAAATCCTTCCATATAATCGATATCCAGGTATATTGAATCGCATGGAATCTTGACTTCCCTTAATTTTGAGGTTATTTCTTTAACTTTCTGCTCTGGATAATAAGACCATTTGCATTGCTGATAACCAAGAGCCCACATTGGTGGCATTTCAGCTTTTCCAGTTAGCAAGGCATATTGAGCTGAAACATTTAATAAATCTTCACCATAAAGAAAATAATAATTCATTTCGCCACCTTCTGACCAAAAACTATAAATATTATTTCTTTCGTACCCAAGGTCATAATATGTTCTGAAAGTGTTATCAAAAAATATTGCAAAAGTTTTATTTTTTCGAGTACTGTAGGTTAGGTTGATATTCTTGTAAAGTGGATCTGTATCAGCTTTGTAACCGAATTGATCAGTTCCCCACATGGTAAATCTTTTTCCTTTTATGTTTTGTAAACTTGTTTTATCACCTAGTCCAAAAAATGATTCATCTTGAAAAGTATATTTACTCATTTTCACAACTTCGCCACCATTTTTTAAGTCATTTTCCCAATGAAATCCTTTTTCGTCTGCAGAAAGTAAATTGTTTTTCAAATCATAAACATTCACTAGTAAATGTTTTTTATGGATAACAATTTTAATCTTGGTCGTTTTAATAATTAAAAAATCTTTTTTTTCCAGAAATCTAAATGTTGGATATTCAGGAGTAAAACTAGGGTCTATAGCATACGAAAAATCAGGAGGAAAGAAAGAATTTACAGCGTATCTAAATCTTATAATTTGGTTGGTTAAGATGTAAATTCTTAATATTGAATTATTATCTGCAAAAATATCTATCCAGTGGTCTTTTATTTCAAAAGAAACAAAGGTTCCTGGATATTTTTCAAACGATTCATAATGAACTCTATGATGGTGAGCATCTGTAAGTTCTAACATAGATCCAAATTTGGTTGATGTTGATAAGGACTAATTAAGTCAAAATTGTTTTCGAATGGCAATAATAAACACATTTAATTCAAACTAAAGAAAATACCCAGAAAATGTTCACTTAAAGTTAATGTATATTGGTCAACTTAAGATGAGATTCAAAAAAATAAATGACTATAAATATTTTGAAATTGATAAATTATAATAAAAAGACCATGAATATTTCGATATTAAATGGAAAATATTCATGGTCCAAATATTAATATAATAGGTAATGATCAATATTTCAAGGATCCAATTTTCACATTATCTGCAATTACAGCACCTTTTTTGACAATGACAATTCCTTCTCTTATACAGTAAGTATCAGTCTCCGCATCTTTTAAATGTTCTCCACCGATAATGTCAACAAAGTTGCCAATTTTCACATTTTTCTCAATAATTGTTCTATCTAAATGACAATCTTTTCCAATTCCTAACAATTTTTGTTGAGATTCTTCTGAGATGTCTTCCAATTTTTGATAATAATCATTTCCAAAAACGATGGAATCCTTGATGGTAGTTCTTGGGCCGATTCTAGCTCTAATACCAATAAGAGAATTTTCAATGAATTCTGCATGGATGATGCATCCTTCTGAAACTATTGTGTGGTTAATTCTTGAATTAAATATTTTAGAAGGAGCTAACATCCTAGCTCTTGTATATACGGGGGAATCATTACTATACAAATTAAAAACTGGTAAAAAATCAGTTAACATCAAGTTTGCAGCATAGTAAGATTTGATGGTTCCAATATCTGACCAATATCCACCAAAAGGAAAACTTGAAACAATATATTTATCGCTATTTACTGCAAGAGGAATATAATCTTTACCAAAGTCAGTAGCATCTGGCATTTCTTCAAAAAGATCTTTCATTGCTTTTTTACTAAATACATAAATACCCATCGAAGCCAAGTAATTTTTTCCTTGACTGGTATATTTTTCTTCCAGTGGAGAAGTCCATTTATTAAGTATGTCAGGTCCTGGTTTTTCTGTAAAATCTTGGATCATCGAATTGGCATCAACTTTCATGATACCAAATCCTGGAGCATCCTCGGCATCCACAGGAATTGTTCCTATAGTCACATCAGAACCAGAACTCACATGCCAATCTATGATTGTCCTGAGATCCATTTGATACAATTGATCGCCTGAAAGAATAATGATGTATTCATGATCCTGGTGATTGATTCGGGGAAGAACCTGTTTTACAGCATCTGCTGTTCCCTGAAACCATTCTGAATTTTCCAATGTTTGCTCTGCAGCAAGAATATCTACAAATCCTTTCGAAAATATGTCAAAATGATACGTATTGGTAACATGCTTATTTAATGAAGCTGAATTAAATTGTGTTAATACATAAATTCTTTGCAGCTTAGAATTAAGACAATTACTAACTGGAATATCAATTAGCCTGTATTTTCCGCCGAGAGGTACGGCAGGTTTAGAACGATTTTTTGTAAGTGGATAAAGCCGAGTACCCGATCCTCCTCCGAGTATTATTGCAATTGTTTTGTCTACCATTATATTAATTTTTTGTATTCATTAGCATATTGTTCCGCAGAATGCTCCCACGAAAAATTTTGTCTTACGCAACGTTCTCTTAATTTAGGGAAATTTAGATCGTCACTATAGGTATATATTGCTCTTTCCATAGCTTCTACCAATTCTAGAGCAGTTGCATTTGCATAAGAAAAACCAGTTCCATTGACAGTAGATTCTACAACGGTATCAATTAATCCTCCTGTCGCTCTTACAATTGGAACAGCTCCATATCTCATTGCAAACATTTGATTTAATCCACAAGGCTCAAATCTGGAAGGCATTATAATAAAATCAGACGAAGCATAAATTTGATGTGCTATTCCTTCATTGTACATTATAAAAGTTTTTACTCTTCCTGGTGTGTCTAAATTCATAATCTGGTGTTCAAGGTATTTGCTTCCATTCCCAAGAATAATAAAGCATGCATTTTTTTGTCTTCTGTACAATTCAATAACAGCAAGAGGAATAGTATCCACACCTTTTTGTTCACTGAACCTTCCAATAAATGAAATCCAAGGCAACGAAGGATCTAAACCATATTCATCTGCGAATATTTGTTTGTTTTTAATTTTAAAGTCAGCCCAAGTGTTTTTGCGGTTATATTTTACTAATGTATCAGTTTTTGGATCCCAAACTTCGTTGTCAATACCATTAAGGATTCCTATGCATTTCTCATTTTCGTGTCGGAATAATAAAGAAAGACTATTATCCATTTGTTGGATTTCTTTCATATAACTTGGGGATACAGTATTTACTTTCCAAGCACATTTCACAGCACATGCCAATGAATGTATATTGTCATCCCAATCTAATAATCCTTCATATTGATGGTCATAATCGGGCAATAAGTATTTATAATTCCAATTGAATCTTCCATAATATGCAGCATTGTGAATACTAAAAAACGTAGGTATTCTGCGTAATTTACTGTAAGCATTTCCATGAGACATTAAAAATGGAATCAGGCCAGTCATATGATCGTGACAATGTATTAAGTCAAAATTTGAGCTTTTATCATTTAACCAATCTAAAACGGATCTCTGGAATGCGATATTTCTTTCAGGTTCATCTCTGTATCCTTCTCCATCAGTATCCAAATAAATGGAGTTTCTATCAAATTTTCCTGGAATAGAAATACAATAAAAATCAAATCCTAACTCATCTGTTTCTACTTTTTCAACCGTAAAATTTATTAAATCCCTAAACTGCACAAAACTTCCTGAAAATACATGAGTATACTTTTTATCTCTGAACCAAGGCAAATTATATTTTGGAATGATAACAGAACTATTTATTCCTATTTTATTGAGATATATTGGAAGTGATCCGACCACATCTCCCATACCACCAGCTTTAGCAGCAGGATAACATTCCATACTTACATGCAGCACTTTCATTTCTTATCAAGTTTTAATATTAATGTTCCTAATGGAGGAAGAGCTAAATCTAAAGAATATTTTTTGTTATGAGAGGCAATTTCTGTGGCAATAAATTTTTTAGTTTCGACTATTCCACTTCCTGAATATTTTATATCGTCAGAGTTCAGAAGCACTTTATAAGTTCCAGGTTTTGTAACTCCAATTTTGTATTCGAAGAGTACCTGAGGAGTAAAATTGCAAACAACTACCAATTCATTTTTTCCATCTTTACGGAGATATGCAAGCACACAGTTTGCATTATCATCGTATGAAATCCATTCAAAACCCTCTTGTGAAAAATTATGAGCGTTCAAAGGTTTTTCTTTTTTGAATAATTTGTTTAGTTCTTTTATTAATTTCTGGATACCTTGATGAGGAAGATAATCTAGCAACCCCCATTGAATGCTTTCATTGAAATTCCATTCTGAAGTTTGGCCGATTTCATTTCCCATAAACAAAAGTTTGTTTCCAGGATGTGTAAACATGTAAGAATAAAGCAATCTTAGATTTGCAAATTTTTGCCAATCATCGCCTGGCATTTTTCGAGCAATTGCATTTTTACCATGAACTACCTCATCATGGGATAATGGAAGTAGAAAATTCTCAGAAAAAGCATAGGTCAAAGAAAAGCTAGCTGAATTGTGATGGAATTTACGATAAATAGGATCTTTGGAAAAATATTCTAAAGTGTCATTCATCCAGCCCATCATCCATTTCATTCCGAAACCTAAACCTCCATGGTGAACAGGTTTCGTTACTCCTGGGTATGCAGTTGACTCTTCTGCAATCATTTGGATTCCTGGAAAAGAGCTATAAGTTGCAATATTTAGTTCTTTGAGGAAGCTGATAGCGGCAAGATATTCGTTACCGCCATAAATATTTGGCGACCATTGACTTTCTTCCCGGGAATAATCAAGATACAACATTGAAGAAACTGCATCAACTCTCAATCCATCTAAATGATAACGTTCAAGCCAATAGAAAGCGCTAGAAATAAGGAATGATCTTACTTCAGATCTCTCATAATTAAAAATTAAACTATTCCAATCTGGATGAAACCCTTTCTGAATATCAAAATGTTCATAAATACAAGATCCGTCAAAATCGGCAAGTGCAAATTCATCATTTGGAAAATGTGCAGGCACCCAATCCATAATTACACTAATTCCCTCTTTATGAAATTCGTCAATTAATAGCATTAGTTCCTCAGGTTCCCCATATCTGCTGGTAGGCGCAAAGAATGAAGTCGACAAATATCCCCAGGAAGGGTAATATGGGTGTTCTGTAATTGGCATAAATTCTACATGCGTAAATCCCATTTCTTTGACATAGTCAACTAATTCGACGGCCATCTCAGAATAATGCAAGGAACGACCATCTTTTTTTCGCCAGCTACCAACATGAACTTCATATATTGAAAACGGCGCATTTAAATGATTTTTAACCAACCTATTTTTAGTCATCCATGTTTTGTCTTTCCAATTAAAATCATCTTTCCACACAACCGATGCTGACTTAGGCATCATTTCCGTTTTGAAAGCATATGGATCCGCTTTGATTCTAATCTTATGGTCTTTATGAGAAACAATTCTATATTTATAAAAATCGCCCTCTTTGACATCTGGAATAAAACCTTCCCAAATTCCTGAACTGTCCCAACGAACATCTAATCCATAACCGTCGCCATTCCAGCTGTTAAAACTTCCTACAACTTCAACATGACTTGCGCTAGGAGCATAAACAGCAAAATAAACTCCATCACTACCTTCATGATTAATCAAATGCGCGCCAAATTTCTCATATAATTTATAATGTTTGCCGCTTTTAAACAAGGCTATGTCAAAATCGGAAAATAGACTATATGATTTTACTTTTTTATTCATCGGTTAAATTTCACTTAATATGCTCAATTTTTTAAAACTATTGAATGTTACTTCATTTGGATATAAATATGAAGAATATATTTATTTTAAAACATCTTTTCAAATGAATTAATAAAAGAAAATTGATTTCTTACATTTAAAAAGAATGATTTTTTGGTTGCGTTAATATATTAAATAATTTCTGAAGAATATCAATTTGTTAAATTAATTGATATTCGGAATTAAGCTAATAGTTCTAAACTTTATCAGTTGATTCATAAACTTCTTCGAGGTAGCCCATTTTTTTAAAATACAATCCTGAAGCAACACCGAAAGCAAAACCACCTATGTGCGCCCACCATGCGGTACCACTAATGTCAGCTGCATTAATATCCAAATCTTTAAGCCCAGAAAATATGTTTTGAGCTATCCATAAACCAAAAAATATATAAGAAGATAGGTAAATGATTTTGAAGAAAAAGAAAATTTTTATTCTTGATTTTGGGAACATAACAAGATATGCCCCCATAATAGCGGCTATTGCTCCACTTGCTCCTATACTTGGAATTTGTGAACCTTGATTAATTAAAACGTGAGAAAAAGAAGCAACTATGCCACCCAGAAGATAAAAAATAATGAATTTCGAATTTCCGATTGTCGCTTCAATATTGTCTGCGAAAATCCACAGAAAAACCATATTTCCTAACAAATGTAGCCAGCCTCCATGTAAAAAAATATTGGTTAACAAAGATGAAAAGTCATTACCTGCCATAATTTCAGTGGGTATAGCTCCAAAATTGTATAAAAATTGAAATGAAGCATTAGGATCTAGTGATTTTTGGAAAACAAAAATTAAAATATTTATTCCAATTAAAGCATAACTAAAAAAGGGAACACTACCGCCTTTGACATTATCATCTCCAATTGGGAATATCATAAGTTTAAATCAGATTATGTGAAAAAAATATTTTTTAGAACATCTAAATATTCAAATTTAATTATTAATCATTCAAGTTTATTATCTTGAATTTGCTTTAGACCGAATATTTATTTAGAAAAGAAATAAAAGAAAATAGTATGAATTCCTATATCTTTTAGTGATTTTTATTGCATCAGCTTTTTCTTTATTTGTTCTACCAAGCTCTTTGATTCTAGTGACATATGGATCTAATTATCTTGGAAATAGCTCAACTTTTTGAGTCATTTAGATATAAATCATTTTAACATACGTTTTATAATTATTACAAACAAAAATATTCCAAAATAAGCGAACTTCTTCAATGAAAGGTTTTAAACATAAAAACACATATTTTTTAGTAATTGGACTTTGTTTATATGTTTTCATAAATGCACATGGTCAAGAAAGTATGAGTTTTCCAAAGTCCAATGACATAGGTTTGAACATGACTAGTTTATTAACCAGTTTTTTAGGAAACACAAACAATGATGTTAGCCCTGAGTCATTTCCATTTGTATTTAAGTTTAATCGTAAAAACCATGCTTATCGAATTGGATTTGGAGTGGCATTAGCCAACTCAGATAATAATCTTAAAGATGTTGAGCAGTTGATTTTCAATAATTATAGCATAAATTCTAGATTTGGGGTCGAAAAAAAGAAATATTTAGGACATAAAATTGCTTTTTTTTATGGTATTGATTTGATTGGTCAATTTGGAAAAGAGGAAAATACAGTAAGCAATGAAGTTGATATTTCGAAAATATTTGAAAAGTCATTTGGTTTCGGGCTAGGTCCAATATTTGGTTTTGAATATTATTTGAATCAAAAATTATATTTTGGGGTAGAGGGCAGTTTCTATACGTTGTATAATTATACTAATAGAACTGAGGAATTTCAGTTTAATCCTGCAATAAATGCCCAGAAAACTTTAATAAGGTGGAATTCACAAATAGCTGCTCCATCAAAGTTGTATGTAATGGTTAGATTCTAATAAATGAAACAAGAGATCAAGAAATATTATTTGACTTATTTGATGATTTTTATCTCAACCAGTTTTTTTGCACAAAATATTGAGGAAAATCGGGATACATCAAATTCAAATACTGTAATTATTAAGGAATTTGGAATGAATATAACAGGTTTAATCAATCAAATTGTTCCATTCAAACAAATTTCAAATAAAACTGGACCATATTCAGCTACCCTTAAATTAATAAAAAACAGAAGTGCACTTAGGTTTGGATTTGGAATGCACATCCTTACTAGTGAAATTACTCCGAATGGCGGATTGACAGATGATATATTGAATTTTAATTTGCGATTTGGATATGAATGGAGGCGAATAGTGAACGAAAAATTTATGTTTTATCAAACTTTTGATTTTATGTTGGTTGCAGGTAATTTCAATTCACCAATTAATGATTTTGTTGATAATGAAAATGCAGGTGTAGGAATAGGTTTGGGGTTAGGGATTGAATATTTTATTTTTGAAAATTTAAGTTTGAGTACTGAAGGAATTGGATTTGTTGGAATTGTAGGTGGAACTTCAAGTTTATTAAATGCCACAGTAATTCCTCCAATTTCTATTTTTTTAAACTATAAATTTTAGATTTTAATTACAAATTATTTGTTTTTATCGTTTATATAAGAATAACTTACTAAAAAATAGGTCATGAAATATTTAATCACTTCGAGTATATTAATGTTTTTCTTATTTTTTTTGATTTCTGGTTGTGATAAGGAAATATATGTCTATAAGAAAGATATAGAATTGAAATTACCTGATCAAAACTTTGATTACGTAAATGCAAATTGGAATTTTTCTGAAAATGAAGAAGTTTCCCGTGTACCAGAAATGTTGTCTGCTGCAGGTGTGACAAATGAAGGTGCAACATTGGGAAGAGTATTATTCTATGACACACAATTATCCATCAATAATAGAATATCTTGTAGTTCGTGCCATAAGCAAAAAAATGGATTTGCTGATAATAAGACTTTCAGTGTAGGATTCGAAGAGAAAATTACACCAAGAAATAGTATGGCTATAGTAAATCCAGTATTGAATAATAGTTTATTTTGGGATTCTAGAGCAAACAATGTAGAAGAGTTGGTTAGCCAACCAATAATGAACCATATAGAAATGGGCATGGAATCAATGGCTGATTTGTCAAAAAAAATTGAGACGATTTACTATTATGCACCATTATTTAAGAAAGCTTTTGGAAGTGAAGAAATTAAAGAAGATAGAATTATTTCAGCTTTATCTCAATTCTTAAGATCTATGGTTTCTATGGAATCGAAATTTGATAAAGCTGCATCAAATGGGTTTAACAATTTTACCAATTCGGAATTAAGAGGAAAAGAGATTTTTTTTAGTGTAGAAGCAAATTGTTCATCTTGCCACAAAGGTATTAATTTTAGTGCCCCTGACGGTGTTGGCGCTGGATCTTCATTGAAAGGATTAGATAATTTTATGCTTCCGGAAGAAGGATTTGATCAAGGAAATAATGAATATGCAGGACCTGAAATAAAAGGAACCGCTAACATTGGTTTAGATTTAAAGTATTCTGATAATGGATTTGGAAAAGGTCAGTTTAAAATACCTACTTTACGAAATATTAATTTAACTTCGCCGTACATGCACGATGGCAGGTATGCGAGTTTAGAAGAGGTAGTAGAACATTACAATTCAAAGATTAAATTGCACGAAAATTTAGATAAAAAGTTTGTTAAAAATGGCAAAGCAAAAACTCTAAATCTTCGGGATACAGATAAAAAAGCATTGGTAAATTTTCTTAAAACTTTGACTGATGAAAATTTTGTAAATGCAGAACGGTTTTCAGATCCGTTTATTAGATAAAATGACAGTTTCCTAAAACTTAGAATGAGTCGGGCCAGAAGTAATTTTCTGGCCTTTTTTATTTTTAATTTAAAAGAAAATTGAATTCCATTCTTTACAAGTTTTAATCTTATTAGGTTCTTAATTATTTAATCAAAAACAACAGTTTTATTATTATAAGTAAGAACTTGATGATTTAAATGTGCCCAACATGCATTAGCAAGCACTATTTTTTCAATATTTCTTCCTTTTCTCTTCATATCACTTATGGAATCTCTGTGAGAGATTGAAATTACATCTTGAGCAATGATTGGACCTTCATCAAGATCAGCGGTGACATAATGAGCAGAAGCACCCATGAATTTTACACCACGTTTGAAGGCAGACTCATAAGGTTTAGCTCCCGGAAAAGCGGGCAATGTAGAATGATGGATATTAATAATTTGATTAGGATATTTAGCACAAAATTCATTTGAAAGTATTTGCATATAACGAGCAAGAATAATCAAATCCACATTTTTTTCTTTCAATAGTGCAAGTTCCTCAGCTTCTAGAATTTTTTTATTGTCCTTTTTTACAGGAAAGTAAAAGAAAGGAATGCCAAATCTATCCGTAATACTTCTAAATTTTTCATGATTGCTAATGATGCATGGAATATTAATTTTCCATTCACCTGCTTCATACCTTGAAAGAATGTCCAAAAAACAATGGCTATATTGAGAAACAAAAATAGCAATATTGGGCTTATTTGGCTCAAAGTGTAGTTTATACCAAGCAGAATATTTAAATGCAATTAATGTGCTGAAATATTCTTCGATTTTTTCATTTGGAATTGAAAAACCTTCAAGTTCCCATTCTATTCTCATAAAGAAATAGTTTTCATCTTGATCTACATGTTGGTCAAGATTGATAATATTTCCATTATTGCCCATAATGAAGTTAGTCACCTCGGCAAGTATTCCTCTTTTATCTTTACAATACATTAAAAGAATAGCTTTCTCCTTATTCATCATCAAATTCAATGTTTAATAATTAGAATACAAGGACAGTACCAATTCTTTATTATTTTAATAATTACTGTATAAAAATAAAAAAGGAGCCAAATTTGACTCCTTTTCTATTTTTATTGTGATCCTCTTATAAAGTAGCCTTAATAGTTACATTACTTCCTGATCTTAAGAGTTTTATTTTCACTGATTCTCCAGATTTAATTGATTTTAGGCTATCGGTCAATTGAAGAACACTTCCTACATTCCTTTTCCCAACTTTATAGATGATATCTCCTGTTTTAATTCCTGCTTTTTCAGCTGCAGAACCTGGTATAACTTCTAATATTTCAACACCGTCCACGTGATTTTCAATCATAACTCCTAATCTTGGTTTGCCATCATCCATAGAAATTATATTCCTTTCCATTTCCCTCATTTCTTGTTTGCCTTCATGTTCTAAATCTTGTTCTCTAACAATAACATGACCACCATCTTCAGAATTAAATTCAAAGTTCTGACCTTTTTTCAAAATAATAACATCATCATCATTTTTCATATCATCAGAATGCCATTCCATTTTATCGCCTTTTCTTTTGATGATGATCTTATGATCCTTTTTTTCATTATCAGAACCTCCTTTGAAAATAAATACATTTTCTCCATCTATTTGGACACCTTCTTTTTCAAGTTTCTCTATAATTTCAGCAGGTAAATCACCCTCTCCATTCCATTCAATTATTTTTGGATCTTGGTCATTTGATCTGCGAATTATTTTTACATCTTTGTGATGCTTATCATTGGAGTGAATAACAATATCCTCGTTTTCCATTAATTCCTTCATCTGTTCAGGCATTTCACCTTCGCCGTTCCACCTGATTATCTTTTCATTTCCATTGTCATCTTCAATCATGATATGGATTTCTTTCTCTTCCTTATTATTATTTCTTCTTATTATCACATTCTCCTCTTTTTTATCACCAGAATTGTCAATAATAATTTCGACATCTTTCATTTGATTCTTCATTTCTTCAGGCATTTGGCTTTCATCTTCACCTTCCCATTCCATAATTTGTTCGCCATCTTTTCCATCTTTAATCCTAATTTGAATGGTTTTTTGCATTTGTCCATTTTCATCATTTATTTCAACGGTGACTTCTTTTTCAACTTTTTTATTAATTTCAACAACATCTTGAACTTCCACATTTGATTTAATGTATTGGTCTGCTTCCGCACCTGATTTTTCTATTCTTTCTTCTTTTACATTTCCTTTATCATCAATTGTTTTAGTAATAATGACCACTTTTTTCTCTTCTACTTTTTGAGCTTGGGCATAATTAAATCCAAAGCAAATAGGTAGTGTTAATATTACTATTAAGTATTTTTTCATTTTTAATTGTTTTTATATTTTTTTGTAATTATACTGATTCTGATCTATATTTTCTTCAATTTCTATATTCAAAGAGGAACCCTTTAATAATTTAGTGCCTGTAGTTTCTTCATATATATTTTTGTAACGTTCTAATAAATTTGATGATTGGACTTTCCCATTTATTTTTAATTGATCAATTTTTAATTCGATATTATTTGAACCATCGATATACAAATCGTCTTTCTTTAATTCTTTAATAAATTTTGATTCAAGATTATTGTTGTAATTAAAAAAGAAGTGGTCAAATTTAGGCATTCTCAATGAATCTAAATCTTTGTAAAGATTTTCAAAATGCATTGAATCCATGGCAATTCTGAATTCGTTTCCATATTTTTTAAAATCGATGGAATCCAAATAGTTCTGTACGTCAAAAGCCATTTTTGGGAAATTAAAAGAGTCTAAGTAAATTTTAACATCGTTGGCCATTTCTGGGAAGTCAAAATCAAAATAAAAATCTTTCATTTTAAGTTTTAAACTATCAAGATTTACTTTTAGAGTATCCATCTTAAAGTTGAAATTATCATTATTCCAAGTATGAGATTGGGCTCGATATTGATCCATGTCCCTGTACATTTTCTCCATTTTTGCTGGCATCTCACGTTTGACGATATCTAATTCAGATAACATACGGTCTAATCCTTCCATTTCATGTAGCCTTAATATTTCCATATTTTCATGTCTTGGAAAACCGTTCATTGAATGATCATTCCAATGAATATCATCATTAATTTTTAGTTCTTGAATTAAATTTTGATGTTGGTCAAATTCTGATTCTGGAATTTTTTCACCATTTATTTCTAGACTTTGAATTTTCCCATTTTTTAATTCAATAATGGTTGATTTGGATTCGTTGGTCTTCGGAGGAATGGTATCCAATGTTGAAATAATAAACTCATTTTCGTAGGCATCTACGTTTTCGATGATTTGTTCATCATTAGAAGCATTATAAGTATCACTTGCAGATATCCAAATTATGGAGGATAGCAATATTAAGCTTGCGAAAATCTTATTTTTCATTTCTTGTCTATTTTCAGGTTTATTTAAAATTCTTTTAATTCTGGTAAAGAGAGGCGTATTTTTATTTGCTAGATTCATTGTTAGATTGTACTGAGATGTATTTTCCCACTCTTGAAGATACACTAGGGATTTTGCATATTTTATTTTGTCTCCAATGATTTGAATGGCAAGATCATCACTAGCATTTTCTCTTTCATTTCTGATATTTGCGGAAATCCACCATATTGCTGGATGAAAATAAAAGAAAGCTTCTATCACACTTTGAAATATATTAATGATGTAATCATTTCTTAGAATATGTGCCAATTCATGAGCTAAAATTGCTTCTGCTTCGGATGGACTTATTTGATTTATTAATCCAACGGGAAAATAAATACACGGTTTCAACCAACCGCTTACGGATGGGCTATTAATTTTTATAGTTTCTCTAATATCTATCCAAGAATAGTAAAAAGCTTTCTCTTTAAGATTTTGTAGCATATTATTAATCCATCCTTGTTCAATTTTTCTAGATGATTTATAAAGGTTTTTAGTAAAATTTAATCCAATCAAAATCCTTATCAGAAAGAAGAACATGCCAATTGCCCAAGTATAAATGATCCATTGAAGATTTTCAGAAACAAAATTATAGAAAAGATCCAACCAAGATAATTCTGCGTTTGTCAGAACTATATTATCTAAATTAATATTTGCTGGCACATAACTAAAGACAAATTCTTTATTTTCTAATGGCTTAAATAGGTAGAAAAAGGTAAAAACAGAAAGTCCAAATTGCACAAATAATGAAGTAATTGAAACAAGATATCTAGTTTTTGCAGATTCTTTTTTAATAAAAAATAGAGTCAAAGTCATCAATATTGCAATTATTGTTGCTTGCCAAATACTGTGAATTAGAGTATACCCTAATGCAGTATTAAATTGTATATTAAAGATTTCCATATTAAATATTCTCTATTTTATTAATTAATGCTTTGATTTCATCCAATTCATTTGCAGACATCTTATTGTTGCCTAATGCTTGCATAATTAGTTTAGATGCAGAACCCTCATAAGTGTTTTTCATGAAGTTTTTGAGCAATGACCCTTTAATATCTTTTTCTTTAACTAAAGGGAAATATATATGAGATCGCTGTGAAGTATCTCTGTCTAGGAAGCCCTTTTCATGCATGATTTGCATAAACTTAAGTGTAGTGGTGTACCCAACTTCTTTTTCTGTTGAAAGGATTTCATGGACAGATCTGACAGAAGCACTCCCATTTTTCCAAAGCACTTTAAGTATTTCTAATTCCGCATCCGTAGGTTGAATCATGTAATTTTGTTTATTCATTGTTAATTAAGTGTTTGTATAACACTTTATCATTATACGAATTATTTCGTACATGCTAATCTAAGGTAAGTTTTTTGAAATTCAAAGAATGTACGAATTATTTCGTAGTTAAAATTTTGTTAACAGAATTCAAACCTGAAAAGAAGTATTATAATTCATTGTAAATATCTAAAATGAATTATTAAAATTAAATCAGTTGTTGAGAACACAAATTTTGTTTATTCCGACCTCATTTTTTTATAAGTATTGATAAGTCCATTGGTTGAAGAGTCATGATTTTTAAACATGTCATTCTTTTTGAGTTCTGGAAGTATATTGTTGGCTAATAATTTCCCCAATTGTACTCCCCATTGGTCGAAGCTGAAGATATTCCAAATTACCCCTTGAGTAAAAATTTTATGCTCATACATTGCAATTAGAATACCCAATGTTTTTGGTGTCATTTTTTGTACCAAAATAGAATTTGTTGGTTTGTTTCCGGCGAAAACTTTGAAAGGCAAAAGTTTGTTTATTTCGGATTCTGATTTATTAGATTTCTTTAAGTCAGCATATACTTCTTCGGCGCTCATGCCCATCATTAATGCTTGAGTTTGTGCAAAAAAATTAGAAAGTAAAATTTCATGATGATCCCCAATAGGGTTATGGCTTATTGCAGGAACGATAAAATCACAAGGAATCATTCGTGTTCCTTGGTGAATTAGCTGATAAAAAGCATGTTGGCCATTTGTTCCTGGTTCGCCCCAAATAATTGGACCAGTCTGATAACTTACATCATTTCCTGCCCGATCTACTGATTTTCCATTACTTTCCATATTCCCTTGTTGAAAGTAAGCTGCAAACCGATGCAAATATTGATCATAAGGCAAAATTGCTTCAGATTCTGCACCGAAAAAATTCGTATACCAAATACCTATTAAGGCTAATAGAACTGGAATGTTTTTTTCAAAAGGTTCATTTTTAAAATGATTATCCATTTCATGCATTCCTTCTTGAAGTTCTCTAAACCTTTCATAGCCAATTGCGCATGCAATAGGCAATCCTATTGCCGAGGAAAGTGAAAATCGACCACCAACCCAATCCCAGAATTCAAACATATTATCTGCATCTATTCCAAACTTAACTACAGCTTCAGAATTGGTCGATACTGCTACAAAATGCTTTCCAACACTTTCCTCATTACCTCCATTATTAAGGAACCATTTTCTTGCCGAATATGCATTGGTCATGGTTTCTTGAGTAGTGAAAGTTTTTGATGCGATAATAAACAATGTTGTTTCTGGATTTACTTTCTTGAAAGTTTCAGCTATATGTGTTCCATCAATATTAGATACAAAATGCAATCCAATTCCAGGTTTCCAATAAGGTCTTAAAGCTTCAGTAACCATAACTGGTCCAAGATCAGATCCCCCAATTCCAATATTAACGATATCGGTTATGGATTTGCCGCTAAATCCTTTCCAACTGCCATCATGAAGCTTTTCGGTGAACTTTTTCACTTGATTCATAACTTTAACAACCTCTGGCATCACATCCTTGCCATTTACGAAAATTGGTTTATTGGAAAGATTTCTTAAAGCAATATGAAGCACTTCTCGATCTTCTGTTTCATTTATTGGTTCCCCTTCAAACATACTTTTGATTCCTGATTCTAACCCAGTTTCTTTGGCAAGTTCAATAAGAAGATCAATTGTTTCTTTTGTGATTATATTTTTAGAATAATCAAGTAATATATTTTCAAAATTTATACTAAAATCATTGAAGCGACTTGGATTTTCCTGAAACAATTCTTTCATGGAAGCATTGATCATTTCATCAAAATGACTTTCTAATAAAGGCCAAATTTTTGTATAAAGCGGATTTTTTTGTAAAAGCATAAATATGTTTTTTATCTAAAATCAAGAAAACTTTCAATTTTTTATCAAATAAAGGGAGTTATGCTGATAAAGTATAGATTGGCTCATTATTTTTTCGGGAAAGGTGAAAAATGAGGAATATTTTATAAGTTGAATTGAATATTTAAGGATAATTGAACTAAAGTTGGATAAATATGATCAATTATAGGATTCTACAATTTAACTTTAGGCATTCAATAAAGTAAAATAAATATATGAAAAACAATATATATATATGCTTGTTATTATTGACCTTAACATATCAAGTAAGGGGACAAAATAATAAATTAGATTTTATTGCAAGAGCAAATAATTTAATTGCTCAAATGACAATAGAAGAAAAAGTAGGCCAAATGACTCAACTTACTTTGGATGTGATTAGCAAGGGGGGAAATCAATATTTTAGCGATGAGCCATTTGCATTAGACGATAGTTTAGCTAGAGAAGCTGTTGTGAAATATAAAATTGGATCAGTTCTAAATGTTTCCAATAATAGAGCTAGAACAACCGCTGTTTGGTACGAAACTATTTCTAAATTGCAAGGAATTGGATATTTCTAAAAATCAATCTGACCTTGCTTTGGCATTATATAAAACAGGCAAACCTGTTATTTTGGTCTTAAATGAAGGCAGACCAAGAATTATAAGAGATATAAATGATCAAGCAGCCTCTGTTATTC